>CAYRQK010000007.1:0-3653 GCA_964426605.1 uncultured Candidatus Saccharibacteria bacterium | reverse complement strand
CATTTCACCGCTAACCACAGGTCATCCGGGCATGTTGCAATATGCTACGGTTCGGCCCTCCACGTCGTTTTACCGACGCTTCAGCCTGCCCATGGTTAGGTCACCTGGTTTCGGGTCTACTAGCACATACTTAACGCCCTATTCAGGCTCGCTTTCACTATGTCTCCGTCAAATGACTTAGACTCGCATGTACCAGTAACTCGTTGGATCGTTCTACAAAAAGCACGCCGTCACACCATAAAGGTGCTCCGACTCCTTGTACGCACATAATTTCAGGTTCTATTTCACTCCCCTTCCGGGGTTCTTTTAACCTTTCCCTCACGGTACTTGTTCTCTATCGATCATACAATATATTTAGCCTTGGAGGGTGGCCCCCCCAGATTCAATCAGGGTTTCTCGTGTCCCGACCTACTCGACAAACGAATATGTCATGAACTCACCGAAGTGAACTCATGACATACTCTTTGCAAATATAAGGTTTCCAACACTTGGCGTACCGGGCTATCACCGTCTCTGGCCAGGCTTTCCAACCTGTTCTGCTCGCACTGGAAATTTCTTACCTTACCCGAGACATCGGTAGATCTCGGTTCCTTTTGCAGCATCTGGACAAGTCCAGACTCCGCAAAAGGTAATTTGCATGTCACAACCCCTTAATGGCATTCGTCTACCAACTTATTTACCCTAATCTTCTAGTTTCCGTATCAATTAAGTAAATAATGATACTTCCATAAATTTTCAGGCAAAAGTCATTAAAGTTTGGGCTGTACCGGTTTCGCTCGCCACTACTTCCGGCATCGTTGTTTACTTTCTTTTCCTCGGGGTACTAAGATGTTTCAGTTCCCCCGCTTACCACAGCTCCGCCCTATATATTCAGGCAGGTGTAACGAGACATAACTCTCGTTGGGTTTCCCCATTCGGAAATCTTCGGATCAAAGCTTAATTAGCAGCTCCCCGAAGCTTATCGCAACTCCTTACGTCCTTCATCGGTATTGTATGTCAAGGCATCCGTTATGTGCGCTTATGTAACTTTTTATGAGTGAATGTGCAGCGCAAGCGCTACACGATCAATGCAATTGACTAGTTATTGGTATCTATCAGAATCCTAAAGATTCATTCATTAATCCAATAGCCGTTTGTCTTTTATTGCTTTATCTCAAAAATTTGATTCAAATTGTTAATTTACGAACTCAAGAAAATTAGCCGGTTACCCGAAATAATCTAGAAAGCTTGAGTTTAAGCTAAAAGCTTGGCGGTTTAGTCTTTGACCATTGTAGGCCTCATGTCTAAACTCAAGCAACCTGTCAATCATACGCTAAAATACAGGGGCGGTCAACCCTGTGGTGATGCTTTTTTTGCTACAGTTTTACAGCTGTCGAAATGTTGCCTGCAGCAGCTTCCCTGGCTAGTCTTTCTCTGGCGGCCTTTTCCCAGGACTTCACCACCCAGTCTGGCTGCGGCAGCGGCGGACCGGACATGGCGTGCATCGCATACGGTCCTTCATCAAACTCCCTGGGATCTAACGCGTCCGGATCGCCTTCTTGCCAGTCCCTGATTACACCTTCGCACTTTCCTTTATTCATGGGCTAATTATACCATTTTTGGCGATGAGGGATCGGCCTATCGGCCTCCGTCACTCACCCGTGCTCGGTGCAAGCACCTGTGCGCGGGTTCGCTCTGCCGCACCTCTATTGCTTCGCAATGCCGGTTCAGTGGCCCTACACGGCAACCATACAAAAAGCCCACCATAGGTGGACTCTTTGTATGGTGGGCGATGAGGGACTCGAACCTCCGACCTCGTCATTATCAGTGACGCGCTCTAACCAGCTGAGCTAATCGCCCGGATTGTACTGTGGAGACACAGGGATCGGCCTTTGGCCTCCGCCGCTGCGGCGTGCTCGGAGTGAACTCCTGCGCGCGTCCTCGCTCTGCCGAACCCTTCGTTCGCATTCGCTCACTTTGACGGGTTCGAGGTCGTATTTCAGACCAAGGTTTGTAATCTAACTTTGCCAGATTACAAACCTTGGTGGAGACACAGGGACTCGAACCCTGGACCCCCTGCTTGCAAAGCAGGTGCTCTAGCCAACTGAGCTATGTCCCCTCGTTATTCCGTACATCACGTCTTCGATCCGCGGCCCAATCCTCATTCCCGATTTCGCACCCAATCACAATCGTTCACTGGATTATGCAAAATCACATTCGGCTGACCGATGTATTTTATCGAAAAAGTAGATATAAAACAAGATCCCGCTTCACGATCTCGGAAAAATCGCTGTCATCTCATCCGATAAATAGAAATCCGTGCCAAGCTCACCAAAGCTATATGTCGTGCCATTGAGCGTCACTGGAGTGCCACCAATCTGCGGTGTGCCATTGGGGTGCGACTTGTCAAAACCGATATTAAATAGTGTCGACAATACATCGGGGCGACCACTAATATCATAACCCTGACGCAACCACTGGGCCTGGATCTCCTTCACAAAGAGTGCTGCGTAGAGGTAGCTATAGTAGTGGTTTTTAGAATCGGTCAAACGCCTATACAGAGCACCGCTGGTTCTGGCCCCTGCCGGATACGCGACAAGACTTGCCATACCAGGACCACTGTAAAAGGGTGAATTAGTATCAATAGTATACTGCTCGACTCGCGAGGCGGTCTCCTGCTTGAAGCCAGCTATGCCAAGTGAGAAATCGCTCATGGAGCCCAGAACTTTGAGTGGCTCAAAGTACTTCTTATACATCTCGCGCTCGCTCGCAAATAGGCGCAACTGCTCTGGAGCAACAGCGGCCACGATCATGCGCGAAGATACGCCAGTCTGCTGCGACACCTGGGCAATAACAGCTTGGTCTTTCTCAATACCGGCCCGCACCGTGTTCCACTGCGGGCTCCGGTTCCAGGCACAAACGGGTACCGCAGCGCCACTCGAATCTCGCCCGAGGCAACCAGTAGCCGTCGCTACATGTGGTACCGAAGCAGCCGCCACTGTGCTTTTAGGCAGGCTCTCATAAAACTGATCGCGGCTCATCGCACTACCTCGCACATTGAGCAAGCCAAAATGCATAGCAATAAACACGCCAGTAAAAAGTACGCCGATGAGCGCAAAGACAGCTATCAGTGCATTATTAACAAATGTCGCTGTTCTGCGTAGTCGTCTTCTCCAGGTAGCCGACCTAATCGCTACCGGACGAGGCTGGATGACAACTGGCTCAAACTCGTAGACCGTACCATACATGGCGCCCGCGCTCGAGTCTCAAACTAGTCGTAGTAAAATCTCTCATCTATTTTCTCTTTTTGTGTCCTTACAACTACCCGTAATTCTACGCTCAGACACGTGTTTGTCAAGAGATACCAGAAACCCTGCGAGCGTCCCCGTAGATGAGCAGGCGGGTGACAATCAAAACAAAAAAGAGCCCATCTCGCAATTAGGCTCTTTTAGCTGCAGTTAAAAACTGAATAGTGCAAATACAACGTCATGTCCACAAAAGGTACAGTTACTGATGGTATTGGCCCTCTCGGAAGAGGGCAGTGTAAGTTGTCAGTACTGATTTACAACTTACCAACATCGACCTAGCTCTCATAGGATTGCTCCGTATGATGCTAGTGTTCTCCCTAGAAAGGAGGTAATCCATCCGCACGTTCCCGTACGGATACCTTGTTA
>CAYRQK010000006.1:0-7153 GCA_964426605.1 uncultured Candidatus Saccharibacteria bacterium | reverse complement strand
CGACCATTCAAGATTTTATGAGCCTTAAAGTATGTATTGAATGGCTCTCTCATCTGGTAATCCACTACATTTTCGCTGTCTACACGCACGTTCAAGTATATTAATCGGGCAATTCGGTCTTTTAAGCCGACATCTGCGGCTCTAAGGAGTTTTCCTGCATTGTTTACTATGTTCAAGAAGCTCACGAACAATAGTAGATATATTCTTGCTACCGAGCTTACGCCCAGCAGGATTACCCGAAGTGCCTTTCGGCCACTTTTGTAAGTTTGCGAGTGAATTAGAGTGCATTTTTGTTTAGTATCCTATTCTTATTTTAGCAATTACTTATTTTGCTAGTGCTTGCAAGAGCAGTCTGTTTATCCTATATTAAGCTCAAATAAGGATTTATATGGGAAGTTACAGAGATACACAGGAAGTGCTAGGCGTATTAAATCAGCGTTTACAATCTCGCTATGAAGCAGGTGAGCCTTTGCGTCTTGACGTACACGGTAAGCCTAAGTTTCACATTCTTTCGTTTAACCCGCTTGCATACGAGACGTACGGGACATTTCGTAACAGAGCACCTTATGTAGCAGGTTCTTTGGCTTTACGAGCTTTTATGTCCCAGCCACACCCTGACGGAACAGCGATTATTATTGCGGGTGTTGAGGCGGGAAGTCAGGGCTATGGGTTCTATATGGACGGTTATGACCCTAGCACTAAGCAAACAATGGAAGGTGTAGCTACTCTGCTAGGAACGCCAATTAACTTCACCTAGTTTTTCGTTCAAGTCCTATAATCTTAATCTAAGAGCAAGCACTCAATTACCCCTGTTAAAGTTCGTAAGTGAGCATTAATTCGGCTTCTCTGGCTTTTGCAGGAGCGGTCTTAATCTCGTCCAAAAAGCTCTTTTGGTTGCTATAATCCCAAGAGGATTTGAGCGATAACAGAAGTGCGTCTAGCTGTTCAAGATTAATCGCTCCTAGCCGACCATATAAAAAGCCTGACATGCATTATGTCAGGCTTTTTATATTGGGTCCGGTTAACTCGACCGACAATGACAACCTGGAAATAGATCCAGGTGGGTGCTCGCACTGTCAGACCACGGTCTGACATCGTATTGAGCTCCCTAATGATAAGTATTCAGATTATCATTATGCCGACCTAGAGTGCCCCGGACCGTTGGTTCATTATACCTATAGCAGGAATAAAGATATAGAGCTGATGAGGTTAATAAATATCTGTGTAAAGGCCGGGACAAACAGTACTAGTGCAAAGACAATAAAGATTCCAAATTGCTCTAGCTGCTCCATAATACCTCGTACTACATCGGGCGCAAACGCATAAAGCACTCGCGAACCGTCCAATGGCGGTATAGGGATCATGTTAAAGACAAATAGCCCAACATTCATACTTACGAAGATAGTAAGCGCATTAAAGACACTCACGCTACCAACCGCAGCGTGGGCCACTATCCCGCCAATAACCGCCAGGGCTAAATTGGTGAATGGCCCAGCAGCCGCAATCATAGCCGCACCAAAATCATCAAACTTTACGCGGTCGGGGTTAAACTGCACGGGCTTGGCAGCTAAAATTGGTACATGGAAAAGTATGAGCGTTATTATCGGCAAGGCTATCGTCGTCATTGGGTCAATATGACGCAGTGGGTTCAGACTTACGCGGCCCATATCATGCGCAGTCGTATCGCCCAGCTTCAGCCCGATATACGCGTGCATCATTTCGTGTAGACTCAGCCCGATAACTAGGCTTATGAGTGTCACTATGAGTGTGAAGGCGTCAAAATCAAATTGCATACGTGTTGTACCAATTATAGCATCTGTTGACATTTTTAAGGTGTTACAGTAGAATTAGAAACTGAACTATTTACTAATTTGATAGGTATACATATCCATGCAAAAGTGTGACATCACCGGCAAAGGCAAGCAATACGGCAATAACGTTAGCTTCTCTCAACGCCACACCAAAAAGGTTTGGAAGCCTAACTTGCAGACCAAGACCCTTATTGTTGACGGCGAGAAGGTCAAACTCAAGATTAGCACTCAGGCACTTCGTACCCTTAAGAAAAAGGGCCTCATCGGCGCGTAAGCAGGCACCCGGTATTATAAAAACCCCTCAGTAGACCGAGGGGTTTTTATATGTCCACCAATTAAATTACTATGCTTTCTCAAGTACAAACAACTGCGTGACGTCCGGCAATTCACCAGGCTTCAGCTTGAGTTTAGTAGCTCGCTCCTTTGGTTCCATAGCAAGCTCCTTCAGCGCATCGTCCAGGCTCAGTTGCGGCACCTCAAACTCCAATGCCTTATCGTCGTAATGAGTCGGTATAACCAACTTCGGTTCTATAGCTTTTACAAGCTTCAGCGCCCCGACCGGATCTAACGTATAACCGCCACCGCCAACAGGAACAAACATAACATCTATGAGACCAATCATTTCAAGTTCATCGTCTGTCAAATCCGGGAAAATATGACCCGTCACAAGATAATTCGTGTCCCCAAACGTCAGCTTATACATCGTGGTACTGGAGAGGTCCTCGGCTGTATCCATATGCGCCCTGGCGGGGATACCTACAATGGAGAGATTTCCAATCTCATACTCACCGGGCATATCAATGAGCATCCGGGCACTTTCTGATACAGCCTCTCGCTGCTTCGTCGTATACAACAAGACATCGTTCGGACGACCAACCGACTTGAGGCCGAGCGATTCAAGGTTATCGTCAACAACAACTCGCAAATCTTTCACACTAAACACTAAACAATTCGCACCATAGAACTGAACGTCCATTTATTCCTCCTCTAGTAGATTTTCGCTGTTGGTTAGTATTTGCTTCTTAGCCTCGATAATTTTGATAATAAACCGGTCATTAATCTGGCGGCGATACAAGAAGTTTTCGGTGCTCATGACTGCGTAACGAATCTCCTTACCCTCGCGTGCTTCCAGCTCAGCAACATACTTCTCGATTGCGTGCTGGTTTATGTCGCCAACTACGAGCAGATCGATACCGGACCCTTCGTCACGAGTAAACTGGCCCGTTAGCAGTGCCAGGTCAACTTTGCCAAGTGACTTCAGATCATCAGCTGGGCCTGCATCCTTGGTGGCACTTACAGCCTTACCCTTCTTGGGCTTTGCAGCAGCACCGCCAAAGATGGTTTGAAATGCATCGTAATATTCGTACTTCTGGTTTACCTCATAGTACAAACGATTGTTCGTCGTATCCGAGCTAATAATGCCAATGCTCAACAGGTTAGCCAGCTCGCGGCGCACTGAGTTTATTTGCTCTTCGATTTTTCGAGTAATCTCACGTACATAAAAAGATCTGTTGGGGTTCGTATAAAACATCTGCAGCAGCTTTACCCTCGTCTTTGATCCAAACAGTTGTTCAACCATGCAGTCATTGTAGCAAACGGCTTCGAACTAATAAACGTTATTTATTCAGATATGTTGTGTACAAGTCTACGATAGTCGATACTTTACTTCGGTAATCAAGCCAGTGAATACTATTATTTCGCTTGAACCAGGTACGCTGCCGCTTGGCTAGGTCCATGGTCAACTTAATGATGCCCTGGCGGGTTGCAGAAAGGTCCTGACACCCCTCAAAATACGCCTTCCAGGAAGCATAGCCGATGCCCTTCATAGGTTCTGTATCCCAGCCATATTTCGACGATAGCGTGCGGACTTCATGTTCCAGCCCGGCTGTCAGCATGGAATCTACCCGTGCCTCAATACGAGATTTCAACTCATCGTGTGGCACCGACAATCCGACAATCAATGTATTCTCACGAAGCTCTTGCCTGCTTGGCAGCTGGCCATTGTTTTCGATGAGTCGAATCACACGCCGCTTATTATGTATATCGATCGTCGAGGCATCAAGATCCAAGTCCCTAACCCGCAGGAGTAAATCTCCTAGTGACATATTATTGAGCCGAGTACGCAACGCTGGATCTGGTGCCGGCAAAAAGCCATAGTCGAATATAACGCTGTCTACGTAAAGCCCTGTGCCGCCAACCATGATTGGCAATTTACCCCGACCAGCAATATCTGCTATCGCCTGTTTAGCACGTTTCTGGAATTCCACCGCACTAAAACCCCCAAGCGGATCAGCAACATCCAGTAAATGATGGGGCACCTTGGCTCGCTCACTCAGATTCGGCTTGGCGGTCCCAACATCAAATCCCCGGTACACAGTCCACGAATCGGCACATATTAATTCCCCATCTAACCGTTTGGCTAGCTCAAGTGCCAAGGCAGACTTACCGCTGGCCGTCTCGCCAACAACAACCAGGAGCGGCGACACTACAATAGCTCCTGCTGTTTCGGCTCTTCACCTTCTGGCCACCACAGCAAAGTTCGTACGTCCACCACATATTCGTTAGACACCAAGACTCCTTCGGCCTCGAGATGATCCTTGTGTCCCTGGCGACCACCTGGATAGCCCGCCGCGAGCCCACCTTGCTTGTTCACCACTCGCTGCCACGGCAAATCGGGGTCACCAAAGTGAGCAATGCCACCAACAATCCGCGCCGCCCGCGCATTACCGCACAGTGCCGCCAACTGCCCATAGGTCATTACCCGCCCCCGCGGGATCCGCGCCACAATCGCTTCCACCCTGCTACGAAAATTCGGCTCGACTATCTCGTCCATACAATGCAACTACAGCGACGTCTTATTAACCCGACTCTTTGCTTCGTTAGCGACTGTCTTTAGGAACTCGTGTACGGTATAGCTCTTAGCTTCATCAGAAACTACCATGTCTTTGCGAATGCGGGGCACCAGTTCCCCGCCACCAATTTCTTTTTCGCCCAGCACTACCGTATACGGCACCTTCATCAGTTCGGCCGCCCGAATCTTCTTGCCGACCGATTCATTGCTATTGTCGACCACCGCACGTAAACCCAGTTCCTTGGCTTGCCGCAACACCGTATCCACGAAATTGACTGTTTCTGACTCTTGGTTTACCGAGATTAAGCGAATCTGCTCTGGCGCCACCCACACTGGAAACTTCCCTGCCGTGTGTTCTATATAGACGCTCATAAACCGCTCGATGCTGCCAAGTAATGCCGAGTGGATCATCACGGGATGTCCCATAGTGCCATCTTCGGCGGCATATTCCAGCCCAAAGCGTTCTGGCTGCACAAAATCCAGCTGTACGGTAGAGAGCTGGTGCTCTCGCCCCAAGGCATCTGACACCATAAAGTCTATTTTCGGTCCATAAAAGGCCGCTTCGCCAGCCTGCTCAAAGTACTCCAGCTTGTTCGCGATCACAGCAGCCTTTAACTGAGCCTGGGCACTCTCCCACAGCTCCGACGAACCTAGATAGGCATCACTGTCGTCTCGGTAGCTCAAACGAACCCGCAGCTTCATATCGACAGCTAAGTACAGCTGCTCAGCACAACTCAGTAACTTGTTGATCTCGTCTTCTAATTGGTCCGGGCGGCAAAAGACATGACTATCGTCTTGTGTCAGCGCTCGTACCCGGTTCAGACCACCTAGCTCACCAGTCTTCTCATCGCGGTAGTCAGTGGTTGTCTCGAGGTAACGCAGCGGCAGATCGCGATAGCTACGCGGCTGAGAGGCATAGATACGCGTGTGGTGCGGGCAGTTCATCGGCTTCATCACGAGTTCATCGCTCGTCTCCTGACTCTTGACCAAGAACAGCTCATCGCCAAACTTCGCCCAATGCCCGCTCTTCTCGTAAAGGTCTTTTTTGGTTACATGTGGCGTCCAGACCTTTTGGAAATCAAACTGCTCACGCAGTTCGTTACTATATGCGGCCAGCTGTTCGCGAATCACCGTGCCACGCGGCGTAAACAATGGTAATCCCGAGCCAACGAGATCGCTAAATAGAAACAAATCCAGCTCTTGGCCAAGCTTGCGATGATCGCGTTTCTTGGCTTCTTCAAGCATATCCAGGTACTGCCGCAACTCTTTTGGAGTCGCAAAGGCTACACCATAAATCCGCTGCATCTGTGGGTTACCCTCTTTGCCACGCCAGTAGGCACCAGCAACCCGCATCAACTTAAAAGCTCCAACCCTGTTGGTTGCCTCGACATGCGGACCGCGGCAGAGATCCGTAAAGTCGCCATTACGATAAAAGCTCACCGTCTCTACCTTGCTGCTACCCCCGGCAGCCAACCCCAGTTCTGCACTATCGAGATCCTTGGCTACTGTGGTACCCGCACGTTGCAAATCATTGAGTAACTCTTCCTTGTACGGCTGATTGTACTTTTGAGCCCACTCCACTGCCTCGGCAACTGGCATCTCTAGGCGCTCGAACGGCTCACTAGCTTTGATGATCTGATGCATCTCAGTCTCAATACGCTTAAAATCTTCGGTCGAGAGCTGCTCATCACCCAAGTCGACATCATAATAAAAACCGTTGTCGACGACAGGGCCAACGCCTAGCTTTACCTCCGGCCAGAGGTGCTGGATAGCACTAGCCATGATATGCGCTAGACTGTGACGCATTGGAACTAGCTGTTCGTTGTGCTGATCTGACATCACCATATCCTCCTCTTACATATATACAAAAAGACACCTACCAAAGTTATGTGTCCTCGTAGATACATACAACTTTGATAAGTGTCTCGGACCAAGATATCTCACATCTCGGCGGTTCCACCGGACTTCTTTGATCGACACCAAGTCGTCAAAGCACTCATGCCATCACTGTTTATGTGCGTATGGCTGCCCACAGAGCTCGGCGGTTGGTGAAGCCGCTTCACTGCTCGGTATGTTCTCGAATACTTTGAGTCGTATCGACCCGAACGTATTGTAACACACCAGCCAAAACCTCATCTCCACAGAAGAGTATAAACAAGTTAGTACGATATGGCTAGTACATTAATATTGTAATTCGTACACAACAGACTGTGGATAACCATCTATAGGATATACCACAGATGGTATATTCATCTCCCTTTGCGCATTTCATTGTACGACACATAGCTTTGCACGGCGACAAAGCAAGCCCCTCGCTCACTTTCGGCAACTCCCGAAGAGCTGCAACTAGTAACGTTACCCATGAAGGATCCGCCCGAAAACCGTTTAGTTCCAAGACTGACTCCTGCTAATCACTTGAAATCAGCGAATGGCGGACAGCTGCTTCACCCCTCTACCGCAGTATACTTAAGCGTAAATTCCTGCACGCGTC
>CAYRQK010000005.1:0-15416 GCA_964426605.1 uncultured Candidatus Saccharibacteria bacterium | reverse complement strand
AGTACAGCTGGCCTTCGGTAGGGGAGGATGGGCGGTTGGCGGTGGTGGAGCCGGTAATTATGACGCCCGCAAATGTCGGCGTGCTGCTAACGGTCAGGTTTTGACCAGTGTTGTACTGCAGCTGGGCGTCACCGATGGTATCGTTCTGGATAGAAAGCCCGATGGTGCTAGAGTTCACATTAGTAACGATAATCTGGCTATTGCCGGTTATGCTGACGTCGCCCGAAAGCGTATTGAGGCTGGCGACACCAGCACCACTACCAGCACCGTTATAGCCACAGTTGCCACTGGTATCACAGACCGCATAAGTGCCCTGCACGAACGTAGTCGCCTGCACAGTACCATTCACCTGTAAGTTATAGCCAGGCGAAGTTGAACCAATGCTGATCTTGGTGCCGTCATCAAATATTTGCGAGCTAACCAAGTTGCCGTTGGCATCGGTCTTGGTCAAGAAATTCTCTTGCCCGGAGTTAGTGGCACCGCCGCCATTACCACTGCCAGCACAGTTGCCACTGTTATCACACACCTGGTGACCATTTTGATTGATGGTTATGGCATTGAGCACACCGGCTACGTCCAGCTTGCCGCTTGGCGTAGCGGTACCGATACCAACACTGCCAGTCACGTAGATACCGCCGAGCGTGGGAGTGCTGGTGGTAGTCAGGTCTTGGCCAGTATTGTACTGCAGCTGGGCATCACCAATAGAGTCAGCTTGGATACTGAGTTTGATGTTAGGGCTGGTAGTAGCATCGACGGCTACCTGAGCATTGCCCTGTATAGTTAGATCGCCCGATAACGAGTTGAGGCTGGCAACACCAGCACCGGTACCAATACCACTGTAACCACAGTTGCCACTGTTATCACACACCTGGTTGCCGTTTTGATATATGCTGGTGCCGTTGATACGACCAGCAACAGTTACCGTATTGCTGCTAGTATCTGCCGTCAGCAGTGCTACGCCGCTGGCATTCTGCACCTGCAGGGCGGCGCCATCAGTGGCACGGACATAGGCAGTACCTTTATTGGTAACCTGGAAGCCAACATAGTGCGTACGGAAATAGCTGGCAGCTTCAGTAATACCGGTGCTAGAGCCAGTCACATGCGTACTGTCCGTGTAACCAGTAATAGTTTCACTGGTGCCGTCAGCCCAGATCAAGGTCTCGCCGACGTTGCTGGCACTAAATATCGCAGCACTGGCGGTGATGGTACCGCTGCCGCTGGTTTGGCTGGCAGTGATACTGCTGCTGTTAAGGTGTACCGGCGAAACACCAAAGCTATTGGAGCCAATGCCCTCGGTTGCACCGATGACTACCTGTGTAGCTCTATCTACACTACCCAGGACGATGGTATTGTTAGCTTGGACTTGAGCATAAGCCCCAATAGCCGTGGCCCCTTGGAGGGTACCAAGAGTGGAGAAGTGATTATTTTGATCGCGGCGGCCAGCATAGCTACCTATAGCAACATTATTGGATCCAGTGGTGTTGGCGTATAGTGCTCCACTACCGATGCCAATATTATTATTACCTGTGGTGTTAAAAGATAATGTCGCTTGGGCATCACTACCGATGCCAATATTATTATTACCTGTGGTGTTAGCCCCAAGAGTGCTGGTACCAAATGCAATGTTGTTGGATCCACTGTTTTTCTGAAGAGCCAGGGTACCAGAAGCAATATTGTAGTCTCCTGTGTTGTTCTGAAGAGCCTGGGTACCAGAAGCAATGTTATACGACCCGGTGGTGTTATTGAGGAGGGTGTAATAACCCAGTGCAACGTTGTTGGATCCGGTGGTAATAGACGGCAGTGACTGAAAGCCGATACCAGTGTTAGCGGTACCCGTGGCTGTGGTATTTCCGGAGCTTTTGCCAACAAAGGTGTTTAGTGAGCCTGTCAGCGTATTCAGCACAGTTGTGCCGCCCTGCATGATATAACCACCGGCGTTGATGGTACCCGTCGCACTGATGTTGCCATTGACCGTCAGGCCAGCAAATGTTGGACTACTAGCTGTAGTCAAGTTCTGTCCTGTATTGAACGCAAGTTGGGCATCACCGATGGAGTCAGCTTGGATACTGAGACTGATATTCGGACTAGTGGCATTGACAGCTATCTGGCTATTGCCCTGGATGGTTAGATCGCCCGACAGACTATTGAGGCTGGCAACACCAGCACCGGTACCAGCACCACTGTAGCCACAAACGGTGCCACTGGTGTCACACACCTGGTTGCCGTTTTGGTATATGCTGGTGCCGTTGATGGCGCCCGTCGTAGCAATATTACCGCTCCAGTTGATGCTACCGGCCACCAGCGCACCGACACCAGTGATGTTGCCAAAGGTACCAGCCTGGAGGTCGACATTCTGGATGGTACCGTCGGTAATTTCACTGGATTCGATGCTTTGGCCCAGCAACGAAACGTTGGGGCCGAGATCCAGCGTAAGCGTATTGCCACCGCTAGGCGTAACCGTCACTTTACCGGCAGTACCTTGGACAGTGAGAGCACCAACCAACGTATTAAGACTAGTAACACCGCTGCCTGCCGCGCCAGCAGCTGCCGCGTCGAGCTGATTCTTGGTTACAAGTTCGTTACCGTTCACTGCATCGGCACCAATAACCCGGCCACTGAACTGTGCAACGACACCAGTGCCACCCTGGACGTCTAGCTTGTAGCCGGGGGTGGCAGTGCCAATACCGACACTCGTGCCATCATCGTATAGTTGTGAACCAACCAAGTTCCCGCCAGCATCGGTCTTGGTAAGATAATTTTGGGTACCGCTGTTCGTTGTACCGCCGCCATTGCCGGCACCGGCACAGTTGCCACTAGTATCACAGACGGCATTGCCGTTGTGCTGCAAAGTGCCAGTAAAGTTGCTGGTAGCCCGATTGTAGAGAGCAACGTTAGTGGAGAGCTGGGCATCAGCGAGCGTACCGGTATTAATATTGCTAGCATTCTGATAATAACTGCCGTGCTGGCCATCTAACAGATCGGCGTTCAGGTTGGCGACGACCGTAGTCGAGGCCACAGCTAACGGAGCTGTGCCGGTAGCAACGGTTGATATAAGCTGAGTACCCTGTATGGCATTGGCGCTAGTAATGGTACCAGCACCACTTGTAGATATATTACCGCTGGTCGTAATGGCACCGCTCCAGTTGATGCTACCGGCCACCAGCGCACCGACACCAGTGATGTTGCCAAAGGTACCAGCCTGGAGGTCGACATTCTGGATGGTACCGTCGGTAATTTCACTGGATTCGATGCTTTGGCCCAGCAACGAAACGTTGCTGTTGAGATCTAGAGTAATGTTACTGCCACTAGGTGTGACTGATACTTTACCGGCCGTACCCTGGACGGTGAGGCCTCCCACGAGTCCGTTCAAACTGGTCACGCCGCCGCCAGCCCCGCTGGCACTAATAAGGGAATTAACCTGACCCAATGTCGTAAATTCACTGCCGCCCACGGCATCGGCACCAATAACCCGGCCACTGAACTGTGCAACGACACCCGCACCACCCTGAACATCTAACTTATAACTGGGGGTGACAGTGCCAATACCGACACCAGTGCCATCGTCGTATAGCTGTGAGTTTACTAGATTGCCGGCGGCGTCAGTCTTCGCTAGATAATTTTGGCTACCACCGTTCGTTGCACCGCCGCCATTGCCTGCACCGGCACAATTGCCAGTGGTTCGGCACACCGTACCGTCCACGGCGATGGTTGGCGTCGTGCCATTGCCCGCCACACCCGTCACGCTGATGCCGCTGCCGGCGGTCGTGAAGGTCTGGTAGTTACCGGTAGTCTCAGTACCGAGGGCTATGCTTTGTCCCAGCAATGATACAACGTTGTTAAGGCGAGCGTTATCGAGTGTGCCAGTGGCGATGTTAGCGGCATTAATATTAGTCAGCCCACTACCATCGCCAACAAACGCACCAGCAATAGCGGTGCCGGATATGTTGAGGTTGCCAGTCTGGGCCGAGCCGGGTGTTAGACTCTGCAACTGAATGTACGCACCATTGGCGACGCTGCCAGTCAGGAAAGAGTTGCAGGTAACCGTATCACCAAGTGCCGTAATGGCCTCGTCGGCGCTACAAGCTGCCGGATAATTATTGAGCGCCTGCCAGTTTACGCTACCTGTCCCATCGATGGTCAGATTGTTATCAACATAGGCATCACTGATCGAGCCAGCATTCCAGGTACCGACAACAATAGTCCCTAGTCCCGTAATATTCGTAAAGCTACCCGCGGCTAGGTCGACATTCTGAATAGTACCGTCGGTAATCTCACCGGATTCGATGCTTTGGCCCAGCAACGAAACACTGGGGTCAAGGTCCAAAGTGATGCCGTTAGTACCATTATCCGAGATTGATATCTTGCCCGCAGTACCCTGGAGGGTCAGATCGCCCGACAAACTATTAACACTGGCTACGCCTGATCCGCTGCCGGCACCACTGTAGCCACAGTTACTGATGGGCGCAGCTCGACAGACCGTAGAGTCCACGGCAATAGTTGGGCTCGTGCCCTCCCCGGCAGCGCCAGAAACAGTAATACCATCGCCAGCAGTGGTGAAGGCTTGATAATTACCAGTAGTCTTGACGCCCAATGCAATAGTGTCATTGGCAACATTAACACCAGTAATCGCGGCGTTTGCGATGTCGGTGCCCGCAATTGTGCCATCGGCTATTTTAGCGCTGGTGATGGTGTTATCGGCTATGGTTGTCACGCCAGTGCTCGAAATACCAACATCCCCAGTAATCGTAGCGTTGGTCCAGCCACTGCCATTCCAGATAAGTATCTGACCCGACGTCGGACCGGTAATGTTCAAGACTGTGCCCTGGATCTTCGAAACGGTCGGATTGGGGTATGTACCACTCAGGTCGCCACCGGCTGCGCCAGCCGCACCACCACTCATATCAATACAACTGCCACCGGTCACAATACCGCCAGCTACAACCTGGTTTTGTAAAACGTCACCGGCAGTACAACTCAACGTTAGTCCGGCGGTACCGTTGTACTGGTAGGCGGTTGTGGCATTAATATTGCCCGCCTGCAATGATCCAGCTATGCCAGTGCCCGATATATTAAAATTGCCGCTCTGCGCGGTGCCCGGAGTAATACCCTGGAGTTTGAGGTAGCTAGAATCGGCGACCCCACTCGTCAGGAATGGGCTACATGTTGGACTGTCATCCAATCGGGTGATTGCCTGCCCAGTCGCACAAGCTGCTGGGTAATCAGTAAGATCAGTCCATTTAACGGTGCCACTATTGGTCGTAACCATGGATTGCAAAACTGCACTAGACAGCGATAGCTGGCCATTACTGGTCATCTGTAGACCACTACCAACAGTGATGTCACCAGTGGTGCCCCCCAGAGAGTTCACGTAAGCCGGTAGACTCGTCGGAGCAAAACTAATAAATTTGGTACCATTGTAATAATAAGGTTGGTTGGTTATCGCATCGTAATACAGTTGGCCTTTTTTGGGGCTAGTCGGTGCACCGCTAGGCTGCAAGGTGACTCCATCACTCACCTGCAGCTGACCATTAACCTGCAGACTCGCAGCTCCGTTGAGTAACTGGTCGTAGCCCTTTGCTGTTTCCGTGGCTACCGCCTGACTATCGTAATTTCTGGCCTGTGATTTGCTAGGGTCGGTGCTGTGCCGCCCCAATAGCCAGGTGCCCACAGCCACCACCAGCAATACACCGACCAAAGCGCCGGCTGTCAGTAAGAAGGCCTGCTTGTTGAAACGAAATGGTGAGTGCTCGCGCCACCGCGACTTGGCACCTACCGCTTCGGCATAGCGTCTGTCTTCCTCGGGCGAAGATAACGGCACGCTATACAGCGCCGAGTCGGGCGCTTCAACGACCTGTTGTTCCAGACTAGAATCGTCGTAGTCTTCTGGCCCCATATGGGCTTGTCCATTCTTTTGTTTTTGTTTCGCGCTTTTTATTATAAATACACGCTCTACTATTGTACCCCCCTTAAAGTTAAGGGGTCAAGCGTTTACCGAAAATGCACTGTCGAGGAGAACAAAATGAACACTGCATTAGCTCAACAACAACACGAGGGCAATACCCGCAACAGCACTCAACAGTAACGCCAACAGCAGCACGGAGCGGAGTGATCGTATGATATCGGACTTGGCGAGCGGATTACGTCCGATCGAGATAATACTGCCAAATATGGCACCATAAATGAGTATCGTCAGCGTAACCAGCGTAATAACAGCAATTACCAGACTCAGGAGGATTCGGGCCGTCGAAATAACTCGGCCCGTGAGGCTTTGCGCGACTCTCTGGAGAGCATTAAGTGAAGCAGTACCATCTGTCGAGTTGTTGACGCGAATTTCTACACCGACAAAGCCCACCTGCACACTCTTTGTTTTGCCACTCCTGTCGGTAACCTGGCGGGTAGCGGCACCCGCAGATTGGGCCGTAAAGGCCATCTGAGCTTGCCCGATAACCGGCAATCCGGGCTGGGCCTTCATACCCAAGCCAATAAGCGGCGAAACACTAATCAAGTCTCCCGCCTTGATATCTCCATTTATAGTCGATACCAGCACCGGTGCCTCGCCCCCAATAGCAACCTGTACTGTGTTATCACTGGGGTCGATTGCCAGTAATGAGTCGTTCTGGCCCACCACAGCCCCAAGCAAATTAGAACTATTTGCGATATTAGCCAGGTGGCCCGTGCCAGACTTAGAAGTATCGAGAGCAACCAGACTGCCCTTCGTCGGGCCACCGTCGATATGATACGAGCGAGATATAGCAGCCGCGTGTACCACCACTGGCAGCATGACAAATAGCAACAATAAACATGAGGTAGCTATGTACAATTCTGGCTTGGACTTGTGCTGTCTCATTTGTCTGTGTAGCATTCCGCTTAAATTATAGCAGCCATAGTCGACAAAACAGATGATACTGCTTATGCGTCCGCAATTACAGTAGTTACAAAAAATGGCGAGAATCGTGATTTTACGATTCTCGCCACTTCTAATTCGTTTTTGTTTTTGTTTGGTTTAGGGGTTTTGCTGGTTTTTAGGCCGCCTACGAGGTCCGGCCATTAGCAGAACCTGACATTGATTATGCTTCAGTAATGTATTTGATGCAAGGACTTTTTGAATAAAAAAGTAATTCAATACTATATAATTTCTACCCCTGTCGTAATCTATCGATAAAGTTCAAATACGTAAGTTTAGCCCCGCTAAAAGATAGTCGACACAGTCAGCTGGTACCATAACGCGAGTCTGGCAACAGTACCAGCTCAACATTTGGCTCGGGAAAACCACAGACTCACGTAAGATGATACCCTGGCGCACGACTTCAACCCACCTTGATACAAAATATGATTCAGGTCGCAAGCCACAATCACGTAGCGGCCCAGCCTAATATTAGAAACCTTAGTAACCCACCAAAAACCGTGGGCTTAGACCACCCGTGCACCCGCAGCCACTTGCAGGTTATCAAGTACACCGTACAAAGAACGCAAAGAAACCGTGAGGCCCCCACGGCACCACGACATACGCCACAAAATTCTTAGCTCTCTTCTATATTAATGAGTCTTTCTATTTTTTGAGTGTTGTCGTTTACACCATGGTATCGGTCATTTGTATCTGTTATAAGTTCCTGTCAGCGTACATTCCAAATGAAGAATAGGTGAATACAGACAGCTTACGACAGTTCCGTTATACTAGGGATATTCATGCGGAGATCATTACGAAACTTTTGGATGCGGTCGGCACTAAGCCTTCTGGTGATGGGTGGTCTGTATACTTTTATCATACTGCTCCCTCGCATCCACGCACGAGCCGAACAACAGCTGCCCAATAAAGCGATGGTGCAGTTCCAGGCCAAACTGGACCAGAACTATCTTGCGTACCAAGCACTAACCGGTGCCACAAGCCAAGGAAAGGCAACATATTACTCCCTAGGTGTCGCTGTCCAGAACCTTGAAACGAGCCGCCAGGATTTGTCCTCTGCCTTAAGCCATCCTCCGGAACAGGTAGATACAGGGTTGGTCAAAAACCTCAAAGAGACGATGAGTCGAGAAACAAACCTCATAACTGAATACAAAGGTCGTCTCAACACACTCAGTAAACCGTTCCAATACATCCCCGAGGAGGACTTGGCCGCTAGCTCCACGAGAGAAGCTAAGGCCAGAGCCGCCTCCCAAGCGCTCGCTGCCCTTGCGGACGCAGGGACTCTTTCCGTCCCCGTAAATCAGGTATCACTTACGCCTTCCCCTACTTTTCAGCTCTCTGCTAGTGCTAAGGCCGATCTCGGCCGCTCGGTTACTTGCCTTGATACTTTAGCTACCCAGCTACACGAAAAATCATTGGTTGCCGAGGCTACACTGCACCACTGTGTGGCACAGTACGAACTCACCCGCAAGCAGCTCGGTAACACTATCGCTCAACCGCTCAACAACGACACGGGTAAAGCAGTACAGGCCGGCTTGGTTCAAGCGCTACAAAGACTAGCCAAGCAAATCAATCACTGAGGTAGTCTAGGTCGTAATCGGTCTTGAGCTGACCGCCATCCGTAAAGTGTGGCGATGCCTGTGCGCCATCGCTCGTCGTAAGAATCAGACTGCTCTGTCCAGAGTCGGTATCGTACTCTATGACATGCCAAAGCTTACCACTGGGGTCATCTGGCACGTATTGAACATAGGCAATCTTGTTGCCGCTAATCCTCGGGCGAAACGAATTGTAGCCACTACTGATTACCGCAACATCCAGGCCATTATAGTAGGCAACCTGCCGGCTGCCGTTGTTCCACTGCTCCCATACCACCCGGTTACCATCCAAATCAGGTGACGAGTTAGTACCGAAACCGCTCAAACGAAGCGTGGTATCAGTAAGCACATCGTAGAAATATATCTGGCCCGGCAAGTCATCGGTAGAGCCAATCCAGGTCATGTATCTCCCGCTGCTCTTGGGGCTTGTGTGATTCGTGCTGTCGTTGGTGACAAACACTTTTTGATCATTGTAGTAATAATAGACTTGCTGATACCCATTCACAACTTCACTATGAGGCGTTAGCTCAACGGAGTGCAGGTATTGCTCTAGCTCGGTCGGTGGCGGCGCCGGATCGGCCAGTGCGAAGTTAGCCACCACAATCAGCACACCACCAATAACAACCGGTGGCGCCCACAATTTGAATTGCCGAAGGAGCCTCGTGGCAAAACCACTCTTCTCTAATCGGCCCACTGGAATGAGCCCTCTAACCCGTCGATGAAGAACAGTCCGTGCCGCATCTCTTGGGCAGTTTGTGGATACGTGGCCAGGCCTGGGCATACATCGTATTCGCTGAGTAGCGTACCATTGCTCTCTAGTACACGGAAATAGTAATGTGTCGCCCCCAGCGCAGCGTTGTCCTGCAAGTAAAAGTCGTACTCCATAGTCTGCCCAATACTTACTACATTCGGATTTTTGGATGAGCTCGATGAATCGATAAACTGCTCTTTCACATCGGCAGAAAGCTTAGTGGTGGTTAGGGTGTCTCCATCACTTGGGTGTCCAGGTACTGCCGACGTACCGTAGCGCCAGGCACCAGTGCCAATCGCTGCCGTATCTACATCAGTCCACGTACCATTGGTACAGCTGCCGTCCGTTGCCCCTTGCCTATATTGAATCTTGAACTGCGCAACATTGGCCGCCAGGTTGTTACCATTTACCTTGACGAGCAATCTGAGTCGCAGTTGATTCGTGATATCCGGCTGTTCGTAGGCTGGCGGTGTCGAGGGAATGGCGGTATTTGGTGCCACATCGAGCACCGACCACGGATCAGTCACATCATTAGCACCAGAGTCTTCGTACCATCTATAGTCACTCAGTATAAAGTTCACCTTCTCGGCAATCACCACACCAAAGTACGGTGGCACAAGATCGGTTGACTGATTAAATGTCGCGGTTAGCGTATGGGTATGGGTAGCCGGTGCGCCAGTACCAAGGGCAAGGGCCAAATTATCTACCGTACCAATCGCCGGCCCAGTCACAGCCGATGCCTGAGGTAATGACTCGCTAGCTTGACCCTGTGACGTCCCATTCCAGATGGTATTCGGTCGTAAGAATTGGTGATAAAAGATTGTATTATCAGCGCCACCAGTACTATCGGATCGAATCACCCAACCACCGCCTGGGTCACCATCGAACATGGCGGAGAATCCTACGGAAATAGTGGGGGTGTTAACATTGGCTTTCGCCAAAAGTGGGGTTACATAGGGAGGTAAACTACTTAACGTAGTAGACGTAGTTGGCGCAGGCGCCGCATGAGTATGGCCGGGCGCAGCACCCCAGCTTGCCGTTGTACCACCTAAAAATGAACCGTGGCCAACTGCATCACTGGTGCTTGATGAGCCTAACCCACTCCATGTCAGGGTATAGTTGTGTGTATCCGATCCACCAGTACTCCCTGCTGTAGTACCGATGCGAATCATTTCGCCGTCCTGGGCAGAGAGTCGTGTCCAAGTACCATCAGTGGGTATGCCAGGCGAATCATCAAATATAGCGATACCCCCTACCGGAATAACATTCGGAATGCCGCCAGGGCCGCCAGTATACTCCATGAGCCGTAAGGTGCGATACACCGGAAGGTTATTATTCGACGCAGGAGAACCGTCAGTGACCGTTACTGAGGCCGGCGGATGGGTATGACCCGTCCCAGCCAAATCGTGAGTAGCACTTCCACTATTTGATGCCTGGGACGTATTTATACTGGTAGTCACGCTGGCTACTGTCGGTATATGGTTCGTTGTCCCCCCAGTGGTACCAAAGTTCGCAACTGTATCACCCCTTGGGAACATATTGTTATACGTAGCCGATATGTCCGTCCAGCCACTCGGCACAGCCCCAACACCATCCCAAAATAAAAGCATGTGCACGCAGGCCGGTGGCACTCCGGGGCAACTGGCAGCGGCTACATGCTGCACCCACACATTTAACAGTATGCTGCTAAACGTAATAGTTATTGCGGCAAATGCCCGCAACGCCCGGTCGAAAAACGTACGAATAGCCAGCCTCATATTTGCCGCCCTCTTCCCGCTAACCACAAAACCCCTGTTTGCTAGCCCGCTCATTATGATAAGCATTATAGCATTAGGCATTAGCCCCAAACGCCTATTTACAAAATAAGCTTCGCAGGGCTAGTATGAGAAGTATAACTAGGGGGGGGTCGCGAATATGTTATTCCATATCGGCTCAACAGTACCTGCATCAACCAGTAAGACTGCCCGGAGGCTCAGACCAATCTATATAGCCCTGAGCCTGCTACTGGTAGCCCCGCTATTTGTCGCCTTCGCACCCAAAGCAGCAGCAACCTACCCCGACGACAATGGCCAAATCATAGCTGGCGAAGGTAATCAACTTGTCGCCTTCGACCCCAATACATTTGACAAGCAAGTGTTAGAGTCGTTTGCCTCAGGATCGTATGTTTTTATAGCATCTGCTGATAGTAGTGGTGTAGACATTGCATATCTACTGCAGACACCAGCAAGCACGGTGGAGTTGCATCTATATAATCGTCAAACCCAATCCGACAGACTAGTACAGACGTACGCAGATATATACGAGCTCGGTGGAGCTATATCACTTTCACCAAACGCAGGCTATGCCGCTCTTACATACACTGACAACAGCGGCAATTACAGTCTGTATATAGTCCGCATGTCTGACGGCACAACCACAGCTCAGTATAACGATGCCCTAGCAGGGATAGGCTGGAACTCTGTAGGCACAGAAGTCCTCGCAACCAACCAGACTAGTGACACTACTGCAAACAATTTTGCCTGGTTTTCCGTAGATGGATCATCTCGGACAGTCGTTATACCAAATTCTGACCTGCCATCAGGCAAACAAGTAGTTGCAACCTCCCTGTCACCCGATAAACAACACATTCTCTACACTACAATTGAGGCAACAAATCAAGTTCCACTTACTGCTATAGGTGAGATTGATATTGACGGTACTAATGACCATCAACTGCTAAATGGCTCCCCAACAGAAGCCTTCCTATACGGAGCCTTTTCACCTGATGGTCAGCGTTTTGCCTACGTACATGTTACAGCCGCAACAGGTAGCGGACAATTCTCAACTCGAGCTATTAATGGTGACCCGGCAACGGAAACTGACTCATCATTTGGGCAAGGTTTTATAATTGTCAGCTGGGCACCAAGCGTTACGGCTACCCCTGACACCACACCACCCGTCGTAACTGGTACACCAGATCGCAGCCCAAATGCAAACGGTTGGTACAACTCGGACGTGACCATCGACTGGCAGGCTGTCGACCCAGACCCTAGCTCGGGCACACCAACTGACCCAGCAAATACTACAGCAAACCAAGAAGGCAAAGACGTAACGTACACCAGCGACCCCAGCTGCGACCCGGCCGGCAATTGTGCCACGGGCACACTGCAGCTATCCATCGACAAAACCGCACCTACGGGGTCATTGACCGATTCAGCACTGGTACTGCGCTTGCTGGGCGGCAACATCGGCGGCACGGCTGGCGATGGCCTGTCTGGAGTAGACGAAGTGAAGGTAACGCAAGGTACTCACACGTGGTCCAGCAAGACGGGTGGTATTACCCTGGCCTACAATGCAGCCAAAACATCATGCACGTGGTCCATCGCAAGCCCATCATCATTACCGCTAGGCCTGCTTACCTACACACTTACCGTTACGGATGCCGCGGGCAACACTACTACCGCCACCAAAGCCTATACTGTTATTTAGTCCTGGCTCGTAGACTTCTTAGCTAACTAGTTCGGCCATGATGCGACGACGATAGCGCTCTTGGCGGCGACGCTCCAGCATAGGAAGTCGTTTCAGTAATCGGTCGTCTTGGGCTTTTCTTTGTTTTTGCATAGTTCCTCCTAGAACAGGCTCTTGTAGTTGATCGTTAGTTCGCCGACGCGGGCGTAGTGGTTTTGGGCTGCTGTCATAGTTAGTTTGACGGTCAATGTGTTATTTGGTCCGTAGCTACAGCCGCTCAGAGTCGTTGACGAGCTAGTGGTCCAGGTAGCCGTGCCGCTCGCCAAGACTATTGGTGTACTACTATTGCATGAGTTGCCACTCGCATCGTAGATATCCGCCGTTACCGTATCCGTACTATCCGTGCGCCAACCATAGCCACTAAAGCTCATGGTACCACTGGCAGAATCTGCGTTGGATGGTACTTGCCAGCGCGTGTAGACGCTATATGTCTGAGCCGTGACCTGCGTGCTGTTGTACCATTCGTAGTAGTTATGTGCTTGGCCACTGGCACATATAGAGGTGCCTACAGTAGGCAGTGAACCCACGCCGTTGCTACAGAAGCTGGCCGTCATAGTACCTATGCCTGTACCGTTTAGCGTAGCCCCCGCATATTCAGGTGCCAGAGTGACCTTGATGTCGTTTCGGGCATTACCGCTAAAGCGTAGATATCCGCCCGCACTCGAAGTCGAGATGGAACCTGAGGCATTACCAATGTACAGCAGGCCCTGGATTTCACCGTTGCCAACCACTACCAGGTCGCCATTGCTACTACTGGAACCGTATAGCGTACCGGTGGTACCGACGGTGACGCGCCTGTTGGAACTGGCATCAGCCGTCAGTAGCGTAGAACTGCCGCCGCTGTTCTGGACACGGAAGGCCGTAGCCGACGAGCTTTGGATGGCCACACCATTGCCAGAGGCAGCTGCCGTCTGCAGCGTAATAGTCGGTGTCGACGTATTACCGACATTGACAGGACCCGACCCTGCGGTGTTAAGGTTGAGGTTCGCAGTACTCTGAATATTGAGGTCACCACTTGTCGTCTTCCAGGTAGAAGTTGCATTAGCCGTGATGGTAACCGCACCACCGCCCGAAGTTCGACCGATGTTAACGGCATTGGCATTGGTGCCTGCGATGTTAACGCTGGCTGCACCACCGGTATCAATTGTCAAAGCACGTGCACCTTGGGTCAGAATATCACCACCAGCTACGCCGCCGAGTAGTGTCATAACGCCACTGGGCGCGACATCGAAGTTGGTGCCATCGATCTGTACAGTGCCTCCATTCTGGCCAACCCGTACCGTTTGGCCACTCGTCTTACCAATGACGATAGATGTGGCATTGGTATTACCGATGTTAAGCGCTACACCAGTAGCCGTATCTAGCCTTGGGGTAAGCAGTGCGGTGTCCGCCCGGCCAGTACCACTGATCCAGAAGTTAGCGATCGTTTGGGCACTGCCAGTTTGATTCTGGATGAAGTTGCCGGCCGTAGGAGCGATATAACTACTGTCGCAGGCGGACAGTACACCAGTACTGGTATTCTGACAGACCATGCCAGTCCCAGTCGTGGCGTTGAGAGTAACCTTTGTGTCACCCTGGATAGTCGTGGTTACACCGCTGCGCCCAACAGTAACAGCGTTGGCCGTGGCCGTTCCGATGTTAAGAGTTGCAGCTGTTGGCGTATCGATAGAACCACTAACTGTTAAGTTGCCGGTAACATTGGTGTTGGCATTCAGATTAACGGCACCACCAGCCGGTTGGATAACATAGTTATTACCGCTGTCTACTTGGCCACCATAGATAGTACCGGTGCCCAGATCGTGGATCATACCACCGCCAAGCACGTTGTCGGCTAGGTAGTTGGCGCTACTGCCGCCATCACTAACATCGACTGAGTAGTCGTCGGTGCTATGACCGTTAGTGTCAGTAACGGTGTTACTGGTAATCAAATTGCCGTCGGAATTAATAACATACACTCCTTGGTTACGTGTAGTCCCACCGTTATCCGCCAAATTGTTGCCAGTGACAGTGTTGTTATTGGAGTTATTGCTCATAGCAATAGCATACGAAGCATTACTACCTGCAGTGTTGCCGGCGATAGTATTGCTGCTAGAGCCACCGAAGAAATCAATACCACCATTGCCGTTACCGCTGGTTGTATTCCCGGTGATGGTGTTGTTGTTGGAGGCCAAGAACACATCAATACCATCAGAGCCATTGTTGTTAGCCGTATTCCCGGTGATGGTGTTGTTGTTGGCACTGTTAATAAGCGCAATACCAGTATCGTTACTATTACTTGTGTTGCCAGTGACAGTGTTGTGAGAAGATCCGTCCAGCGCAATACCTGTAGCACCTGCAGCAGCACTACCAGTAAGAGTATTCCCGGTGATGGTGTTGTTTCCGCTAGCTTTCAGATAGAGACCGACATTATTAAAATGTACGACTGACAGATGACTAAACTGAGCGCCACTTCGTACCCCAGCAGCATCACCCATATGGTCAAAATAAATACCATTCATGGTACCGCTCGTCTGGTTGGCCTCATTTCCGTCTATTTTTAGGTCCTGGATGATCACACCGGTGCCAGTTGCTGTGTCGCTATTGATAATCATGTTGATACTCGCATTAAAGCTATTCGGAATCGTAATCACCGTGCCACTGCCTGCCCCAGCCAAGGTGG
>CAYRQK010000004.1:0-18957 GCA_964426605.1 uncultured Candidatus Saccharibacteria bacterium | reverse complement strand
AGATGAGAGAGCCATTCAATACATACTTTAAGGCTCATAAAATCTTGAATGGTCGAGATAAACAGACTCCTCTCGAACTACTCGATTATATCATTTACGAGCCAGAGCTTAGCGAAAGGCTTCTAAATGACTTACGAGACATCTTCTCAACCGCCAACAGGGACAAGGAGCTACAGCTAGTAGCGTAAATAGGTAGGAAATATATGAATAATTTAGATTTAATTGATGAATTAAATGGGGTGGGGGTGGACACCCAATCATATATACCCCTTGCCCCTCGTCAGCAGAGATTTATGGAACTATACCTTGATGTAGATAGCAAGACCTTCGGTAACTGCTATCAATCTGCTATTGGTGCTGGATTTACAGACCAGACCGCCCGAAATCTTACCCATAATAAACCGAAGTGGTACTCGGATTTAATCGGAAAAAATAGCGGTATTCAGCCAGAGCATTTAATCCTAAAATTAACTGGCATTATCAATGACGAAAATGAAACCACCCAAAATAAATTAAGGGCAATTGATATGCTGATGAAGCATAAAGGTATGTATCAGACCTCCCTTCATTCTCTAGCTTTCAACCAAATTAACATACAGTCGGTGTTAGACTAGAAGTAAAGAGGAGAATACTTATGGATGCTGAAAAACAATTTGCAGAATTAGGCATAAAGCTCGGCGAAGCAGTTTTGCGTAATACGGCTGGTGCTATAGCCTCTAAGATTCAGGCTACAAAAGCTAAAAAGAATAATGAAGAAACTATTCAAGAGCTTGAAGAAATCATCAATACTCTGGTGGCGGATAAAAATGAACTCGTTAGGATTGCGCAAGCCTATGAACAACAGTTTGTTGCTCAGCAGATTTCTAAAAAGGATATTGAGTACATCACCGACAAGTTCATACCTGTCCTAAAAGACCTTATCAAACAAACTTCTGGTGACGATGCGAAGCTACAAAAGACTATAGACGACCTTACGCCACTCTTGTCGGTTGAAACCCTGACTGTAATGCAGTTGCTAGGTTTCAACTATAAAAAAGCGATTGGTGAGCCTCTCACACTCTTGCTACAAAGGGCGATTACATCAAAGGTTACGGCTGACCCTGCCAGTAGTACGGAGGTACAGAAACTAGCCATAGGCTACAATACCGAACTACTGAAGGTGTCCCAGGACAAAGAAGCATCTGACAGGTTTGAACGCCTACGCTTGCTGTAGGTATATCTCTATACCATAGTGTCCCAGGGAGCACCTTCTATGGGTTCTCCCTCTTTTGACCCGACCTTATCAACACTTGCCACACGTTGAACACGAATCGCACCAAACACATTCTGTTTTTTCATTTCGTGCCAGGCTTCTCCGACATTTATTTTGCGCTGAAATGCACCTTCGGTATTACATAGCGTCATCTCGGCAATAGTATCTGGCTGTGATTCAACTTCTTGCAAAAACCATAGTTGATAAGGGGCTTTAATCTCTGCCATATACTCTTGTATCTCGTTAAAATCAGGCTTGTAGTGCCAGCCTAGGTCAACAAGAATAACATCGTGCTCCGAATACTTGTGGTACTCCTTAAACATCTTCGTCTTTTTGAGTTGCTCAAAGGCTGAGTCGGTAGGTAGCCCCGTTTTATTTCTCAAATAAGAGGTCACTTCTACGCCCAAGACTTCGTGATGACCAGGCTTATCTGGTGACACACGCATTATCAGGGCATCTGGTGGGTCATTTCGGTGAAGTTGTAGCCACCAAGGTGTGTGATTAGCTTGAAAGAGAGCAAAGCACAGAACCGCCACTGACCTAGTTTCAATCACACGCTTATATTTACCCTCTGCTTCTAAAGCCTCAACACCGACTTGTTCAACCAGTTTTAGGTACTCACTATAGGCTCTTATGGGAGAAAACCAAACTCGGTCATCGCTAATCATCTACCTTGCTACCTTTCCCGCTCTTCGGCACTATCATAGGCATATTACCCGACATATGAATCTTGTACTGCTTGGGTTTTGCATAAAGCAGAATCATTAGCTCGGTAATTTTACTTATATAGAGGTTCTCAATCCTTACCAGGTTGAACTCATCGCTATGCTGACCAATTGCGCCATACTCATCGTATGGGTTAGGGCGTATTAGCTTGTGAGCTACATTCCAGCCGTGGCGTATAAATACGATATCTAAAGTCTTGAGAAACAAACCTCGACTTAATTTGGGGCTAATTCCAGCCGTACTCAGAGCTTTTGCAACAAAGTTAATCTGTCGCTTGAGATTGTCTTGACCCCTTTTGTCGGTCATACCATACCTCTTTTGTAGGGTTGACTGTGGTGTACCGCCAGGACAAAAGCGGTCTACAATTGCTTGCTTGGTGGTGTTATCTGTGCAGAGTTCAGCAAGGCACTCAAGTATCTTGAAGTAATTTAGAAAAGACTCGGAGTCAAAGCCTAACTCGTCTAATTCCATCGCCCTACGCCAATAGTTAAGCATCGACTTCAAGCCCTTTTTACGGCTACTACCGATGTCGTTGATTATCCTTATGCCCCTTTCTGAAACAGTTTCAGGATAGTTGCTTGAGCTGTTCTGGTGTATAGACGGAAATATAGAGTCCATATCCCCAAAACTTGTACCCGTATAGCCTCCTTCGTACCCCCACTTCATTTCAAGCCCCAAAGCAAAATACCCAAGGTTTCTGAGGTGTCCAACGATTTGGTTCGCAACCTTCCTGATAGCATCGTCACGCTCATCAAAGCCTCTACCTGGCACGAGGTAAGTCTTGTGGGATGTTGCCCTTATAGTCCCGCTTGAAAACGAGACATCCCACTTGCCACCATTCAGAGATATGGTGGTTTGAAAGTTGAGATTACTAGGTTCAGTAGTGATTTGAACCCAAACAATAGACTCCTGCATAGCCTAATTATACTTCGGTGAGCCTTTAGATGATTACTTTTTACTTAAATCTATACGCACTGTTCGGACGTTCTCTTTACCATTGTGGGTATACGTCAAAATGAAATCTGCACTATTCTCACTGTCCCTAACGTCGGTGTAGAGATAGCCAGGTCGTGTAATCCCTTTGCTGATATTTTCACCAATTTCGCTACGGAAGTAAGGGATGTAGTTAAAAGTATCTCTTGTTTCAGTGATAGCACCGTCAAAATCGGAGTATCGGTCTATCATAAACTCGTTACCGTTAAAGTCGTCCACTCGTACAGTAGGGTTTCTGCCACTGTCGGGGATTAGCCTAATCTTTATGTCTTTTGTACTGACTGTATCGTTAGCTACGATTTTGTAATCAACAACGAGCTGATGATTTGCGTCCGAATACTTCTTGATGTCATCACGGGAGTTATTACGCCTGATACAAAGATTGTAATCAGATACGCCAGGTAGCTTGTACGCACCATACCACTCCAACTTTTGTGCTTTAGAAACGGCGTCACAGTTTTCAGAGTTTTCCAGTCCGCCGTATTTTTTAACTAGGTCGGCTTTAACAGGTAGATTAACTGGTTTTACTTCGGCTTTCGTTACAACTAAATTGAAGTCGGGATAGTGCATTGTATTGCCAACGGAGTAAATCTTATCTTCTTGGTGCTTGTCGTAGGCTTTTAAGCCGAATACGCCACCGACAGTCAGTAAAGCCAGTGCGACAATTACGCTAACGGTGATAATAATCGGCTTTTTCTTGCTTCGCTTTTGGTGCTTGCTCATAGTTGCTCCCGTTTAATGGTATTGAGCGGTAAGCATCAAAAAAGCTCACCGCCAGCGATGACCGAAGCCACCCACGAACCTTTCGGAACGTGACCATTAGACACAGTGCTCTGACGATGAGCTGTTCGTGTCTAATGGATTGTGGTGGTCATACCTTCTCTTGCGAGTGGCTTTAGACCGTAGGTCGAATAAACGACTTGAACCTATTATAGCTCAAACTGTTACAACACTGTTAAAGACATATAACTTAATAGCGACAATCTTCTCGAACTAGCGTTATAATAGAGGTAATATGGATATCAAAACACCAACTCAACAACTTTTATCACTACTTCAGGGCAATTTAGGTACTGAAACAACAGAACAGATTGACGAGAAGAAGCTTAAATACGTCCTCTACGCCCGTAAGTCTACTACTGGTGAGGAGCGACAAGAACGGTCTATCCCTGACCAGATACAAGATTGTATGAAGTCTTGCGTAGTACCGAATAGCCTAAATGTAGTTAAAGTTGTCCAAGAAAAATACTCCGCAAAAGAGCCAGATACACGAGTAGCTTTTCGGGCGGTTCTCGATGATATTAAGGCTGGTCGATATGACGGGCTTATAGCGTGGCATCCTGATAGGCTTTCTCGAAATATGAAGGAAGCGGGTGAGATTATCGACCTGCTTGATAAGGGCATATTGAAAGATTTAAAGTTCGCTACGCTAACTTTTGAGAACAACCCAACAGGGAAAATGCTACTTGGAATCTCATTTGTGCTGTCTAAACAGTATTCAGAACACCTTAGTGAATCAGTAGCCCGTGGTAACAGGCATATTACCGAAAAAGGCGAGTTTATTGGTCAGCTTAAACACGGCTATATGATTAGTGCAGATAGGAAACTATATCCTGACGGTCAGAACTTCACACTTATCAAGCGAGCATTCGAGAAGCGTGTCGAGGGAGAGTCTCAAATCGACATTATGAAATGGCTCAATAATACGGGTTATGCGGTGCGTAGGTGGCAAAAAGACCCAGAACCCTTTGTGTGGGACAAAGACGCCGTACATAAGCTCCTGAGAGACCCTCTGTACGCTGGTGTGTTGAAGTATGGGAAGAACCTTGTTGACCTTATGCCCCTATACGATTTTGAGCCTGCTATAAGCGTTGTAGACTTCTTGAAGATAAACAAGACATCTAGCCTATCATCATCCAAGCTGGTGTCCTCTATGTTGGTCAAAAATAAGGAAACGACTAGAGCCAACTACTTAAGAGGCATCGTCTACTGCGGTCATTGTCATAAAGCGTTCAGCTCTGGCATAACCCCCAAGAAGCAGAAAGATGGTTACATAAAGGAATACTACTATTACAGGTGCGAAACGCTAACCTGTCCGTTCAGGAATAAGAGCGTCCTCTCTACAAAAGTAACCCTGCACATCTATAACTACCTCAAAGAGCATCAGTTTACGACCAAAGATAACTACGATTACTGGATTGGCGAGGCAAAAAAGAAGCTTAGTCAGACATTGAAGGAAATGGAATCAAGGATAACATCTCTCAGTAAGACAATTTCGGTCAAGGAGAAAGAATATCAACAGACTAAAGACCTTATTAGGAACAGCCCTATCTTACAGGAGCATTACGACTTAAAAGCTTTAACAGCAGAGATAAAAACACTCAAAACCGAACAGGCTAAGCTCGTAGGTGATAGAAAAGAAGCAAAAGAAGCGTTGCCAACATATAAGAAATATCTCGAACTTATGAACGGTGTATCTGATATTTTGATTGATGAAGAGGAAGGAGAGCTAAAAGACTCAGTTGTACGAGTATTCTTCTCGAACTTTACCGTAACAGCCGATAGTTTCGAGGTTAAACGGGGGTACAACATCACCCACAAATTAAACGAACCCTTTGCAGGGTTCGTAAAATCGGACAATTTCGTTCGTGGTCGGGGTGACAGGACTTGAACCTGCGACCTCACGGCCCCCAGCCGTACGCGCTACCAACTGCGCTACACCCCGGCACATGTCGTGCCGAACAAGAACAGAGTAATTTTAACGGATTTACTGACTTTTATCGAGTACAATAGGTAAATATGACAAAAAATACAGACTGGCAAGAGACGAAGCACGGGCTGTACAAGCAGTTCAATTTTGAGAATTTTAAGGAGGCGTTCGCGTTTATGACGCGGGTGGCGGAACTTGCGGAAGAGTATCAGCACCATCCGCGCTGGGAAAACGAATGGAGTACGGTGCAAATCTGGCTTATCACGCATGATGCGGGCAGTACTATCACTGATAAGGATCGCCAGTTGGCCGAGGCTATAGATGCGGTCGTGGTGCCCGGAGAATCAGTGAAGGCCGTGCTAGAGGCTAGCCCGGCCCGAATAGACAAGGTAGTCTTGTTTGCTGACGGCGGCTCGAGGGGTAATCCCGGCCCGTCTTCGAGCGGCTATGTGCTGTACGACAAGGAGCAGAATGTACTGGCGGACGAAGGAGTGTACCTGGGTATCACCACGAACAACCAGGCAGAATATACGGCGCTCAAACTGGCGCTCGAGCACGCGCTCAGGCTAGGGGCACGCGAAGTTGAGGTGTACATGGATAGTCTGCTGGTCGTGAATCAGATGAAGGGTATTTTTAAGGTCAAAAATCGTGATTTGTGGCCGATACACGATGCCATCGAACAGCTCGTGCCCCAGTTTGCGCACATTAGCTTTGATCATGTGCCGCGTGAGCTCAATAAGGCGGCTGATGCGGCGGTTAATCGAGCACTCGACGAACACCTTGGCACACATAAGGTTGGCTAGTATACTCTAGGGAGTCAGGTTATTGGCTAGTCGCTTGCTTGTTTGCAAGAGGAAAGTCCGGACAGCACAGGGAAGGATAGTTGCTAACGGCAACCGGGGGTAACCCTAGGGAAAGTGCCACAGAAACGAAACCGCCATTGCATAGTTTCGGCTGCTGCAAGGGTAAGGGTGAAACGAGCGCCCAGCCAGCTGGGAGGGAGTTCTAGCGAACTTGTTCGCATTAACTCCCTGGGTAAGAGCCCGTAGCGAACGTCGGTGACGGCGCAAGGAGGTAAACCCTGTCCGCTGCAAGGAGATGAGTCCTTTGAGACTAAACCTCGAAGTACCCGCTGAGGATTCGTCACAAGAACCGCTCGAATCTGCTGGCAACGGTAGATCTAGATAGATGACTGGCAGGCCTTCGGGCTTACAAAATCCGGCTTATAGGTAGCCTGACACTAAAATACCTCCATATATGGAGGTATTTTAGTGTGTAGTCTCGCCAGCTTACTTGTTGGCGGCTTTGACGACTGCCGTGAAGGCTTTTGGCTCGTTGACAGCGAGCTCACTCAAAACCTTTCGGTCGAGTGTGATTCCTGCTGCCTTGAGGCCCGCAATGAGCTTACTGTAGGTTGTGCCATTCTCGCGAGCGCCGGCATTGATGCGGGTGTTCCATAATTGGCGAAATGTTCGCTTACGGTTCTTGCGGTCGCGGGTCGCAAACTGCAGAGACTTAGTAACAGCTTGTTTGCCACGCTTGTAGCTCACCCGGTTAGGGTGGGACATACCTTTGGTGGCTTTGCGAATTTTCGCATGGGTTTTGTGGCTAGCAACGCCTCGTTTTACGCGCATATTGTTTAAGCTCCTAGCTTTCGCTTGATGTTACGAACGTTTTTACCGCTCAGGGTAGCAAGACCGGACAAGCTACGCTTGCGGCCACCTGATTTCTTTTGCAAAAAGTGGCTCATATTGGGGTGGCCAACACGGACTTTGCCGTTCTTGGATAGTTTAACGCGGTCTTTGGTGCCGCTGTGGGTCTTTAGTTTGGGCATACTTTATTCTCCTTGTTGCTCTGGGTTTGTCTCTTCGCGTGGTTTACCACTGCCGCGAACAACGAAATTTAGTTGTTTGCCCGCGAATTGTGGGGCTTGGTCGACTACTATTGTATCACCGAAGTCTGCGATGACCTTGTCGGCAAGCTTGAAGCCGATTTCTTTGTGGGCAAGCTCCCGACCTCTATAAAAGATAGTGAGCTTGACCTTGTGCCCGGCCTCCAAGAATTTGCTGACTTTGCCCATCTTGATGGCTAGGTCGTGCTCGCCAATCTTCAGGCCGAAGCGCATTTGCTTCATTTCGAGCGCTTTCGCGTTCTTTTTGTTGCGTTGCTGCTGCTTAGTGCGCTGATAATTGAACTTGCCCCAGTCGACAATCTTGGCAACGGGTGGCTTGGCATCGGGTGATATCTCGACCAGGTCGAGGCCTTGTCCTTGCGCAAGAGCCAGGGCTTCTTGCTTACTGAGGATGCCGAGTTGCTTGCCAGTATCATCGATGACTCGCAGTTGCTGGGCCTGAATGGCGCCATTCAGGCGAGTGAATTTAGCGATAGAGCAATCTCCCTACGTTTGTATATTTATAACGTAGTCATTTTAACAGAATAACTAACAGAGGTCAACGATTAGAGTGGATTTCGTACTTCTGGACGTCGAAATTGCAGTGCTTCGGTGATGTGGCCAGGTTCGATGGTGTCCGAATCAGCGAGATCTGCGATGGTTCGAGCGACTTTAACGGTGCGCATATAACTGCGAGCTGAGATGTCGAGCTTTTCAGCGGCCGTGTCCAGAATGGCTTTGGCGGCAGGGGATAGCTGCACGAGCCGCTTGAGCTGCGCATTGGTCAGTGAGCTGTTAAGGGCTGAGGCGCCATTCCGCACGGTTTGCCGGTTTCGGGCGTTTGTGACTCGTTTCCGTATGTCGTGGCCACTTCGAGTAACACTGCTCTCCAGGAGTCGGGCGTGGTCTACTCCGTGTACGTTAGCGAACAAATCTATGCGGTCCATGATGGGTCCAGATAGCCTCTGCTGGTAGCGGCTTATCTGGTATGGCAGGCAGTTGCAGGCTTTTGTTGTGCCGTAAAAGCCACATGGGCAGGGGTTAGCAGTCGCAATAAGTATGAAGCGGGCTGGGTAAGTGATGCTATCTTTGGCCCGCGCAACACTCACGGTGCCATCTTCGAGTGGTTGGCGTAGTGATTCGAGCGTCATACGGTTAAATTCTGGTAGCTCGTCCATAAATAAGATACCCCGGTGGCTCAGGCTGATCTCTCCGGGTCGCAAACTGATCCCCCCGCCGATTACTGCCACATGGCTGGCACTATGGTGTGGTGCCCGAAATGGCCTTTCAGCAATAATCTTATCGTAATCGTGGCTGACGAGGCTGTGGAGGTGTGTTATCTCGAGTGTTTCGTCGTGATCGAGCGGCGGTAGTAGCTCGGGAAGCGCTTTGGCGAGCATAGTTTTGCCCGTCCCGGGTGGGCCGCTGAAGAACAGGTTGTGCCCACCAGCTGCTGCGATTTCGAGGGCGCGCTTCGCGAAGATTTGCCCCGTCACATCGTCGATAGCAAGCTGGGCAGGTTCGGAATTAGGTTTTGTCATGGTCTTGATCCCTGTCTCTAGTGGGCGAATGAGCTTTGCGCCGGAGAAATGCTCGTAGACTTCTCGGAGGGTTTTAGCGGGGTATACGAGTATGCTCGGTACCAATTTTGCTTGGTCGAGATTGCCGTACGGTATAACAAAGTGGGTGCGCTGCCGGTCGCGGCCAGCCAGTAACTTACCGATAATGCCGCGGATGGGCCTGATATCTCCGTCGAGTCCGAGCTCTCCGAGAAATATATATGTGTTTGGCATGCCTATGTTTATTTGCCCGCTGGTGGAAAGAATAGAAATTGCGATGGCCAGATCGAGACAGCTGTCTGATTTGGGTATGTCGGCCGGAGCAAGGTTGAGCGTGATTCGCTTACGGGGCAGCTGGAGGTTGGTTGCTGCAAATGCGCTACGAACACGCTCCTTGGCTTCGTCTACGGCTTTGCTCGCGGAGCCGACAATGACAATGTTGGGTAGGCTATTGGAAAAACTGCACTCGATATCGACTAAAATACCACTCGTGCCGGTCGTGGCAATACTCTGTACTTTCATTCCCATACGGGCATTGTATGACGAGATTGTTCTAAAATAAAGTGCTAGTGTCTGGGCGAGTTGATGCCCTCCGAAACAGAGGCAAAAAAGAACAACGGCCTGCGAGAAGCCGTTGTTGCAAATTTCGTTTTTGTTTTTGAGCACTTTTTTTATTCAGTGCTAGAGATATAGTATGAAATGCTTATGCAACTGTCAACACTAAATTTGGGAAAATTATCCGGGAGCTGTGCATAAAGTGGATGCCTCGTTCTCGGGCATTGGCCTGCAAAACGCTCATGGCTATTGACTTTTATGACAATACGTAGTAGTATCAACAGTGTAAGTTACAAAAACAAAAACGGTTCGGTTACATTAACTTACGATGCAAGACTCCTCTTGCTAGCAGCGCTCCTCACTACTCTAAAGGTAGTAGGAGCGGTCAGTCAGGGTTAGGGTGGCAAACGCTATTTAATCTATATATATGAGCGGATTTGTCACCCCACCCACCATTTATTACCGTGTACCTAAAACCGCCGACTCTTTGGCGGTTTTTGTTACTATATAACTATGACTATGATTACGAAGCATCGTGTACTTGTTGTTACTGCGTGCGCATTACTTGCCGATAGCCTATTCTTTAGTATTGCTGACCCTTTGAACGCTTCCAGCTCCATATTATTCGTGGGTTTTGTACTTCTGTCGGCGAGCCTCTCTCTCGGTTACTTCTGGCTGTTTATCCTCATCCGCGTCACTACTGGTTATCCTAACAGGGGACTGAAGCTCCCTGTTATTCTCGTGAGTAGTGTCTCGACCTTCTTATTGGCGCTTGGATCTGTTGGGCAGCTAACCCTCCGAGATGCTATTGCGGTCATACTTCTGTGCACGGGGGTATTCTTTTATATAAAGCGCTATGTGCCAATCCAGAATAGCTAAGCCTGTTACCTACACTAGTCACGTTGTATACTAAAGTATAGACGTGCAACCACAACTTCCAACTCCCAGTAACAGCAGTGTCCCCGGCCCGCAGGCAGCGGGTAGTTTTGGCGTTCAACCTGTGGATTCCAGTGTTACCCCTTCTTCGGGCCAGGGCCCGGCCGTGCCCAGCATACAGCACCAGAATATGGAAGGTTGGATTATGGAAGTTGAAGCTGCGGAGAGGGCAACTGCCCAGACTCCTCGAAAGCGAGCGGATATTATAAGTGAGGTTAAGCAGCGATACCAGGAGCAGGTTTTGGGTATACAGCCGAGCAAGGGGAGTTAAACTGATGGCCACGTTGATGCTTGTTTTGGGTATCGTATTGTTGCTCGTTGGAGGTATTGCGGCTGTTGTATATGAGGCTGTGCTGAGCAAGGCACGGGTCCGGAAGGGCATCGAGCGTGGGCTTGAAATGGTGCCCTTACTTATCAACCTACCTCCCATCAGCGACGAGACTGCAATCGGAGGAAGAGACGCTCGAGATGTTGTTGATGAAACAATATCTAAGGCACAAATAGTCTATAACATCATTGCTAGTACGGCCGCAAAGGACAGTGATTATAAGAGGTACGGGCAGCGGCACATCGCATTTGAGATAGTGGGTAGTCGAGGCTTTGTTAATTTCTATACGGCCGTCCCGGCAACGCTTGTAGATGTTGTTAAACAAGCAATAGTAAGTGCATATCCAGCAGCGTCTTTGGAGCATGTGAGTGAGCACAATATATTCAATGAGGTTGGGGGCATGGCGGCTATTGCGGGTGGCGACATGGTGCTGAAGGAGCCCTTCGCATTTCCGATTGCGACCTATCAAGAGCTCAAACGGGATGCACTCCAGTCGGTACTTGCTGCCCTGACGAGTCTGAACAAAGAAGATGGTGTGACGCTCCAGATATTGTTCCGGCCTGCGAGTGATAGTTGGCGTAAGGATGCCAGCGGTATTGCCTCCAAAAAGCGAAAAGGTAAGTACAGTGGGAAAACGGGCTTACAGACCTTGGCACCGGCCATGAAGCAAGTGATTACTGCACTTAATAAACCGCCTGAAGATAAAAAAGATGTGAGTCCAGAAAATGACCTTTCCTCTATAGATCGTTCGGTCGTTGAGGCGATTGAAGATAAGACGCGCTATCCGGGTTTTGAGGTGGCGATTCGCTTGGTTGTTTCATCGAATGTATCACAGCGAGCTCAGTCGTTGCTCCATAATCTCGTGGCGTCTTTCTCGCTGTTTGATGCCCCGGGTAAGAACGGTTTTGAGTTTAAGCCAACTACCGATACCCAGAGTCTCGTGAACGATTATTTACTTCGTACGTTTACACAGCAGAAGAGCAAGATGATCTTGAATGCGGTCGAACTAGCGACTCTATTCCATTTCCCTGACCAGAATAATATGCCGACATCACAGGTAACGAGACAGGCCTCAAAGCAGGTTGATGGGCCGCGTGATATGCCCGAGGAGGGCATGCTGTTGGGCTACAACGTATTCCGGGGAGCCAAGAAGCCTATTAGACTTACGAAACAAGATAGGCAGCGACATATGTATGCCGTTGGGCAGACGGGTACTGGTAAGTCGACATTCCTTGAGGACTTGGCCCTGCAGGACATGCTGGACGGCAATGGCTTCGCATTCGTTGATCCACACGGTGATACGGCAGAGAAATTACTGTCGATGGTGCCTAAGGAGCGAGTAGAGGATGTTATATATTTCTCGCCAGCCGATATGGATTTTCCGCTTGGCCTGAACCTATTTGAGTTCCACAGTGCCGACCAGAAAGACTTCCTTATCCAGGAAGCGCTCAACATGCTGTACAAGCTGTATGACCCGCAGCACCAGGGAATCATGGGTCCTCGCTACGAGCACCTCTTCCGTATGGCGGCGCTAACCGTCATGGCTGATCCAGCCGGGGGCACCTTTATTGACATACCAAAGCTATTCCGTGACCCAGCCTATGTGAAGCAGAAGCTGAAATACGTGACTGACCAGAATGTTGTTGAGTTCTGGGAGAAGGAGATGCCGCAAAGTCAGCGTAGCAATGAATTTGGTGACGTGGTGAGCTGGTTTGTGAGTAAGTTCGGTGCGTTTTTGAGTAATGAAATGATGCGGAATATTATTGGTCAGACCGAGAGTGCTTTTGACCTGCGCGATATCATGGATAACAAGAAGATCTTGCTGGTTAATCTGAGTAAGGGGCGTCTAGGCGAGCTGAACTCTAAGCTACTGGGTATGATATTTGTAATGAAATTTCAGGCGGCTGCCATGAGTCGATCGGATATCCCCGAGAGCGACCGTGTCGACTTTTGTCTATATGTCGATGAGTTCCAAAACTTTTCTACTGATAGCTTCGCGACTATTATGTCCGAGGCTCGTAAGTTCCACCTCAACCTGATAGTTGCAAACCAATTTACGACTCAGCTGACGGAGGAAATCCGCGATGCTGTGTTCGGTAATATGGGTACTATTGTGAGTTTCCGGATCGGGCAGAACGATGTTGAGTCGCTGTCTAGATATTTCCAGCCAACGTTTGATGGTGACGACCTGTTGCGAGTGCCCAATTATAATACGATCGTTCGTACCCTGGTGAGTGGGGTACCGACGCAGCCGTTTAGCATGATGACATTGCCGCCGCTCGGGAACCCGAATATGAAGCTCGCTGGTGCACTGAAGCAGCTTTCCGCCGTGAAGTACGGTCGACCTCGAAAAGTGGTAGAAGAAGAGATATTTGCTCGCATGAAGACAATTGTGCCTCCGCCGGCTCCGAAATCCTTTGGGCCTGGGCCGGCGAATGGCTCGTGGCCGCCAGCCCCTATTTCTTCAGGCCCCGCTAGCCCCTCGGCGGCTTCTCGCTATCAGCCTTCTGGTTTGCCAGCCACACCAACCCCAGTCACGCCAAAACCCGCTACATCGTTCTTGGATGAGTGGCTAGAAAAGCGTAAGCATACGAAGCCGCAGGTGCCTGATTTCTCGGCTAAGCCGCCGGCACGGCAGAGCAGCGTCGCTCCGGTCGTGAAGCCTCCTGCATCACTCACTGTGCCCGTGCCCAAGCCTCGATCGCCCAAGCCCCCTGTGCAAGAGCTCGGTACTAAAAATATAAGTAGCGAGCAGATAGATCAAGGGGAGATAGACAAGATAGCCGAACAGATCAAGCAGGGGTTGGGTGGTGCCCAGTCAGCCATCGTACCCAAGTCTGAGCCTACGTCTGCTTCGGGTGGTGAACTGGTGATTGATCGTCCCAAGAAACCTCAACCAAAACCGCTTCACGCGAAGTCCGCCGAAGATCCGGACGATACCATTTATATTGACCAAGACGGCAATATGATACCGCGAGAAGAGGCAAAGTAGCCTCCGAATACTTCCAGTTGGCGAGACAAGTTGAACTCTTCCCTGGAGTGCTCTATAATTAGGGGTGAGAAGTGGGACTCAAATTTACGTCCTAAAAGGGTTATAAGGATTTATTAAAGTGGCGAAACAAAAAGATACACAGAGCTATCAAGCTGACCAGATTCAGGTGCTTGAGGGACTCGAGCCGGTCCGTAAGCGACCAGGTATGTATATTGGTGGTACGGGTGTAGAAGGCCTGCATCACTTAGTATGGGAAATTGTTGATAATGGCATTGATGAGGCGTTGGCAGGGTATGCCACGCATGTGTTCGTGAAGCTCCTGGCAGATGGTGGTGTGTCGATACGTGACGATGGCCGCGGTATACCGGTAGATATTCACCCGAAAACTGGCAAGAGCACAGTAGAGACCGTACTGACCGTGTTGCACGCTGGTGGTAAGTTCGGTGGTGGTGGTTATAAAGTATCGGGTGGTCTGCATGGTGTCGGTAGTAGCGTGGTTAATGCGTTGTCGACTAAGCTGCAGGTTCGTGTCTTCCGTGATAACAAGATCTACGAACAATTTTATGAGCGAGGTGCACCGAAGGGTGACCTAAAGCCTGTCGGCAAGACTGACTTGCAGGGCACGGAGATTACGTTCTACCCGGACGAGACTATTTTTGAAACGACGACTATCAATTACGATACTGTACTTGGTCGGTTGCGACATGCTGCGTATCTTACGAAAGGTGTTCGTACTTCGATTGAGGATGAGCGTACGGGCAAGAGCTACAGTTTCTACTTCGAGGGTGGTATCCAGAGTTATGTGAAGCATTTGAACGTTGGCAAAGAAGCAGTTGATGACGACATCTTCTATGTCGACAAAATGGTCAAGGACGTACAGGTCGAGATTGCCATGCAGTACACCGACGCCTATACCGAGACGATCAAGTCGTTTGCCAATAATGTGCTTAACCCAGATGGTGGTACGCACCTGACTGGCTTTAGGGCGGCTCTGACGCGTGTTATCAACGACTATGCCCGCAAGAACGGCCTGCTTAAGGAAAAGGAAGAGAACTTGTCTGGTGAGGATACGAGGGAAGGCTTGACGGCCATCATACTTGTAAAGCTGCCAGATCCGCAGTTTGAAGGTCAAACCAAGAACAAACTAGGCAATCCGGAGATTCGTGGTTACGTCGAGCAGGTTCTGGCTGAGTATTTGAACTATTATCTCGAGGAGCATCCTGGTGTTGCTCGCAAGGTCGTTGGTAAGGCATTGCTGGCAGCACGAGCTCGCAAGGCGGCTCGTGCAGCTCGTGAGAATATCTTGCGCAAAGGCGTGCTCGACGGTGCGTCGATGCCGGGTAAATTGGCAGATTGCAGCAGCAAAGATCCCAAGAATTCGGAGATTTACCTGGTGGAGGGTGATTCGGCCGGCGGCTCGGCCAAGACCGGACGCGACAGCAAGACTCAGGCGATCTTACCGCTTCGTGGCAAGGTGCTGAACGTCGAGCGAGCCCGACTCGATAAGATGCTTGCTAATAATGAAATCTTGAGCCTCATCAAGGCCCTAGGTGTCGGCATCGAAGACTCGTTTGATATTAATGGTTTGCGCTATGATCGCATCATCATCATGACCGATGCCGATGTCGATGGTAGCCACATTTCGACACTTCTCATGACTTTCTTCTTTCGCTACATGAAGGAAGTTGTCGACGGTGGTCATGTGTACCTGGCAAAGCCGCCGTTGTTTGAGCTAGTGAAACCCGGTCGCAAGTCGAGCATATTTATCTATGACGAAGCTGAACTTGATGTGGTCCTCGATGCCGAAGTTGTCCGTCGCAAGAAAGAGGGCCTGAAGGTAGATCTGAACGACGATCGACTTAAGCAAGCCGGCTTTGTAGAGCAGAAACGCTACAAAGGTCTCGGCGAGATGGACGCTGAACAGTTATTTGAGACCACTATGAACCCTGAGAAGCGTGTACTAGTACAGGTTAAGGTGGATGATGCCGAGAAGGCCGACGCTATTTTTACGAAGTTAATGGGCACCGAAGTTGAACTTCGCAAGAACTTTATTCAGGCGAACGCTAAGTTTGTGAAGGATTTGGATATTTAAGCTATGGATGATGAACAAAATACCGCCCCGATGAACGATGCAACCAATGAGGCTCCGGCCGAGAAGCCGGCGATGACAGAAGACTTAAACTCCGGTCACTCACGGAGTGTTGAGTTGCGTAGTGTCGAGGATGTTATGGAGGATAGTTACCTTCGTTACTCGATGAGCGTTATCATCGATCGTGCCCTGCCGGATGTTCGTGACGGCCTCAAGCCGGTACATCGTCGTATTCTCTACAGTATGAATGAAGATGGTCTGCGTAGTGGTGCCCGCCACCGCAAGAGTGCGAACGTCGTTGGTGCAGTGATGGGTAAGTACCACCCGCATGGTGATAGCAGTATTTACGATTCGATGGTCCGTCTGGCGCAGCCGTGGGCCACGCGCTACATGCTTATAAATGGACAGGGTAACTTTGGTAGTATGGACGGTGATCCGCCGGCCGCTATGCGGTACACTGAGGCAAAAATGCACCGCCTGGCAGACGAGTTGCTGGCCGATATTGATAAAGAGACGGTTGATTTTCGCGAAACGTACGACGCTCAGAATACTGAGCCGACCGTGCTACCAGCTAAGCTGCCGAACTTACTCCTGAATGGTCAGCTCGGTATTGCTGTTGGTATGGCGACGAACATCCCACCACACAACTTAGGCGAACTCGTCGATGCTGAAGTACACATGATTGATCACCCAGATGCGACGTTGGATGACTTGCTAGAGTATGTGAAGGGTCCCGATTTCCCGACTGGTGGAGTTGTCTATGGCAAGGATGCGCTGCGTACCGCCTATGCGACGGGACGTGGTGGTGTGGTTACTCGCGGTATTGCTGAGATAGTGGAGGGTAACAAAGGACGCCATCAGATTGTTATTACCGAGATCCCCTATGCCCTCAACAAAGAGACACTGGTCCTGAAGATTGCCGAACTTGCCAATACGAAGAAGATCACTGGTATTGCCGACTTGCGTGATGAGACGGCGCGTGGCGAAGTGCGGATCGTGATCGATCTTAAGAAGGATGCCTACCCCAAAAAGTTACTCAATCAGCTATACAAACTAACACCGCTACAGACAAGCTTCCACTTCAATATGATGGCGCTTATCGACGGTATTCAGCCCCGAGTACTAGGCCTACAGGACATTATTGCTGAGCATATCAAGCATCGCCAGATTGTGGTCCGCCGTAGGACTGCATATGAATTGCGTAAAGCCCAAGAGCGTGCACATATTCTGGAAGGCCTCAAAATTGCACTCGATCACATAGACGAAGTGATCAAAGTTATCCGTGCGAGTAAGAGCAGTGAAGAAGCTCAGAAGAACTTGATTGCTGAGTTTAAATTGTCCGAGATCCAGGCTCGCGCTATCTTGGCGATGCAACTGCGTGCGCTTACTGGCCTAGAGCGCCAAAAAATTGAAGATGAACTTGCCGAACTCAAGAAGTTAATCGCAAAGCTTGAAGGTATTTTGGCTAGTGAGCAGGAAGTCCTCAAGATCGTCAAAGGTGAATTGCTCGAGCTCAAGGAGCAGTACGGTGATGAGCGTCGTACCAGGGTTGTTGCCGGCGAGCTGGGTAAAATGAGTGATGAAGATCTGATTGCTGACGAACAAGTTGTTGTAACACTGACTGCAGCGAACTACATTAAGCGTAGCCAGATTGCTGACTACAAGAAGCAAGGTCGTGGCGGCAAGGGTCGTCGAGGAATGGTTACTCGCGAGGAAGACGCTATCGAGCATGTTGTTAATGCTTCAACGCACGACTATCTGCTATTCTTCACGAACAAGGGCCGGGTATTCCGTCTCAAGACGTATGAGGTTCCAGCTGCCTCGCTGAGTGCCAAGGGTGTCGCCATCGTGAACTTGCTGCAGCTGCAGCCCGAGGAGACGGTGAGCAGCGTCATCAACATCAGCAAGTCCAATAGTGCCGCTAATCTTATCATGTGTACGGTCCGGGGCGTGGTCAAGAAGACGCCGTTTGAACAATACAACAATGTTCGCACCAGTGGTCTGATTGCGATTAACCTCGATGATGGTGATGAACTGAAGTGGATTCGCATGACTAGCGGTGATAACGAAGTTGTTATCTCGACGGCTGGTGGACAAGCGATTCGTTTTCACGAGAGTGACGCACGACCAATGGGCCGGGTGAGCCGCGGCGTGCGTGGTATCCGCTTGCGCAGTGACGATCATGTCATTGGTATGGATATTGTAGAAGGCAACTCGAGTATCTTTGTCATCAGTAAATATGGCTACGGCAAGCGGACCAAAGTTTCACAATTTACGCCGCACAAGCGTGGTGGCGTTGGTATCCGATCGGCAGTGGTTAACGACAAGACCGGCGAACTCATTGGCGTCAAGACACTCAGCGAGGACGACAGTCAAGAGGTCATCATCATCAGCAAGAATGGTCAGACGATTCGCTTGGGCCTCAAGGATACGCCAGCACTCGGCCGGGCGACACAGGGTGTTCGCATCATGCGCCTCAATGACGGCGACGAAGTGGTGAGCCTTGCCCTAGTTGATAAGACCGAAGATTCTGATGAGGGCGAAGACGAGGCAGCCACCGCGCCAGCTCCTGCAAAATAGGTGTAGTACTGATTACTACACAAGTGGTCGGTTTTATCTTGACATATGGGGTGTAGGTAGCGTATTCTCGTATGAGTGCTTTTGAGGCAGGTATTCATGTGGTCTCAAAATCACGAATGAACGTTAAAAATTGAATAGTGCAAATCAACGTCAGTTCATATTCCGCAAGCGTAAGCTGCGGAATGTCTCGGCCCTTGTGGTCGAGATAAACAAGAACTATGTTTTAACACGAGTCCTGGCGAAAGCCGAGGGCTCAACAGTAAGTCAGATTTTGACTGAAGTTAAGGTCTAATTCTTTTTTGGAGAGTTTGATCCTGGCTCAGGATGAACGCTGGCGGCGTGCCTA
>CAYRQK010000003.1:0-38399 GCA_964426605.1 uncultured Candidatus Saccharibacteria bacterium | reverse complement strand
AGTACAGCTGGCCTTCGGTAGGGGAGGATGGGCGGTTGGCGGTGGTGGAGCCGGTGAGGGTGATGGTTTTGCCTGCAGCAACGGTGATATTGCCATCGAAGGTAGCCGCCTCTTTAACCTCAAAACTACCGTTGATAGTGGTCGCAACACCAGTTTTGGCGATGTTGACGGCATTTGCATTGCCTGTACCCAAATTGAGCACTGCAGCCCCTCCGGTATCAACAGTCAGGGTGGTGGCGCCATTGCTTGAAAGATCTATGGCCTGCCCACCGGCAAGTGTCAGTACGCCAGTAGTCGAGAGGTCAAAATTGGTGGCATCGATGGCCAAGGTACCAGCGTTATGACCAATGGTGATGTTAGTAGCATTATTAATGCCAATACCGAGCGCAGCCGCCGTCGCCGTATCCAGAAGCGGTGTCTGGACTGTCGTGTCGGCCTGCAAGTTCTTGGCGTGCCCCGTACCATCAATCCAGAAACTAGCAGTAACTTGGACGGCACTATTCTGGTTCTGGATAAAGTTAGCAGCGGTTGGTGCTTTGTAGGTGCTGTCACATACGCTGAGTATCCCCGTGGTTGTATCTTGGCAAACCATGCCCGTGCCGGTTGTAGCGTTAAGCGTAACCTTGGTGTTACCTTTGATCTCGGTGGTGACACCGGAATGACCGATGGACACCGCACTGGCGTTGGTGCCACCAACTGATATCGATCCCTTAGTCGCACCAGTACCAGCATCGATAGAGATGTTGCCAGAAGTACCCGTCGCATTGCCTGATCCCAGCACGACATTGCCTGAGTTTGAGGTCACACCGCCTGCATCACCAGATTTGACGGTAAGCACGGCAGAGTTTGTTGAGGCCGCCGTTTCGTTACGCGTACCGATCTTGGCATTGGTAGTATCAACATTGAAGATCGACGCACCGCCAGCATCCTGGACCTGGAAGGCGGTTGGCGAATTGGTGGAATTCTTGAACAGTACCGATCCCGTACTGCCAAAGGTAGCAACGGCTACACCCAAGCCATTTCTGAGGTCGAGTATGTCACCCGTACCCGTAGCAGCAGCTTGCAGAACACTGGTCACGCTGTTGGCCGAGGCTCCCCGGACGTTAAAGTTGCCATCTTGCTGGTTAGTGGAGTTCACAATGACGTTGTTGTTGGAGAATGCCAAGATGGTAGCCGCTATAGCGTAAGAGGTACCGCTGGTTGCCTGGCTGGCTGTCGGTTGTGTTGCAACGCCACTGCTAGACGATGCACTGTAGGCTACAACGCCGCCCGTCGTGGTACGGTAGGCAAATCCAGGGGTACTACCCGCCGAAGCTGGCGCGTTCTGTACAAATCCGTAACCGGTGTACAGCTCGTTGTTGCTCTGCGGCGTCAAACTAGGGTAAGTCACCGTCGAGCTGGCACTATTAAACAGTAGCCCACTACTGTCGACACTCCAGGTACCGTACGCACTGCCCATCGAATATTCGTCTACTGCAACGTCAGTCGTACCTGAACTCCCTGAGAATGTAATAGTCACTGTACTAGAGCCAGTGCTCGTCACAACACCACGCCACATTTCGACAGACTTCATTGCGCCAGTACCGCTGTGACCACCGGTGATTGGCTGCCAGCTTGAAACCCCGCCACCCGAAATACTAGTGATAGTCTGGCTGTTCTGGAAGCCAGTTGTCAGCACCAAAAGGTCACCCGGATTTGTGGGTGAAATGCTGATCGTGTTGGTATTGGTGCCGTTTGCGCTCCAGCCAGCTACATGCGTAATTGGAGCGTTCGAGACTTGCTGGAAGCAAGAGGTAAAGACCAGCTGGCTGGCGTTTGTGTTCGAGGTAGCGACACACAGACCCGTGCTTGGCGTCGACGTGGGCAGTGCCAATGTGTAGCTCGCACCCACTGTCGAGGGTGCCGTCAATGTCACACTGTTGCTGTCACCACTCGTCTTGAACACAAGTTTACCAGCAACAGCATTCGAGGTTCCCAAAATAACCTGCTCGTTCGTCGTATCAACCGTCAACAGACTCGCCGTACCGGCAGCATTTTGCACCCGGAAGGCAGTCGTTGTATCTACCGTTGGTTTCACGAGCACACCAGTGTTACTGCCACCACCCGGATACAGGTTGATATTGTTGGCACCTGTCGAGGTTAAGCTAAGGGAGGTGCCACTGACTAGGCCAATTGTGCTACCGCTCTGCAGCAAAATTGCCCCAGCACCGCCATTACCGATGGCGACCGACCCGGTACTGGTGCCCGTATTGATGTTGGTATTGAAGTTTGAGGAGACATTGAGGTTAACGGTGCCACCAGAGACAGTCAGCCCTGCCTGACCAGTAAGCAGCTGGGCGACTGAGAGCGCGCCCTGAACGGTAGTGGTCATTCCACTTTGCCCAACGGTGATAGCCGTTGCGTTCGCCGTACCAACACTCAGTGTCCCCCCTATACCAGAGTCAACGATGGGCGTGATGATGTTGGTATCCGCCTGCAAGGTATTTGCATGACCTGCACCATCAATCCAGAAGTCGGCGGTTGCTTGGGCGGCAGCGTTTTGGTTCTGAATATAGTCGCCACCGCCGGCAGTCGTAAAGCCACAGGCCGAGCTTCCCTGTAGACAGACTATCCCATCCTCATCTGGCAAGGTGATGCCCCTGTCGTGGGTCAAAGTACCGAAGTTCAGGGTACCGGTGTAGCCACCCTGGATGGTTTGCAACTGTTGTGCGCTCTGGGCCTGGAAGGCATACGGGACGCTGGTGAGTTTGAGCAGTGGATCCATTTCGCCGTCCCAGACAGGAGTACTTGGGTCAGTGCCACCGATATTCATGCCAAGGAAGAGGTCATCGTCCCAATTGATGGTGCTCGGGAAGCCAGTAATGCTACCGAGGTTAACTGTCAGATAGCCATTACTAACCCGGACACGGTTCGTTGTCGTGTAATCTTCGGTCCACTTATTCGTACCACGAACAGTGGCCGTACCGCCTTGGTATAGCTTGAATTCAACATTGTAATTGCCATCTGGGGCAATAGCACCGGTGTTATTTTCTAGGCGAGCCTGGAAGTTCAGAGTAGGAGTAGCGGCAATAGCTGCCCGAGGAGTCAATATTGTGAAGCCGACGAGTGCAGTAAGTACAAGTAGGCTGACCCCTGTAAACACTTTGCGCAGAGACAAAATCAACCATGCCCACAGATCATTATTCCGTCTGTAGGGTACACTCAACCCGCCGTTCTCGGCACTATTGTGCGCAACGACACGTCGAGACAAAACCGATTTTCGCGGTGTTTGTTTAAACATTTTGTTTGATTTTGGATTTTTACGGATGCACTAAAACAGATTTCCCCGCTCCAGACATCCGTACCCCTATTATCTCGAGGTTAACAGAGGTCTACAAGAGAAAAGTGAATACGGAAAGTACTCTCCGAGACGATAGGTTTAGCGTCCTATTGATAAAAAAATAGTAGACTCAAATACAACATACATTCTGCTTATGCTGGTGGTGTGGCCTTTATCTGTTTCTAAGGTGTTGTAAAGTACTTGTTATTTGTTGGTATATGCACAACGATGTGCAAAGTAATATAAAGTTATCCACAGCCACGTGCGACAGTATCTAAAATAGCCCGGCAAAACGGGCTATTTTAGATAGGTGGCGGTAGCTCTAATTAGGCTATCTTGCTGATCTTGAGTACAGTGTGGTGCTGACGGTGACCCCGAACGGTGTGCACACGCTTCTTCGCCTTGTAGCGGATAGAGGTGACCTTGTCATCCTGTTCGTCGGCATTCAGTACATCTGCTGAGACTTTCGCCCCAGACACAATAGGTGCCCCGACAGTAGTCTTGTCACCATCAATCACGAGTAAGGCATCAAAACTGACACTCTTAGCGACATCCTTGATAAGCTCAACTTCTACGACATCGCCTTCGGCAACGACGTACTGCTTACCACCTGTTTGAATTACGGCTTTTTTCATGAATAGTTCCCTTTAGGAATTTAATACCATATCATCTTATCAGATAGTACCGCCCCTGTAAAGACTCCGTCGCAGACATATCGGCTAGACTTGGCTCAGGCTGATACGAAGTTCGTGTCCCTCTACGCTGACAGTGCTAGCAAACTGCGTCTGCGCATGACTCACGAGGGCATCGGCAAGCGTTTCCGCTCGAATCGTGTCCTCATACTCGACAATCGCTCGTTGAAGCTCCTTGACTTCGGTAGCGAGGTGCAGCGCGATATGGTCGTCTACTTGCAAGCCGGCCTGTTTGCGAGCCTGTTGAACATTACGTATCACCTCACGTACGGCCCCTTCACGCCTTAATTCGGGTGTGAGCACGGTATCAAGCACAACCTCTAGCCCCTCTTGGTTCATGGCAAGATACTTCACCGATCGCACGTTTAACTCTTCACGAATGAAGTCGTGATAGAAACGCTCCTCGCCCTGCTCCTCCCTCTCCAGCTCAGACAATAAGGCTGGTGCGGGATTCTTGAGCGTGACTGAGGCGAGCGGTTGCCGGACCTTAATGCTGGCTCTGGCGCGGAGTGCCAAACCCTCTGTCACGACTTGTCTAGTTTGTTGCATGCGCAACAGAGACAACTCGTCTATATGGCCAACCCTCGGCCAATCAAGCAAGTGCACTGATTCACCCAGTTCTCCTCCGGTCAATTTCAAAAACAGCTCTTCGGCCAGAAACGGCGTAAACGGCGCAAGGACAATACTAAGCTGCGTCAGAACGTAGTGCAGTGTTTTGTATGCAGCCCGCTTGTCGGCATCATCGCCACTTTTCCAGAAGCGGCGGCGACTACGTCGAACGTACCAGTTACTCGCATCATCCAAAAATGGCAGCACGTCAGCGAGAGCATTGGGAATATCATATACATCCATATATTTGGTAATGTGAACCTGTAACTGATGTAGTCTCGACACCACCCATTGATCTAACGGGTTCGTTAACTCCTGTGAGGGGTCTTCGAGCATACCATCCCACTGCCACTTATCAACTTCTGCATACGTTGTAAAGAAGTCATACATATTCCAAATCATGGCTAATTTTCGCTGTACATCTTGTACATCTTTATCCTGCAAAGAGAAGTCCTCACCATTCAAAACCGTCGACGACATGAGTAAAAACCTGAGTGCATCGGCACTGTACAGATCCATCATTTCATTGGGGTCAGTATAGTTACCGAAAGACTTACTCATTTTGCGGCCATCATTACCAGCCAATGTACCAGTAGTGATGACGTTACTAAACGAGTTCGTACCGAACAGCCCAACAGACACTGCATGCATATAGTAGAACCATGCTCGCACCTGCCCCACATACTCAACGACGAAATCACCCGGAAAACGCTGCTCGAACTTCTCAACATTCTCAAATGGATAATGCAGCTGAGCAAATGGCATACTGCCACTCTCGAACCAGCAGTCCAAGACTTTGTCTATCCGTGTATACTCGACGCCGTCGATAGTAAATGTGATGTCATCAACCCAGGGTCGGTGGTAATCTTCTAATTCCACCCCTGACAATTCCTCGAGCTCCGCATAACTACCCACGACCTTTATGTGCTGCTTGCCGTGCTTGTCGGTACCCTTCCAGACAGGCATAGCCGTCGCCCAAAAGCGATCACGACTAAGGTTCCAATCCGGAGCACTCTCTACTGTTTTAGCAAAACGACCATGCTTGAGGTGCGAGGGAAACCAATTGACATTGCCATTTTCCTCGAGCATCTTACTGCGCTGCCCATCAATATCCATGAACCAACTAGGGTGGGCGCGATACATGAGCTTGGTACCGCAACGGTGGCAATGCGGATAACTGTGCGTTATGTAGTCAATCTTCCAGACAACACCTCTCTCGTGCAGCTCTTTGGCTATAGGTTTGTTGGCATCCCAAACATACTGACCCCGCCACTCTCCTTCGCTATAGAAGCCATTGTCATCAATAACTTGGACTAGCGGGAAGCCCATCTTTTTGGCCAGCCAATAATCCTCTTCTCCGTAGGCCGGTGCAAGGTGAACAATGCCAGTCCCTTCGTTAACGTCAAGATCGGGGTAGTTCCAAATGTAATGTGCTTTAGCGCCATGATCTTTGAATAATGGCTCGTACTGTTTGCCGACCAGATCCGAACCCTTAATCGCAGGCGTCACGACTTCGTACTCGAGTGGTTGATGTTTTTCGTCGATCAGCACCTTACCGATAAGTTCTGGCAGCAAGATCAATTGCTCCCCAGACTCCAACCTGATCTCGGTATACGTCTGGTTCTCGCCAACACCGACAGCAGTATTGGCGGGCAATGTCCACGGAGTCGTAGTCCACGCCAACAGAGACGAATCACTCCCCTTGAGTTTAAATTTTACATATACTGAGGGGTCGGTGACGTCCTGATAGCTATTATCCATCGCAACTTCAGCCTTCGATATCGGCGTAGCATCGCGCACACAGTACAACAGTACCTTTTCGCCTTCATAGATCTTGCTCTCGTTGTACAACTTCTGGAAGGCCCACCAAACACTCTCCATGTAGTCTTTATCCATAGTTTTGTAGGCACCCCTGAAGTCCACCCAACGGCCAACACGGTCGATAGTGTCTTCCCATAGACTACCAGTCTGCACCATGTTGTCTCTACAGGTTGTAATGTACTCTTCTAGGGATATTTTAGTGCCGATGTCCCGCTTGTCTGTTATGCCTAGTTTCTTTTCAGTAAACACCTCGGCAGGTAAGCCGTGGCAATCCCAGCCCCATACGCGCTCCACACGCTTCCCCCGCATGGTCTGGTAGCGCGGCACGGCGTCCTTCACGATACTTGATAATAGCGTGCCATGGTGCGGCACGCCCGTAATAAATGGTGGGCCATCATAGAATACATATGCGTCGGTTTTAGGCCGCTGCTCGATCGATTTTTCGAACGTTTTGTGCTCTTTCCAGTACCGCACGAGGTCTTTTTCGTATTCGATAGCTTTGCGCCGCTGGCCTGCTTTGTATTGCATATTTCTCCTTACAAACAAAAATCACTTGTTTCAGACACTGGAATCCACGTATGCGGACGGTACCATCCAGTTTCCAAAAGAAGTGACTTTGCCCCACAAAATGTATTGTGCGGGGGCCCTGTTCTCTCGGCGCTCGATTGTTCGATCTAACGGGTCGTGCCGGCTGGGTCTACTAGGCGCCTCTCGCTTTTCTTCCAGCAGCTTGCAGCTGATGACTGCTTCTGTCCCAAATAAGACAACGCTTTATGTTCATACTATAGCGTACCGGCCGCCTACATTGCAAACGATTCACCACCAGCATAGGCGTAATAGGCCACCTCATCCATCATCGGCAAGGCTTCGCCTTCCCACGATTTGAGGATTGATCCGTCGTTGGCGAGGGCCAATATCGCTGGATACTGCATGACATCATACAGCGAGGCCATCGAGCTACCATCCCGGCCATCAACGTCTAAAACTTCTATCTTGCCACCGTGGCCACTTTGGTACTCTTGGACAAAACGCTCAATAGTACGCCCATGCTCTGACTTCGGCCGGTACAAAACAAGTATCCTCATTACCTTACAAGTGTAGCATAAGCTAAATGGCAGGAGTATAACTCCTGCCATCACGTATCCTCCAGGGGTGCCCTGAAAACTCTAGCTACAGCCGGTCGTCGAACCGCAACTACTACAGACATAGCAGCTACCTGCTCGCTGGGTCTGATTACCGCAGTTGTAACACAGTGGAGCGGTGCTATCGACTTGTGACCGCGCCTTCGTGTCACTCGGTGCCGAGGCTTCCGCACGAGCAATTGGCTGAGGCTGCACCTCCTCGGCAACAACCTCCGCTACAACGGCAACAGGCTCGTTGACTGGCTCATCTAGCTGCATGACCACCTGATGGTCCCCAAGGTCCATATCCTCGAGCGAAGCCAGCCCAAGCTCCAAGCGATCATCAAACGATAGGTAATCGAGTGCCAAGCGGCGAACAATGTAATCCGTAACACTACTGGCCGTGCGAATATCTGGGTCATCTGTAATGCCAGCAGGCGCAAAGCTGGTGCCCCGCAGTGTTCGTACATAGCTCTTCAGGGGCACACCGTACTGCAGGCCGTGGCTGACGCTAATGGCAAATGAATCCATGAGACCGCTGAGGGTCGAGCCCTGCTTGCTCACGCTAATGAACAACTCACCTGGTGTATTATCTGCGTATTCACCAACAGTAAAATAGCCTTCCAGGTCAGAAATCTGGAACTTATACGTCTTGCTGGCGCGAACACGGGGCAACCTGCGACGCACAGCACCCTTGAGCACAAACTTGTCGTCGCTAGCCAGAATCTCGGCAGCAGCTGGATCTTTCTCTTCACTGATCTCTTTCTTGGCCATACTCAGTGGCTGCGCAACCTTACAGTTATCGCGGTAGATCGCGACAGCCTTGAGGCCCATCTTCCACGAATCAAGGTGAAGTTGCTCAACATCTTCGATAGTGACGTCTTCGGGCATGTTAACCGTCTTGCTGATAGCACCCGAGATGAAAGGCTGTACAGCAGCCATCATCTTGACGTGACCCAGGTAGTGAATCGAATTGTCGCCCATGCTGCAGGCAAAGACGGCTTCGTGTTCTTTCTTGAGGTGAGGTGCACCAAGGATGGTTTTCTCAACGTCAATGTAGGTCACAATGTCGTCAACCTGTGGCTGTGTGTATCCCAGAGACTTGAGTGCTCGTGGTACCGTCTGATTGACGATACTCATGGTACCACCACCAACGAGTTTCTTGACCTTCACAAGACCGAGGTCTGGTTCAATACCAGTAGTATCACAGTCCATCATGAGACCAATGGTTCCGGTTGGAGCTAGCACACTGGCCTGACTGTTGCGAACACCGTAGCGAGTACCGAGCTCAACCGCTTCGTCCCACGCACTTGCCGCGGCACTCAACAGCTCCTCGGAGGCCAAACTGGCATCGATCTTGCTAACTTCTTCGCGGTGCATCTTAAGCACGTTTAGCATAGCCTCACGATCCTTACGGAAACCAGCGAACGGACCAACGATACTCGCTAACCGAGCGCTCGTAGCGTAGGCGTGGCCTGTCATCAGTGCCGTAATAGCAGCTGCCTGCGCACGACCTTCATCGCTGTCATATGGCAGGCCCTGGGCCATCAGGAGCGCGCCAAGATTCGCGTAGCCGAGACCCAGCTCACGGTAAGCACGAGCGTTCTTGCCGATAGGCTCAGTTGGATACTCACTGTAGCCGACCAAGATCTCCTGGGCCGTAAAGATCAGTTCAACGGTGTGTTTGAACGAACGAATATCGAAGGTACCGTCATCATTGAGGTACTTCAGCAAGTTGATACTCGCCAGGTTACAGGCCGAGCTATCGAGGTGCATATACTCTGAGCATGGGTTGCTGGCGTTGATGCGGCCAGCGTTAGGAGCAGTGTGCCATTTATTGATGGTCGTATCGAACTGCATACCGGGATCAGCACACTTCCAGGCAGCCTCGGCAAACTGACGGTAAATGTGACGTGCCTTAACCGTACGGATAGGCTTACCAGTCTTCACTTCGCGAAGTGTCCAATCACCGTCATCTTCAACGGCTTGCATGAACTCGTCCGTAACACGTACGGAGTTGTTGGCATTCTGGTATTGCACACTAAAGATATCTTTGCCATTCAGGCTCATATCAAATCCGGCAGCTTGCAGTGCCCGAGCTTTCTCTTCTTCGCGCTCTTTGGCCCAAATAAACTCTTCGATATCTGGATGGTCAACATTGAGGATAACCATCTTAGCCGCGCGACGAGTCTTACCACCACTCTTGATAGCGCCAGCAGAGGCATCGGCACCACGCATGAAACTCAATGGGCCACTGGCCGTACCCGCGCTCTTACCGAGCTTCTCGACAGAGGAACGAATAGGGCTAAGGTTAACACCTGAGCCAGATCCGCCCTTGAAGATCATACCCTCCTCACGATACCAATTAAGGATTGATTCCATAGTGTCTTCGATACCAAGGATAAAACAAGCACTAGCCTGCTGAGAACGGGATGGCACCCCAATATTGAACCAGACAGGACTATTGAATGCTGCCCGCTGAGTCGCCAAGATAAACTTCAGCTCCTCACGAAAGTCTTCTACCTGGGTTTCCGTCTCAAAATAGCCCTCTTGCTGACCTTGGCGCGCTACCGTGTCAACGACGCGGTTAATAAGCTGTTTGAGTGATGCTTCACGCTCGTCGGTCCCTGGAGTACCAGTAAAATACTTTTGCGAAACAATGTTGATCGCGTTGAGCGACCAGCCTTGCGGAAATTCAACACCGAGCTGTTCGAATACTGGAGTAGCAGAAGCCGGATTCATGATTACAGAATCACGCTTTACCCACTTAAGCTGTTCGTAAGCCTTTGTTTTAGGCTTTGTAAATAAGCGCTCTACCCCGAGGCTTGCTGTCTGTCCCATAGTTACCCTCACTTTGTTGTTTAAAGTTGTTTTTAATGGATTTTTGTTAGAGTTTTCCGGTCGTCTCGTACGTCTCTCGTGTAACGAGACCCGGTCAGCTCTCTGCGAATTTCGTGGGCCACAAAACCCGAAGGGAGCCGTCAAAAAAGTTCTACACGTCTTTGACGAGTGCTGGCTTATGTACGCGCTGCTTGCGAATGTGCGACAACTCCTTCTCGAAGCTAGCGATATCCTTGAAGCGACGATAGACGCTTGCGAAACGGACATAGGCAACTTCGTTAAGAAGCGATAACCGCTCCATAATCTGCTCACCAACCTCTACGCTTGATACCTCTACGGTACCACATGCGTGAAATTCACGCTCCATATCAGACACTAGTAGCTCTAGCTGCATACTGGTCACTGGCGTCTTTTCGCAGGCACTATAGAGGCCAGCCAACAATTTCGAGCGATTGAACAATTCACGTGTACCGTCTTTCTTGATAACGATAATCTGTGGATGCTCAACACGTTCGTACGTCGTAAAGCGTTGATTGCATTTTATGCACATTCGGCGGCGTCTGATGGATTGCCCATCTGCAACATCACGCGACTCAATAACTTTTGTGTCGCCGATGGCACATTGGTTGCATTTCATCGATGCACCTCCTTTATATGTAGTCAAAAAGAGCGAGTGCTTGTGGTTAAAATCACATATATAGCGCTTTGTGAACTAATAGTACCCCTACTTATAGCGTTTCGCAATAAAATAATTGGTGTATTATTTAGTACGCTTATGCTTACTTACCAGAGGTATCATCGTCTTTTTTATCAGAATCTTCCGCACGACGCTTCTTCAAGCGTCGCAAAAACGAAGGGCGCTCAAGCTCCTCTTCGACATGACTCGAGATTACTGCCTCATGATGTTCGTCGGTCTTATCCTCATCGATAGCCCAGATATTCGGCATGCTCGAATTGGAAGTAAAGTCGGTAGCTTCGACGACATGACCATCATCAAGATTCATATCGATGCCAGAAACCGCCTCATCATCGCTCACAGTGGATAAGGTTGCCTGTGATACAGCCTCGCGCGGCTTATCCTCGGCAACACCAGGAGTAATACCATCATCAAGCGTCGATCGTGAGCGCTTCGTAAAGTAGGAGACGTCAAAGCCCGTGGCAACAACTGTAATGATAATCTCGCCTTGAATCTCGGGGTTAATAGTGGCACCAAAGATAATATTGGCGTCAGCATCCGCTGCATTGGTTATCGCCTCGGCAGCAGTATTGATCTCGTGCATCGACAAATCATTGCCGCCAATAACATTGAACAAAATACCCCGAGCGCCATCAATCGACACTTCAAGCAGTGGCGACTCGATAGCCTGCTGGGCAGCCACTGCTGCGCGATTCTCGCCACTCGCTCGGCCGATACCCATCAGTGCCGAACCAGCATTACTCATAACCGCCTTTACATCAGCAAAGTCGAGGTTAATGAGCCCGTGGACAGTAATAAGGTCAGATATGCCCTGCACGCCTTGGCGCAACACGTCATCAGCAACCTTGAAGGCCTCCATAAGCGGCGTCTGGCGATCAATTGTCTGTAGTAGTCGATCATTTGGAATGACAATGAGCGTATCAACGGCCTCACGAAGGTTGTTAATGGCCTCGTCGGCATTCGCCCGCCGTTTCTCACCCTCAAAGGCAAACGGCTTCGTCGCAAAGCCAACTACCAAAATGTCCATATCCCGGGCAATTCGGGCAACAACATGCCCAGCACCACTACCCGTACCGCCACCAGCACCAATCGTCACAAAGATCATGTCAGCACCCTCGAGTGCAGCCTTGATCTCGTCACGAGACTCCTCGGCGGCCTTGTTGCCAACAGTAGGATCAGCCCCAGCACCAAGACCACGCGTGGCATCTTTACCAATATGAATCTTCTTCTGGGCCTTTGAATAATGCAGCGCCTGGGCATCCGTATTGATGGCGATGAACTCCACGCCGTCCACCCCAGCCTCAATCATCCTATTAATAGCTGCTCCACCGGCACCACCAACACCGATAACTTTGATACGAGCAAACGTTTCTATGGCCGGATCAACAACTTGCGCCATTCAAACTACCCTCTAGACCTTCCTGACTCAATTTTATACTCGGTAGTATAGACTAGCTTGTTCATGAGTTCAATAAATTTTGCACTACGAATACGCGAAACTGGCATCTTAAAAATTTCGTACTCAGCGCCACAAACGCTGCACAAATGATGTGACCAATCCGAGAGCATTGCCATCTTTTGGCACACTAGAGTGTGCCTGCGGCAGCAAGAGCATGTCGAGCATCATCAGGCCAACTGCCGTTGTGAATAACTCATCGTCCACTCTATCGACAAGGCCGGTTACGTTATGGATCTTGCCAACTCGAGCGGCGATCTGTAACTTTTCTTTAGCATAGTCCGCAAAACCAGGGATCTTGGCCGTACCGCCCGTAATAACCGCACCACCAGGGAGCTTGTGTGACTTTCGGATGCGCTGCAACTCTTTCTCTATGTACTCGAACATTTCTTCGACACGAGCCTCACATATCATAACTACTTCTTCCATCGGGAAAGAATAATGCTGATCTTTGACTGTCACACTAGCCGTTGCCTTCTTACCCTCCACCAGCGCCGCATGCTGCAGTTTCACCTGTTCGGCAACATCCAGATCAGTCTTGAGCCCGATAGCTAGATCGTTCGTGATGTGCGAGCCACCAATAGGCAACACGGCCACATGCTGGATCTCCCCATCTTCAATAACAATGAGATTGGTCGTGCCAGCGCCAATATCGAGCACCACCACGCCAGCTTCTTTCTGTTCGCGGCTCAGTGTAGCCTCGGCCGATGCCAGGCTGGATACCGTGTGATTATTGGGCGTAACCTCTGCTTTCACGAGTGCAGCATCAAGATTACGGACATTCGGCGTGGCAGCCGTTACGATGTGTGCATCAACCTCCAGCCGGATGCCCTGCATGCCAACCGGGTCTTTGATGTTGTGCTGACCATCGAGACTGTAGTTTTTGGCAAAAAATTGAATAATCTCTCGATTGGGGGGGAATTGGACGACCGTGGCAGCCTCGTCGACGCGTGCCCGATCATCAGGAGTGATTTCGCGGTTTACACCGCTGATAGCTATGACACCCCTAGAATTAATACCAGTGACATGTGAGCCATTAATATTCACGGTAGCACTCGTAACCCGGACTCCAGATAATCGTTCCGCCTCAGTCACAGCATGCACAATCGCATCCGTCACTTCCTGGACGTGTACAACAGAGCCCTTGCGCATGCCCTTGTTGGGTGCGATACCATGGCCAATGATAGAGAGTTTATTACCACCATTCGGATCAAGCATGCCGACGACGCAGCGAACTGCGCTTGTACCGACATCGAGACCGACAAAATGCTGAGCTGAAGGATCACGCATGCTACGGGTCAGTATAGCGCTTACCCTTGCAGCGGTGCAAATTATTACCTGTTTTACAGTTGTGTCAAAATTTCGGCACCGGTTTCGGTAATGAGCACTGTATGCTCAAAATGAGCCGACCGAGAACCATCATACGTCAGGATAGTCCAGTCGTCTTCCGCTGCATACACCTTGTCAGTACCAAGCGTCGCCATAGGCTCAATAGCAATCGTCATGCCGGCCCGCAGCCAGGGTCCCGTATGTGGTCGTCCATAATTCGGGATATCGGGATCTTCGTGCAACTCGTGGCCAACACCGTGGCCAACCAAGTCCCGGACAATCCCATATCGCATCTTTGACAGTACTGCTTCTACGGCTGATCCGATGTCGCCGACTCGGACTCCATCCTGCACAACAGCAATCCCCGCAAGGAGCGCCTGTTCGGTCACATCAACTAGTTTGGCATGTGTGCTCTTGAGCGGTTTCCCGGCGATAACACTAATGGCGCCGTCGGTAATCATACTTTTGTAACGAACTCCAAAATCAAGCCCCACAATATCACCGCCGGCGATAACTTTTTGGGCCGAAGGTATACCGTGCACCACTTCGTCGTTCACCGAGATACAAATAACATCGGGAAATCCCTGGTAATGCAAGAAGGCTGGCTCGCCGCCAAGAGCCTTCAATTCCCGCTCAGCACTCACTGCCAATTCTTTCGTCGTGACACCAGGCACCGTTAAGGGCCGGAGGTGTTGTAACACAGTCGCAAGCATCCGGCCACTCTCACGCATGGCCTCGATTTCGCGCGATGATTTTACACGCGTCTGCATGGCCTGCCTATACCTCCAGGCCCAGGGCAGCGAATATCTGTCCGGATACTTCCTGGGGCGACTTTGTTGCATCGATCTCGTGAATAACTAGGTGTTTCTTGCGCATGTAATCCAGAAGTGGCCGAGTAAGCGCCTGGTAATCAGAATATCGCTGTGTAATTGCTGCGTCAGTGTCATCGGGCCGCCCACGTTTCTCTAGGCGCTCCCTGATAACATCTTCTTCGAGGTCAAGGCTGATAACAATCGGCTGATCAAAACGACCTTTGGCGTGTTGCTCCAGTAACCAGTCAACTTGTACCTTCGTACGTGGGAAGCCATCGAGAATAAACTGTTGCGAAGTATCAATAATCTCGAGAGCCCTGTCGACAACCTTGATGACCTCTTCGTCACTCAACAAGTTGCCCTCGAGCATCTCATGTCGCCGCCGGCCAGTGATAAGCACACGGAACAACTCGCCGGTAGATAAATAAGCGTAGCCATATTCGTCCGCCAAGGCATGACCCTGCAAACTCTTACCGGCACCAGCCGGACCTGTCAGTATAATCAACGCGTAATCCTTTCTTTTACAATCCGGGCAATGAGCGCGCCATCGGCCGCAACACCTGCTTTTTGTTTAACCATGCCAATAACCTGACCCATCTTTGACTGGTCGGCCACACCAACTGTCGCCAGCACTTCGTCAACAATGGCGGCGATCTCCTCTTCGTCCAGCCGTGCTGGTAAATAGCGCTCGATAATAGCCTTTTCGGCTAATTCTGCCTGTGCCTTTCCGGCGTTACCGCCCCTTGTGAATAGATCAGCACTTTCCTGGCGCTTCTTAGCCTCTTTGCCGAGGATAGCCATGACTGCATCATCACTCATCTCCGTGTCACGCTCGCCACTCGCAACCTTCGTGTACAGCAAGGCGCTCTTAACAAGCCTAAGCGTACTCACAGTCTGCTCGTCTTTAGCGAGCATGGCTGTTTTCAAATCTTGGTTTAGCGTTGTCTCGAGACTCATTTATCGCTGGCCGAGCTTAATCCGCTTGATCTTCTGAGCCTTCCGCTCAGTACGAATAATAGCCTTGGCACGGCGGTCGCGTTTGCTGATAGGCTTGGCAAAATATTGCCCTTGCTTCACAACAGCCACAACGCCTGATTGCTGCACTTTACGGTTAAAGCGACGCAGCAAGTTTTCGAGCGACTCTTTTGAATCTTTACGTGTTACTTGAATCATCGTGAGCTATTGTACCTGAGAGGAGTTACAGATGCAAGCCACCTTAGGAAATAACCGGCTTCTTTTGGCTACTACGCTGAGACTTCAACACAATGCTCTGGAGCTCTTTAAAGATTGGGAACTGTTTATTTGTGTAATACACCTTGGTGTTCCCCTGCTTCTCAGATATCAGAAAGCCAACCTTCTCGAGGCGCTTTAGTTCGCGCTGGATATTACCGGCATCCTCACGTATAAGCTTGGCAAGACCTCGAACATGCGTCTTAAAATCGGGGTATTTCGCATAAATTACAATGATCTTGCGCCGTACTCTTGAAGTTATAAATACATCTAACATGGAACCCCTGCCTTTTTATCTAAAACGTAAGCCTTATTGTCATTCAGACAACGTACACCATCAAGTGTAGCGGTTTGCGTAGGCCATTTCAATAGAGAAAATTCCGAAAGTCGTATACTAACTGCATGCACTATTACCATGTGTGGGTACGCAGTAAAAGCTACCGAGGAAAATCAGCGCTCACCTATAGTTACCCCGAGCCAATCGCCATCGGATCAATCGTGAGGGTGCATCTTCGTAATGAGAAAATCACCGCTGTTGTCGTAGCAAACGCAACAAAAACACCACGAATAGCCATAAAGACCGTCGAGCATGTATACGATCTGCCCACTTTGCCAACCCAGCTTCTATCGCTTGCGGTTTGGCTACAAAATTATTACCGCAGCCCTATAGGGGCTACCTCGCAAACGATACTGCCGGCTCATATCCCGGCTAAACTTGGGCTACCCCCCGGGGGGGCCGACTCCATCCAGCCCAAACTACCTGCCCTGACTAAAGCACAAGCCCGAGCGCTCAAACAGTTCACACGACCAAACACATACCTACTACACGGGCGGACCGGGAGCGGGAAAACGAGGATATATCAAGAACTCACTCGTCGCGAACTCGAGCGGGGCAAATCGACTATCATCCTAAGTCCAGAAATAGGGCTAACAGGACAACTCGTAAAGAGCTTCGGGGTGTTCGGCGATAAACGGGTCGTGCTGCTCCATTCGAACCTAACTGCTCGAGAGCGGTTCGATGCATGGCAGAAAATACTATGTGCCACTACCCCACTGGTCATAATCGGCCCTCGCTCCGCTCTTTTCAGCCCCGTTAGGGACCTGGGGCTCATCGTCGTCGACGAGGCACACGAGCCAGCGTACAAACAGGAGCAGGAGCCTCGGTATCAGGCCTTTCGTGTCGCCTCACAACTGGCCCACGAGCACAAAGCCACCCTCGTGTACGGTACAGCGACACCGCTCGTGGCCGACTACTATATAGCCGAGCAAAAGGGTAAGCCAATTATCCGCCTATCAACGCTCGCTAAATCATCCAGCTACACCACAGATACTACACTGGTAGACCTAAAAAATCGTGAACAATTTACAAAGTCACGATTTTTAAGTGATGACCTGCTCGCCAGCTTAACAACGTCACTCGCTCACAATCAACAATCACTACTCTACCTCAACCGTCGCGGCACGGCACGTATCGCGCTGTGCCAGAACTGCGGATGGCAGGCTCTGTGCCCAAAGTGCGATATCCCCCTGGTGTATCACGGCGACAGTCACAACTTGCGCTGTCACACCTGTGGCTGGAACCAGTCGGTACCACTCGCGTGCCCAACTTGCCAACACACCGAACTCGTATTCAAACACATCGGTACTAAGGCGGTCGTAGACGAGGTTCAGCGGCTATTTCCCGATGCACGTCTCAGGCGCTTCGACTCAGACAACCTAAAGTCCGAGCGGCTAGAGCACCACATAGAGGCCATGCAAGCAGGTGGTGCCGATATCATCATCGGTACGCAATCGATTGCAAAGGGCCTAGATCTGCCAAACTTGACCACAGTCGGTGTCATCATGGCCGATACAAGCCTCAGCATGCCTGATTACACGGCTTCTGAGCGTACATATCAGTTACTCAACCAAGTGATTGGCCGAGTCGGCCGGGGGCACGCAAACTCGCACGTTATCATTCAGTCGTATAATCCGAACAGCCTAGTCATCAAGGCCGCTATTGAGGATGACTGGGCCAATTTTTACCAGAGAGAGCTCGAGGAACGAAATACATTTTTGTATCCGCCGTTTTGTTATGTATTAAAGATTGTGTGCAAGCGAGCCTCAGCCAAATCCGCAGAACAGGCCTGTGAGAAAATACGAAAACATATCGTCGAGCACGGTGCAGCAGTACGGATTGACGGCCCGGCACCGGCCCTTTACGAAACCATAAACAGTAGTCACTATTGGCAGCTTGTCGTGAAGGCCAAACAACGATCTTTGCTACTTGATATCATCGACGCACTACCATCAAATACTTTACACGATATCGACCCCTTGGACCTGTTGTAGGATCTGGGATTTTACAGAGAGCTACGCTATACTTTAAGGCAACATGACAAAAGACGATATTATCACCCTACCAAATTCGCACTTACGACAAAAATCCAAAAAAGTCGGTTATATAAACGACGATATCGTCCAAGTTATAACCGATATGCAGGCTGCGACCATCGACTGGGAGCAAAGTCGCGAACACGAAGTCGGCGTTGCACTTGCAGCTATTCAAGTAGATAAACTTCTTAAAATAGTCGTTATACGTAATAATTATGACAACAAAGACGACCACACTTTCACCATATTGATTAACCCGAAAGTCACAAAACTAGAAGGTGAAATTGTTGAAGACTTTGAGGGCTGCCTAAGTATCAAAGACGTCTACGGTAAAGTCCCGCGCCACTCCAAGGTACGCATAAAGGCACTCGATCTCGACGGCAAAGAGTTCCGTGTCACCGCCGAAGGGTTCTTGGCGAGGATTTTACAACACGAGATTGACCACACTAATGGAATCGTCTTTATCGACCACATCAAGGACTCACCCGAGGCTTTTTATATACTCGATGAGAAGGGAAATTTACAGAAGCAAGATTATGAAAAAGACATCAAAAACAATCATCTTCTTTGGCAATGAACGCATCGCTACAGGAGTACATACTGATACGCCTGTACTCCGATCGCTCATAGATAACGGCTACACTATTGCAGCCGTCGTAGCAAATCACGAGACGGCCCGCTCGCGGAACACACGCAGTCTAGAGGTGGCAGAGCTTGCGAGCCAATATGACATTCCAGTGCTACTACCGGCTAAGCCATCAGATATTCGAGAGCAATTAGAATCATACCAAGCCGAGGCAGCCGTCTTGGTTGCTTATGGCAAGATCATACCTCAGTCAGTCATTGATATATTCCCGAGAGGAATCATCAACATCCACCCGTCCCTACTCCCCAAGCACCGAGGGTCCATTCCGCTTGAAAGTGTCATCCTGAGTGGCGAGGGCAAGACTGGCGTGTCGCTCATGGCGCTCGCCAAAGAGATGGATTCCGGACCAATATACGCCCAGTCCGAATACGTGTTGCGCGGAGATGAGACAAAGCAGCAACTGTCTGAGGCACTCCTCGACATCGGTACAGTCATGGTGCATGATCTGCTTCCAGGCATTCTCGACGGATCAGTCGTTGGCCTGCCACAAGACAGCGCCGTAGCAACGTATGATAGTCTTATTACAAAACAAGACGGTGTGCTCGACTTTACGAAGTCCGCTATTCAACTCGAGCGAGAAGTCCGCGCCTACAGCGAATGGCCTAAGAGCCGAACAAGCCTCGGCGGAATAGACATTGTCATCACGACCGCTCACGCAATCCCTGCAACCAGTAAAAGTACGATCGGAACTCTCGAAATATCCAGAGACGCCGAGACACTACGGCTATCGTGCAGCGAAGGTTACCTGTGTGTCGACAAGCTCATACCCGCGGGCAAACGAGAGATGAGTGCTGCGGATTTCATCCGTGGATACGCAAACCGGCTCCCCACGCCTTAAGCTGTGGGTGGCGCCTGTGGTGGCGGCTGTTGATCTTGGGCTGCAGGGGTAGAGTCACCACCCGCGACAGATTGCTGACTAGCGGCCACGATATCGGCCGCATTGTGTGCAACTTCTGATTTGAGCTTATCGAACTCTTCGGCCACGATATCTTTATAATTGGGGAAGTTTGTCTCGAGCCAACGAAAAGCGCCAGCGTCATCTCGGGCGTTAAAGTATGTCTCGAACTCATCGAGCTGCTCGTTTGTCATCTGATCGGCCAGACGCATACCGACCCGCATCTCGAGTGTTTCATAAATATGCTTCTGCAGTGCCTTCTTCTCTTCGGCAGGCAACGTACCAAGACCCAGCTCGACTAGCAGCGCATCGTCAATCTTCAGTGGGGGTCGTTGATCCCGTGTTTGAGGCTGAGGTTGTTGGGGTACCGGTCGCTGCGCAAACTGGCCCGGGTCGGGCTGGTTACTTGCTGCGCCTGTGTTCATTCCATCGTCCATGGCTTTATTGTACCCTACCTATAAGCTACGGGCGACCGTCTCTCGCGTGAACAGTTCGACTCGATCACCTTCCTGCAGCTCAACTCGCTTGCTGGTCTTAAGGCTTATGCCGCACATTTCACCCTCAAGCACTTCTTTGGCATCCTGGGGACCACGCTTCAGATTTGTCACCTCAGCTTCGGCCAATGTTTCGTCACCCCGTACGATTCGCGCCAGAGCCGGTACGACCAACTTGCCCTTGGTAACTTCACCACCACATATAATTTCAGTCTTGGTAGTCTTAAATATAGCCCGTACAACTAGTCGTCCTACGTCATTTGTGATAATTTGAGGCAGTAATAGATCACTAAGTTCACTTTTAGCATCACCTATAAGCTCATATATGACCTTATAGAGACGAACCGGTACTTTATCACGGCTAGCAGTCTGACGGATATTGGAAGGCATAGATATGTTGAAACCGTACACGATAGCACCGCTCGTATGAGCCATGTGGATATCATTTTCGGTTAACGTACCGATGCCAGAGCCAACAACACGAATAGCTACCTCTTCGGTATCGAGCGCTTTGAGGCTGTCGGTGACAGACGCGAGTGACCCTTGTACGTCAGCCTTGATAAGTACGTTGAGCTCTTGCACCTGGTTGTTGCGGTTAATCATGCGAATAAGTTCACCGCTGTTAATACCATGTCGGTTCGATCCAGAAACTCTGCTATTTGCCGCTGACTCAGCCAAAGACCGAGCCTCTTTTTCGGACGCAACCACCTGGAACTCATCGGCAAATTCGGGTAGCGTCTTGAAACCAGTTATAACCACCGGCGTTGAAGGAGTGGCCTGACCAATAGCCACCCCGTTCGTACTCTCGAGATTACGAACCTTCGCGTACGCGCTACCAGCGACAACAAAATCGCCTTTCTTGAGCGTTCCGGACTCTATCAGCACATGCGCTACAGGGCCACGACCCTGTTGTAGACGAGCCTCAATAATAAGCCCCGTAGCTGGACCCACAGCATCAGCCTTCAATTCCTCAACGTCAGCGAGGAGCAACAGCATATCTTCGAGTGCCTCAACACCCTGGCCGGTCTTAGCCGAAACCTCAATAACAACAGTATCACCCCCCCATTCCTCAACCATGAGTTCGTGTTCGGCAAGCTGCTGCTTCACCCTATTGGGGTCCGCACCTTCTTTATCCATCTTGTTAATTGCTACCACTATCTTGACTCCCGCCTTGCGAGCAAAGCGAATTGCCTCAAGTGTTTGAGGTTTTATGCCGTCATCCGCCGCCACAACAATAACTGCGATATCCGTCAGATGGGCACCGTGCTCACGAATTGCGGCAAATGCCTCATGACCAGGAGTATCAAGAAACGTAATAAGCCGGCCCTTATGCTCTATCTGATAGGCTGAGATATGCTGCGTAATGCCGCCGGCCTCACCCTTGGCGACACTCGCCTTGCGAATTGCATCAAGTAGGCTCGTTTTACCGTGGTCAACATGACCCATAACAGCTACCACTGGCGGACGGCTCTCTGCATCGGCCGACATCACTTTGACACGTGGTTTTGGAGCATTTTGCTCAACAGCCTGGCGAGCCAGCGAAACATCCAGCCCCAGCTCTTCAGCCATAATCTGAGCAGTATCGAAGTCAATCTGCTCATTAATGGTTGCCATAACCCCATTCTTCATAAGCTCACCAATAAGCTTAGTGGCTGGGATCATCAGCTTATCCGCCAGATCTCCGACGGTGATAGTATTATCGATCTCAATGATTGCAGGCATCCGTCGTTCCTTTCTGGCGTGGGCCGTTTATGTGTGCATGTGCTACTTGGCGCTTTTAAGACTCAGGGCAATCTTACGGCCCTCGGCATCGATATCAAGCACCTTGAATTGCTTTTTCTCGTTGAGCTGGAACAGCTGCGCAGGATCGACACCTTCGTCATCACTCATCTCTGAGACGTGCACCAAAGCCTCAACACTTGCGCTAATCTGTACAAAGGCACCGAATGGCGTAATCCGGGTAATCTTACCCTCAATGATATCGCCTTTCTTAAAGGCCTTCACTTCTTGTAGCCATGGATCTTCGGTCATCTGCTTGAGACTGAGACTCAGACGATCCTTATCGATAGAGATGATCTTGGCCTTAACCGTATCACTCACTTTAAGATAGTTACGAGGATTGTCGACACGCTCCCATGAAATCTCAGAGATGTGAATCAAGCCCTCAATACCGTCAACATTTACGAAAGCTCCGAAGTCGATGACACCAGTCACGACACCTTCTACTTCGTCACCGACTTTAAGTTCGGCAAAGCGAGCTTGCATGTCATCCTTGACGGCTTCTTTCTCGGAGAAAATGAGCTTGTTATCTTTGCGGCTCACATCAAGAATACGTGCCCGGATTGCCTTACCAGTTAAAGCATTCAGCTTCTGCAAGATCTCATCCTTGTCAGCACCAGATACACGTGGGTAATGGCCGGCTGCCAATTGTGAGACAGGCAAGAAACCACGAATACCTTCAAGCTCAACAAGGAGTCCACCGCGGTTAGCATCATATGGCATAACCTCAATAACCTCTTGTGACTCAAATATCCGTTGCAATTCATCCCAGCCGCGGTCCTTAACGGCACGCTTCAAACTCAAGAGCGCATAGCCCTCTTCGAGCTCAGGATCAATGACGCTCACGGTAACTGTCTGACCAACTTCGAGTTGCTGACCGTGGCCAATCTCCCGCCGCATCACGACGCCGGACCCCTTGGGACCGAGATCTATCCAAACCTCGTTCTTGCGAACCGAACTGATGACGCCTTCAACGACGCCTCCAGTGGTAAGACTCACTAAATCTGAGCCAGCTAAGAGCTCATCCATTGTTATGTTAGTACTAGTTTTTGACATGTATGCATGTCTCCTCTCGGGTGTATTTCGCTGGAGCAATAAAGTTTCGAGCACATCGAACCCTAAGTGATACCTCAACGTTACTGCGTAGTATAGCCTTTTTACAGCGGTGAGTAAAGGGTTTGGGTTTGCCTCAACCGTGATACACTAAAACCATGTATTTGGGTATCGACGTTGGAGGGACAAAAACACTCGTAGGCGCCTTGGACGAACGAGGTGTTATCGTCGAAAGTCAAAAATTTCCTACACCTCAAGATTTCGATGAATGGGCCCAAAAACTTTCCAAAGTTGTAGCATCATTTGCAACAAAATCATTCCGAGCCACCTCTGTTGCAATCCCCGCTACTCGTATGGATCGAGTGCACGGCATCGGTATAACGTTCGGCAATCTCAACTGGCGCAACGTCCCAGTGCAAGAAACAGTCGAATCCATCGTGCACACCCCAGTTGTTGTAGAAAATGATGCAAAGCTTGCATGCCTATCCGAGGCTATGCTCCGGAAGGAAAGATCCAGGGTGTTGTACATAACGATAAGCACTGGCATCGGCTACGCGCTTGTTGTCGATGGCGCCATTGATGAAAACATCGGTGACGGCGGGGGGGCACTCTTTCTGGCCAGTTACAAGGGTGAGCTTGTACCGTGGGAATCATTCGCATCTGGTAAAGCTATCGTCGAACGGTTCGGAAAACAAGCTAGTGACATATACGATACCGCTACCTGGCAACGTATCGCACGTGATCTCAGTGTTGGCCTACTGGAGCTGATCGCTGTGTGCGAGCCGAACGTCATAGTAGTCGGCGGCAGTGTCGGTACTTATTTTGAGCGCCTCAAGCCTCACCTCGAAGCCGCCCTCACGCAGCACAAGACCCCCATACTATCTATCCCGCCCCTGGAAGAGGCCAAGCGCCCAGAAGAAGCCGTGCTCTATGGCTGTTACGATTTAGCAAAGGAACGCTATGGAAAAAGCCGTACAGTCACTCCAGCGTAAGTACCCCAGCCTCCACTTCCGCAAAGGACAGAAGTTTTACTGGTCACCCGATACCAACGAGATTTACTACGACCCCAAGGCCACTCTACCTGGTGGCTTGTGGTCACTGCTGCACGAAACGGGCCACGCCCTGCTGCAGCACGCTGCATACAAAACAGACTACGAGCTACTGCGGCTCGAGATTGCGGCCTGGGAGGAAGCCAAGCGGCTGTGTCAAAAGATGCGACTCAGTGATATCGACGAAGAACACATCCAAGATTGCATCGACACCTATCGGGACTGGCTGCACCACCGCTCGATCTGCCCCACTTGTGGCAATAAAAGCTTCCAGCAGTCAGACCTCGCCCAGTACCGGTGTTTCAATTGCCATACCGTCTGGAAGGTCACACCCTCACGTTTCTGTAGGGCATATCGCTCGATGCTGCCGGCAGTAGCCGCCCCAAGCAGTTTCGACGCCCTACACTAAAATGCCCCGCAATGTTGCGGGGCATTTTATAGACTTGCTAGAACTACTAACGAGTCTTAGTTACCACTTTTATTGGTGGTGGTTCCAGTTGTGGCGTTGCTGAAAGTCAGCGGTGCAACAACCACGATCTTGTTCGTGCTTGGACGATATAAGATAGCCTCACCAGCCTTAACATACAAGAGTACCTTGTCGCCATTCTGGGCATTGTTGAAGAAGGCCGATTGCTTCTTAGCCTGGGCTGCGTCGGTTACTGCAGCTACTGTAGGTGTCTCACCCTTTGGCAAAGAGTATAGCTTGCCAACAGAAGCAATCAGATCACTTGTCTGCTGCTGCACGGCTTGCTGTGGATCGCTCTTGAGTGACGTCAGCTCACTACGCAGGTTATCGCGGTCAGACCTAACCTGGACTGCATACAGTGCTAGTCCCACTAACAGGATAAGTACTATCACCTCTACCACTGTTCTCTTGGAGGGCTTCAGCGACTTTAAATTCATCTTCCTTTTCTCTCCATCTTTCTTCTCTGATCTAAGTTGCACTTTGATACTCGGCATATCTGCCCCTCTCCCTCACTTATGTTACGCTTATGCCTAATTCTAATGGTCGGTCCACCAAGCGTCAAGGTTATTGCGAAGTTGACGTCGGGTCTGTGACGCTAAGCGCAAGCCACGAGAACTGCAATTCGGCCGTGGCGGGCTGACTCAAGACTATATCGAAGCCGTTGGCCGTACTATTATTGGTGCTGTACTGAGCAAAGGCACCGTTGCCTAGGGTCGCCGAAACAATCGGTGCACTATCGTACGCCTGCGGGAAACTCACATGTACGGCTGTCTGGCCCATCTTAATCGTGGCATAGCCACCGGTGTTACTGTTGAAGTGTGTCTGGCCATTAAAGGTCACTGGCCCATTGAAGCTCACCGCATCACCGAAAGTAACGATATTATCAAATACCGACTTTCCATTGAATTGTGTGTCACCGCCAATCATAAGACCGCCACTGAGTGCTAGGGTTCCACTAAGGTTTAGATTATTGGCAGTGAGCGTTTTAAAGCTGGCGTCGCCCTGACTATCAATATGTTGAGCAATCTCGCTGACCGCTTTAAGATTGTAAACACTCAAGCCTTGGTAATCGACGTGGTAATAGCCATACTCGTCTTGACCAACAAGGTCCGGGAAAATTTGCTGAATCTCTTGTGCTAACACACCCGTCTGGAGGTTGGTCTGACAGTCAGTGTGGCTTGTAGTAAAGTAGCTATTTGTACAGTCAAAGTTGAAATTGACGGTGTTGATACCCTTGATCTTGTCGAGCACCGAAGCATTTAATGGAGTAATGTTTGTCTTCAGGCGCTCGTCAGACAAACCAACACTGCCACAACCACCATCACCCGTCACTATGCCGTTTACCACAACCTCAGCCTTTGTATAGTTTGTACCGGTGCAAGCAAAGTTGTCACCGTTTCCTGCACTCAGCGAACCACCACTAATTGCACCACTCGCCGTAATGGTCGTGGCGCCGGCAATACTACCGGCGCCGGTAATGCCGCCCGCGCTGAGGTTCAGGCCGCCAGAGCTGAATGTCATACCCTTCACTCCGCTCAATGCGCCAGCATTAATGATCAAGCCATTGATGGTGTTCGTTGCTGTGGCGGCAGCAATTGCACCCGACGCACTGATGGTCGTGACGCCGCTCAAAGCACCGCCATTGATACTCAAACCGTTGATGGTACCGCTTGTGGTGGCAGTAATACTACCACTAAGACTCAGGGTTGTGCCGCCAGAGATCGCTCCGACACCGGTGATGCCACCGGAATTATTGTTGAGACCACCGCTAATGCTAGCACCACCAGATATAACCGTCAGACCCGTCAAGCCAGAAAGCGTACCACTAACAGTAGTATTACCGGTGATGCTTGCACCGCCACTGGCAACCGTCAAGCCCGTAATACCGCCCACGCTACCTGCAATAGTCGTCGCACCAGTTATAGAGGCGCCGCCGCTCGAGACAGTCAGACCAGTGCCAAAGGTTCCAGAGCCCTCCACCCCGAGACTGGCGATACCAGCACCACTATTTGTTATCTGATAGGTATCATTACTGGCACTTGCCAAATCATACGTCAGGCCAGCGCTCGTCTTAATAGTTGATGCATTGAGGTTAACAGTACCCGAGCCACTCGTTAGTAGCAGATTATTGCTGCCAGTTGTCTTTATCTCGAGACTACCAGCGTTCGTAACCAGCGGTGTAGTCACGCTCGTACCGAAACTAACGGCCGCATTTGTATTAATTGAGCCGCAATTCGTACCACTCGTACCTATTGTCACCAGTCCGCCGCCGCCTGATAAGTTCCCTGTGCCACTAGCGCAGGTAAAGGTATTGCTGCCGGCCGCCGCATTATTAGCACCAGCCCCATACAGAACCGTCAATGCTGGAGTGCTACCCTCACCAGTATTCCCGCTAGTAGACAGGCCAGTGAGTGTACCGAGATTGGCAATGTAACTACCGGAGGTCTCAGTTCCCAACGCTACATCTCCCGTAGAAAGCTGGCCACTGGCGCTGGTGTGCACCACACCCATGGTGTTAAGCGCACTCAAGATTGTTGTGCCGGCACTCGTAAGACCGCCTGCAATACTTGCGCCACCGCTGGCGACCGTAAGGCCAGTGAGACCTGCAAGTGTGCCGTTGATGGTTGCACTGCCAGTGATACTCGCACCCCCAGCGAAGACCGTCAGGCCAGTGCCGAAGCTGCCACTGCCCTCGACACTGAGATTTGCCGCATGCCCAACTCCGTTGTTCACAATGCCGAATGTCGTATCTGCCGATGCATTATTGAGATCGTAGGTTAATCCACCCGTCGTTTGCACTGCGGTAGCTCCGAGCGCAATTTTGCCCGAGCCGCTGCTTAGGGCCAGATCTCCGGTGCCACCGCTGGCAACAGTCAGGCCAGCTGCCGCAGACAAACCAGTATTCGAAAGTGATAGGCCGTTAATCGTACTACTCGTAGTAATGGTAGTGGCGCCCGATATCGCACCAGCACTAGTGATACCGCCGCTGTTATTGTTCAACCCACCGGTTATTGACGCCCCGCCAGAAGAGACTGTCAGCCCGCTGGCAAAGGTAGGCGCAGCTGTAAACGCCAGATTGAGCGTACCGCCGAGAGCGACCGTGCCGCCGCCACTCAGATTACCAGCAGTGTTAACTGTAATACTGGAGTTTTGCAGCGCACTATTTGCCAAGTTACCAATGGCCGTCGTGCCAGCGGCGGTTAGTCGACCCTGCTGGTCAACTGTGAAGGTTGCTGCCGAACTCGCCGAGCCGTAGCTACCAGTTGTAACGGCAGTATTGGCAAGATTAACAGTGGTAGTGCCGCCAGTACCGAGGGTGATTGAACCACCACCGGTCAGGCCAGTGCCAGCGGTAACTGTGATACCGGTGTTGCCCTGCACGGCGGTGCCAGCGGTTGATCCATAGGCAACCGCCAAGCTCGTTGTGCCGCCGAGCGCGGTCAGACCGCCACCGGTCAAACCTGTGCCAGCTGTGACAGTCAGGCTACTATTTGCCAGGTCACCGTTAGCAACTGCACTCGTAGAAAGCTGTCCGCTCGCACTAGTATGCACAACCCCTGCACTGTTAAGACCGCTAAGTATTACCGTCCCGGCAGCCGTCACGCCGCCCGCTATGTTCGCACCACCACTGGCAACAGTCAGGCCAGTAAGGCCTGAGAGGGTGCCAGTGATCGTACTATTCCCGGATACAGATACACCGCCAGCAGAAACAGCCAGGCCGGTACCAAATGTACCACTACCCTCAACATTGAGGCTGGCCGTCTTCGTCGCATCACTATTGAGAAGGTTTAGTGTGCTGTTCGCTGCGTTATTTAGGTCAAAGCTAAGGCTGGTACCCGAAGTCTTTACCGTGCTTGCGCCTAATTGGACGGTGCCCGATCCACTGGTAAGTGTCAGATCGTTACTGCCAGCGCTACTTACGCTGAGCGCACCAGTGCTCGTGAGTGTTGGCGTTGTCACACTCGTACCGAATGTTGGGGCGGCAGAAAATGCCAGGTTAAGCGTACCGCCCAGCGCCACCGTGCCGCCACCGCTTAAGTTGCCGGCGGTATTAATAGTGAGGCTTGAGTTATTAAGGGCGCTATTGGCAATAGTTGTGGTGCCCGCCGAGGTCAAGCGACCCTGCGCATCGACCGTGAACACAGGGATGGCTGTACTGGAGCCATAGGTTCCGCCGGTAACTGCCGTGTTTGCCAAACTAATACTAGTTGTACCGCCTGCGCCTAGCGTGATGGAGCCGCCGCCAGTCAAACCTGTGCCAGCTGATATCGTAATGCCCGTATTACCCTGTACTGCCGTGCCTGCTGTTGAGCCATAGGCAACCGCCAAGCTTGTAGATCCACCGAGCGCGGTCAGACCGCCACCGGTCAGGCCCGTACCAGCGCTAACCGTCAGACTGGAATTCTGCAGCGCGCTATTGGCAAGGTTGCCGATAGTAGTCGTGCCAGCAGCTGTCAGGCGGCCTTGTTGGTCAACCGTGAAGGTGGCAACCGAGTTAGTAGAACCGTAACTCCCGATAGTTACCGCCGTATTTGCCAGATTAACAGTAGTACCGCTGCCCAGTGAGACACTACCGCCGCCCGTCAGGCCAGTGCCAGCTGTAACTGTGACACCGCTATTTGCCAGTTGTGCATTGGTCACCTTGCCGGTGCCAATACTTGTTACACCAGTCGAACTAATGGTGATATCACCCGTTAGGGCTCGTGTAACCCAGTTTGCGCCGTCAGCAATCAGTACATTGCCGGCGGTTGCCGTCGTACTGCCCAAGCCCACACCGTTTATCTTGCTAACAGTCGGCGATGGAAAGTTACCCGTGAGATCACCGCCGGCTGAACCCGTTGGCGCTGCACCCGTAATAATTGTGTTACTCACCCCAGTAATACGCCCCTTGCTATCCACGGTAAGTGTTGGGCTATGCGTGCCATCACCATAGGTACCGGCCGAGACGCCGCTCGTTGCCAATGTGAATGTGCCGTCCGCCGCCAGGCTTACATCACCGCCGGCGGTCACAAATACCGGCGCCCCGCCAGCATTAGCAATCAGTAGCTGACCACTAGTGCCGGCGCTCGTTACTTGCAATGCCCCAGCACCGTTACCATAGACAACGCCGTTATTCGTAAACGCAGCGACACCCGTACCACCTTGCGCAACCGTAACTGTACCGCTAATATTGCCGGCCGTGATATTCGCTAAGGCTGAGCCGTCGAGAGCCGGCAACGTACCCGTAGCAGTCAACTTGACTAACTGGTTTGCGCCGTTAAAGGTGTTGCCCCCTAATGTGACATTGCTGCTTAAACGACTATCACTCAATACTCCAGAGGTGATAGTGTTGGCATCAAACGCTACACCGTCACCATTGTTACCCGTAATATTCTGCAATACACCGGTGTTTGTGAGTCGAATCGTACCGCCCGTCAGCAATACACCATCGGCCAGGTTGATGTTGGCACTGCCGGTGCCACTATTTTGTAGCGTCAGCGTGGTGTCGCTACTCTTGCTCAAGTCAAATGTAACACCCGTCGTTGCTTTGAGTACGCTGGCCGCCAAATTTATGGTTCCGGAGCCACTGCTCAGCGACAAGTCGTTGCTGCCAGTACTGCTGACGCTCAGTGCACCGCTACTTGTCAAAGTCGGAGTAGTTACAGAGGTTCCAAATGTCGGATTTGGAATGGTGTTAATATTACCACAGTTACCACCAGCACCTGCGGAAACACTGCTGCCACCTCCACTAAGATTACCTACACCCGCCGCACAAGTGATGATGGTGTCACCGGGCGAAACCTGGCCAGCGCCGGAGCCAAAATCGATGCTCAGCGTCTTGGAGCCGCCCAATGCGACTACCCCACCGCCAGTCAAACCAGAGCCAGGAGTAATCGTAATACTTGAATTTTGCAAAGCCCCGTTGGCAAGTGTCGTCGTGCCAGCGGCGGTTAGTCGACCCTGCTGGTCAACGGTAAAGGTGGCAACAGCGGTGGTCGAACCGTAACTGCCAGCGGCAACTGCTGTGTCTGCCAAGTTGAGGGTGGCTGTACCACCAGTACCGAGAGTAATTGCACCGCCGCCGCTAAGGCCAGTACCCGCGGCTATAGTTAACCCGGTGTCGCCCTGCACTGCAGTATTGACTGATGAACCGTAAAGTACACTGAGGCTTGGAGCACTACCCACGCCGCTATTGCCTGTCGTCGAAAGACCAGTGAGCGAACCAAGGTTCTGCACATAACTACCACTCGTATCAGCACCTAAGGCTACTACTCCCGTCGACAACACACCGCTACTATTCGTGTGCACGATGCCCGTACTGTTCAGACCAGAGAGCGTCACTGGGCCAGTGACGGTTAGACCACCAGTCACGCTCAGATTACCGCCAGTGACACTAAAGTTGTTGCCGTTAGCCAGCTGCAACGTTGTACTGTTCTGGGTCAACGTCGAGTTACCAAGTGTGCCACTACTGTTGAAGACTGCTAATGTATTGGTCGTACCAGAGCCCGTGATGCCGCCGCCAGCCGCACAACTGCCCCAAGTTGGAGCAACACCAACGCCTTGAGATACCAGGCAGGAACCGCTCGCTACTGCCCCCAACACACCAATCCCAGTCGAGCTCGATGCATAAAGTAAGTCACCAGTAGTGTAGCCAGTGAGACCAGTGCCACCGTGTGTCACTCCAAGTACGCCGCTAACATTGGCTGCTGCGATACCCGTGAGCGCTGAACCGTCCAAGGCTGGTAGCTTACCAGAGGCAGTCAGTCTGACGAGTTGGCTATTGCCATTAAATATGTTTCCGCCCAGTGTAACATTGGCACCCAGGAGTGCATCGCTCAGTGTGCCAGTTGTGATAACGCCAGCATCGAGAGCACCGATTGGCGTTGTGCCGGCAGTGGTTAATCGACCCTGCTGGTCAACCGTGAAAGTTGCGACGCTGGCTCCCGAGCCGTACACGCCAGGCGTGACCGCAGTATTTGCCAGATTGAAACTAAGGCTGCCACCAGTACCGAGGGTCACTGAGCCACCGCCGCTGAGTCCCGTGCCAGCCGCCACTGTCAGCCCGGTGTTACCCTGTACCGCCGTGTTGGCAGTTGAACCATAGTTCACTACCAGGGTCGGTACACCACCAGCCACGCCATTGGTACCACCGATTGTGAGGCCGGTCACACTGCCCAGACTATTCAGATAATTACCGCTGGTTTCACTACCGAGTGCAACCGAACCGGTCGACAACACACCGCTACTATTCGTGTGCACGATACCCGTACTGTTCAGACCAGAGAGTATAACTGTTCCAGAAGCCGTGAGACCACCAGCAATACTCAAGTTACCACCAGTCAGGTTCAAATCAGTGCCGTCTAGGACAGTCAGTGCGGTGCCACCTATATTCTGTGCAAGTTTCGAATCGCCAAGCGTGCCACTGCTATTGAAGAGGGGTAGAGTGTTGGTGGTGCCAGAACCCGTGATGCCGCCGCCAGCCGCACAACTGCCCCACTGTGGTGCCACGCCAACACCACCACTAACCAGGCATGAGCCAGTGGTCACGTCAGCTAAGCGTGATAAGCCAGTCGTGCTCGACGCATACAATAAATCACCAACAATGTAGCTCGCCAGGCCAGTTCCGCCATGAGTAGCACCGATCGTACCGGAGATATTATTTGCCGCAAGACTCGTTAAAGCCGAACCGTTGAGGGCTGGCAAATTACCGCCGTTATCCAGCTGCACCAACTGATTTGCACTATCAAATGCATTACCCAGGAGTGTTACATTGCCACTTAGTAATGTGTCATTCAATGTACCACTCGTGAGTACGGCCGCGTCCAGACCGGCGACTGGCGTCACACCAGCAGCGGTTAAACGCCCTCGCTGGTCGACACTAAAGGTCGCAACCGAGTTACCCGATCCATAGCTACCTGGAGTTACCGTAGTGTCAGCCAGACTTAAGGTGGCCGTGCCGCCGGTACCAAGCGTGATGGACCCACCACCGGACAGGCCGACACCAGCCGCGACCGTGAGCCCAGTGTTACCCTGCACCGCCGTGTTGGCGGCCGAGCCGTAATTAACCGCCAGTCCGATACCGCCAGCAGTATTATTAATCGCAATACCGCCACTGTTTGTGAGTGTAGCAAGTGCAAAGCCATTGCCAGTACCAACAAGTAACGTTCCATCGCCAGCGGCTGAGCCATCAATACCCGTGCCACCATACACAGTTTGCAACACACCGGTTACGTCATTCACCAGATTGACCGTCAGGCCGCTTGACGAAGTACCAGCAACATCATCACCACACGCCAGTGCGCCCGAAGTATCAACCGTCAGCTTGCCGCCATTGGCGTTACCACTACAGTCGAGGCCGGACAGCACAATGTGACCAGTGCTGCTAATAGTCAGGTCGCCGCTGCCAGTATTAGATAGTGTCAAGGCTCCGTTATGTGTGAATAATGGGCTCGAAACACTAGTCGCAAAGGATGGCGCGCTCGATAGTCCCAGGCTTAGTGAGTCACCCAATGCAACCGTGCCACCACCCGTCAGGTTCGATCCGGTATTTATCGTTAAGCTCGCATGTTGCAATGAGGCGTTTGCGATATCAGAAATGGTTGTGGTACCCGCAGCCGTCAAGCGACCTTGAGCATCCACCGTAAAGGTTGGGATAGCCGTACTGGAGCCATAACTACCAGCCGTAACAGAAGTACTAGCGAGCATCAATGTTGTATTACCCCCTAGTGCCACGGTACCGCCACCAGTTAGGCCGGTCCCAGCCGTAATAGTCAGGCCACTGTTTTGCAACTTGCTGTTAGTCACCGAGCCAGCAGCAATAGTTGCCAGTCCAGCACCACTGAGCGAGATATCGCCACCCACCAATTGACTAACCCAACTCGTGCCATTACCAATCAATAAACTGCCAGTAGTAGCCGCGGTGCTACCCAGCGCGACACCATTCAGTTTGGCTACCGTGGGGTTTGGATAACTACCCGACAAGTCACCGCCCGCCAAACCACTCGGCGAGCCACTACCACTTCCCCCACCGATGTCATCGCCGCATATCAAATTACCAGAAGCGTCGACCGTCAGCTTGCCGCCATTAACGTTACTACTGCAATCAAAGCCCGACAATACGATATTGCCAGCACTCGAAAGTGTTAGATCGTGCCCGCTACCAGTTGTCGCTATCGTCAACCCGCCACTATTAGTAACGAGCGGACTCGAAATGCTAGTCGCAAAATTAGGATTTGCCACCGTATCAATAGTATTACAACCCCCGCCAGCGCCGAGGGCAATAGCATTACCGCCACCACTCAAATTGCCGACACCAGCAGCACACGTCAGTACCGTGTTACCCTCCACTGCCGTGCCAGCACTCGAGCCATATGCAATGTTTAAAGTTGCCGAGCCGCCAGTACCAAGTGTAATCGTGCCACCACCAGTTAGGCCGGTCCCAGCCGTAATAGCAATGCCAGTACTGCCCTCCACTGCCGTGCCAGCTAGTGACCCATAAAGTACCGACAGGCCAGTTGAGCCACCTAATGCTACGGTGCCACCACCAGTTAGGCCGGTCCCAGCCGTAACACTCACGTCCGAGTGCTGTAACCCAGTATTCGCAATAGTGGTCGTACCGGCAGCCGTCAGACGGCCCTGGGCGTCAACAGTGAAGACCGGCACTGCCGTACTCGAGCCATAACTACCGCTCGCAACACTCGTGTTGGTCAAACTCAATATAGTAGTACCACCTAGCGACACCAGCCCACCACCACTCAAACCGCTACCAGACGCAACCGTTAGCCCGCTATTTTGTAGTTTAGTATTCGTCACGGAGCCGGCAGAGATAGTAGTCACCCCGGTACCACTGAGCGATATATCCCCGGTAAGACCACGACTAGCCCAGCTAGTCCCACTGCCCACTAGCAGATTCCCGGCAGTGGCCGCCGTACTGCCTAGTGCGATACCATTAATTTTGGCAACGGTCGGATTCGGATAGCTGCCGCTCAAATCACCACTGGCTACACCCGTCGGTGCCGTCCCGCTAATAGATACAGCCGACACAGAAGTAACTCGCCCCTTACTATCAACAGTAACGACTGGCACATGCAACCCATCACCATAGCTACCACTGGCTACGCCTGTTGGTGCCAGGGCCAGCACACCCGTGCCACCAGCCGTCGTCATACCAAAATCGCTGCCTATAAAATTAAGTGCTACTGGATTTGCGAGCTTGACAGTGCCGTCTTGTTTGAGCGCCAAACTACCACCACCGCCCGCCACAGCACTACACATCCAAGCACCACTAAAATGCTGCAGCACGTCTCCATCACTACAGCCACCCAACAGCTGTAGACCCTGGGCAGTTGCTTCCAGTCCAGAGGCAGAACTCGTTGTGCCAGTTGCAACACCACCTAATTTAACCTCAAGACTATTTCCGATCGCCCTTAATGTCGTACCCAGGTTAACCCCTAGGGTCAAAGCCGTCCCGGTGGCAGTACCGCTTAATCCTAAGCCTGCCATCACCGTCTGCGTGGTACCGACCGTCGGATATACCTTAGTGGTATATACATTAGTACTCGGCACTGCAGTCTGCAGACTAGACAAGAGATTCTGTATATCAGGCGAGAGGTCCTGGAGCTCCACGCCCCCATCCCTTATACTCTGACTCGTAATAGGAAGCACAGCGAAATTCGTAGACGCACCCACTAGGCTCCCTACGATCTTCTGCTGACCCAAATCAATCCTGAGTCCGCTGCTGGGTAGCTGAACCATAAATGTAGTTGGTAGATTCAATGGCGTCACCTTGAGTGTCGGCCCCGTATTCTTCACACTAGAGTCAGGGTTCTTCGCTACCACAACGTTTGCGAGTGTCGGCCCAGGAGCATGAGAGTGCGCCTGATACCAAACCCCAAATATAGCCCCCAAGGCCACCAAAACTATCGCTGCCAAAAGGCCGAAAGAACCTATGCCCCTGCTGTCATAGACTCCGTTATCAGCAATTGTAGACACGACGTCTGTAGCTTCTTGTTCCAGTACCTCTATATGAGTTTTAGTAGGCTGCGAGAGTTTATCAACCAGACTTGACCCTGCCCCCGGAGCGCTCGCGGGGGTTATGGGGCTAGCCGAACTATGTATAGCAACAGGGTCTCGATCTCCACTTTTGCGTATCATGTAGTCTGATACAGCCTGTGCCGAATACATCCGGCGACCGTTCTCACCCCTAACAGGCACAAGGAGCCCTTGCACTCCTAATCGGCGAACGGTCGACTCCGAAACCCTTAGTCTAGCCGCCACTCCAGCTGTCGAGAGTGGACGCTCGGACCTAAACCGTCTTAGATCTGATACTGCAAAGTACCTATTTTTGCCGTCCAACCGCTTGGCATGTAGTTTCCCGCTCAATTCCCAACGGCGGATCGTATCGACAGACACACCCAAATACTGAGCCGCCCGGCCAATAGTGACATATTTATTTTGTATCTCTTGAGTATTTTTAGAGCTCATTTTGTACTCTAAGTTTCTGTTCTTTTGTGTACTCACACTTACATTCGTATCTGTTAAGAAAGCTTATGCCTAAGTATACACTTACGCTTTTTGACATGCAATACTCAGATCAAAAACCTATGCAAATTCTTGCATACTGCACACAAAATATATGATACCCTTCGGTTCGGCATCCGACAGTTACTTTATCGCACACGAGAGGCTGGAGTATCTTAGTCATTACTAACAGGGGCAACCCATACCCAACCAACCAGTAACCTATCAAATACAATAATGTAGGGTGGTAAGCATATTACTAGTAGTAGGGGGAGAGTCTTCACGTATCTTCGGATCATACGAGTCTATACGCGTACCTAGGCCTGAATATATTTGGACGTCTGAAAGCAATAGCCCATAATCTTCTACTTTAATGTTATCGATCGTCATTATGACAGCCGCAACCACCATTCTTGACGACGTAAGAACATGAAGTACTTCCATACAAGTACTATGTGCCAGCGTCTAGTCATTCCAGCCATAAAGTGAACTTAAAATTGTGCGACACGGAGGTCTTTAACTCACACATAAGCCCGTCATGTGACGGGTAATGCCCAGTCATCCATTGTTCAATGCTTATTGACATTTTAACAACTAGTAAATAAACGATTCGTCATATATTAATCACAATAATATCTACATTATTGTATACAACGTTGTACTACTATCATAATTAATACATCAACTATACTATCGAGATCCCACATCATATATCTGTATTATCCATATATGTTGTCATAAATATCAATCTACTACCAATGTTATCTTTACTACACTTGAGTAGTAAGTTACCAAGCCTTAATATGACGATCCTCATCTCGAAATTGATAGTATATTCATAGTATCTACGTGTCATCAAATATACATCATTCGTAATAGTGTCCTAATTATTGATACTATTCTATACAACGGCTATTTTCACATTGTACGACATGCACGCCAACCCCTCACTCAGTCTTACTACTAGTGTCCTCGCACAATAGAGCAATCACCGGCATGCCACCCCTGTTAATTCACATTAAAATACCCCGGAATATCCGGGATATTTTAACTGTTTTGAATCTATAAGAGTTCTAAGCAGCTTTCTTAACACGACGGCTAATACGTCCGCCACGAGCACCCGCAGCGCGAGCCAACTCACGGTTGGCATAAAAGCCACCAGTGTGGCCGTTTTTGCCACCCTGTGCACCGATCTTCGAATAGAAATCGGCACCATACTTTGCTTTGTTAGTTGCAGCGGCAGCTTTGCCGCCAGCTTTTGTTCCAGCCATATGCATGACCTCCCTTTACGGTTGTTGTATCTGAAGTGAAAGATAGAAAAAGTTCCGCGCTTACACGCGGAACCCTCACGACTCTCCTCAGAATCATGCTTATGATATCATGCTATTGGTTTTGAGTCAACTAGATTCTATTCCTCTGTATCTTGAGTATTACGGCGGGAGATCTTGCCGCCGACAGCTCCCCACTTACGGGCCCGTTCAAGCCCTTCTTTCCCTGCGGCAAAGCCACCGGTACGACCCCGCTTACCTCCCTTGGCACCAATACGTGCATAAAAGTCTGGACCATATTTTCTCATATTCTTTTTAGCGGCTCGACGTCCGCCCGTTACTGTTCCAGCCATAGTCTGCCTCCGTTCGTTATACCCACCATCCATTCGTGAGTATCTATAGCATAACCAATACAACTGAATGGCGTCTGTGAGAAATATTATAACCCCCCTCAGGGCAATATAACGGTCTCCCCATAAAAAAGAAAAGCCATCCTGTAAAGGATGGCTTAACTATAATTTGGCACCGTGCTATTTTCCCAGGGCTCAGGCCCAAGTATTGTAACCGCTACGAGGCTTAACTGCTGTGTTCGGCATGGGAACAGGTGTTGCCCTCGCGCTATGGGCACCAAGCACGGACTTCGTTCGCTCATCAACGATATATCAAAGGTCGACGGAACAAAAGCTACACTTGATGTCCATTACACATGGCACGGATCTATTAATCAAATTTAAGATGTTAAGGCTAAAACAAACGTCTTCTTGGTGACATGCACCAATAACTAGTCAATTGCCCTATTCTCGAAGCGGAAAAACCTCCTCGAGAATAGTCATAAAAAGTCAATGGGACTATTAGTACGCTTCGGCTCCATACGTTACCGCACTTCCACCTTGCGCCTATCAAACTGATCGTCTTTCAGTGTCCTCATGGGGAAATCTAATCTTGGGGTC
>CAYRQK010000002.1:0-190311 GCA_964426605.1 uncultured Candidatus Saccharibacteria bacterium | reverse complement strand
ACACAATGGCGCCAATTTGATTGCGGATCAATGTTGCCAATAACAGACCAGCCATGATGTAAGCCCAGCCATTAAACAAGCCGCGCCATATTAGACTGTGATAATCCAGAATCTGAGGGGCGAGCGCTGCACCATGGCCGTGCAAATGAACACCGGCAAGCGACACAAGTGGCGATAACAGACCAATGGCAGCCGTAAAAACCAACCCAAAGACAGTCAGGGCTACAATTTTGGCAATTAATACCTTGCTGCGACTGTTCGTAGCCGTCAGAGTATACATAATGGTGCCGTAGCGATATTCGTGCGTCATCAGCAGAATGGCAATGATGACACCAAACACTAGTGGCAACGAACCAATCGCACCAACAACGTCTTGGCTGAGCAAGTGCGGATTGAGTAAGTCTTTACCGGTCAGTCGGTACCCCTGGATATAGCCAGCGTAAAACACGACAAAAGCCAGTGCCAAGCCAGTCAAGACATAGGTCGAGCGAACGGTTAGGAGTTTGCGAAATTCAGCCCTGATTGCATCAATCACTTTTTAGCTCCTTGTTTGGTGGCATATTCCTCGGAACCAGCAGTGAGCTTCAGGAAGGCCTCTTCGAGCGAGGCTTGGTGATTTGCCAGTTCTAGCACTGGTATGCCAGCACCGAATGCAATACGCCCGATCTCGTCGGTACTGACACCAATAACCCGCAGGCCACCCGCCGACTTCTCGACCGACGCGCTCTGTGCACTCAATAATTTTTGCAACTGTGACAACTTACCACTGCGCACAAACACACTCGACTCAATACTGCCCGAAACCAGCTTGGACATACTCGTGCTAGCGATGAGCTTTCCCTTGCCAATCACCACAATGTTGTCGGCCATTTGGGACATTTCGCTCAGCAGATGCGAGGAGACAAATACCGCACTACCGGCATCGGCATAATTCTTGAGAAAATCACGCAGCCACGCGATACCTTCTGGATCAAGTCCGTTGGCTGGTTCGTCGAGAATCAAATATTTAGGTTCTCCAAGGATAGCTGCCGCCAAACCAAGCCGTTGGCTCATACCCAAAGAAAATTTGCCCGGCTGCTTCTTGGCAACATCTTTCAGGCCAACAATATCAAGCGCCTCATCGACGCGTTCCCTACGTATACCACCGGCATCGGCCAAGATCTGCAAGTGTTGCCATGCCGTGCGAGTCGGGTGGAATGCCTTGGCGTCCAACAAAATCCCGACCATTTTGGAGGGCTGACCATACTCGTGCAATTTCTTACCGTCAAAGGTCGTCTTGCCGCTGCCACTATCGAGCCCTAGCATCAGACGCATGGTCGTTGATTTTCCTGCCCCATTGGGACCTAAAAAGCCAGTTACCTTGCCAGTTTCTACAGCAAACGAAACACTATCAACGGCAACTTTTTTGCGGTATTTCCTGGTAAGGTCTGTCGCTTGAATCATTCGTGTCTAGTGTATCATCTTCAGACTAGACTATACTGCTCGATGCCTGTTGGATCTTTTACGCTTTGATATGTCGGATATTAAGAGCTGTAAGTCTTGTGCCTGCTTGTCGGATATCCTCTTCATCAGATCAATTCCCTTTATTTGTTTCTTCGCCACAGATGTTTCCCTTTCGTTTAGCTAAGTGGCTATGGTATAGACTAAAAACTACTTGGGCAGCAAGATTTCTAACTATGACTCTGGAACCGACCAATAGCGATACGAGCGGTAAGGCCGGCCGCGAACAATACGAGCCCAACAATCGACAGTTGGCTCACCGCACCGCTCATAATTGCGGCCGCCAAGTCACCTAGTACACCCGCAAGTACAGCCGCCCCGCCCGTAAGGTGCAGTTGCCGTTCTATAACGCCTGAGGTCAGTGTAAGCATCAAGGCAGACACGCCAACCAGCACCCCGGTCCACATGGCCACATCCGCCAGTGCCTGGTACCGACGCCGCTTGTAGCACACCGCACCGAGTACTATCGCCAGCAGCGCACTCAGGATAATTGCCTGCCTTTTCGTACTGTCAAAATTGTGCAGTGAGGAGCTCGATAGGCCAGTGGCTGGCAACTGGAACGGTTTTGCTAAGCTGCTGTCTGCTGGAATTGGCAAACCAGCAGCTTGCGACTGACCGACCAGGTCGCGCAAATCCAGGACCGGTGCCGAAGCGTCGCCGTGAACATACTGCTGAAACTGGGCAAGAAAGGCTTGTACCTTCAGTTGTAACGCCTCGGGTGTAATGAGCACTTGCTCGCTATCCGGCAGATTGGGGTACGCGGCATACGCCTCGCGGGTCAGCTCGGTCGAAATGGCCTCCGATAGACGGCTATATCCGTCAACTGTCGTTAACTTGCCCTCAATATACCGGCTACTCAGTGCGGTACGATCAAACACTTGTGTGAAAACAACAGCTGCCAGTGACAACACCAATAAGAGCGCGATTATCTTGGACGTCCCTGACCACATGGTCCTATTGTACAATGAGTGAGTCGTCGAGCATGGCAACTAGTGCGTCAGTGCTCTCAGCCGCCATCAGTTGCTCACGCAGCTCCTTGGCACCATCAAAATCGCTAATATAAACTTTGCAGAATTTATTGAGCGTCTTGATATTGCGCTCGCCGGCTTGCCAGGTGCTCGCGAACAGCTCAACCTGCTTTTTGAATAAAGCGATACGAGCCTCGCGCGGCACGGTCGCCCAAGGACTCTGCGCAGCAAAAACATACGGATCATGGAATACGCCACGGCCAATCATGATACCGTTGAGCCCATACTGCGCGGCCAGCTGCTCGCCCTGCTGACGCGATTCGACATCGCCATTGCCCACAAGAAAGGTGTTCGGCGCTAATGTATCACGGAGTTCACATATCCGACCGATGATGTCCCAATGCGCCGGCACTTTGCTCATTTCTTTGCGAGTACGGCCGTGCACCGTCAGCATTGCCAGGTCTTTACCCAGCAAAAACTCAAACCAGCTCATATCGACCTCACTAAAGCCCAGCCGGGTTTTAACACTCAGCGGCAATCGGCCAGCCAAGCCTTCGCGGGTTGCTTCGATAATCTGCCCGGCTATGTCCCGATTCTCGACTTTAATAAGGGCACTGCACGTACCATTGGCGACTTCACTCTTAGCCGGGCAGCCCATGTTGAGGTCCACTCCGACAAAGTTGCAGCCCTCGGGTAGCCCAAGTTCGCGCGCTAGGCTGCCATCGGCAATTTGCTCAGCAATGGCCCTAAAATTCTCGGGCTTTAGGCCCCACAGCTGGGCTACCAAATTCTTTTCGTCAGCTACAAAGCGCAGCTTCTTCAGCAGTTTGGGTCGTCCGGGACTCATCAGCCCATCAACGTTCACAAACTCGGTAAAGGACAAATCGGGCGCCGCGGTGCTCAGCACAATCTGCCGAAATACCGTCTCGGTCACATCGTCCATCGGCGCCAATACAAAGAACGGCTTAGGTAACTGATACTGACTCATCATATATATTGTAGCCTACAGCAGTGTATAGATCTGGCTAGCGCCTCTCCAGGTATCGTTTTCGAAGGCAACTGCTTCTTCGGTCTTAAAGCGCAGTTTTGCCGCCACGGCATCCAAGAGCTCGGTTGCTGCTGGCTGTACCGTACGCTCTGGATCATGTAAGGAGACTGATTCTCCGCGAGCAAAACTCGGGAAAATAACGACATGGCCATGATTTAACACGCCATAACCTTCCTCATGTTTAACAACCAAATCTGGCCGATAGACTTGTTCGATTCGATTACTGACCGCTTGCACAGTAGCAGCAACCCGCATCCGTGTGGACATTTCCCACCGACTACTCGGACCGGGGCCGTAAGGAAACACTACAGCCTGGACACCCTGGGCATGCTCCGCAGGAAAGATGTCCAGCGTGGCAGCAACTTGCAAGCGTTGACTATTCAATATAAAGCGCGCCGCCACTTGGCCGCGTAGCATTTTCTCAAATAGCGACAGCTCTTCCGTCTGACGAATAACCTCGGTCATAATCGACTCACTCTATACCAATTTGGGGCCTTTGGCAATACTCAAAGGCTGTAGCGGTGAGTGCTCTAACCTTCTTGGCGGTCGCGTAAGTAGACTTTGGACTCGTGGATGCGGGTTTTGTAGAGTGCCACACAATACCCGTAATACTCATCCGCCACACCGAGCAAGCCCGTAAAGTAATCCGCCCGGTCGTGGAAATCGCCCTCTACAAATAGTCGATTGGTGATGGTCTTTCGCATCAGCTCGGTTCCGGCTTCGCTATATTCGCGCTGATTGGCAACGGCCGCCACGACATCATCGACAATGGTTTTCATAAGATAATTGAAGCGGCTGGGGATGGTCGGACCGCGGTTAAGGTTACGATTGCGCGGCTGCGCCATCTCTTGAAAGGTGCCGATAACACGATGACGCTCTTCCAGTACGCCGGTGCGCTCGTAGAGGTTTTTGAGCTTACCTTCCACGGTGTGAATAGCCGAGCGGGAAGCTTTGCCCTGCACTTCATCAGTTGCGCGTTCGGGCTTGGGGTATGCCTCAAGAGTTTTGTTGATGGCGGTGCGACCAAGAGCACCGACACTGCGAGCCACACCGTTATAATCTTCGGGATTGAGAGCCAGGTAGACTCGATCGAAGCGACCGCCGCCGGCCGGTTGAAAGGAGACGATACTGCGACCTTGTGTCGGTCGATCAAAAATTAGTGATGACTTTAGGAGTCCTGGCTCGGCAAACGCGTTCATTTCCGGCGTAATCTCGGCGTAATCAGCAGGCACAACCCCAGCTGACTCTGGTGTTAACAGATGTACTAAACCGGGTCGGCGCTGCAAGCCGGGCAGTTCAATATCACCAGATTCAGGTTGACGCGATCGTGGCGGCATTATCGTTCCCTAGTGTGCTTGATGGCCTCGCGGGCCAGCTGCTTAGCGGCGCCAATGCGAGCTTGCTCTTCGGGAGCAAATATCATGGCACGTTGTTCGTCGGTTTGCAGATGATACAGCTCGACGTTCGTTTGATGGGCGGTTTCGTAGGCACTACTAGCCTCCGTGACCTGTGGGTTGGCGGCGACTTGGCGACCACTAGTAACGTGGCTGGTAAAGGTAGCAGGTGTCGAGGGAATCCCGAGGTCTTCGGCTGCAGCGATATCAAAACCGGAGTCCAAGCCATGGAGATATGCTTGTTCAAGGTCGAAATCGTTCGGTTTTTCAATACTCATAAGAGCTATTCTAGCATATTTACGCTAGTTTTACAATATCGCTTACGCTTTTGTTATTCCCAACGGAAGACGCGGAAGGCAATGATGTAGATGATGAGCGTCCAGATGGCCATGACACCCAGTTGTGGGCCCAAATCTATCAGGTTCTTGCCCTCAGTCAAGATCATGCGGGCGCCGTCAACAACAGGTGTTAACGGCATAAACGTGGTCACATTTTGCAGCCAATGCGGCATTAAGAACCGTGGGAAAAACACGCCTGTTAAGAACATCATCGGGAAAACAATGATATTGCCCAGCGGTGCAACCTGCCGTTCATTCTTGGCCCAGCCACCGAGGGCCAGACCGATGCCCAACACCATAATGATGCCAAAGGCCAGGAACAGAGTCAGCTCAAAGTAATTACCGACCACCTTGAGATCAAAAACAGTAAGCGCCACCACCAGCATAACGGCCAGCGACAGTAAACCGGTCACCGCTTGCCCCATCATGGTACTTAGGAAATATTGCCAGACACGCAGCGGTGTGGTGTGCAACCGGCGCAAAATGCCCATTTTTTTCAGCTCTGGAAAGACGTTCATCGGTCCAAAGATGCCAGCGCCTAAGATTGAGAAGCCCAGCAGACCGGTAAACGTGTAGTCGAAGGGACTCAGGGAGTGCTCGTTGGTCTGTTTGCTAGTCACTGTAAACGGCGTCTCGGTTTTGACAAACTTGGCATTAATCCCTTGGAATTGGGCCTGCAACACCGACGTGAGCGTCTGGGCAGCCTGCTCATTGTTCTGGGTGTAGTGCACGATTGCCTGGCCAGACGGGATACCATCCTTAAGGTCACCAAAGGTAGCCGGGAGTTCGATGGTTGCATCAATCTCGCCACGACTCATCTTTTGGTCGGCCTCCGCAAAGTTTGTGACTGTCTTGTCCGCTTTCACGACTTTGCTCTTATTGAGTTGCTTGGCAAACTGCCGGGCAAAGGACGAATCCGAGCGATTGATGACCGCCACGTTAAGTGAGATCGAATTATTGCCCTTGTTCAGGCTACCGAATACGAACAGAAAGATGAGTGGGAACAAAAACATGAAGAACAGTGCCAACCTGTCGCGAAATACCCGGCGCAGATTGATAACAAAAAAGGCCCAGACCGTATACAGCTGCTGCTTAAGCGTCATGGTGGAGTTCCTTCCCGGTCATATCGATAAAGACGTCCTCGAGATTGGCTTGTTCGACATGCTGCTCTTTGCTAAAACCGCGTCTTAGTAAGGCCTTGATGAGTGCCTTTGGCGTATCGAGGGCGATAATTTTGCCCTGGTCCATGATGGCAATACGGTCGCAGAGGATCTCGGCCTCGTCCATGTAATGCGTGGTTAGGATGACACTAATGCCACGATCGCGGACTTCCTCGATAAGCTTCCACAAGTTGCGGCGAGCTTGCGGGTCGAGGCCGGTGGTTGGCTCATCCAGGAAAAACACCTTGGGATTGTGTACTAGCGCCGCTACGATAGAAAATCGCTGCTTTTGGCCACCAGATAAATTTTCGACATAGGCGTCGGCCTTGTCACCCAAATTGACCTCGTCGAGGAACTTCTTGGGGTCGACTTTTTCACCGTAGGCGGCGGCAAACATCTGAATCAGCTCGGTGAGTTTGGTTTTGTCCTGAAAACCGGGGCTTTGGGGCTGTACGCCAATGACGCCACGAATGTCATAGGGATTTTTGGCCACGTCAACGCCATCAATGGCGGCGCTGCCACCATCAATTGGCCGTAACGTCTCGATCATCTCGAGTGTAGTCGTCTTGCCGGCACCGTTAGGGCCAAGGATGCCGAAGATCTCACCACGCTTAACATCGAAGCTAACGCCTTTGACAACTTCTTTGTCATCGTAGACCTTGCGCAAATCCTTTACGGAGAGAACGATGTCTGAGCTTTTTGCCATACCATACAAACTATCACAGCCGACAGACAAAAGAAAAGCCCGGGCAAAATGCCCGGGCCAAGACTCGAAAGCCTTCGTACGCTACTGTACTTAAGCAGCGCGCTTGACAGTCAAGAAACCGTTGCGTGGGTTTTCGTTGACAGTGTAGCCATCTGGAAGGTCAGTTCCTTCTGGGCGCTCGTCCTTACTAAAGTAAAAGATTCTCTGCAATTTTCCGCCACGAAGTGTTACTTCCTTTGAGTTAAGGTAATATGTAACGCCCTTCGAATTCGTGTGCTTGTAAGCCATAACTTCTCTCCCTCTCTTATGGTTGCTGGTAACACTACCATACTCTTGGGTAAAATTGTTTGTCAACCCCGTAGCGTTATGTAATTTCTCAGTTTGGCCGGTAACAAGAGTATGATGGTTGTGCTTGGACGATGGTTGTATTACACTAATGCCAGTAACCAATTATAAGGGTGGAGAGAGTTATAAATGGATTTTTCTAATCGTACATCACAATCAGCATCTGGGCCTCGACTAGGCTCAGTGTTTTCACCACAGGATGGTGGATCAAATCAAACAAAAGAGACAAAAGAGAAGCCTAATGGCAAAAAGCTCAGAGGGCTCAACGGCAATAAATGGCTGAAGGGCTCTGCCCTGATTGTGCTTTTTGGTACCGGTCTACTGGCCCTAGCACTCATTGGTTGGCTTATCACGGCCCGCTCAAACCAAGAGGCCAGCTTCGTAAACAAAGACAAGCTCCAAGCTGTATTCCTGACGAACAATCAGGTCTATTTCGGTAAAATATCTAGCATGCAGAAGAACTACATGGTGTTAAACAACATTTACTACCTGCAGCAGCAAGGAAGCACTACCAGTTCCTCAACAAATAGTGGCAATATCTCCCTCATCAAGCTTGGTTGTGAGCTTCACAAACCATACGACCAGATGGTTATAAACCGTAGCGAAGTTGAGTTCTGGGAGAACCTGCAATCCGATGGTCAAGTTGCGACAGCCGTTAAGAGCTACCAGAGTCAGAACTCCGGATCACAGAAGTGTAGTACTACCAATGGTGCAGCATCGAACGTTCAGGGTTCAGCAACAACTGATAGCTCTGCGACTAATGCGAATGCAAACGCCGATACAACGAGTACTGGTACTACCGATAACACAAACAATACTACTAACCCAACCGCTCACTAGTAGTCAGTAAGACTTCAGAAATACAGCCGGCGCAGAGATGCGACCGGCTTATTTTTTGTGGCGACCAAAATAGGCGTGACTGGCTATCAATAATAGCCCCACAACCAAACAGATAAAGGCCGCCAGCAAGCTGAGGCCAGCCAGGTCTGGTGACCACATAGGTGATGCAAAATCAAACTTATATAGGCTGTCTGGGATGGTAGCAACAGGGTCCGACGAACCGTGTGAATCGACATACTGCTCGATACACTGCAAGCGGTAACTACCCGAGAAACCGGTTGGAATTTGTTGCTCACAGTATCTCTGAGCGTCAGAGTACAGTGCCGAATTGCCGTCGGCCGCCTGGGTACTCGCGGCCTCAACTAGCCGCTCGTAGGTGTATTTCAGCTGAATAGGTGGGTAGACGGTATTGTCGCCAGCCGACAGGCTGGTATTCATATGGCCACCAACGTAAGATCGAAGCTTCTCCAGAGCCGACTCGGTATCGCCATTGCTCTTGTCGGCGGCATAGACTGCCTGGCGCAACTGCACCATATGCAGGTTGTTTTGGCGCAGTGCAAACAGTGACACGGCCGCAAAAGCCACGAAAGCAATCAAAAAATACCGTGGCTTGAGGTGACTCAGTCTTATCTTGTGCTGGTGGAACATTTGCATCTGCATGTTTTTATTTTAAGCTTTGATTCAAGTGTAGCACAGTGCTCACGTGATAGGCTGCTACACCCACCGTAAGTCCTAGCTCCAGCTTCAACCTGTTTTGACGGCACTGGCTTAGAATTTTGCTCGTCATCATACCTCGTTAGGTATGACTCCTCACAAGAATTACGAGCCGACCCTCGGTTAAAACAACTTTCACTTAACAGAGCCAGGACTTACAATGGGTGCTATGCACATCTACTTCTCTGGGATTGGTGGTACGGCCATCGGACCGCTGGCACTCATTGCCAAGCAGGCCGGTTACGAGGTATCCGGCAGTGACAAGCAAGATTCACAGTATATTGGGTATCTCAAAAAGCATGGTATCCAGGACATCCATATCGGCCAGAGCCGGACAGCAATTACTGCTATTCACGACCAAAAGCCGATTGACTGGCTCGTATACACCTCTGCCCTGCCACTGGAAAATCCGAATGCACCCGAGCTGGTGTTTTGCCGCGAGCAAGACATCAAAACCAGCAAGCGCGACGAACTGCTCAACCAAATCTTGACTGATAAACAACTCAAGCTCATTGCCATTGCCGGTACTCACGGCAAGACCACCACGACGGCCATGATCATCTGGCTATTCAAGCAATTGGGTATTCCCATCAGCTACTCGGTTGGCGCCAAGATCGGGTTCGGCGACATGGGTGAATTTGACCCCAAAAGCGATTATTTCGTATACGAATGTGACGAGTTTGACCGCAACTTTCTGGCCTTCGAGCCGTTTGTCAGTATCATTACCGGAGTTACGTGGGACCACCATGAAATATTTCCAACTCGTGAAGACTATCAGGCCGCCTTCCGTGAATTCATAGAGCAGAGTCAGTGGCTCAAGATGTGGCAGGAAGACAGTGAGTATCTTGGGCTAGAAGCCAACAGCCACTACGCCGTTATGGACTCTAGCGACCCAAAGATCGAGAGATTGCAATTGTCGGGCCGATACAACCGGCTCGACGCATGGCTAGCCATCAAGGCAGTGCAACAACTAGTGGATACGCCACTCGAGGAGATCATCGAACACACCAATCACTTCCCCGGCCTGCAGCGCCGTATGGAGCAAATCACACCAAATCTGTACAGCGATTACGCTCACACGCCCGAGAAAGTCCGCGGTGCTATGAGCGCGGCACTCGAAATAGCCAGCGGTAAAGGCCAAGAGCTGGTAGTAATATACGAGCCGCTGACAAACCGCCGGCAGCACTATATGCTCAATGAATACGGGGACTGTTTTGCTGGTGCGGCACACGTCTACTGGACCCCCAGCTACCTAGCGCGAGAGGACCCCGCCCAGACTATTCTCACACCACAAGAGCTTATCTCGCATTTGGCTGATCCATCGATTGCCGAGCCAGCCGAACTTGACGACAGGCTCAAGCAAGACATCCAGAAGCATCTCGACGCTGACCACATGATCGTCGGTATGGCTGGTGGCGGTGGTGGCTCACTCGACGAGTGGCTCAGATCTCAATTTGCAGGCTAAGGTTTCCACTCTTGCCGGGGATTGTCCGGGAAATTGGCTTCGTCGTATAGCACAAACAGACTCGGCTGCAGCTGATACAAGGTGTGTGGACTGTTTGTATCGAGCAGCTGCGGCAACATATTGTGCTGGTTAAATTTCTCAGCATATGCTTGGAATAAATCTTCGGCCTCAGTCACCGGCACAGGCCGCGCTTCACCCTCGAAATGCACCGCCCTGCCTGGCTGCCCTATGGCATATGGCTCATGCACCACGCCGGCAACTTTGGGGTTATGAAAGATTTCTTTGGAATGCCGACGCATATCCTGCGACATCCAATAGATATTGTGCTGGTTGTCCATGGCAAAGTAGACGTTGACCACCCATGGATGATTATCCGCACAGCTGGCTAGTTGCATCAGTGGCACTTCATCCAGGTATTTCACGATGAAATTTTCTGGTCTCATCGGTTGTCCCCGCTGCCCTTCGTTACGCCACGAGCTTGGCGGCTGAGGACTTTGTCGAGATTACTTTCGGCCACTTGGCTAATATCAGAACCCAACAGATATGAAACCGCGTTGATGTACCACAGAATGTCACCCAGCTCTTTCAAGAGTTCCGCTCGGTCATCATCCGACACGACGCCCTGTTTATCACGGATGATTTTCTTGACCTTTTCGGCCACTTCGCCGCTTTCGCCTACCAGGCCCAAGATCTGGGCCATCAGCTCTGCACTAAGCGTACCGTAGGCGTGGTCTTTGGTAAGGGTAGAGATTGCTTGTGTTTGGTATTCATCAAATGTCATTACGTGAAGTCCTTCCGTTCTCATCTAATTGTACCGCGCCCGGACGTAAAACTTCGATAGCATCGTCGACAATCCGCACCACAGTCGAGGGCTCGTGCCCCGATAAGTCACCGCCATCGTGATAGAAATCCACCTCATCACCAAAGTATGCCCTAGCTTCTTGGATAGTATTGGCTGGTGGTTGACCTGGACGATTGGCGCTACTGGTTAATAAGGGCCCAGTTTGCTTGAGTAGCTTGAGTAGCTCTGATTTGTCGGGAATACGCACCGCCAGGCTTTGCTTGCCTTGGTGGAGGTACGCCAGGTGTGGGTCGGCACATGGAATAATGACACTGAGGGCGCCCGGCCACCACTGCTCGACAGCGGTCAGGTAGCGACGCTTGAGGCCCAAAGCCATCAATTGGTCAACACTAGCCGCAATGATGGTACCAGGCTTATTTTCACGATGTTTCACGCGGTACAGCCGCACCACGGCCTCGTGGTCAACTGCTCGGGCTGCAATACCGTAAATCGTATCGGTTGGGATAACGCCAATCGTACCGGGTTTTTGAAGCTGTTGGGCTATGTCTCGCACAGCTACTAGAATAGCGACATATTCTGAGAACGCAAATAGGCGTACGTGGCGAGTAGACCTAGGCCGAGCACAATAATAATCGTGGCAATAATGGCGAGTGTCGCACTCGGCTGGCGCGGCTGCTTAGGTTTAGGTGCAGGTTCGGGAGTCGATTTGTCTGGTTTTGGTTTGGAGTTTTCCGCTTCTAGCCGAGCTTCGGGGTCGTCGGCAGCTGGCTTGGCAAGATGCTCTGCGGACCCACCATGAGCAAGGTGCGTCACTGGCTTGACGTCATCAATTGGCGTAACAGGCGACTTCTCTTCTGGGGGTGCGGGGACTGGTTCCATTATGTAGGTATTGTATCACGCTTACGCCAAGTGATAGGTGTCGCCAGTCTGGAGAATCATGGACTCGCGCACCAGATCGTTTAGTACCGATTGGGTGCGCGCATCGGACAAGGTTATACCTATAGCTTCTACTGTCTGATCACCTTGGGCCAACAGGCGAATAATTGCCCCGCGCAACTGGCGACGTGAACCCTCAAACGGTGACTGGCGTACGTAGTGCTTACTGCGTGCACCGTGATTGCCAGCGGTTTGCTTTAGATGTGTACCGTAATCCATCATCGCCCAATAGAAATCGCGTGGATTGTGATAATCGAGTGTTTGCGCTAAAAACTCGCGGATCTCTTTGTCGCTCACGACTTCCTGGCCTCCGAAAAACTCGTGGATATACACGGTACGCACATTGGTTTCGATGAATAATGCCGGTTTGTTGAAAGCATACGCCAGCACCGCGCCAGCCGTATTGACGCCAATACCGGGCAGCTGCACCAGCTCTTCGAGCGTACCTGGTAGCCGACCGTGGTGTTGTCCGACTACCTGCTCGGCAGTCTGCCACAAAAACTTGGCACGACGATTATAGCCTAGGCCCTGCCACGCGCTCAGCACATCGCCTAGACTGGCAGCCGCCAGGCTCGCAAAACCCGGGAAGCGGCCTATAAACGCCTGGTATTTTGGGATGACCCGGCCAACCTGTGTCTGCTGTAGCATGAGTTCGCTCACCACAATACTGTACGGATCAAGTGCGAGACGCCACGGCAATTCATGCCGGCCATGTTCAACATAGTACATCGCAAGTTGCCTGCGAAAGGATTCGATTTGTTCGTCTGAGAGTTGCATATCTGTCTAGTATAATGACTGGCTGCGAGCTTTAGCGTAAAATGTAACTAAGAAATGGTCAGATTCGTCTTGCGCTCACTGTGGCGCTTACTGATACTCATGCTGGGGATTAGCCTGGCATATTTTAGCGTATTTGTAGCCTTCCCGTTCCTCAACCGTCGCCTGCCGATCTTTTTCGCACTGCTGCTGGTGTACATCGGAGTAGCATATTTTGGGTTGCCAGCATTGATTCGTACACTCCGACTGTTCATAAGACCAAACCATATTCCACTCTATGCTACTACTCGTGACGGCTTGCCGTCCGACCCAGTGAATATTGCCGTTGCCGCACGGTCCAAACGTCAGTTCGTAAAAGCCATGCAAGCTGCGGGCTGGTATACAGCCGACAAAGTAACACTCAGGAACGGACTACGCGAAATCTACGCAGTCATTTTTGATAAACCGTACCCTACGGCCCCCTTCAGCAATCTATACCTGTTCAATCGGCCATTCGACATTGGCTTTCAAATCCCATACGGATACAATAAGAGTCCCCGGCACCGGCACCACGTGCGATTTTGGCAACTCGTGGACCACGAGAAGGATCATGGACATTTCTCATTTTGGGTCCGGCATTTTCGACGCTTCGTACGGCGGGAAAAATCCATCTGGATCGGTACGGCCATCGACGATTCGAGTCCCTATGGCATTCGTTGGTACAACTTGCAGGTCACCCACCGTACGCATCATTTGCACTATCGCGAGCGCGACTTCGTGATCGACTCGCTCAAGACAGCCGGCCAAGTCAAAGATCTTACCAAGATCAAAGCCGGTAAGCCATTTGAGATGCACAGTCAGCAAGTCGGCAGTCGCCTTATTTGTGACGGTACGATTCAGGTCATCGAGCTCAAATAATCACCGCCCTCGTAGCAGCTACTGGGAATCGCTTTGCCAGAACCCCGAGTGTTAGGCGCTGATCTGCAGCGACTCAAGCATCGTCTCGATGGTCTTCTGGAAGTCACCCGTCCATATGGCCGAGCTAACAGTCAGTGCCGGCGATGTCGCGGTACAAGTAGTCTTACAGTCAACGAAACTAACCGTCACGAGCGGATCAACCTTGGTCACATCCACGGCTGGGACAGTTTGGGCCTTCTGGTACCCCGCGTTGCCCGTAATATACAGGGCATCCAAGCCGCCCTTTGTCGTTGTAGTGGCATATTGCAAGAAACTAAGATACGTCGAGGCCCGCTGCCCTGCGGCTGGGGTACTGTATTTGATATTTTCGGACTGAAGCACCGCGTTGGCACTACCTGCCTTAAACTCAGGCAGCGATGCCTGCTGATGGCGGATGCGCAGCAATACAGCAGCTTGGACTGAGCTGCCAGCCGCATTCATCAATGCTTGCTTGGGCGATAAAATATCCAATTCGTTTACTGTTTCGGTCAGCGTCCAGTCAGATGGATGCTTGAGTACAATTGGGAAATTGGCTGAAGTGTACTCTTTGAAGTTGGCCGTGGAGGCTTTGTCTGTCGACTGCACTTTCGGGGCGCTAGTGCCGGCTGTTGTCTGCTGTGATACTTTCGGTTGCACGACCGGACCTGGTTTGTGTACAAACACCGGTTTTAGGTACCAGCCGACAGCACCAAGCGCAACAAGTATGACCAGCACCAGTGGTACAACGAGGTACCACTTGGTACCACTCTTGTCGTCTTTGTCGCGCCTGGCATCATCGCGGATATTCTTGAGGTAATCGATCCGCTCACGGCGGTCCTCGGCAGCTTCAGGGGCTTCCTCGGGTGGCTCAAACTCAAAATCCACACGACTGACACCCTCGAGTCCATCTGGTGCCTCCGGCACCACATTCGTCATAGGTGGGCTAGCAGACAATATCTTCTTGGGCACGGGCGGTGCCGACGTAGGTTCGCTCTCGGGCTGGGTCTGGTATGGTACCGGCCCGTCGCTTTGCTCATCGTGATTATCGACATCTATTCTCATAGCGTAGTTACAGTATACCCCTAATGTTTTTTAGGTGGCAACGGTATAATCATACTGGTGCGACGCATGTACGTAGCATATGCTGATTCATGCTTCTTCTTGTCTTCAATAGGCGGCACACCGGAGACAAACAATATGAGTATAGTTAGCGTCAGCGGACCAGCCAGCCCTATCCAGCCATAGGTCGATTGCAGCGCAATAACACCGATGCCCCACCACTGCGTCAGTTCGCCAAAGTAGTTGGGGTGACGACTGTAGCGCCACAGACCTTGGTCCATTACCTTACCAGTGTTAGACGGCTTACTAATAAATTCACGCAGCTGTGCATCGGCAATTCGCTCAATCGTGAAGCCCACAAACCATACGGCCGTACCTGCATAGAGCAGCCAGGTCAGATCAGGGTAATACGGGTTAGCCGCCACGGTCACCGGCAAACTTATCAGAAGTATTAGCGCACCTTGTAATAGAAATATTGAGAAATACGCTCGCAGCCAGACACTGCCCCGCCACTTACGCTTGATATCTTCGTAGCGCGGGTCTTCTTTGCCACTACCAATCACCCGCAGCCACAAGTGACTCATCAGGCGCAGCCCCCACAGTGTCACCAACGCCGCGATCATCATGTTGCGTACATCGTGCACCTGTGCAAATACCGACCATGCCACCAATATAAAGCCACCGCCCCAGGCGACATCCACCACATTGAGTCGGTTGCGACGTTTGCCCACCGCCCACCAACAGGTCATATACACCAGCAATAACAACGCATCAATCCAGAGCAGTTGGCCTATCATAACCGTATTGTAGCAGTCGTTAGCCGGTCAGCTATGAATTAATATAACTACTATCACAGCCAGGTCGCTACGCCACCATGTCCTGAGCAGGTTCCACTGTGATGCTGACTAAAGCTATACGAACCATCTCTACAGTGCGCAGTAGCTCCTTCGGGCGCAGTGTTGGTTTGATACGGTCGACAAACTTCGCTATCGCTTGAATTGATATATGTCCCGTTTGGACAAGAAGGCTTGGCGGGAGCAACATATGTACCTTGCCTAACTATCTCACTAACGGGTGGCGTAGTTATTTCGTTAGATGTCTCTGAGCGTGATACTTCTTTACCGTCTTTATAGGTAACATTGAAGGTTTGCGTACGAACACCGTTGACTCCTTCAGTCTGTACTTTTGTAGTGTCTTGAGCCAATGAGCTATCTTTAATTGTCTCTGTTTGGTACGGTATAGCCTCCGTAGTGGCTAGCTTCTTTTGTGTTACAACATCTGAAGATTTAGCGCTCTGTGTTGTGAGGGTTATTTTTTGGTTAGAGGACGGTTGAGGGTTGTCAACTGCATTACCGGCTGTGCCAATACTAAAAAGGGCTAGCGTAACGAATATAACTTTACCCAACCGTGATAACTCTCCAAACCAGTGCTCAAATTTTTTCCACATGTGCGCTCCGTTTAGAAAAAATAATGATCTCCCAAGGGCACATTTGCAAGTGAGATTAGCGGCCACGAACGAGTAGTTGTCAAACCAAATTGGCGTTGAGTTATCAATTATGGGTCGTTCGGCTAAAAGGTGAGCTTAGTTCCGAGGAAGTGACTGGTGTTCCCTATCGTTCCGCCCAAAACACCTTCGTGCGCAGATGACGGTATGGTAAAAACATCGTCACCAGTTTCAGGAACCTTGGGATTTAAATCGGCTTCAAATAGACCATTCGATAAGTACAGCGCGACACTATCATCATCCGACATGTATGAGCCGTCGCTCATCATGAGATTGAAGCTCCTGTACCTGATAGGTGCGTCAGTAGTGTTTTTAACGGTCATATTTATGATCAAATATTTTGTGCCATCCTCTGCCGTCGATAATACTTCGCCCGTTGGACTAGTTAATGTGTCTGTCACGTGTGCGCTGTTGACTCGCACATCTTGGGTGGCGTAGGTATTCGTTTCCCCGACTTTAGTTATAGTGGCCCCATCGAGTGTCTCTTGCACTTCATTTCGACCATCAGCCCCAACTGTTTGAGCCGATTGGCTCTTATTAGCCTCACTTTTCTTGCTAGTAAATTGCCTTGCTGCTACGTAACAAATACCTATCAGAAAGATTATTGAAGCAAGGATAAAAATGCGCTTTGTCACTGACATGGTAGGGCCCCTTCTGGCAAATTATGTAGCGTCCTTAGATAGGCCGATTGTACTTCCCTGAAGCAACAAAAACAAGCTGACTCTACTTAGGGTCTGCCCCGCCGCCCGCTTAGTAGAAAACACGTTTAGCAAAACAGCTCCTGAAAAATGTTTCGATTGAAAGCTCGCAGTCGAAGTAGCGTTTTTACCCTGATTGCTTCCAGTTGTTATAGCTGTGTATTTTTCTTTTCGTAAATCTGCGTGGGGAAATCTTAGATGGAGCAGTCTTTTTTTACCATAAGCGACATTGTACCAGAGCCTAAAACGACTCCGCACTAAATCCCAGCCTAAACTTTGAAATGCCTTCAAAACTTGGGTTGAGTGACAGAGTAGCTTGGATTTGGAGGTGATTTAAGGGGGAGAAGCTAAAAGCTTCGTAGATCATCGTTGTCTACCCCCTGTACTAGAGAACCAGCCATCAAATCAGATAGAACAGGTAAGTCATGCCGCTCGCCATGTCGTACACCACAATAGTGCACTTCACCGTGATCATGATCGCAAAAACAAACACCAGCACGCCTGACGGCACCATGATCAACTTGTACATTGCTATTTGATCGGCAAAGCGCATCGTACTCATGCGGTCAATAACCCCGGCACGAGCATGTTGGTGTTGTATCTTTTTGAGCATGACTCTGGACACCACGAAGGCGGCGCAGCACGCAACAAGTTCGACGAATGCTATGGATATGGACATACTGTCTCGTTTCTGTAGATTCCAAATCTTCTTGTACTGCTTTATAAGTCCCTCGGCGAGAGGCCCGTAAAGCAATACAAGATAGCTACTCTGTCAAAGTACTATCGGAGTTTCCTCAACGATAGTAGACGATACTCTATCACATCTTTAGAGTCTCGCCAGTGACTAAATATACGACAACCCTTGTGCCGAGGAATTATCATGGAGAGCTCAATATTGGCATATACTGCGTGTATGATCATTACCAAAACGGTGGCGGAAGAGGCGGCGGCGTATTTGTCGGAGCACGATGAAGTACTGGCGTCAGTCATTGCCACTGCTGGTGCGTGCACCATTCGGCCACATACCAATTATTATCAAGAGTTGGTCGATAGTATCATCAGCCAGCAGTTGAGTGTCTACGCCGCCCGGGCAATCGAACAGCGGTTTCAGGATATGTTTGGTGGGCATTTTCCCTCGCCCGACGAGATCCTGACCAAGGATGTCGAGCAGTTGCGCGCCATTGGATTTTCGCGGCCCAAGGCTCGCTACGTGCAAGATTTAGCGCAGCACATTCTGGACGGCCAGCTTTCGTTTGAGCGCATCGAGGTGATGAGTAATGAAGAAGTTATCGACATGCTCACCGCCGTGAAAGGCATTGGCGAGTGGACAGCCCATATGTTTTTGATGTTCTGCATGGGCCGCAGCGACGTGCTGCCAGTGGGCGATCTGGGCATACGCAATGGTGTACGCAAACTATACAGCCTTACCGACGTACCCACGCCAGAACAGATCCGTGAAATTTCCGTGAAACATTCCTGGGCTCCATACGAATCTATCGCCAGTTGGTATGTCTGGCAGAGCCTAGACAACGAACCAGTGTCGGTGTCCTAACAAACCTGCGCTATAATCAGGGCATGAATAAGAAGCTTGTGCTTACGGCTGTGCGTGGCCTAGTGGTAATCGTAGTATTTGCGGCCATTGGTGCACAGATTGACAATCTGGCACGAAGTAACGTGTTTAATCCCGGTAATTTCTTCAGTTTCTTTACTATCGAAAGTAATGTCTTCGGCGCTGTCATCATGGCCACGGCCGGCTATCTTGGCTTACGGGGCAAGCGAATCGATAGCTGGCGCGGCGCGGCCACGCTGTACATGGCAACAACTGGCATCATTTACGCACTACTGTTGGCCCGAGCCGACGTGCAGACGCCGCTGCCGTGGGTCAACGCGGTGCTGCACTACATATTCCCCGTTGTCATGGTGGCAGATTGGCTGATCGATGCGCCCAAGGCCGCCATCGCCATCAAAAGGGCACTGGCGTGGTTGAGTTTTCCGCTGGCTTACGCCGCATATAGCCTAATTCGTGGCGCAATCACTGGCTGGTATCCGTACCCGTTCCTGAATACCGATAAGATTGGCTACGGCTCAGTTGCAATCAACTGTGTAGTGGTAGCCATCGTGGCCGCCGGCCTAACGGCGCTTATCGGCAACTTGCCGCGGCTACGAAATCGTGCTTAGATAATCTCAGCATGGAAGCCAACCACGCGCCGTGCGCGGACAGTTACCGCGAACAACACGGCCGGCCATACATCCATAACGAAATAACTCTGGTACTGGCGTGAAACTTCGTCGAATTCCACGACCACATCCAGATATCGTTAACATAATCGGAGTAACATCATGACAGTCAAAGAAGAAGACATGAAGTACTACCAGGACCACATGAAGCACTGGCGTGCCTGGGGCAGCTGGTTTAGTTGGGGTTCACCCGTCGGTCTCGGATTGTTCTTTCTGGCGGTCGCCGGATCAGTCTGGATCTTGGGTCAAACCTTCAACTGGTAAGTTACGGATCCGTGCAAATAGCACTACTCGTGGATGAGTAGTGCTATTTTATTGATAGCCGCGTTCACGATCAGAGCGTCATGTCCAAGAGCTGCCCTCGAGCCCAAGCGTTAGCGGTTTACCACCAAAGCTTCGTGTTGTTTTGCAACTGCTTGCATGCCAAGGATCGCGGCTGCTTCGCGCAGGTCTGTTACTTCATAGCGATCGCAAACGGCAAATAGCTCATCGACAAGCCGGCGACTATCTTCAGCAAGTGCAGCTTTGATATGTGCCGTCGTAGTCCTGGCAGGGCGCCCTTCGGCTACTGCCACGTTAGCATCGTATTCCATAATCGAACAACTGACACCGGCACCATTAGCCACAATATCAGGTAGCACATCAAAACCCCGCTCAATGAGCAGTTTGTGCGCAGCAGCCGTCGTCGGGCCATTGGCCGCCTCGACGATACCACGGGTGGCTCCTAGCAAATGTACATTGCTTTCTTTAATAACATTCCCAAAGGCGGCCGGTACAAAGTAGTCAACTGGCTGGCTCAGTATGTCATCCGGATTGTCGCTTATCTGCAGATGACCTTTTAATTCCGGCTGATTTTGGCCAATCCACTTGGCTAGCTCGTGCATCTTGCCACCCGTAAAGTCCAGATTGCTGCCAATCTCATCAACCATTCGCTTTGTAATTATCAAGCCAGCTGGGTGATCAGTACTCAGCATGCCATCACCATCGCTAAGAGCACGTATCGCTACCGTCTTTTTAATATCCTGGCTGGCGAAGTACGTATACCACGACCCAACCGTGCCAAAGCCCTGCACCGATACCGTGGCATGGCCGATCCCACGCTGTTCGAGCAAGGCGGTATGTGCCGTGTAGACACCCCAGCCGGTGGCAGCAACTCGAAAGTCGAGGCCGCCCGCGGCCGGCGACTTGCCTGTAATGACAGCCCGCTTGTGTACGTCGTCCGGATGTAGCTTGGCGTACTCGTCAGCATATACATCAATAAGACCATTGGTGCCAATATCACCCGCTGGTATGTCTCGCTGCCAGTCAGCAAAGCCAGCTTTGTCCATCAACTGCGTGAATTGGCGCATAACGGCAATTTTATCTTCATGGCTCAGCGAGCGCGCATCGACCAGCACTAAGCCCTTGGCGCCGCGGAAACGGTCGTTGTAGCCCCGCAGTGCCAGTTTGGCCGACATCTCGCGACTCAGTTCGTCTATAGTCTCCCGGCCAACCTCGGGGTCATATGCCGCAAACCGGATACCACCCTTACCAATGAGATTTGCTGCGCCGCTATGGGCGCGGTACGCACCGAATGCCCGGCCGCCACTGAGTTTTATCGTGCCAAGCCGAGTAATTGATGGTTGCTGCAGCTCCAGAAACTTCCAGTAATTAACGCCTAATAATTCCGCAGCTCTTTGCTGCGATGCCTGTAGTGAATCTGCTGACATAGTCGCACTCCTTATCTTTAGCGACACCCGCAGACCCCCTGAGTGCAACATATGCAGTAGATAAGTGCGTCGTATCTACACTATACATTGTATAGTGTAGATTGCCAAGCTACTTCCCCGCACGTAACACCATATACTTTGAGATTAAGGTGTCAAACGGTTGATGTCGCGGGGGAAGAGTGTGGCTTCCTTAACGTTGTGCAGGCCAATAGTCTTTTCGACAAGGCGGTCGATGCCGAAGCCGCAGCCGCCGTGCATTGGCAGGCCGTACTTGAAGGCTTGCAGGTAATATTTGAAGCCTTCGTGCGCCACATCCAGGCCGGCTTTGGTCATCTGCTCGATCATGGTGTCGTAGTTATTCTCGCGTAGCGGGCAGGTAGCAATTTCTAGGCCGCGGAACAATAGGTCGCCCCACATGACAACACCCTTTTCAGTATCGACCTTGTGGTAAAACTTGGCGGCCTCGATGGGGAACTCAGTAGCAAATACTAGGTCGGTGCCCAGCTGCTTGCGAGCGTAGTCGGATATCCACTTTTCTTCGTCGGGAATCAAGTCTTTCTCGGCCGACAGGTCGACGTTGTTGGCCTTGCCATACATCTCGTGGATCTGGGCAATGGTGAAGCGCGGAATCTTGCCGAATTTTCCATTTTCTCCTTGGGGCAGCTTGAGGTCGGGCGCGTTGAGACTTTTGAGGTCGTCGGCGTGCTTCTCGTAAATTTGCTTCAGTGCGTACTGCGTCATATCGCCAACCATGTCGAGTACTTCGTCGTGGCCACTCACAAAACCCATCTCAATGTCGAGCATCGTCAGTTCGGTGAGGTGGCGGGTGGTGGCACTGGGCTCGGCGCGGTAGCTGTGGCCGATTTCGTACACGCGCTCAAACGCGCCAACCATGATCTGCTTGTAGAACTGCGGGCTTTGGGCCAACGTGGCGGTCTTGCCAAAGTAATCGAGCTGGAAGACTTCTGCGCCGCCCTCGGTAGCTTCGGCCAGTAGCTTGGGGGTGTCGATCTCGACAAATTCGTTCTGGTCGAGGAACTCACGGATCGAGCGCGTCAGACTGCCGCGGATCTTGAAAATCTTCTGTTCTTGCAAGTTACGAACATTGAGCACCCGGTACTCAAACAGAGTGTCGAGGTTTTCGGCTTTGTGCTGAATGGGTTTGTCGATCTCGATCGGTGGTTCGTCGGTGACTGGCACGAGCACGGTCAGCTTGGCGTCGTGCAGCTCCGCCCCACCGGGCGCACGGGGCTCTTCGGCAACCGTGCCATCGACAGCCAGCACCGTACCAATCTGCAAGCCACGCAGTTTCTCAACTTCGTCTTTATCCTTAATGACGACTTGCGTCAGGCCACGGCGATCGCGGACGTTAATAAACGTCAGGCCACCCAGCAGGCGCTTCTTGTGTAGCCAGCCTTCGATGTGAATCGTTTTACCAGCGTGTGTTGCTATGTCAGAACTCAGAATTCGCATACTATTTCCTTGGTTAGATTGTGGTTTGGCTTGTATAGGGTCGAATTCACAGCATAGTCGCCAGCTAGATGCTGTCGGCCCAGGAATTCGTATTGGCGTACATCACAAAAGATTTCATCTCTGTTATTTTACCACTTTTCTGTCAGAATTGGATAACTCCGGGTCGGCTCCAGTGGCCTCAGCAGCCGTCTCGTCGATGACAGCGTCGACTAGTTTCGGCTTTTTGGTGTGCTTGGCGGCCACTGCTGGCTTGCTGTCGTGCTGGTCAAAATCATACTCATCGGGCATACCAAGCAAGGCGTGCATGATATCATCGAGCGTGATAATACCCACCATAGCCTCGAACGAATCAACCACCACAAACAGCTGGTGCTTAGTGAAATAAAAGGCATGGAGCGCCTGGGCCAGCGAATCGTTTTCGTGCACGTAGACCACACCTGGCTGCATATGGACACTCACCCTCCCCTTTACGCCCTTACCACTGCCGATGTCTGTGAGGTTACGCAGGAACAGTGTGCCAACGATGTGGTCACGCTTGCCCTCATACACCGGGAAACGATTATGGCCGGTTTTGTGCAGCTCGTCGAGATAGATAGGACTAATGGTGTCATCTGCATCGACGCTCTTTACGTCCTTGCGCGGCACCAGCACATTGTGAACCTTCTTTTGGCCAAACTGCAGTGCGTTGGCGGCGACGGTTAGCTCCTCGATAGTCAAATTATTGTCGTCCTGAGATTTCTGACGCTCCAACAGATCTAGCAAATCTTCACGTACATATACACCGGTGTGCACATGTACATCACGACGATGCGTGAACCGATACATAGTATCGAGCACCGGTTGCAACGTACCAACCAACCACGCCACAGTTGGCGTGGCGCCGGCTGTCAGGCGCACCGCGATACTACCCGGTCTCGTGTTGGGCAGCCACGAAAATGCCACCCACAGCAGCGCAACGACGCCAATCAATCCCAGGATCGGTGGTGCTAGTCGACTAAAAATGACAATGCTCAGCGCGCCGCCGAAGCCAATGATGAGCCACAAAAAGACGCGCAGACTGGAACCCAAGCCAACCGCCTGCCACAGCCGCAGCGCTACCTCATCGCCAGCTTCGGCCTGACGTTTGAGCTGTTTGGACGGCAGTACGTAGTAGACCTTTCGAAAGACAATTGCGAGCACCGCTAGGAGTGCAGCACAGATAGCAACGATGTAACCTATCATACGTACTATGGTACGATTTGGGCCGGTATTTGCATAGAACATTCCCCAAGTTTTTTGCGGCCGGCGGGACAACAGTTGTATACTAGGCTAGAAATTGGAGGGAGATTCCGTACATGAGTAAGCAGTTTTGGGTCATTCTAGTAGTACTGGCATTAGCATTCGTAGGTATCATCGCTTTTTCGGGCAAAAACGACTCGAGCAAATCTAGCTCAAACGCCAAGCCGACCAGCCACATCGAGGGTAGTGCCACCACAGGTATAACGTTAGTGGAATATGGTGATTATCAGTGTCCAGTCTGTGGGGCATATTTCCAGACCGTTAAAGATGTGGCAGCCAAATATAACGGCCAGATCCAGTTCCAGTTCCGCAACTTGCCACTAACCTCACTTCACCAGAACGCCTTTTCTGCCGCTCGAGCTGCCGAGGCAGCCGGGCTGCAAGGCAAGTACTTCGAGATGCACGATTTACTCTACCAAAACCAGAGTCTATGGAGTAGTGCCAGCGATCCACTCAATAATTTCACGACTATGGCTACTTCGCTCAAGCTCAACGTTACTCAATTCAAGGCGGATTATGCGAGCACCAAGGTGAATAACGCAATCAATGCCGACGAGGCAGCGTTTGCCAAGACCAAGCAAGAAGAGGCTACACCAACATTCTTCCTCGATGGTACCTATATATCCAACGCCAAGCTGATCGACGGCAAGACGAACGCACCGAGTGTCGACGCCTTCTCGAAGGTGATCGATGCAGCTATCGCTGCTAAAGCCAAGCAGTAGCAGCTACGCACAGTCACCTCTCAGACACATACATTAGGCCGGGTGAGACTAACCCGGCTCAATGTATGTTATTTGTTAGTAGACCAAGAATTGCGCCCAGGTGGGGCGGCGTACTCGGACCAGTACTTGCGTTTCCTCGCTTTTAGCGACATTTACTTTGATGGGCATCTGTAACTCCGTGCCTCAAGTTGGATAACCTCAGTAGTATGACAAGAGTGTCACAACTACTAACATTATCCGTTTCGTGGCGTTTCTATTTTGTTGTTTTTGTGTCTCCCGTAGCGTCTCGCACGCTATTGAAAGTACCCTTAGTGTAGCGAAAGCGTTTTAGGGTTGTCAACGCGGGTTTGTAGTGATTTTGACATCATGGTAATGCCACGTAGAGCCAGTTGGCGCGAGCGTAGTGCGCAACACTCTGTAGCACACCCGGTACATGGACACGAGATCTGATAGCGAGACGGACCCTGCTCGAAGAAACAGCGGCAGCGTAGGTCTCGCATACGTGTATCTTGCGTGGTGCGGACGGCCAGCTAGCAACACACATGGCCACTGCTTTAACCTGGTCGTAATCACGCAACCCAATGGCCAGCTCACACTCTGCAAGCAGGCTATCGGCATCAGGCCAGTCGGGTACATGAGACACTACGTCCGAACCCATCAAAAGCACCAACTGCACGCCTGGAAATAGAGAATGCAACCGCGGTAACGTGCGCTTAACCGTGAAGTTACCATCCACCAGCTCCAGAACCTCGAGCTTGGGATGCGGACGCACTGCCCGGTTGAGCATCGCTACTCGATGGCCGAAATGCTCAGTGGCGGTCTTAAACCTCGGGCGACGCTCTGGCAGGAAGATGACTCTATCGAGCTTCGCCGTTTGCATTGCCTCGAGGGCAAAGGCGATGTGACCTGCGTGCACCGGATCGAACGTGCCGGCATACACGCCAACACGCCTCGGCAAATCTCTCCTCATAGCGGTAACCCTCTCGTGCCCGCAGAGGACGCCCGTTGGATATTCCTGGAGTCGAGTGCCGCCGCGGCACCAGTACGTTGTACATCTTGGTTACTCATACGTATCATTTTACTCCCCGGGCTGCGCACCCACTGAGAGATTTGTAGTAAACTAGAGTTAGTCACCTTAGAAAAACAAACATGGAACACACTATTTTCACAGAACTCAGTTTGGTCATCGTTGTTGCAGCAGCGGTTTCGTTGGTGATGCGACTACTCAGACAGCCTCTAATCCTGGGTTACATTCTAACGGGCATCGCCGTGGGCCCATCGATGCTCCACCTTATTCATTCCAAAGAAGCCTTCGACGGTTTCTCAACCATCGGTATTGCCCTGCTGCTATTCATCATTGGACTCGGCATGAATATATCAGTGATCACCCGAGTCGGAAAGTCAATATTTGTCACAGCGACAGCCCTCGTAGTGGTAATGGGGTCGGTCGGATTTTTGCTAGGGCGATTACTATTCAACTTCTCGACTACCGAAGCGGTCATCATCGGCCTGGCGCTCTTCTTTAGCAGTACCATCATCATTGTGAAAGTACTCGCCGACAAAAAGGAGCAAAACCGGTTGCACGGTCAAATTGCCATCGGCGTTATCCTGCTCGATGATATCGTAGCTACCATGGCACTGCTATTCGTGGCAGCTGGCAAAGACCAGGGCATCGGTCTGAACGAAATCGGCTTGTTGCTTGGGCGGGGATTCTTACTACTGGCATTCCTGGTAATCGCCAGTAAATACATATTGCCCCGAGTGGTCAAAGCTATCGCCACCAGCCAGGAAAGCTTGTTTTTGTTCGCTATCGCCTGGGGTTTTGGGGTAGCCAGTCTATTCGAATACACCGGGTTTTCTATCGAGGTTGGGGCGCTATTTGCCGGCGTCGCCCTCGCTTCGCTGCCCTACGCTCAGGAAATCGAGTCACGGCTGAAACCGCTGCGAGACTTCTTCGTAGTGCTGTTTTTCATTACACTGGGCGAAAGCTTGCAAGTGACTAACCTGGGTGCAGCACTGGTCCCGGCACTGGTCTTGTCGGCCGCAGTCATTATCCTCAAGCCAACTATCGTGACAACAACACTCGGCCTACTGGGCTACCCGAAGCGGGTTGCCTTCAAAGCGGGCATCAACTTATCCCAGGTCAGCGAGTTCTCCATCGTGCTCGTGGTGTTGGCCGTAGCTAACGGACTGGTGAGTACACACCTGAGCACTATCATGACTATTGTGGCTATGGTTACTATAACGGTGTCAACCTATCTCATGAAATACGACAACCGACTGTTTACAAGTTTCGACCGGCTCAAATTATTCGCAATCTTTTTCGCCAAAGATCGGAGTCACAAAGAGCAGAAGTCCAAACAAGGTTACCAGCTCATGCTGTTTGGTTACCAGCGCGGTGGTCACGAATTTATACACACCTTTAAAGAACTCAAGCGAAAATTCTTGGTCATCGATTACGACCCGACTGTCATTGAGTTACTCCAACACCGGCGTATCCCTTGCCAATACGGCGATGCCACTGATGCCGAGTTGCTCGAAGAAATCGAGGTTAGCAATGCAAAGCTCATTGTCAGCACTATTACCGATTCTGCAACCAATCAGGAATTAGTACGGCATATCAATTTCTATAACCCTGACGCGGTCGTTGTTTGCAACGCCAACAGCTACGAAGAAGCGCTACAGCTATACGAGCTAGGCTGCAGTTACGTCATGATTCCGCACCTCGCCGGCTCCGAACGCTTAAGTTCACTCATCCACCGCAACGGCATTGATCGGCGGCACTTTGACCGCTACCGCGCCAAGCACCTAGCACATCTCGAGAAGAGTCATCCACTCACACTGTCCGAAGAAGCTATCTAACACCGAACACTAGCCCCGCAAGACTGACAATGTGGTATCAATTTGCCGCGTGGCCGAGTGTTGGTGCGTTTGCACTTCGGGCAATCAAACTTGAGTGAGCCATATTTGTCCTCGCCCGAAAGATTGCCATAGCCCGCTTGCTTGAGCTGATCAGTAGCAGATAGTTCACCACCGGCCGGACCGACGCTGGCGCCGCAGCCACTGAACGTCTGGCCACTTGCCCGGGCTTCGTTGCCGGCTTGGTGCAGCTCCCATTTCAGTGCGCAGGTCACCAGTCGGCCAGCAAACTGCTCAAAGCACTCGGCCGGCACAATGCCCACAGAGTCTTCTCCCGCAACCAGACACTTGAATTGGTCGAATCGTTTGGTGATCAACGCAGCAATATTGTAGCGCTCACCATCAGTCATCGACCCACTCAACTGGCGTTCCACATAATGACCAATGAGCTCGCGTTGGCGGATCACGAAACTATATGTATCGTGCTGGGGTTCGGGCCGGCCAGCATACCACTGCCCGCCGTATTGTGCCGCCAGATTACGATCATACGCGCCAGTCAGGCGGTCAACGACATACGCTTGATCTTCTGGCACAACGTCGAGGTGCATGCGCTGACCCAGCAGTTCACCAGACTGCGGTTGAATGCCGCAATCTTCATATAACTGCTCAAGTGCTTGCCGGTTGGAACCATCGAGGCTCTGCGAATACATACGGAGGCGGCCATTATCATAGGTTATGACCCGGAGCATGGTCTGTTTTCTGGTCGTATTGTAGCCGCCGACATCATGTGTAGCATGCATCAACTCTGGTGGGAAATCCGATACGACCACCATCGTATTGGGCAGTTCACCTCGGGCCATAGCCAGCATCTCGTGGTACTCGTCGAGTTCAAGCGAACGACGTCGACCTTCAAATTCGAGTTGTGGATCCTCAACTCGCAAACGCCGGGCGTCCACAAGCGCATCTTCAAAGATCCGGCCCAGCGCACCACCATCCTGGGCATGGAGCTCTCGGCCATCAAAATCGTACTCGAAGGGCGTCCGCATCGAGCCATCGAGCACCTCAGCTAGCCAGGTTTCAGCATCATTGCGTGCTCGCTCGATCAGGTCATGACGCTCAGTCTGTAACGGCTGCTCGGCCAAAGTCTCCATAAAAAATCCCTCTGCCCTCGAGACGGAGGCAAAGGGCGGCAAAACTGACGCGCTTGCTTCTGCTCGGAAGACTTTTGTAAGCTGTATCGGACTTACCATTTGACACCAGAGTATATATACACCCTCTTGTCAATAGGCTCACCGTTGCGGCACAGTACGGGAATTACACCCGCTTCCAGCTCAACTTGTTAACGTCTCGTAGTGTAGCACTCAAGCCAGGCGCTACATATACGGTTTGTATATTTCACAATGCTTGAAGGCATAACAAATAAACTTGTTATGCCTTCCGTTTTGCAAATAGTATTTTGCCTACAGGACTTTGAAGCTAGCCAAGATGTCGGTAAGAACGGTGTAATCCGCTTGCGCACTATGATCTGTGTAGACGAAGAAGAATTTGTGGGTGCCCTTGGTTGGTCCACCCACCGTTACACTATTGATACCGTCGGGCGAAGTGGTGCCCACCAGGTTACGCTCATAATTGGCGGTGTCGCATAAAAAGCTCAGTCCCGACCAGCGCGCCGGTGCCAATCCCGTCGCCGGATTGGCAGTGTTTTTGTCCGTAAAGTTCACGCAGTTATCCGACACCGAATCGGTCGCAACTACGCCGCTACCATCGGCTCGGACGGGCAGCATGCGGTTGACTCCCAGATCAGTCGGTACATTGTCGACATAGATCTGCAGTTGACGAGCGCTATCGTCTTGGGTGGTGCCACGCCAGGTCAGTGGCGAATACGGTTCGTGGGTGGCAAATTGTTGCCAGTCTTCGGGTAGCTGTACCTGGAACACACTGGCTGTCACTGGTTTGGTCTTGGCCTTCGGGATACTCACGTGTGTGACTGTGGTTGGTCCCTGGCCCAAGTAGGTCGTAGGTTGCAGCATTTTGATGGCTATAAAAATGAGAGCTACCACTAACAGCCCAATACTCAGTACAGCTACCACAATCTGGGTTTTGTGGTGGTGGCGAGCGCGTCTACCTACGCGATACCTGTCCATAGGTGCTACGATTCTGCCGCTGCAACCTGCAGCTGCTTGAGATTAGACATTTTGGGCACAAAACTTTGCGCGGCCGCCTCCAATCCGAGAACCCGTAACGCCTCGACTAGGGTCTGCAAGTCGTGCAACGCAGCCGGGGTTAACTCACTGCCGGCGGCCGCTTGGCTAAACACGTGCTCAACTTTGGCGATCAGCCACTTTTCCTCGGCTGGCGCCACTTGGTTACTGGTGATATTAGCGGCCTCACCCGACTGAACAACTTCCAGTGAACGAGCGTTGTAGTCGCGTTTGCGCAAATGTCCACGCTTTATCAGGCTATTGACATGCAGCGCCACTGTGGCCACCGAGGTATAGCTCAGTCCTGCCATAATTTCGCGGTAGCTAGGGCTGTAGCCATGCTCGGCAATAAACTCTTCGATAAATGTCAGCAGCTCGCGCTGTTTCTTGGTTGGACGGACCGGCTTTTCGGCAGATGTTTGCTTTTCGTTCATACTACCAGTATTGTACTGCTTACGTTTGTCCTAATTCAAGCCGTAGGACTCTTGGGCGCCGCAGGAAACACCCAGTAGGTGTACCAGAGGTAGCTCCACACCGTGAAAAAGGCGGCTGAGATAAAGAAACCGATGTAGGGGGTAATACCAACACTATCGAGTCCCCAGATAATCAGGTAATCGAGCACAAAACCAATCGACTCAATGAACACATAGCGACCAACATGCCGCATTTCTGACAGATGAGCCCGGTCTTTGTAGGTCCAATGACGTTGCACAAAGTAGTTGATTGTCCAGCCGATGACATCACCGGCAGCCTTGGCAGGCAACCAGTGCCAGTGAAAGCCACTATAACAGAGTGCAAACACGCCATAGCAAATCCAAAAATACAGTGTCCCACCGCTGAGATATTTAGCAAAGCGCTTCACATTAAGCCCCTCGAGGCTAGTTTTCACGATGTTTTATATCCCTGTTATTTGAGTTCAGACTCGCATCTAGAGGTCCGACCTCTAGATGGTCGGGGGACGACACGAGCGCTATGCCAGCCAGCCCCCACCACAAGTAAGCAATAGTGTCATCGGTCCAGATGTGCATCAACATCGCCACACACGTCAGTCCCAGTAACGAAGCGAACAAACTGCGGGCTAGCGGATCATCGCGGCGACACCATAACTCACGGCCAACATAGCTATAGAATGCGAGGAATACGACTAGGCCAAGCCAACCCACCTCCTGGCCAATTTGCAGGAAATAGTTCTCGGCGATGCGACTTGGGTGACCGTGGTTATACACACTAGCCGGTCCAGCCGTGCCCGGACCGCGACCCAGTGGCTCGTGTACGATTTGCACCAGCGCATGCTCGCTAGCACTGAGGTGCGCACTGTTACTACTAACGGCCGACCTCGAGTGTTCATCGGTATGGAAAAGTATATTCTGCACTGTGTCGTTGTGGCGCAGCATTACGACCGATACAACCCCGATAAGTGCGAGGCCAGCCAAGCCACCAATCAGCCAACGCTTTCCGACCTTCCCCCACACGGCTAGCGCAAACAGCGTCATCCCAGCCACAACCGCTCCTATCCAAGCCCCTCGTGAGCCGCTGCAAAATAGCACCACAACCGCCAGTACCGAGGCCAGCCATACCCACCAACGCCGACCGATAGTGCAAAGAGCCGCCAAGACAATAATCAGATAGGCACCCAGTAGATTGGCACCGCGCAGCGTCGATTGCGTACGCACGTACTGCACTTTGTGGTCGATGGTCTCGAATACCGGAATCGTGCCATGTCCATAGCCGAAATGACGCAGCACATCGTGTGGCAAAATAAAACGCTGCAACAAGCCAATCGCAATCACCACGCCCGCCGGTATCAATACTACTTTGTGCCATGTCCGGCGTAAGCCGTCGTACTGGCTGGCAATAATCCACACCACTGCAAAAAATAATAAAAATCGCATATTGACCAGCAGACCGTAACTGAGCGCTTTGGCCGTCACAGCGTGCCGCACGTAGGCCACCGCTCCCCACGACAGCTCAACACATATATAGCCTGCAATCAGCCACATCAGCTTACTTGTCATAAGCCGTCGGCGCAGCGATTGGTTTTTGAACGATAGCCACGATCCAGCTACGGTCAGCAGCAACAGTACACCCTCTTTCCAGAGACGAAGCAGTGTATAGTGCCCAACCACACTGCTCAGCCAGACCGTCAGAAAGGCGTGAAATGGTATTAGTATCAGCACCACTACAGCAGCCAGGGCTGACAATCGCAGCAAACGAGTATGGGGTTGGGTGATAGTGTGCTTCATAACAGTGTGGTGCAGGTGCTACAATCTAGTATATAGTTTTCGGGCCGGGAGTCCTCATATTAGTCGGCCAGAAGTCTTAGAAGCACTATGAAAAATAATTCCTCACTCATCTACAACGTCTGTCTGGTGGTTGGTGATTTTGTGGCGCTCTTTGCGGCGTTCGTAGTGGCTTACGTGCTACGCATATCTCTCAGCCACGTCCCATTCAGTGCCCACGTGCAGGCCTCAACGTATGTTAATATCGTGGGCAGTATCCTGCCTATTTGGATCGTCATCTTTGCACTACTTGGCCTGTATAACCCCCGCAACTACGAAAACCGTTTTAGCGAGCTGGGGCGACTATTCGCTGGCTGCAGCATCGGCATTATGGCCGTCATCAGCTATGCCTACCTGGCAAATGTACGGATATTTCCGGCCCGCCTAGTCGTGCTGTACGGGCTGCTACTGGCAACGTTGTTCGTGCTCATCTTCCGCACGCTGGCTCGTAGCATGCGGCGATTTATGTTTGCACGCGGGCGCGGACTGAACTCAATCCTGGTGGTTGGTGACACCAAGCTGACCGTATCACTGGTGGCGGCTATCGATAGTAGCCGACGAACTTACGGCGATTACGTGGTGGGTATCGTGGGTGGTACCAAGTACCCCATTGAGCCCAACACTGGCTTCATGGCCTTTTCAACCTTCGATGAGGCCATCACGGCACTCGAGAAAAACCCACCGCAGACCATCATTCAGACAGGGTTATTTGGTAGCAACGAGCAAAATGCCCTGGTGCTCGCATACGCTCAACAACATCATATCAACTACCGCTTTGTGCCAGGCAACAACGAGCTATACGTTGGTAACATCGAGGTTGAGCTGTTTCATTCGGTGCCAATGGTTGCCGTACACCAAACAGCCTTAGTCGGCTGGGGTCGGGTCGTCAAACGCACAACCGACCTGGTACTAGGCAGTGTGTTTTTACTCATCGCCTCGCCAATCATGCTCGTAACTGCCGTCTGCATCAAGTTGAGTGACGGCGGCCCAATATTTTTACGGCAGGCTCGATTAACGCGTGCCAATCGCGTATTCGAGGTCTATAAATTCCGTTCGCACAACATCAGTTACAACGGCCTGAGCCCCGAACAAGCCTTCACCAAAATGGGCAAGCCAGAACTTATCAATAAGTATCGAGTCAATGGAGATAGATTAGAAAATGACCCCCGCGTTACACCAATTGGACGATTTATCCGTACGTTTAGCATTGATGAATTGCCGCAGCTCATCAACGTAGTAAAAGGTGACATCAGCCTGGTTGGCCCGCGGGCACTCGTACCCGAAGAACTCGCCAAATACTCACGCCGACACACTATTCTCAGTGTCCGCTCGGGAGTGACTGGCCTGGCACAAGTGTCCGGCCGGCGGGACATCAGCGTTGATGAGCGTCGTAAACTCGACGTCTACTACGTACAAAATTGGAGCTTCTGGGGTGATATGGTGATACTGGTACGTACCTTTTGGAGCGTGTTATTTCACAGGGGTGCACAGTAGTGGCTCGACCGGCACGTCGACCTAAAATCAAAGTAGCTATCGTCCACGATTGGCTAATCGGCGGTGGTGCCGAATTAGTAGTCGAGCAGCTGCATAAGCTATTCCCCGAGGCACCAATTTATACCTCCTGTTGTACGCCGGAGTGGCGCAAACGCCTGGGCGGCACAGTCGTGACCGGCTGGCTTGGTTGGTGGCCACTACGAAGATTGCGCAAGTTCATACCTTTCTTGCGAGCCTGGTGGTTTGGTAGTCTCGACCTCGATGAGTTCGACGTGGTCATCAGTAGTTCGGGCGCCGAAGCCAAAGGCATAAAGGTATCGCGCAGTGCTGTGCATATCAACTATTGCCACGCGCCAACACACTACTACTGGAGTCGTTACAACGAGTACATGCAGCACCCCGGCTTCGGCCTGCTCGATCCGCTAGCCCGACTTGGATTAAAGATATTCGTGCGGCCACTTCGCAAGTGGGACTACCGTGCTGCCCAGCGCCCAGACTACATCATTGCCAACTCCACACATATTAAGGCTGAGATTCAAAAATATTACGACCGTGATTCTATCGTGGTACACCCGCCAGTCTACTTTGAACGTTTCCAGAAGGCCGCCAATGCCGCGCTGCCACGCAAAGGTTTTGTGATCTCTGGCCGCCAGACGCCCTACAAGCGCATCGACCTGGCCGTCCAAGCCTGTAACCGGCTCAACCTGCCTCTGACAGTCATTGGCAGCGGGCCAGACCACCGACGGCTCAAAGGGCTCGCCGGACCAACCGTAACGCTACTTGGTCACGTCAGTGACGCTATCGTTGAGGAAGAATTTGCCAGTGCCGAGGCGTTCATCTTCCCGGGGCTCGACGACTTTGGCATCACGCCGCTCGAGGCCATGGCCGCCGGGACACCAGTTGTCGCGTACCAAGCCGGCGGTGCACTGGACTATGTACGGCCCGGCATAACAGGTCAGTTCTTTGATGAGCAGCACGTCGATAGTCTCGTGGCGGCACTCGAGACATTTGACCCGACCATGTTCAGTCATACCCGTATCCGTACTGAGGCACAGAAGTTCTCAGCTGAACATTTCCGCAAGCAAATGACCGTCGTGCTACAAAAGATCCTCAAGCACGAAGCCGTTTTATAGGGTTCGCCACAGCTGCTCGAACAGTAGCCGCTGCATGGCTGCCGTGCCGGCATCTTCGATGACCACACCATACGGCGTGTAGTCGTTGGAGATTGATATATTGGCGACTTTATTACCGTAGATAATCGTGTAGCTACTGGTGGCCCCATTTTCTGGCTCGGGCAACCACTTGCGTTCACTGGCGGCCACCGGGTCACCACCCTCGCCCACCGCAATAACTTTGACAGCAATATTTTCCTTGAGGCGTCTTTCAGTAAACTGCGGAAATTTGCGATACAGATAGCTGCGCAGTGGCCGCGACGAGTAGGCGTAGTATTCAGGATTATTAAGTTGATTACAAGTTTGGAGTACATCACGCAAAATGGTCACCACACCTTCATCGTCCTCGTAGTACCGCACCAGCGGCTTGCCTTGCGGTCGAGCCTTTTTGGCTAGTAGCTCTGGTATAAACGCCTGGGCCTGCTGCTGCACATGCCACAATTCTTTGCGTTTGTCCCGAATAAGATCGTAAATTTTTTCGGGTGATTCGGCCGAGAAATATTCGCGTTGGCCAGAGCGCCGGGCATGGACCAGTCCAGCTATCACCAGCCGCTTGATAGCCTCGTACGTGGTACCGCGGTTGATACCGCTTTGTTCGGCAACTTTACGCACCGATACCGTTTCCAGATCCAGAAGCGCCCAGTATGTCTGGGCCTCGGCCTCCGAAAAGCCCAGTTCTCGCAGCAATGTTTGCACTGTTACTTTGTCATTGTCCATGCATACATTTCTATCTCCTAAGTTATATTTTGTCAATAAATTATTGCCAAAATATATTGATAGACCTCATGGAATAATCTAAGCTGGCCGAGCAGACTTAAACAATGCGCGTGAAGTCCGTACGGCTGGGCTAGGCTCTATCCGGACATATTAATAAACCTCGCCCAGCCGGACAACATCGCCGGCAAAATCAGCTTCTAGAGCATCCTTGGGCACCGCGAAAAGAACGCGGCTATAATCATAAATCAGGTAGAATGGAAGAAATATGTGTGGAATCGTAGGATACATCGGCACGCGAAACGGTATTGGGCCGGTACTGGACGGTCTAAAGGCACTCGAATATCGAGGCTATGATTCGGCGGGTATCGCCTGTATTAACGGCGCGAACCCGATACTCGTTAAACAAGTCGGTGAGGTTAAGGGACTGGAGGCCAAGATTGCCAGCGAGAAGGTCGCTAGCGCCCAGCTAGTGATCGGCCACACACGCTGGGCAACACACGGTACGCCAACACTCACTAACGCCCATCCACACCAGAACACCGATGGCACTATATTCGTGGTGCATAACGGCATCATCGAAAACTATATCGAGATTCGCAGCAAACTGGAGAGTCACGGCTATACGTTTACGAGTGAGACCGATACCGAGGTCATCCCGCAGCTCATCGATTGGCACTTCAAAAACCACCACTCATTCAAGATAGCCTTTGAGGCAACACTCCAGGAGCTGCGTGGCGCGTACGCCATTGCGGCCATCAGCACCCACGACCCAGATACGTTGTACGCGGCTCGTTTATCGAGTCCACTTATCGTAGGTATTGGCAAAGGTGAGTTTATCGTCGGGTCTGACCCAGCGGCCGTCATGGCTCATACGAAAGAAGTGCTGTATTTGGATGATTACGAGATGATCGCCCTACACCAGGATGGGGCGCACGAGCTGGTGAACTTCAAGGAGGCACACGTTGTCAATCGCAAGGCCGAAATGTTGGAGGTTGACGGCAGCGAGGCCGCACTTGGTATCTATCCACACTTTATGCTCAAGGAAATCTACGAGGCACCGGCAACCATTCGCGCCGCTACCCGTGGACGCGTCAAGCTCGACAGCGCCACCGTCAAACTCGGCGGCCTCGATAGCGTGGCCGAACAGCTCAAATACATCGACCGCATTGTAATTGTGGCCTGTGGCACCAGTTACTACGCCGGACTGGTCGGTGAATACCTTATCGAAGAGATCGCCGGCATCCCGGTGGAGGTCCAGTTGGCCAGCGAGTTCAAGTATCGGCACGAACCATTCAGCCGTAGTACGGCGCTGATCGCCATCAGCCAGTCCGGTGAGACGGCCGATACCATTGCGGCGCTGAAGAAAGTCGAGGGTTACGGTATGCTGCGGCTGGGTGTAGTCAATACCGTCGGCAGCACCATCGCTCGCATGACCGACGCCGGTGTGTACTGTCATGCCGGACCCGAGCAGGCTGTAGCCAGCACCAAAGCCTTTATCGCCCAAGTAACCGTACTGAGCCTGATCGCCTTGCATCTGAGCAACGGCGCCTCACCGCTGTACAAGCCAATGCTCGAGGAACTCGCCGTCCTGCCAGTTAAGGCCGAAAAATTACTGGAGCAAGCTGAGACAATTCACACGCTCGCCCGCAAATACGCCAAGGTTCGCGATTTCTTGTTTATCGGTCGCGGCTACGAGTATCCGTGCGCGCTCGAGGGGGCCCTCAAACTCAAAGAAGTCAGCTACATCCATGCCGAGGGCTACGCGGCCGGTGAGATGAAGCACGGACCACTAGCCATGATCGATACGGATTTTCCAACATTTGCGTTTGCTACCGACTCGGCGCTGCTCGGGAAAACTTACAGTAACATTGAGGAGATTAAAGCGCGCAAGGGGCCGGTGCTAGCCATTGCAGCTGAGGGCAATAAAAAGATTGGTAAACTGACAAGTGACACACTCTACATTCCTAAAAGTCTAGAGCAAACCACCCCGCTACTGGCGACTATCGTGACGCAGCTATTTTCCTATTACATCGCTGTGGAGCGTGGCTATAATGTCGATCGGCCACGCAACCTAGCCAAATCCGTGACCGTCGAGTAGCACTAAGGTCAGCTCGTACGATATACTGAGCTGACTGGGCACTACTTATGAGCACATATAACTTCTACAACTTACTCACGCTGCGCTGTGATTTTGGTGGCCATCGCGGCTACATCCGCTATTTCAACAATGAATACCGGCGTATCGCCAAGGGCGACAGCGATAGCACAGCCCAAACTATCACTTTGCGGACTGTTCAAACTTTGCCCGTCCAAGAGTCGGGTGATGTCATCAAAACCATCAAATACAAAAAGCTTTTCAGCTACCATTTCCTAGTTCGCGGGCTCGACACACCACAGGTCGAGATCTTTTTCAAACGCCACTGGATTGACCGGCTGTATATGAATGCCATCGGTGTGTTTGTACAGGCACAGGTGCTGGAGCCCATCATGTATCTTAAGCTGCTCGAGCAAAATGTACTGTTCATGCACGCCGGCGGCGTGTGCAAAGACGGCAAGGGCTACCTATTACCGGCCTACGGCGGTACGGGCAAAACGACGTTTAGTATTGCGCTGACCAATCACGGCTTCAAGTTGCTAGGCGATGACCTGTTGCTGGTCGATATCAACAAAAAGCTGGTACATCCCTACCCGCGGCCGCTGCACTTGTTTACGTACAATATCCGCAATCTCAATGGTGCACACGTGCCATTCAGGTACAGTGTATTTATTTATTCCAAGAATGTACTACGTTGGCTTCTGGAAAAGATCTTACATACCGAGTTCCTGATATCGACGCGCGTGCATATCGACGAAATATTCCCGGGTGACATGATTGGCGAGACCGTACCGTACGCTGGCGTGTTTTTCCTACGAAAAACTGGTGAAGCAGCCGAGGCAGTCGCCATCACCACCAAAAACGCTGCGCAGCTTGCTGAAGGCATCATGGAATCCGAAGACCTCAATGACAGTCTCTATACCATGCTCGATGGTCAGCCAAAACTCATAGCCAACATTAAGAATCTCGAGCAAACCATTATTGCTGGTTTGCTCCAGCAACTACCACAACTAGTCTACGTCAACACGCGCAAATTAGACCTTGCCAATCTCGATGATTTTATCACCGAATATATGCACTAAAGGACGTGCAGGATGCCGGTTAGGATCTGGACTGTGTTGCGCCAATCAGAAACTTCGATACTGTCGATGCCAAACTCCTTGACGGGATAGTCATTGCCACCCGGTTGCACACGATCGCCCATAAATAAGATGTCTTCCTTACTGACTCCAAGTATGTCCATAAGTTTTTGCATGCCGTAAGCCTTATCAATACCTGGCTTTGTCACATCTATGGACGTCACGCCACCAACTCGAACTTCAAATTCCGGAATAAGCGGCGCCACGTAGTCACGCACAGCTTGTTTTTTGGAATTATCAGGGTCCCACGCATATTTCCGTTTCAGACCTTCCTCGCCAAGTTTTGCCACAATGTCTTGTCCTAAAACCGAGTATGTAATTTGACTCTCGCGGTCTTCAACGATTTCACCATACGTCTCCTTCTCGGCATATCCAAAGTGCTCAAACCCTTTTTTGAGTGCGGTACTAATGTCGACCTTCTCGGCATCAGTCAATAGCTCTGCGTACTCACGCTTCCACTCACGATTTTGGGTATCATAGACGTAGTACTGAGTACCACACGTGGGCATCAAATGTAGCTTTTTTAGCGTCGCTGCCTCCGCATGCAGCCCATTGAGGAGTTGCGTCTCAAACTGGCCAAACTTGCCACCAGAGATCACACAAACTTGAAAGTGATCGAGTAATCGGCTAAATACTTTGGCCATTTCATCTGGCAAAAACGACTTACTAGGAGCCAGCGTACCATCCAGGTCAAATGCTATAAGTTTTTTCATCAGTGACCCCTATGCGTTTAACCGCTTACTAACATCGCCGACCTTCTGTGACAAGTCTTTGCGAGCAACTAGAATGCCGCTCGGCGTATTGATGACGACAACATTGTCGAGACCAATCACTGCTACAGGCTTATCCTCCAGATTCTGAACGAAGGAACTCTCCACCTCTTCCAGTTCGACGCGGCCACTCGTATGGTTGCCAGCTTGATCACCACCGATAGCCTTGGATAAGTCGCTGAATGAACCTAGATCCATCCAATCAAAGGAAGCCGGCACTACCAACAAATTAGGTAGTTTCTCCATCAGCGCGTAGTCAATAGCGACATTTTCAAAGCTCAAATAGACATCCTGGTATGTATCGGCTGAGGCTGCAGTAAGCTTTTCGTAGCTTTGATAAAGTTTGGGAGCATACTGACGCATGCTGTCCTTAAAGGTGTTGACCGAGCCGACAAAATAGCCGCAATTCCAGAGATAATTACCACTCTTTACATACTCTCTAGCAACCTCAAATTCCGGCTTTTCTTTGAAAGAATGAACGCTGTAGACAAACGATCTGCCACTTAAAATACCGTCTTTTTGGATGTAGCCAAACCCAGTGGCAGGATAATCAGGCTCAACACCAACCAACACCACACGTTTTTCGGCACCGGAGACGTCGTCGGCTACCTGAAAACTGTGCGCAAAACCAACCGTGTCGCGAATGTAGTGGTCGGCGGCAATAAAAGCAATTGACTCGTCAGCGTTGTGGCGTTCCGCGATGTAAGCCAATGCGGCTACGATGCAACTGGCGGTACCGCGGCGAGCAGGCTCAACGACAAAATGATCTTCAGGAAGATCGGCAAGCTGTTCTTTGACGTGGCGGATGTGGCCGGCCTCGGAGACAACATAGACCTTATCGGTTATCGCTTGGGCACGCTCATAAGTGTGCTGCAATAACGACAGCTTGTCGCCATTAATCTTCAACAAATGCTTCGGGTAGTCCGGCGTAGACAAGGGCCACAGCCTTGTTCCTGACCCCCCGGCGATAATTACTACTATCATTAGTACCTATAATACCAAACTGGCTCACAAAAACCGTCAACACTAGAAAAACTTACAACGGTGGTAACTTGTCTATACACCAATAATAATGGTACATTTGTAGGATAAGGGTCTAAAATAAACATATGAAGAATCGATCCAAAAAATCATCACAGTCTCGTAGAAATGCACTATTCGGTGCTTGTTTATTGCTGGTTATCGTGGCGGCAGGTGCAGTATATGCAGTACGCCGCCATAGCGCTCCAGCCACAGATAGCAAGCAAGCAAGTGTTCGGCCAACTAACAGCGTCGATTATTCAGCTGCGCCAAAGGCCGACAACAACGCTAACGAGGGTCGGAAGAGTAGCTCAACCCCCTCCACTACGCTTAATAACAGTTCGACGACGACTCCCGATACGACCCCGACAAACTTCACTGTTCAAATGAGTGTTTCTGGCCCGAACAATGGAAACGTACATGTCGGAAGCCTGGTCAATGGTACGAGTACAGGTACCTGCACCCTCACGGCAACTCAATCAGGAAAGGCTATGCTACAGCTCGGTACGAGCTCGGTAGCCCAAGATGTTAATGCCTACGACTGTGGCGTATTTAACATTCCTACAAGTAGGTTCTCAAGTGGTACCTGGAAGCTAACTCTCACCGTTTCCAATAACGGCACTAAGGCGTCCGACAGCGCTAACGTGACAATTTAGATGAATAGAATTTTCCAAACATTACGCTCGGTAAAATCCATATTACTCGTCGGATTAATCATAGGGTCTGTGGCTAGCATAGGACTCGTCCCCACAGGTACGGCATCAGCACTGACGGGGAGTGATTTCAACGCCGGACATATTATTGACGACTTCATATTCACTAATAGCGCAGCTATGTCAGCAACAGATATCCAAAACTTCCTAAACGCGAAACTCCCGACGTGTGATACAAATGGCTCAACGTCCAAATCCTACTACTACAATAGTTCAACTGGTGAAATAAATAGGAGTTCCTCGGGGAGCTTCGTAACAACCACTCGGCTAATCTATGGCCAACGATACGCCGCCTGGAATAATGCCCACCCTCCATCCGCCAACTATATTGCCAACGAAAGCATCGGCCCGTACGTTTGTCTGAAAAATTATGTAGAGAACCCAACCACTGGCCAAAACAATCTACAAAACCCAAATACTGCTGTAAGCGGAGGCCAGAGTGCGGCTCAGATAATCTATAACGTAGCCCAAGCTTATAACATTAACCCCCAAGTAATCCTGACAACTCTCCAGAAGGAACAGGGCGTGGTTACTGATGACTGGCCCTGGACGAACGAATATATTCACGCAATGGGATACAATTGCACCGATAGCGCCCCCTGTAGTGGCTTCTCAGGCTTCTACCAGCAAGTAAACGCCGCGGCTAAGCAATTTCGAAAATACCTTACGAATCCAAACAGTTACAACTACGTAGTCGGGTCACAGAGCGTGCCATACAGCCCTTCGTGTGGCGGCCCAGCTATCACGATCCAGAACCAAGCAACCGCTGCCCTTTATGACTACACGCCATACCAGCCAGAACCAAGCGTCCTCAATGCCACTAACCCAATAGGTTCCCCTAGTGGTCCGGGGCGTATAGTAGGCGGCGGATGTGACGCATACGGAAACCGCAACTTCTGGTGGTACTTCAATACGTGGTTCGGCAGTACCCTGAATCCGTACTTCGGGGCAGCATATGACTCCCAGAGTCCATATCCAATCCTAGATTCCGGAACCAGCCGAACCGTTTACTTCAGGTTTAAGAATGCCGGTAACTCGTTCTGGAAAGATGACCTAAGCACCTTCCCGGGCTACCTCCCCATACATATCGCCACCACATCCCCCATAAACAGAGCTAGCGCTTTTCGGGCCAGCGACTGGATTAATTACGCAAGACCCACCGGCACGCTCGCTGCAGTTTATGATGCCGACGGTACACTCAACGCGAGCGCAACCAGCCAACACACGGTACAGCCTGGGCAGATCGGGGAGTTTCAGTTTAGTATCTACGCCAACCCGAACATGCCGGGGGGCATTTACCGCGAATACTTCCAGCCAATTATAGAAGGTGCGCCTGGTTACAGCTGGAATATGGGCGCAGGAGTTTATCTGGATATCGGCGTCAACATCCCCTCTTACAAAGCCAGTTACTACTCACAGAGTGCCTACCCTACTCTAGCCCCTGGAGGCTCGACCACATCGTCTTTCAAGTTCAAGAACATAGGCGGATCGCCGTGGTATGACGACACATCAACCTGGCAAGGTAAGCAGCCTGTACACCTAGCCACTTCATGGCCCATCAATCGCTCCAGCATATTTGGCTCCAGCTGGACGAATACCTCTCGCCCGGCAATGAACCTCGCCAACGTTTACGAAAGTGACGGCGTTACGCCTGCGGCAAATCGGCACGTGGTACAGCCAGGGCAAATAGGTGAATACGACTTCACCGTGTCTGCTCCAGCAAATGCTACTCCGGGCTTTTACCAGGAACACTTCGAGCCAATTGTCGAAGGTGCGCCTGGTTACAGCTGGAATATGGGCACGGATGTCTGGCTTGGCATTACTATAAACTAACATCCCCTATAGTCGGCACCATTTTATAGGCTTAAATCTGAGCTTGTTTATGTGGCTTGTGGTCCCAGATAATTTTCTTGTTAAAAAGGTAGTTCCAGACAAGACCAACAACTGCGGCAAGTGCCAATGCAGGCAGATGGCTCAGAAATATTGAGAATAATCCGAAAAAGGCCACCGTTAAAAGAGAGGCGAAAGAATTACTCACCAAGTACACTCTGTAGCGCTTCATGAAATTCAGATGATATTTGTGAGTATTCATGTCTATCCTATACGTCCACCTATCATGCAATATAAATGTTACCTGTAACGCTACTAGCGCAGCTAAGAGCTCAGCAGTAATCCTATCTAGCCCCCAGATAGCAACACCACCTTTGAGTACTAGATAATTTGACACAAAACCCACTCCACCAATAATGCCGAACTTAATGGTCAGCTTATTATCCATAAAGATATTGTAGACGTATTCTTTCATATATTTTTACTAAACCTGTACTTGAATATCTGATATGCACACTCAAAGCCGTCCATATAACCGATCTTCTTACCATCCTTTTTAGTTCTACCGCTAAAACTTATAGGTAGCTCGTGGATTTCTAGACCACGTCTAAGTATATTACTAACAACTTCGGTTGCATAATCAAAGCCGTTGGATGTTATACCAAACTCCCTAAGAAGATCTGTCCTTACCATTTTATAGCAGGTATGCATGTCAGTTATGTTTGTATTGTACAGTCTACGAAGAAGGAAGTTATAGAACCTGTTAGCGTAATAATTTTGACGCGGCATCCCCTGCATCGAGCCCATAAATCTTGACCCGTAGACTACTGGCCTCTTACTGCTTACGGCGGCATCCAGCAATGCTGATATATCTTTTGGATTATATTCAAGATCAGCGTCTTGAATAACAAAATAATGCCCTTTCGCTTTCTTCAAGGCTGTCTGTATCGCCGCACCCTTACCTTTATTTCTAGGGTGCGTGAGAAGTGTCATGGTCACATTTGAACTCTCAAATGTAGCTATAAATGCTGCTATAATCTGGGCCGAGGTGTCTTGTGATGCGTCGTTAACAATAATAACTTCATAATTATTTATGGGGAGATCGCTCACTCTAGATAATATACTTTTGATTGTCTTCTCTTCGTTGTATACGGGTATCAATATGGTCAGCACGGGAGGTTGCACTGATTTGCTTGAGGCTTTCATTTCTCTGCAACTAAGATAGCATTCTTACCAACTATCTTCCTGGATATAGGGTGAAGAACTTTACTGACCGGAAAGGCGTATCTATCATAAAGCCTCACGGAGGCCGGTGTTAACGTACCGCTACCCCCAATAAAGCGATAGACAAGTGCGGCACCAAAACCTATAGGATCATAGTAATATAAGGTCCTAACGTTAAGTCCGGCCGTTTCCGCCATCTTCTTGAGTCTCTTTATACGGTAGCGCCGGTAATGACCTACCTGCTTATCCATTGATGAAAAAAGAATCTGATAAGCAGGTACGTACACAAGCAGTACGCCACCTTTTTTAAGTGCAGTCTTCAAGACTTCAACCTCGGCAAAATCATCCTCAATGTGTTCGAATACATTCAAAGCATAGATTAAATCATAGCTACTCGGCTTCAATTCTTTTGTACTCTTAAGAACGTTGAATCCCTCATCTTCAAGAGCAGCCTGCAGCTTACTATCAGGTTCAAGACAATCTGGAGTAACGCCTTCTTGTTTAAGCATCTTGGCGTAAGTACCCGAACCAGCTCCGAAATCGAGTATTTTCTCGTCCCTACTGTCGGTGAGTCTGCCCATTATTAGCTGAATTAAAAACTTATTATAGTTCACCGCTTCAGTCATGGCTTCCAGGTTCTCACAGCCACTATATACAAATGTTTTTTTACCCAAGGGATCCTCCATAAAGAAATATGCTACACGAATTGTATCATTCCTACCCTGCGTAAACGAACTTTCCCGACTAGTGTTATCTGTAAAGATTGCAAAGTCTTATTTTAGACTGGATGCCTGCACGTATATAGACCGGTAGTCCATTGCAGGCCCCTACGTTAAAGCCATATGAAGCAAAGGAGGCATTACTTGCCGATCTGTCCTCGTCTGCAACAATCGCGTAGAAAGGTGAACCTTGACTAATCCTTTTATTAACAGCCTGACGCATAAGCGCCTGCATTGGCTCCGTACCAAGGCTCGGGGAGCTAAGGTCACTACCCACACGGATCGTTTCGCTCGATGCAGGGAAATACGGTACTAGAAAGCCTACGGGCGCGTGGCCCGCAACAAGGACCGTGGCATTATCAAGTTTTGTAAAGTTATTTTTCGCAACACCAAAGTATGTCGTCTGCCAGTCTACCCGCCCCCAGTCTATCGCAACGGTTTGAGTAGTTATATAAATACTAATGAGAATGAGTAGCGTTCCGGCCGCAGTAGTCTTCTTGATCACACCGAAAAGAAGCGTACTAATCGCAGCTAGACTAAGTAATTCAATCGGTAATAGATATCGGTAATACCCGAACTTACCTAACCAAAGAAAATATGAAACTAATACAAAAACCCAAAAGGCAGTCACTGCACGAGACCACCTAGCGAGTGGCTGTTTCGACTGTACGAGTTTCCGAAAAATAGCGAAGACAATGAAGGCGAGCAATAGGCCTGCAAGAATCCCGAGCCTTGGGTCCTTGAATGCAATTTCAGACGATATGGATTGTCTACTCATAAGGTCAAAGGGTCGCGAAAGTGCACCTGCAAGGTCCTTAGGGAGCCATCGTGTATCAACAAAGTCAGTTGCGGGGTAGTACGGCGATTTAAAAACTCCATTGTAAAACGGGAAGACAGGGTTTTTGTACAGGACATACATCTTGATAAACCAATAGCCGCCCGCTATGATCAGGCCGATGGCAAAAGCACCACCATGGAATAATTGCTCGACCAGTTTCTTCTTTAGATTACCCCGTACTGCAAAACCGGCCAAAAGGAGGCCGATGGCAAATACCGAAGCAGTAAGTTTAAGTCCAACAGCTACACCCATAATGAAATATGCTAGGCACATCAAGAGCCTCTCGCTGTATCTGATCCTCTTATTGTCAAATGAATAGATGAAGAGTAATAAGGCGAATAACACAAACAAGCTAATGAGATTATCACCCATCGTATTGCCCACTTCAGAAATATTAGCACCTCCAAAGAAAGATAAAATCCCGATAAATCCAGCAACCAAATATCTAGCACAGCGCCTAACCCTTAAACTGGCAAGCAAAACAAGCGCTATCTCGAATACGAGCCAAATGTTAATGCCCTGAATCATGCCAAGTACTCCGGCAGCGGCCCTCGGTTTAAGGTGGTTGATGGCTAGGTAGCCTGGAATATCTATTAACGGATTTTCATAGCTTTGAATGCCAGCAGCGGCAATATCATAGCCAACCCTGTGATGGATAAAAACATACGGATTTTCATAATGATAGTTCTGTAAATCGTAATTGACATCCTGCCCTAAGCTGACCCCCATGTAGCCGCCGATAAAGATCGAGAGCGCGAAAACTAGTAAATGTATGTAGCGGTTATTTTTGGCGAGCACGCTCTTGAGATTCCTCATGGATTGTACTCATTTTATCATGACCTGATGCCGGAAGATCATCGGTGGAGCCAAGGAGTTACGTGACACGCCGAAATCGTATATACTGGGTGAGTAGCTTATGAATACAAATAAACGGATCCTCGTAGTCGCCAACTACCCTATAAAGAAGCCCCTGCATGGTGGCCAAAAGCGTACTGCGGCCATCGTTGAAGAGTATCGGAAAAGGTTTAGCTACGTTAAATTTGTAGCGGTTTTCGTGCGAGAACATTACCCTACATACGACACTGGCGATATATATTTGACTGGGAAGTCAGCTTCGGAAGTGGTGCATGACCACTTAACAAGTGACATCCGGATCGGTAACGCTATGCTTGAAGATACAAAATTGCGTAAGCAAATCGAAAAGACACTGCTCGCATACAAGCCCGATATCATCCACGTTGAGCAGTGCTTCCCTTACATAGGCCTTAAGACGATACTTGCCGATCTTGGTCTCACCCCAAAAATCGTTTACGGTTCTCAAAATATCGAGACTGTCATAAAGGAAGACGTAATGACGATTGCTGGTGCACCAGAGTCTAAAATTAGAGAAGCAATCAAAACCATTGAAGCGCTGGAGACAGATTTGGCGCAGAGCGCTAGCCTTATCGCTGCTGTAAGCGAAGAGGATGGCCAATACTACCTATCCCGCGGCGCCCGAAGCTACATACTTGCTTCAAATGGGATTTTGGCAATACCCACCTCGAAGGCTGCAGCCCGAAAATGGCAGCAAACTTTCGAGAAGCAGGGCGTCAAGCATATTGCCTTATTCGTCGGATCCGCTCACCTACCGAACATGCAGGGGCTCAGGCAGATGGTTGGTTTACGCCTGGGATTCTTCAGCGCCGATTCTCGACTAGTTTTAGCTGGAGGAGTAGGCAGACACCTTAAACAACACTTCGATGACAGTAGCATCCTGAACATTACATTCTGGCAGAGGGCCCTCAGTCCCGGATTTTTAAGTGAAGAGTCGCTGGGAGGGCTTATCCAAACTGCCGACGTAATACTTTTGCCAATAGTAAAGGGTGGTGGTTCAAATCTCAAAACAGCCGAGGCGATCCTAAGCGGCAAGAAAATCGTCGCTACAAGTTTCGCTTTTCGCGGCTATGAAGAATATCTATCACTGCCTAATACATGGATCGCTGATAGCCCCGACGAGTTCAAAAAGGCCATCGTAGAATCTTTTGCCAAGCCACTAGTACGCAGGAACGAGGTACAGGAAAATAAGGCAAAAATGGTTCAGTGGAGCTACAGCTTGAAAGCTCTTGTCGAAGGAGTAAATAAGTTATGAGTTCTGGAGCAGCAATCTGGGTAGATGTTACCGACTTGAGTATCTGGAAGGGGCACTTTACGGGCACACAACGCGTTACTTACGAGATGGCCGTTCGCTTTTACGAACAAACGCCGTCCGCCCGCTTTTTTGGTTATGACGAGCGCGGAAGAAAATTCTATGAGATTGATTTTGCTCAAATTATGGCAACAATTGTCCAATCGCAGCAAGGCCCGGTTGAGCCAGTTCGAAAGCAGGGTTTTCACCGACCCTCAGTGAAAGGTGTCGCGCGAGCACAGTCCTTACGGGTCTACCGCAACTTGCCATTTCGCATTAAGCAACAGCTAACTCCAGCTCGAAAAGACAAATTAAAGAACATGTATCATACTTTTAGAAAGCTCAGCGGTACGGTTATTACGAAACGGCAACAACTCTCTAAGGCTAGGGTGAACAATGACGATTCTGTTACGTTCGCAGCTCACGATGCAGTCGTATTGCTTGGCAAGCCCTGGGACACACCCACATTCGTGGACGTTCTACGTGATCAAAAGCAGAATCAACATTTTAAAGTTTTCCATCTAATATACGATATGATCCCTGTGTTTCTGCCTCATACATTCGGGAAGCCTCTGCCAGAAGACTACACTCGTTATATGTTTGAGGCACTAGGTCTGGCTGACCATGTATTTGCGATTTCAGAGTCAACAAAACGCGACGTCTTGAAATTCTGCAAAGAGGAGCTGCTCGTCGCTCCACCCATTTCCGTGTTAAGGCTAGGGGATTCTGTTATTGATATCGGCAGCTTGGGGGAGGACGACTCGGTCAGCGGAGTAAAGCCCGAGAGTTTCATTCTATGCGTTGGAACTATTGAGGTCCGCAAGAACCATGCCCTGCTCTACGCCGCTTACAAAGAAGCTGCGGCTCGTGGCATAGAAATGCCTGACCTCGTGATAGTCGGAGGCAAGGGCTGGTATACGGGAGATATTTTATACCAATTCAAGCACGATCCCGACCTCAAGCATAAAGTCCGTATCATACACGGCATCTCCGACAAACAGGTTGCTTGGCTATACCTACACAGTCTCTTCACTATCTATCCATCTGTGTACGAAGGCTGGGGATTACCCATAGCAGAGTCACTAGCATACGGCAAAGTCTGCATCGCCTCAAATGCATCTTCTATGACCGAAATTGCTGGCGGATTACTCGATTACTTCTCGCCCTATGATAGCGTGGGTTGCCTGGACCTAATAGCTAAATACCTAGTGAATGATGTCCGCGCCAAGAAAGAGCAGGCCATTAGAAAGGCCTACACGCCCTATACATGGGATCAAACATTCGGTCAGATCACTAGGGTAGTTTCGACATAACTATGCGCACACGTGACCACTACTGATCCTGCTGCTACAGTAGTAATCTTTCTGTTCCCTTCAATCAGCCGAACATCACAGGTATAGACAATCCATTGATTTATATTAAAATATACAGTGTGAATAACTCTGCAATTGTGGCGCTTGGCAAAAACTGGGAACTTCCAGTACACAGTAAGCCACCAGAAATAACTTTGAGTATTGAGTCAAGAATGACTGCCGAAGCCGCCGGGGTACTACTTGCTGCGGGTATAGGAGACATGATTATATTTTCAGGTGGCCATACAGCTGGACCCATGTACCCTACGGAAGCCTCCAAAATGAGCGACACAATGTATAGCCATTTCAATCAAAGTAAAGTACCTACACAAAGAGTTGCGCTTGAGGAGGAATCTTACGATACCTTAAGCAATTTGCGTAACGTAAAAGAATTAATGCCAGGACTGGGAATCGATAATCTAATTCTTTTAACAATTGGGTATCACCTACCGCGAGTAAAGAGACTTGCCCGAATTTTGGATATTCCAGTTAGCGAAACATTTAAGTCTGACTACGTGATTCGCGAGAGGCGCGGCGGGTCAAAACATACTTATGCTAAACAAGTAATCGCAACAACAGTCGAGTATCACACTCTGAAGCCTCTGGTACGTACGGCGTCTATGTATGCCCTGGAGGCTGCAGGCTGGGCATTGTCGCTCGCAGATCCAGAGGGTAAAAATATTGCATCAGCCGTAACATCAAGGATGAGACACGAAAACTAGACTAGTTTGTACATACCTCCAGCCTGCACATTGACCTGGGCCAGAACTTAGATAAACCCAGGAATCGGTCAATCTATTACCCCTAGAGAGCTCCTGCCTCTTTTAGAAGTACGTGTGCTAGTTCCCACCTGCTCTTGGCCCTTACGACCTTAGTTCTAGCCTTTTGTCCACAGCGTTGAATACCACTATTCTCAGCATCTAACATATAGACTTCGTTGGAAGCTTCCATGAGTAGACCCGCCAGATTATTTTTGGCGACTCGCTCACCAGCCAAGGCTAAAGTTGTCGAAATATAACCCCAACTAGCAAGATGCTTCATTAACTGCCCAATATCGTTATTAACAACGAAGCAGACACCTGGCTTCAAGAGTGCTGCTCTGATGAGCTCTGTGCTGGCAGAAGAGTTATCGATGAAGTAAATAGGTTTTGTTTCAGCCTTGTCTAACTCACTCGTTTGCATAGTATCCACTAGGTAAGGTAAGAATAAAGGTTTCAGCCCCTCATTGACGTAATCATCAGCCGACAGATAAGCGCTTACCTCCGCAAGCCGTTTAAAAACAGGGAACAGGGATTGTACAAAACCCCCTAGCTGACTGCTAGTACTTGAGGGGTGCGGCAAACAAATAGCAATGTTAGCTCGAGGCCTTGACGATTCCACTCTTGAGTCGGCCCTAAGGTTAGAGCCGAGGGTGATAGCGCTGTTACGCCAGGTATATTTCTTGTTTATTTCTTTATATTCCGCTCGTTTAGCAGTCCAATTAGAACCGGCAACAGCTCTACGAAGAGCTCTCGCTATCGAGTCAGTCTGTAGCGGGTCACAATAGTAGAATGCACTGTTCGATATTTCTTTAAAAACTGGTATCTCTGAGCATACTACCGGTTTATCGTCACTAACCGCCTCAAGTACGGGCAAGCCAAGACCCTCGACCAAAGAGACGAACAATACTGCACGGCTTTTTTGGTATAGATATTTGAGCTGACGGTCATTAATATTACCAGTAAAGACCAGATCGTCTGAGTAGCAGCGGAGAAGCTCTCGTGTAGACTCGGATATCGTAGAGGTTATAACGAGCTTAAAAATATTTCCCAATTCTCTATTAAATTGCTCGAATGCCTGAACGGCCATCTCGTTGTTCTTGTGCGGTAAGTCGGCCGAAGGCATGAGGATGAAGAGACTATTTTCATCAATGTAGTCGATTGCTTCACTCATTTCGCGGCTGATACACGCACCATTTATATTCACAACCTTCCGTGGCTCAACCGATAGCCGCTCCTCTAGTTGAGCTTTTGTTGTCTCAGAAATAGAAAATATTGTGTCGGCTTCAAGCAATGTAATTAGATGCGGAAAGTACATATGTGCCGCAAAATACCCCGAGAATTCACTCCAGTAAATGAGTGGTATCAGATCGTAGCACACGACCAATTTATCTGCATTCGTCGGAAATGCTGCACAATAATCGAAGGTAAACAACTGGAGAATCAGGAAGCCAACCTTCTCATCCCCATATTTACTAAGTATGAATCTATCAATTTCTTTCGTCGCTCGCTTTTTTGCAATGTCGAGATGCCCACTCAGCGTTGGCAAATCTAAAGTACAGAGCTCGGCCTTCGGAAGTAATGCTTGGATTTGTTCTCTTCTCGCATCTAGTGGTAGATGCTTATTGAGAATAAATGTTACATTAAGCTCGGCGTTGAATTCACCGAGTGCCTTGATCAACGATCGACAGTAATGGCCCATACCCCTATCCCAAGCAGACGTCTGAAGTAGCTGTGCATCAATAATGAGTGGGGTCATAGGCTTACTCATACTTTACCCCTACGTACTGCATGCCTTGCAATATTCTTACCCCCAGCGTAAACTCTTCCAGCAAGCCGTTTTGATGCCTTGCGAGTTGGTGTGCTCTCAACTAACTGATGCCTCAGCAACGTACTAAGTTCAGCGAGTGTTTTGGGTAAAACTTCGGCACCACGTGCTATGCCTATGGGCCTGGAAGGAGAAAGCCGGGCGGTGATCTTGTGATCGATACTATGTAGTTTACGCTTTGCTATATGAGAAGCCCCATGTAGAGACGCCTCATTCAAGACATTCTGGAGTCTATGAACTTCGCTCTCTTTTCGATGTAGTTTCAGACTCAACACCGCCTTATCTCGCTCTAAGTCTCGGCGAATTTTATATTCGCTCCACGTAATAAACGGCTCACTCAAAAATACAGAGTCTGCGTATGAGAAGTCTTTTGTTAGCGCGGCATGTTCATTGGCGACGAAATACTCGTTGAGACCATCCCAAAAGACCAGGCTATAATTGGCTTTCTCGAGTATCGGATGCCAGTCTTTAACAATATGATTAGCTTCAATGCAAAGTATGATCGGGCGATAGAGCTTCCAGTCATTACCAGCCACAGCTTCATGTTCGTAGCCCTCCACATCTATCTTCATGAAATCAATCTGCTTATCTCTGGCGTGATCTTTGAGTAGATTTGCTAGTGTTGTGACTGGAACTTTATGATCCGTATACTCTTTAGCAAAATAGCTATAATGCTCGTCCTTCTTGTATATATCCTGCTGCTCATGGGAAAAGGTCGAAAGACCATCACCAAGCATATATTCTCTAAAGATAAGTTCTCCAGTCTTATCGGAGATGCCGCACTTCACATTGATGTCGCGTGGCCGAGAAAGCTCAAGTACGGAGTGCAAGTCATGTGCCGGCTCAACATTTATGCCACTCCAGCCTTTATCATAAAATAATTTCGTAACTGAGTCGTGTACGGGATGGTTTGCTCCCACATCGACATAGAACCCTTTTCTCGCATTCTTTAGCAAGCCATTGAGAATAACATCTTCTCGGTTCTGTGCGTAACTTATAAGGTAATCACTCATAGTTTTGGTGATCTATTTTAATCTGCGAATCGCTCTTTTAGTACGGTGGCGAACACTTTCCTTAATATGTCGTCTCAACGGAGTAATCTCGGCAAGCTGCGCCTTAATACGGCCAAGTTCCATTCGCTCTTCTTGCAACGCAGAATCTAGCTCCATGAATCTCTCATACATTTGATCGTGGGCATTCCATAAAATACTTAGATCTTCTTCTGCGGTTCTAAAAAGTGAGTCATCGGTAGGCTGAAGTGTAATTGGGACCCTGAAGTCACTATCGATTTTGTCGAATGAGGCAACGATTAGACCATCGCCGCTGCATGACTCTAAAACGCTGTGCTTAGCAATAATTTCGCCACCGTGCTCCTTAATAAATTCAATACACTTTTGATGCATGATTGGATCGCCAGAAATTGAGTAGTGATGTGTTGAAATAAAGAGAAACCTAACCCTACCAGCATCAATCGAACGAATAGCTCCTTGTAACGCATCGAGTTCAACTCCCTGAATATCCATGTGTAAAATTTCTAGCTTATCAATCGATTCCTGCTCAAGAATACTATCAATTGAACGGACTGGAACACGTACGGTTTCATGCTTAACGGTTTCAAAATCAATCTGCAAGTTATTTTGTGAGCCAGCTGCGTATTGATGAAAGACAATCTGCTCACCAATCACAAAGCTATTGAGTTCGGCATTAGATTTACCTAAAGCAAGGTTATCGGGGTCAGGCTCACAGCAAAACGCCTTAGCATTCTTAATCTCACTCAGGAACCACATCGAATAGTATGACCACCATGAACCAAGCTCAAGCATCATACCTCCAGGGCGAACACGCTTGAGAACTTCGTAAAAAACCTTTTCTTCTTGAGGCTCATGCAGACCGTTCAGGCCCTTTATAACTTTGACCGCCCATTCTCCCTGATAGCCCCCTTGAAAAACCTTCAGGCCATTATGCATAAGTTGGATCGTTTTACCATCAACAACTTTCGTTGAGCCAGCGCCCTTTACTCGGGGTATTTCGGCTCCATCTATGCAAGCGAGTGTCATGTTAGCGCGCTCTTCCTCACTTTTAATCCAGGGGCTTACTGGGGCATTAAGGATGTCCAGGGCTAGTGCAGTTCTGACAGTCTTAGGCATAGTAATCTTCATTTCTTGGATTTAATTAATGCTACTCTAATTTTACCATTAAATGGTAGTCTCGTTAACGCACTAACCTAGAGGTCCCTAAGCAATATCCTGACACTTTCATCCCAGTCAAAGAGCTGCGCTCGTTTGAGGCCCTCTTTAGCTAGTTCAACATGAAGGTTCTGGTTGCTGACAAGGTTCAACATTCCCTCGTTAATACTCGCCTCGCTCATTGGATCAACGTAAATCCCGGCATCACCAACAAGCTCAGGTATAGAAGAGTTCTTAGCGACAATAACTGGCGTGCCACAGGCCATGGCCTGCAAGACTGATAAACCAAAGCCTTCATAGTGTGCGGGATGTACCAAGGCTACACTACCAGACAACAAGGCAGGCAAATCTCCATCTGCGACATAAACGTCAGGCGTAAATATCGTGAGACCCCGCTTTCTGGCTCGGCTGATTTCGTCGTCGATATCATCATTCAGCCAGCCTCCTCCTCCAATGAGCGCCAGGCCGTAATCCTGTTTCTGCCCTATAGGCAGCGCACCCATTGCCCTGATTATACGTGAGATGTTCTTTCTTGGTTCAAAGTTGCCCACGTATATGAAATAATCCCTGGAGGTGATGCCGTATTTTGCTTTTACGGTCGCAATTTCAGATTTTTCACGCTTATAAAAAACTGTCCGATCCACACCACACGGCACAACAATAATCTTATCGCTTGCAATCGCAAAATAATCCTTGATATCCGCTTTTGAGAATTCCGATATAGTGACGACTTTAGTCGCTGACTGAACCCACCCGGGCAAGTACTTCTTAAGATAGCGCAGGTTCTTTGGCTGTACGTATTCAGGATGTCGTGCGAACACTATGTCATGAATGTACAAGTAGGACTGGGAACGAGCGAGTGGCATTTTTTTATAGTTCGGAAAAATATATAGCCCTCTACCAAGAAACAGATCGATAGGAGGAAGTAGTCGAGTGCGAAGTAGCACCTCAATTATTCGTGCCGGCAACAGTAACTGCTTGATCTTAATTCGTGCATTAAGATTATGACGTGTAAGCGCCCGCTTCTTTCCGAGTGTCACTATAAGACGTAACTCGAAATTATTAGTTACGCTCATTCGATCAAGCGCCCGTACGATCTCAAGCGCATTATGACCTACGCCACTCATGTTTTGCTGAGTTAGAGCCATAGCATCGACAAAGACTATTCGCCCTTTACTTGCCACCGGATTTGCCCTTCTCAAAAACGAGCGTCACATCTGGAGTAACAATATATGGTGTCCGTTCATCTTTATAGACAGTAAATGATGCGGCGTCTTCCCACCAGTCGCTATCGCGTGAACCACCATCACGTTGAATCGCTACGTCGACATAGTACTTGCCATCTCCAAATATGTGCGGGAATTCCCAGATTAGGTTGAGTTCTTGCCCAGCTTCAACATGATCTACGGTTATGTGTTTAATTTTGGAGTTAGTCCCTAAGATATGCTGGCCGGCAGCATTTTTAATGACTATCCCGAAGACTGGCTCCCTGACTAGCTGCTTAGCTTTTACCGTAGCGCTCAGACGGATCATTTTTTGCTGCTTTACAATAGCAGGCTCAACACCAACTCTCTGATATGAGACTAGGCCGTCACCCCAGCGTTTGGTCTCTTCTGCTTGGCCTGAATCCTCTGAGCTTTTTTCGGTAAAAGCCTTGTTGTATTCCGTTGCAACCGCTTCTGGGTCTCCCACGATAATCAGTTCGCTTTGCTCGATCATTACTGCGCGGTCACAATACTCCCTCACGGCATTCATATCGTGACTAACAAAAACAACCGTCTTTTTGTTTCTCTTCAAAGACCTAAAGTAGTCAAAGCACTTTCGCTGGAAATCGGCATCACCAACAGCTAAAACTTCATCAATTAAAAGAACGTCTGCCTCCGCACGGGTCGCCATCGAGAATGCCAGCCGAACTTGCATACCAGACGAGTAGTTTTTAAGTTTTTGATCCATAAACTTCTCAAGCTCAGCAAAAGCAACTATTTCTTCGTACATCGCAGCGACTTCATTGCGAGAGAACCCAAGAAGTGCACCATTCAAGAATACATTTTCGCGGCCGCTTAACTCGGGATTAAATCCAACGCCAAGTTCGATGAATGGCACAAGCTTACCGACTGTACTAACCCTACCCTTTGTCGGTTGATAAATACTGGCAAGAATCTTGAGCATAGTACTTTTGCCAGAACCATTGCGACCGACGATGCCGAAGAATTCGCCCTTTTTAACTTCGAAATTAATATCCTTGAGGGCGTGTTGGGTCTCGCGAGTACGAATACCTCTCTTATAAATACTGGTAAATGCGCTTTTAACACTCGTAGCCTTTTCGTGTGACAAAACAAAGTTTTTGCTTACGTGCTCTACCTTGATTGCGATTTCATCAGCCATTAGTTACACTTCTTCCGCGAAATTTTTAGACTGGCTTCGAAAGTACCATGCAGAAAGCCCAGCAATCAAAACTGTTATACCGATGGGGATAGCCCACACCCACCTATTGCCACCATACACTTGATAAATTGTATCTGCAGCTGGAGTAATCAATACATGACGCGCATCCTGGACAATCTGGGCCATAGGGTTCAAAATCAGAAACTTTGCATAGTGATGCGGCACCATAGCAAGCGGGTACAATATCGGGGTAGCATAAAACGCGCCTTGCATTATGACTTCCCATATATAGGAGATGTCGCGAAACCTTACGAATAGTGCACTCAGGAAGAAGGCGGCCCCGAGTGCAAGGATGAAAAGCTCGATAATCAGCGGGATCAAAATGATTGCATCAGGAGTAACACTTACGTGAGTAATAATCATAAAAGCAGCTATAACTACAAAATTAAGTAACAGATTAATAACTGCAGAAAATGATCCCGACAGGATAATAACGTACTTTGGAAAGTTAATTTTTCGTAATAAATCCCCTTTTCCGACAATCGCCGTAACTGCCCCGGATGTGACTTCAGCAAAGTAGTTCCACAAAACTATGCCAAACAAAAGATAGACTGGATAGTGTGGTATATCACTACCGATCTTCAGGAAACGTACAAAAACAAAATACAAGATTACAAACAGGAAGAGTGGTCGCAGTAGTGACCACAGATACCCTAAAACGGACCCCTGGTAACGAAGTTTGAAATCCGTCCGGACAAGCTCCCGTAGCAGTATAAGCGAATAGCGATACCGCTGAAGTATTTTCTGCATATTTACATAGTATTTTACCTTGAATTTGCCACGCTAACAACTTGGTTTAGGCGGTTTTAGCTGCTAGGCTTAAGGCATGAAGAAAGTCTTAGTAACCGGAGCAAACGGCTTTGTAGGCAACCATCTCGTAAAAGAACTGTCTGAATACGGCATCAGCGTTGTGGGTATCGGCGGTCAAGAAGGCAGCAAGAAGCCTGCTTATATTGATGAATACCTAGCTATCAACCTGCTAGATCGCAAGGCCGTGCAGCAGGAGATTAACTTCGAAGGTATTGATGGTGTTATTCACCTAGCGGGCCTTGCGGCTGTCGGTCCATCATTTGACGACCCACAGCAGTACATGGAAACCAACATTGGTATTGAGGTGAACTTGTTTGAGGCTGCGCTATCGCAAGTTGCAAGACCGCGCTTCTTGATTGTAAGTAGTGGCAGCTTGTACGACCCTAGTGCGTCACTACCCCTCACAGAGAAATCAACGGTCTTATCTAGCTCGCCGTACGCTGTCAGCAAGTTCGGCCAAGAACAGATGGCCCAGTACTACTGTTCGCGCGGGTTTGAGGCCATCATTGCCCGTCCGTTCAACCACATCGGCCCTGGACAAAATCCCGGCTTTATCGTGCCTGATCTGGCACAACAGGTGGTAGCAATCGAAAAAGGATTGGCTACCGAAATCGTGGTTGGTAATCTCGATGCTAAGCGCGATTACACTGACGTCCGTGATATTGCCAGAGCGTATCGGCTACTATTCGAGAAAGGTACGGCGGGCGAAACGTACAACATTTGTTCCGGCTCATCAATCAGTGGTCACAAAATCCTGGCCAACATCCTCGAAGCCGCCAATATCCAGCCGACCATTACAGAGGATCCCGCCAAAATGCGTCCCTCTGATACGCCAGACATCTACGGTAGTCACGACAAGCTTACGCGCGATACCGGTTGGCAACCAGAAATTAGACTAGAGACTACTTTGGCAGATGTCGTTGCTGATTGGCGTCAGCGTCCCTAGATTCCGCTCCCACCAAAGATCAAGCCTTAACGGATTCGATTTTGAGGTCGTGCTCGACCATCAACTTCACAAGACCAGGAAAGTCAATCTGGCGCTTCCAACCGAGAACTTCTTCGGAAACACTTGGGTTACCAAGGAGGATATCGACTTCAGCAGGACGGAAAAACTCAGGGTTGATACTAATCATGGTCTTGTTAGTCGCCTTATCGATACCAAGCTCATCAACACCCGTGCCTCGCCACTCTAACTCAACGCCAACTTCTCCAAAAGCCTGCTCACAAAACTCACGAATCGTGTGCGTTTCGCCGGAAGCTAGCACGTAATCACCCGGCTCATCTTGCTGTAGCATGCGCCACATACCCTCGACATAGTCACCAGCATAGCCCCAATCTCGTTTAGCATCCATATTGCCAAGTTCGATATAATCCTGTTTGCCGAGCTTGATACGAGCAACCGCCTGGCTGATCTTGCGTGTCACAAATTCTGGGCCACGGCGTTCGCCCTCGTGATTGAATAAAATACCGCAGCTAGCATGCATACCGTAGCTCTCGCGATAGTTCTTGGTAATCCAGTGACCATAGAGCTTCGCAACACCGTACGGACTGCGAGGATGGAATGGCGAGTTTTCATCGTAGCCCTTGCCTGGTCGGTTGTAGTCAAGTCCGCCAAACATTTCGGAAGTCGAGGCCTGATAAAAGCGAACTGTTTTCTCACCACCCGTCAGTCGAATCGCCTCGAGCATATTCAGTACACCGCCGCCCGTAACTTGGTGGGTCAACACAGGATCTTTGAACGAGTAGCCAACGTGGCTAATAGCAGCGAGATTGTACACTTCGTCCGGCTTGGCTTGCTGTACGGCCCGGATAAGTGAAGATAGGTCGTGGAGATCGGCTTGAATAACTTCAACGTACGGGAACTCTTCTTTGAACGCCTTGAATTTTGGATGGCTTGCCTCACCCTGGCCGCGTATAATCCCAAAAATTTCATAGCCTTTGCCGTACAGTAGTTTAGCTAGATGGCCTCCATCTTGGCCATTAACCCCAGTAATTAGCGCTCGTTTTGCCATCAATTCTCCCCTAATGATCCTTACAATTTCTATGTCATTCTACCATTTGCCACCGTTCGGCGCCATCTAACATTGCCATCGGGCATCATACTTAAATGGACGAGTGAGCAGACCTAACGTATTTTCAGACGACTTTAAGCCATGATAGTGTAAGGGTAGATGAAAAAAATTGTTATCGACGCGAGGGAGCTACGGACCAGCACTGGGCGCTATATTGAGCGGCTCCTAGAGAATCTACAGGAAGTGGATAATGACCTTAGCCACCGCTACGTGGTGCTACTAAAGCCCAAAGATATGGATAGCTGGAACCCCAAGAGCAAGCGCTTTACCAAGGTCGTCTGCCGCGCTAAGGAATTCACGTTTGCTGAACAAATTGTGATGGCTTGGCAGTTGTACCGTATGCGGCCCAATCTGGTGCACTTCGGCATGACACAACAACCCATTCTCTACTTCGGTAAAACGGTCACAACCATTCACGACCTCACAACAGTGCGCTTTGCCAACCCGGCCAAAAATAAGCTCGCATTTACCATTAAACAACGTGTGTACGAGTGGGTCATTAAGATTGCCGCCCGTAAGTCCAAACGCGTCATTACGCCGAGTGAGTTCGTCAAAGACGACGTAGCAAAATTTGCCAAAGCCAACAGTCGCAAAATCGTCGTGACATATGAAGCTGGCGATTCGATCGACAACAAGCCCGAACCGTTGCCAGAACTCGAAGATAAACAATTCATAATGTATGTCGGTCGACCGACACCACACAAGAATCTGCGGCGACTCATAAAAGCTTACGTAGAATTAAAGGAGAAGCAACCAGACCTGCACCTTGTCTTGGCCGGAAAAGAAGACAGCAACTACCGACGCCATGCGCGATTTGTAAAGAAGCACGATATTCCCGATGTTATGTTCACCGGATTTGTTAATGACGGAAAGTTACGCTGGCTCTATGAGCACTGCTCGGCGTACATTTTTCCGAGTCTCAGTGAAGGTTTTGGATTACCTGGACTCGAGGCCATGGCCGCGGGTGCACCAGTGGTAGCCAGTGACGCCACTTGCCTACCAGAGGTCTTGGGTGACGCTGCCGAGTATTTTGACCCGTACGACATTGAGATCATGTCGAAGGTTATACTCAAAGTTCTCACAAAAGACGATGTTCGCCAACGGCTAATCGAAGCAGGCAAAAAACAAGTTGGTATGTACTCCTGGAAGCGTATGGCCGAACAAACATTGGCTATCTACAAAGACGTTTTGCGCGAAGACTAAGCTTGCTTGCTGCCGGGTTTGAGCACCACATGCCGGTCGTGGCCCTCGCCAACCGACTCTGTGATAAGCCCTGCTTCGTCGGCCAACTTGTGAATAATGCGCCGGTCAGCAGCGTTCATCGGCTCTAGTTCCATCGACTCGCCAGACGCCTTGACGTGTTCTAGCCAGGCCTGAGCTTTCTCAGCCAAGCGATCTGCCCGCTGCTGCTTATAGCCGGCAATGTCGACATTAACGCGCCAATATTCATACCCCTGGTTTTTGAGCGCCGAGCTCGTCAAAAACTGGAACGATCGCATGTTGTCACCGTGACCACCAATTAGGAAGCCGTTCATGACGGTCGAGGGTACATTCAACTGGATCACTTCACCATCGTGCGTTGCACTCACATCAGTGTTCAGCCCAAAAAATGACAACATGTCTTCGAGGTATTTTTCGGCATATTGAATTGAGTCTTCCACTATTTCCTCCTCCGTTTTTTAGACTTGTGTTGGCTTTTGGCTTTTGGCTTGGGGGTTTTGGGAACGGTCGGGACAATCTTTGCTTCTGGAATTGTATCGGCGTTCTTGGCGACTGGCTTGTCGGCCAATGCTTCTAGCTCCACTTCATCTTCACGAAGTACCCGCGACTGCTGAATAAAGGCGACAATTCCGCCCACCAACCAGTAAAGACTGAGGGCTGAGGCAAGGTGGACCGTGAACAAGAACACCATAGCTGGCAGCAAGTATCGAGTGCTACGCATAATAGCGGCGTTGACCTCTGCCTGGTCTGCTTGCTTGCCTTCACCAGCAGAGCGCAAGATATCTCGCAGCTTGCGAGCGTCTTTGTCGACTGGCATGAGCTGCTTACCCTGGAAAAACTGCACAATAGCGCTGGCCAGTACGATTAAGAGTGCCGGCCAGTAGGTACCACTATTACTGAGGGCACTGCGAGTCAGGTCGACAAGTCCAAACAACGAACTGTCGAATGCGCCGATGTTGTGCGCCAGATGTTGCATCCAGGGCAAGTGCTGCAATCCTGGGTAGGCAAACTGGGTAAGCTGATGCGGGTCGTGCACAACCCGGTTCAAGCCACTATACAGAGCGATGAGGATGGGCAATTGGACAATGAGCATGCCAATCGAGCCAAACGGGCTTACGCCCCGCTCTTTATACAGCTCCATGACCATCTGTGACTCTTTGGTACGATCACCCTTAGCCTTTTGCTTGACCTTCTTAAGTTCAGGCTGCAGTGCGCGCATGAGTTTCGTCTGATGCAGTTGTCGGCGCACTAGCGGCCATAACAGTAGCCGAATTAATATCGTAAATATAATAATAGCCAGGCCAAAATTATGGCCCGGTATAAGCGCATAAATAGCGACTAGGACATTAAAGATCGGCTGTGCAAATAGCGTCGTAAACATGGCTCTCCGGTTTTCCTGCTACCACTATATCATGCGGGGCCTAGGGTGCACTCAAGGCAGCGAGCTGTATACGCACAAATTTGTCGAGTTCGGTGACTGGCATAGTAGCAACGTTGATATCAAAAATAGTAAACACGATGTCGTACGGGCTAGGTATATCAACCTCGTGCCGCCTGATAGACTCGTAGACTCGTCGGCGAATTCGATTGCGGACCACGGCAGATTTGTGCACCTTCTTACTCACCACCACCGCTATCCGGTATGTGGAACGTTTTGGATTCTGCGTAAATCGCATCAGGCCTTCCGGCCGGCGGGCTACCTTACCGTGGCGATAGGTATAGTCGAGACTGCCGTACCCATGAAAACGGTGTGTTCGGGACAGCATGACGTACGTACTTCCCTAGTGAGTCAGGCGGGCGCGACCCTTATTGCGACGAGCACGAAGTATGTTGCGGCCAGCTTTGCTCGCCATACGCTTAAAGAAACCGTGCTCTTTGGCGCGATGTCGTTTTTTGGGTTGATATGTCCGTTTGGGCATGAGTGTAAACTTTCCTCAGTTTAGTCACCGAACTGTATGTAGCTGATTGGGCAAATTCGAGTGAAATTAACAATATTTAACCCCTTGATCATAGCAGTTTTTCCACCTCTTCGCAAACTGTATCCACAGATTACCAGATGGCATTGCGCCCTGTGGATAACTTCACCCCTGTCGATATCTTTTTGTGCACTTAGCCCACTTTACAACGTATAGCCTGTGGAAAAGTCGGACAGTCTTCTGTATAGTACGTGAGTACATATGGGGGTACGAGTGAGCGAACAACGTGGCGTGTGGCAGGCAGTCCTCGGTGAGGTTGAACTGTCGGTATCGCGTGGGAACTTTATGACGTGGTTCAAAAACACGACCCTCCTCGACGACGGAGCATCTTCTGGAACGGTCACTATTGGCGTGGCAAATGTCTTTATCAAGCAGCAATTAGAGCGAAAATACTTAGAGTTGTTATCATCGATACTCCAAAAAAACGGTATCGTAACCGACACGGTGGAGTTCAAAATACACAGCGGTGCTAAACGCACCAACGAAGAGCGGGCCGAAGCAGCACTCCGCGAACAGACAGAAGTACTGACGAGCGATGACACTTCATTTCAAACCACTGCCTTCAGTGCGTCATCACCCTCGGTGACACAGGTGCGTGACAACAGCTTTAGCCACTCTTACCGCCAAGGTATTAACGAACGGTATACTTTCGACAACTTTGTGGTTGGTTCTGGTAATGAACTAGCTTTTGCGGCCTGTCAATCGATTGCAGTGAATCCCGGCAGCAAATACAATCCACTGTTTTTATACGGTGGGGTTGGCATCGGCAAAACCCACCTCATGCAAGCCGCCGGTAATGCTATCGTCGCGCACAATCCAAAAGCCCGGGTACTATATGTAACCTCAGAGCAATTTGTCCAAGAGCTAGTTGATGCGATCCGCTACAAAAAGACAGCTGATTTTGCTGGACGCTACCGAACCACCGATGTGCTCATCGTGGACGATGTCCAATTTATCGCTGGCAAAGAGAAGATGCAGGAGGAATTTTTCCACACCTTCAACGCCCTACACCAGGCGAACAAACAGATTATTATCAGCTCCGACAAACCACCCAAGGACATCCCAACACTTGAGGAGCGCCTCCGTAGCCGTTTTGCATGGGGTATGAGTATCGATATGCAAATCCCTGACTTTGAGACACGCTGCGCGATCATACAGAACAAGGCTCAAACACAAGGCACGCTACTACCTGGTGATGTCGCAGACTTTTTGGCATCCAGCATTCAGACAAATATCCGTGAGCTCGAAGGTGCACTCAATCAGTTACTCGCTTTCTGTGAGATGCGTGGGCTGAGTCCCGACTTGACGGTCGCTACCAATCTGCTTGGTGGTAGCAAGAATCGGCCACGTCACTTGAGTGCTCGGCAAATCATCGAACGAACTGCCCGGCATTTCCAAATCCCACTCGAGGATATTGTGGGGCCAAAGCGCGATAAAGACATTGTGGTACCACGGCAAGTCGCAATGTATCTACTCCGCAGCGAGCTACATCTTAGTTTTCCGAAAATCGCGCATGAACTAGGGCGCAAAGACCACACAACCGCCATCCACTCTGTTGAAAAGGTCGAGCGCGAGAGTCAACACGACAGTGATATGCGTGCTGCCATTGCGGATATCAAGGGGCGCCTCTATGCATAGTCGTTTTGCCTTTCAGGGCTGTGGACGAGCTGTGGACGAGCTGTGGCGATCCGGTGGTTTCGCATACATTTTGTGCACAGTAGTCCCAAACTCCGTGTATGACACTGTTGATAAACAGGCCACTTTACCCACCACCTGCACACAGTTTGTGTACAACCTTATGCACCACTATTTTAACCTCATTCAGTCTGTTATTCTTGAGTTTTCCCCAGTATCCACAGTCCCTATAACAAGCACCTCGAATTAAAAAGGAGAATATTTATGAAACTACAGGTCACACAAGAAAACCTTAACCGATCACTTAGCACCGTCGCTCGAGTCGCTAACGCCCGCAACCAACTACCTATACTATCGAATATACTCGTGAAGACTAGCGAAAATAGACTCAGCCTGAGTGCGACCAACCTCGACATTGCTATCACACAGTTTATTGGTGCCAAGGTTAGCGAGGAAGGTTCGATTACCGTACCGGCTCGACTGATGCAGGATTTTATTAGTAGTTTGCCGAGCGGACCGATCTCACTAGAGCTAAGCGGAACCAAGCTACACATCACAACCGGCCAATACCAATCAGTTGTGAATGGTATTGTGGCAGATGATTTCCCTGTCATGCCGGCGATCTCTGACGGCACCTCGTGGACTGTGGCGGCAACTGAAATCAAGCGTGCGTTGCAGCAAGTTGCCTTTGCGGCCTCAAGTGATGAGTCTCGCCCGGTCCTGACTGGTGTTCTACTACACACGGTTGAGGGTACACTGCGGGTGGCGGCAACGGACAGTTATCGTCTGGCCGAGAAAACCATCACTGCCAAAACTCCAGAGATCCACTTGCTTATACCAGCCTCGTCCATGCAGGACCTGCTACGTATCCTAGACGATAGTAGCGACGAGTTGCGGATTACGCACAATGACCAACAAGTGTTATTTGAGTTTGGAGATGTCGAGCTAGTGACGCGCTTGGTTGACGGTAAGTATCCCGACTACGCTCGGCTTATTCCCTCAAAATTTGAATTTAGTGCCACGCTCAAGCGGTCTGATTTTATTAATGTCACAAAGGTGTCTAGTCTGTTTGCCCGTGAGAGTGCTGGTAGTGTGACTATTCACCTCGACGAGGATAAGCAAGAACTCAGTATTCATTCGATCGCTTCGCAGCTCGGCGAAAATACCTCTGAGGCACCCGGCAAGATTACTGGCAGTGGCGATATTACACTTAATTCTCGCTACTTACTCGATGGATTGCAGGCGTTTACTGGTGAGGAAATAACATTAGGGTTCAATGGTAAATTGGAGCCAACGCTTCTGAAGGATCCGACGGGTGGCGATTATAGTCATATCGTGATGCCACTGAAGAGCTAAGCGTCTTTTCGGACGTTATACCCGTATAATAAGCTCATGATTACCGATGTTCGTTTGCAAAGTTTCCGGTCGTACGACGATGCTGTGTTCGAGTTTGAAAAAGGTGTGAATATTATCGTTGGACCAAATGCCAGCGGCAAGACTAACTTACTCGAAGCGGTGTTTGTGTCCGCTGTCGGATCTTCGTACCGAGTGAGTGACCAAGATCTTATTGCATTTAATGCTCCATGGGGGCGCCTACAAGTACATACCGACGGTGAAGAGCGGGTTGTGAAGTTGATTCGTGAGGGGTTAAGCCGGCGAGTGTTTGAGATCGATGGCCGAATCTATAAGCGCCTGACGCAAGATCATACCCTACCCGTCGTGTTATTTGAGCCGGAACACCTCACATTGTTATCTGGGTCGCCCGAGCAACGCCGGACTTATCTCGATGATCTATTGTCGCAAACCCAGACAGGATACAGCACAGTGCGTCGCAATTACAAGCGGGCGTTGGCACAGCGTAATGCCCTCCTCCGCCACAACCCAACACATGCCGAGGCGCAGCTATTCCCATGGAATGTCCGGCTCAGCGAGCTCGCCGGGCGCATCGTGCGGGCCCGGGCAGCATTAGTGGATGAGATAAGTGCTAGGCTTAGCGAGTTGTACCAGGAGTTATCACACAGTCAGCGAATAGTGCGTATTGAGTATCAATCCGACTTCAGTCCCGAACACTACGAAACTAACTTCATGCATAAATTAGAGATCTCTCTGGCCACTGATCGTGAGCGTGGACACACTGGGTCTGGCCCGCACCGTGAAGACTTTTGGGCGCTGTACGATGATCACCTTGCCTCCGAGACGGCTTCTCGTGGCGAGTCGCGCACGGTTGTGCTGGCACTCAAGATCATCGAACTCGACATACTCGAGCGCTCGACTGGCCGATTACCCCTGTTATTACTCGACGATGTCTTTAGTGAGCTTGATGGCTCACGCCGCAAACTACTCACTAAATATATCGAGCGCTATCAGTCGTTCATCACCACTACCGACGCCGATATCGTCGTCCAAAACTTCACTGAAACCTGTAACATCATTCCGCTGAGCTAGATATTTATATCCACAATTCCTGAATCGAACACTTGTTTGCCATTATTATCGGACACTACGAGATGGATGTCCGTGATCCCTGTTGATGTATTTTGGGCCTGGTACAATCGTCCGTCGGCGTAAAATCCAAAAGTTGTGCTGCTAGTGTTATCTGTTGCTGATTGGGTCACATTATTGGGTACTAATTCGAAACTAGTATTCCCTGTAAAATATCGCGAGAGCGTGCGCTGAATACCATAGACCTGTATTCCCGATAGTCCATAGCTGGTTAGTGTATCGAATTTATTAAAGGTGGTACCGTACAGCCTTGTCACGGTACTATATGTTTGATTTTCTCCATCAATAGCCACGCTCGTGCTCGTAACACTACCCCCGTAATCTGTGGTGGTTATTATAATAGTGTGTGTTGATGAAGACTTATCGGTCTCAAAATTGAAAAATAGCTCACCACTAGAATCAAACCGTGGAGTACTAGTGATGGTAAGGGTAGTACCAGGCATGTCATATTTGGCTAGGTAATACTGTGTGTGGCTGAGTATACTCGTGTATACGTCACCTGGCACCCAGTCCCGTAGGGTGTATGGATTTATGAAATTAGCGGTGTCTAGACTTGGCTTTGTAAAGGTTTGTGATCGCCGTGAGTAAACGAGACTGCAGATCATCAGTAAAACAGCGAGTACTCCTATGTGCAGATATAGTTTTTTATTAGAGGCTAGCATTGATTGCTCTCTCTCGTTCATTCACTTCTTGAGCAACATCAATCGGAAGTTTTGAGATGTTTGTCATTTCTCCTGTCAGATATCCTTTGTGCCAACGACCATTTTGGTAGTGTGCGGCAAGTATACTTGGTGTACTAAACCCTACATCCTCGACAACCCACGTGTCGCCAAACCACCGGGTATTATATACCGGCGGCGGACCATTATTTGTAGAAACGCCATACGTGGCATACGCAATCGATTCCGATGATCGTTCGGTAGTTTTTGGTGTGTAGTTTGTTGTTCGGAAAAGCGATACATGGATGATGTTGTGTGTTGAGAAATGTCGTGCAGATTTTGTATTAAGATAGTAACTCCCTGGTCGTAACTTTATGGTTTGATTTGTGTGTGACAGGTTATGACCATTGATCTCTACTTGTGTTCCGGCTGGCAAGTGCAGCGTTACATGTCCATAACCCCAGTATGCTAGAAAAATAAGCCAAACACATATCAACACAACAATACTAGTGACCCATCGCATGGTATTTTTATTAATTATCACTTCCAGCCAACCTCCGTGTGTGCAAACTTCATTTGCCAACTTTTAATTTTAGCCTCACTTATTGTCATCTGACCATATTTTTCGCCCGAAGGCCAGTTTGATTGCTCGACAACTATTGATGTAACAGCACCGTTTGCGTCAGTATTTACCTGAGAGACAATACCGGTATGTCCGTATGTGTTACCTAGTGCGGCGGCGGGAATTGTGAACGTTGCGTGAACGGCTGGTGTTGAGTTAACAGTAAATCCTTTCCCACCCAAATTCTTCGTGACAGTTTCAGCTTTATGGTAACCCGGACCGCTCTGATCTGTCAGTACATTATAAGGGCCTTTACTGTGGTCCGCATGGGCATTAAGTGCCCACTCAACATAATTGACACACTGACCACAGACAATAGGTGCCGTGCTCCCTTTCCCACCACAGTTGCCTATGAATCCTTTCCCAGCAATAGCAGTGGTGTCACTGGTGTTAATTGAACTTGCGGTAGAACCGGAACAACTACTGTTGCTCCCCGAGGTTGATGTGCCGCCGGAGCTCACGACACCTGTTGCCACCGGAGATGTGCTGGTAGATGAACCCTGACCGTTGCCGTATAACCTCAGCACGTCAACAGCATGTTGGGTGCGAGCATCGGCGTTGGGGCCGTTCGGGTCGTGGTCTGCTGGCGCTTCGTAGTTTACGAGTATAATTACCGCAGCGTCTCGGGGTGTCGTAGCTGACTGTAGGGGTGTAAGCGAGCTCGCTTTGTAGTCATTGCTTAACTCGTGCCATATAAAATCGAGCTGTAGCTTCATGTTGTACACTGGAAGGTTTTCTTTAGCGGCAAAGTCTTCCAGATTTTGCTGTCTTCCGGTGCTCGTCCATTGTGCTAATCCGTAGCCGACATTTGGCGTGGGGCTATCAGCCTTACTGCCACCCTGTACAATTCGCGGGTCCATTGTGCCAGCTGATTCACTGATGAGGTTGCCTACAATACCAGCAGACTGTACCGCGCTTAATCCCTGTGATACAAAATAATTAAATGCCTTGGACTGCTTGTCACTGCCGAGTAAACTCGCCGACCCATCGTCGGCCGTATTGCATGTACCGTCGAGTACATCGAAATACAAAATACCTTGTCTGAAGAGTTGTTGTTGACATGCGGTGGGATCGATTACGGACCCTGAGTTATCTTTGGTGCACGGATCGTCGGCGTATGCAACCTGTATACCACTAATAAAGACGGATTGAACCACAAATAGAGCCGTAAGTAGCGGAGCTAACCGGACTCCCCTAATGTGACGATTACTAATCTTCATGGCTAAAACACTCCTGATAGTGTCACGTACATGGGGTGGTGGTCTGATGCGTGCTTTGTGATAGGATCAGCCCCCATGAGAGTCCAGCCTGTTGCGGTCAGTCCGGGGTTTGGGCTAACGTACACCTGGTCGATGCCGTCGAACCCTTTGCCGTTTGTCGGGCAGGCTTTGCTGGGATCTTCTTTTGCTTGCATGTCGTGAGTGTTTTGCATTAGTCCGCCCTGGGTATAGACACAGTAGGCGAGGTGTTGGCTAGGCTGGTCATTGAAGTCACCCATTACCATGATGACAGCGCCAGGATCTTGTTGATGAATAGACTTTACCCAATTCATGGTCAGGCGTGAAGCTGCCTTTATGGTTCCTGCGTCGCCAAGCCTTGGGTCAAAGTAGTGTTTATTTGGATAGTGTATCGAAGTCACATAAACGTGCGTACCGGATTTTGACTGGAGTTCGACCCAGGGAGATGTAATGTGGCCGCCCAGGTTACTTTTCGCGCGTGCTACGTTGCTGATGGCCGGAGTCTTCCCTTCTGCAATTTTGGTGAGCTTGTTAGTATTCCAGATAACCGAGACAGCACCATTTCCCTGCTGAGTGAGCCTATTAATGTCAGTGTTATTTGAAGGGACACCTTGATACCTAGGGAGGTTTGCTAATAATGCCTTGTACTGTGTGGCTGAAGTCTCCTGTGTGCCTATGAGGTCAATAGGTGGGTTGCCGTCTTTACCAAGGATTATCTTGGCCTGTAGAGCGGCACGTGTTTTACCGCAGGTCGGATCTCCAGGCACCGGCTTGGCATTGCAGCCTCCCAAGTCTCTGCTCTGCGGTGAGTGGTTATCTGCGTTGAGTAGGTTATATGATGCGGCAATGATGGACCCTGTATTGCCACCGCCCGGTATAACGACATCGGCGAATAGCGTATTGTGAACGTCCGAACCATTGCTCGGAGCCGGTGCAGAGGTGTAATCGTATGATGTCGCACTAACACCAGTACTCATAAAGATATGATCGCCGGCGGGTGGTGAATAGTTGGTGCTAGGGCAGTGCCCGGTTTTTTGTTGAAAGGCGTCATAGGCGTCCCATAGCAAATTATTCTGTGTAAGGACGCAGTAGATACTATTGACGTCTTTGTTCTCATAGACCTGGTTGCCTACCGATACCGCTGAATATTTTGAGTTAAAGTCGCCCGTCATGAATATCGGTAACCCACCGGAAGATAGGTTCTGTACATATGTGTACCACGCATTTGCACTATCGAATCGAGCTTTTTGACCAGGATTGTTACCAGAATATTCGTGTGTGTCGATGACGTAGAATGATTGTCCGGTATCTGTGCTCGTCAACTCCACCTGCGTGACCGCATTGCTATAGCGACCAGTATCACCATTACTGACATGTGGCCCCGCTATGCTCGTGCAGGTGCCACTGAATTTACTCGTATTCCAAATGACGGTATTTTGGCCAGGGAAAGCACCGCCCGGGTAAGGAGTGGGGCAGAAACTATAGGTATCACCAAGTGCCTTTTTGAGTCCGTTCCACTGCTCAGCCCTAACCTCCTGCAGCCCCACTACATCGAGCTGTTTGCTGCGGATTACGCCAATTGACTGCTGTAAGCGACCTTGCCAATTGCTCTTGCATGCTACAAAGCAAATATTGAATGAGGCAATCCGGAACTGGGCACCACCACCATTCGTTGGGGTCGCCGTGGTTTGAGTAACGCCATCGTGTTCACATGCGGTCTGGTCTCCTTGATAGCAGGCATAGCCATCAAAAACTCCGTTGTCGAAGATAAAGAAGCGTATACGTAACCAGTCTTGTGGATTTAAGCCATTACCGCCAGTGCGACATGTCGTGGTACCTGGGTAATCACCGGCTTTTGTTGAATACAGGTTTACTCCCTGGGGATAGTTTGTTGTGTCGGGCACGGTTTCCCATAGGGGTTCATTGCTTTCATCGGCAACCTTTTGGATTGTGATTGCAAAGCACTTGTCGGCCAGATCTACATAATCTTGTCCACATGGGTGATACGGTTGCCCGTCTACCGTACATGGGGTGTCCAGTATGGTTGCGGAGGCGTTAGCGTTAGCATATGGGTCTTCCACGAGCGGGTTATCCATGTCGGCTTGACTGAAACCGGAAATAGCAAATCCATAATCAAATGGTGTGGCTGCGGCATGCGCCTTGTTGAATAGTAGGTTCGCCGGCAATTTGAATAAAGATGCCAGGTGCATGGGTATGCTACTGATGGTTGAGGCGATATTTTGGGGCTGTACCCCGCCGCTATTATCTATGACTTTCGAGATAAGTGAGCGTCCATCTTCCGGATCGAGTAGTCTATGCGCAATGCTCTTGGTAGCGAAGTCCTCGTTATCTTCTTGGTTGATTTGGCTGTTGAGCGTTGCGACCTCACCGGTGCTGAGTGCGGCGCCACCAAACTGCGTCGCCGCTCCATTTGCCATCAGTGCCGAACCGTAGTCTACATTGCTGCCCCAGTCGGCACCCGTGACGTCAGGATCGACAGCCTCGCCAGCCAACCAACTACTGGCTGCACCAATAATTTTTGGAGCGGCAATAAACGAAGCTATGCCACCGACAATAGTGTTGACTATGTCGCCAGATATAATACCAAGACCAACACTTACACCCGTACCGATCCACTGCCCTGCCTGGCTGCACGCAGCGCCCAGTGCACTATTTTGTGTCCAGGAGAGCCAACCGGGAATCCCTTTCGAAATACCTTTATCTGCTTCAGGTGCACTTAGGCCTGCATCATTTCCTTCTAGGGCCTGTACACTCCTGGCTTGATTCCAGTTGGTTTGCTTACCAGTGTCAGGGTCGGTTCCCGAAAAACTTTTAGCCACAAAATTAAGCGTAGTGGCATCAAAGTCCTGGTTGCTCATTACCTGGTTACCCGTGGAAACGATGTCCGCTCCCATCCGAATGAGGGGCAATACGACTTGCGCATAGCGTATGTCATCTATATTGTCAGCAATACTCTTGAGCCCGCAAGCCAATCCCTGTGCGGCGGCTATGCCGCCGGCAATCTTCACGGTTTTACTACCAGCAATCTCTTTTAATTTGCTCTTGTTATCCTCCTTATTCCCAACTTTTGGACCCCCTTCTCCGTCTGCGCCATTGTTAATGCGCTGATCACGCTCCTCTTTCCATGATTTGTATGCATCCGTAGTATTTTCCTTTAGTTTAGTATCGAGTGCCTTGAGTGGATGCCATGTTACGCCATAGTATTTTCCCAAAACGCGGCTTCGTAAGGAGACATTTATGCCCTTGTGTCCCATATCCCTCACGAGTCCCTTAAAGGCAGCCTTTTTCTGGAAGAAACCTTCGGTGGTGACGGATATTTTGCCTGCATCCCCGGATATACCTTTCGTAACGCCCTTTTCGGCTAGTCTCGCCTTAACTTCATCCTCACTCATGCCATAGTACGGTGATTTCTCGTTGGCAGTATCGATCGTGAAACCTTTAAAGGTCTTGTTGCTACCCTCTATAGGCTCAAGTCCGGCCGCTTTAAGATCGGCCAGCATATTGGTCTTCATCTTGGATGATAGAAAACCAATCCTAGTTTCACCAATATCCCCCCCCGACTTGAAGTACCGGTATAGCTTACCCATACGCTCATCACCTTGATCCTGCTGGGTCTGGAAGTGCCCTTTCATGAGTAATTGGGCTATATGGATCACCTCGAAAGGACCTGCGAACCACAGTGAACCTAATGAGACTCCACCAACTAGTACACCTGCCAGGCCCCCGGCGATCGTGGAGTTGCGTCGTTTTTTGCTACCCAGGAAGAAGTTCTTGACGTGTTTGCTACGACCCGGAGACTTATCTCCGTCATTGGTCGGCTTCTCGTCATCTTTGTTTGGGTTAAATAAGCTTCGTTCGCCCCCGCTCAGCTCGCCAGGTACGCCGGATTTAGCCATGTGCTCATCAGAGGTCAGGTCGCCGAAAACATCATTCTCATAATGACCCTGAATCCGATCGTTTTGATCTTCTTCAGAGCCGGCTGGTCTCGTACTGAGGTCTGTCGCCATATATGATACGTGTCTCTACCTAAACTGCTTGTACTTAGTATACCAAGAAGACGTGATCTTCAGTACTCGGAAATCGGGATGACCTGTTTCCCTGCCGTACCTTGGCTATACCCCAGGGTAAATACGATTCTGGAGGTCGATAGTTCCGTCTTGTTGGCTGAATTCGCCGGCACGTTCGGCGGCATTGATTTCTTGGACCTGCCCAGGGTTGGTGGTGATGAGTCCAGTCTCAGTTGGACTAGCGACTACCTGAATGTGCACGTGATTTTGGCCGGCAAAGAATAGGCCCTGCCCGACCGGGAACTGGCTGAGCCGCTTCTTTTCCTCGCTGGTCAGCTTGAATACATCGCTCAGCACATCAACCGCTGATGGTGACTGCTTGAGTAATATTTGCATACTGGCGTTGGCCACAATTGCTCGGCCCATCTTTGAGCCCATAAAGTCCTCGACATCCTGCGTAATGGTAGTAATGCCCAGGTTGTACTTTCGGGCTCGCTTCGCCAGGGAAAACAAGAAGTTAGCACTGTCCTCGTATTTCATGAGTTGCCAGGCCTCGTCAACGATCAGTAATCGGCGTTTTTGGTCACTCTTAGTCTTATTCCAGATGTAGTTGAGCACGATGTACATGGCAACTGGCCGTAGCTCGTCCTCGAGGTCGCGGATATTGAAGACCACCAACGGGTTGTTGACGTTGACGTTGCTTTGCTGACTGAAGATACCGGCAAAAGTACCGGTGGTGTACTTGCGTAGCCGCTGTGCCAGCTGTGGCCCCGTACTGCCCATGTGCAGCAGTGTGTCATACAGGTCGGCAATGGTCGGCGGCGTGCCAGTGTGTGTCAACGGGTCGTTGGTGATACCGGCTCGGGCATAAGTCTCGATGAGTGCGGTATCGAGGTCGGATTCCTCGGCGGGTGTCAAGATTGGGGCCATCATGCCGCTGCCGCCCATCATTTGGGCCTGGGCGCCGCCCATCATTTGTCGCAGCAAGCCGTGGAGTGTAATGAGGTTGGAGCGCAGCGCATTGTCGGCTTCCTCACTATCGACGACTTGCGGCAAGTCAAACGGATTGATGCGCGTCGAGCTGTTGAGGCTCAGGCGCACATAGGCACCACCAGCGGCATCGCACATGCGTTGGTATTCGTTCTCGGGATCAATGATGAAAATCTCAGTGCCGAACATCATGCTGCGCAGGGCTTCTAGCTTCACCGTGAACGATTTACCGGCACCAGACTTGGCAAATACCACCGAATTACTGTTCTCGAGCGAAAAGCGGTCGAAGATCACGAGGCCAGAGTTGTGCATGTTGATACCATACAGGATGCCGTTGTCTTGGCTCAGGTCGGCGCTCGTAAATGGGAATGTCGTGCTGAGTGCGCCAGTCGAGAAGTTACGACGAATCTGCAGTTGATCAGTAAACTGTGGAATGGTGCTATTGAAGGCCTGCTCCTGCTGAGCTGTTGCTGGTTTTGAATACACTAATTGCTGCCCTAACATCGATTCCACTTTATGTGTTACGAATTCCAATTCGTCTTGAGAGTTGGCGTATAGAGTGAAATATAGCCCGAAACGGAAAAATCGCTCCTCGCCCACCTGCAATTTATCGCGCATCTCCTCGGCATCCAGAATTTGTGCCTGCTTCTGTGGGTCGCGTACGCGACCTTTCTCGGAGTCAATCTGGATACCGGCCTCCAGCTGCGTCACTTTTTTGCGCAAATTCTCGAGTACTACCTGGCTCTCTACCGGATAGACATACATCGTCATGTCCATAACCTCATCGAGGTTCACCATGCTACCCAGCCAACCAGTAAATAGTTGCCGTGGATAACCGTACACATAATATGTTCGGGCGAAACGGGTGCCTATCTGGAAGTAATTACTTTTGAGCTCCAACGAGCTTGGAGCAATAAAATCGCGCAGTGCTGTGACGCCCTTTTGGAAGGCTGCCTGGACCTCTTGGGCTTCCTGGGCTCGCTGAGCCTGGGCGATAGCGACCGGGTCGAGCCTAGGGGTTTTCTTGCCAAACGCCATTACTGTAGCTCTCTCTGCAGGTGTTGCTGGGGCGCTGCCCCGTTGCCTTTGACGATAATGTCGCTGGTCATATTGCCAAAGTTCTTGAGCTGCTGCCGAGTGGCGGTATCAGGATTATACGTGTCGTAATAGAGCTCGATAAGTTCTTGGGTGTCGAGTGGCAACGCTTGGATGTTGCACTGCAGTAACCCAGACAATAACGACTGTACACGGTTACGCAACTCGGTCTTGGCAGTTTCGAGATCGGCCTCGTTGATGACCACGTGTTGCTCCTTGTTACTGAATATCGCTCCCAGTCCACTGAAAAAATTCTTGCTCTGTGTGAGTGCTCGCTGCACTTCGGTCTGTGGGAAATACGGCACCACAATATAGAATTTCTTGTCCATAATGTTTGTCTGCTGAGACAGTTGGCCGATATAGTTGATATAGTCTTCCATTAGGTACGCCAACAGCATGTTGTCGTGCTCACTGCGGATACGATCAAGCTTCTCGATATAGGGTTGTAGGTCGACGCGTTGTGACCGGATAAAGATCTGAATCGGGTAGTATAGCGAGTTCAAGAATCCCTGGTAACTGTACTCGGTGGCTTCTTGCTCCTGCGGACTCATCAGATCGAAGTTGATGCTTTTGGCCATGATGACGCTGCGGAAGCTGCCATCGCTCATGATAACGATACCGTCGCGGATTTCAGCAATCTGCAAGACGTTCTGTGTACTGTTTGGATTAGTCTTGGGTTTGACCACGGGGGTTACGGCGCCCCCAGGGGCAGTAACTGTGTTTGCCACGGGTGCGGCTGCTGGCTGGGCATAATTTGGTAGTGGCTGTACCTGAGCCGGCTGCGGTGCAGCGACGTATTGTGGTTGTGATAAGGGTTGGGGCGCTGGCGGCGCGTAGCCTTGTTGTGGTTGAGCGGCGGGTGTTGGCACTCCGGGGTATGGACCAACTGGGGCGGTTGGTGCCGCTCCTATGGGGTTGTATTGGTTTTGGTCTGAAGGATTCATGTCGTTGTAGCCCACCAACTCAAATTAACGTAACGAAATGACCACTTCGCCCTCAGGTGGTTCTTTTGGCCGGCGTGCCTTGTTGGCTTCACGGGCCAATGTTGCCACATTGAGATCGTTATTGTTCGCTAGATTAAGTATAGCAGCATCAGCTGTGCTCGGTACAGCGGCGACTGGATTTGGGGCGGGCACGGGTTGACTACTGCTGGGTGGTGCAATATTTCGAAGGTGACTATATGACGTGCTTTGTACGCTGTTGCGGGCCCTTGCTTCCTCTATGAGTCTCGTTTCATCATATGTTGGTATCCCAGCCGTAGGTATAAGCGGACTGGTGGCTACTGGCTGGCCGGCCGTGCCGTTGTCTTGCACACCTAGCGAAGCTGAGACTTGCTGCTGACTCATAAACCAGTTGTTGCCAGGCGGCTGGGGCGTAGCGATATCAGGGACCGTTGCACCGTTGTCACGCATTTTTTCCATCAACTGTTGCCGATGGGCTTGCGTTGAGGCACTGATCATCTCATCAACTTTGTGGGCAACCGGATTGTTTCGCTCGTCCAATATGTCGTCGGCCGGTTGGATATCAATAGCTGGCACCTCTTGCGGCATATTCTGCATGCTTATAAGCCGGTCCGAATCATCCGTTGGGCCAGCACTAGCATATTGTGGTGCAGTAGACATGTTGAGATTGGCGTTTTTGATGACCCAGCCGCGGCTGTCAATCGTATCGGCCAGGGTCTGTAGGCGGCTCCTGACCTCATGTTGGCTGAGGCCGTCCGTGAAGATCTTCTCAATTTTTTTGGGTGCAGTAATGGTTACCAGTTCATTGATACCGCTCTGATCCCAGACGCGCCGCCGAGATTTCAGATAGAAGCGGATCCGGGCTAGTGCCCAAACCTCGGTTGGCTGGTCGGGGCTCCATGGCCAGGCAAAAAACATACAGAACAGCATTGGTGGCGCAAGGATAACCAGCATAAAGGCCGCCCCATTCATCACCGAAATCACCGATAGGTACCCCATGAACGCTGCGATACCAGCATATATAAACTGTCTTAGGGAGAACGGCCCCACCAGCTTATCTTCGGCTTCGATATCTTGAATAACCTTATACGTCGCCATTACTATTTAAGTATAACCGAAAAGCCGATCCTCAACCCAAAAATGTATCATGCCGTACTCCTTGTTCACGGGGTGCGATCCCTTGATATCTCTCGACTCTAAGAAAATTGTATATCTGGATGCCCCTGGTGAATACTCTGGATTCGACCTATTGCATGCTTACGGCGTGTATCTCGCCAGCGGGACACGAATTCTTGATTTGTATTGTTGCGGAGCCTTTTGTCAGCATTTCGTTGTAGCTTATGATGGGTTTTATGCGACTGCTCTCCTAACTTCATTCGTGTAGCGTCGATCTTAAGTTTTTCAATCTTGACTTCACTAGCCGTAATCTCGCCATGGCGTGCCCGTGCTGATACCCTTGCTTTGGCTAATCGTTTTTCGTTTTTACTCATACCTTCCAGTTCTGGTGCCCCGAACATTGTAGTACTTACGTGTTCCCCGATTGCGACTGCGGGTATGTCACCAATTCGAGATTTACCGAAAATCCGTTCGGCCGTACGCTCCCGTATATAAAAGTCAGGTTGCTTGGTGCTTTGGCCGTATATCATTTGGTCCCTGTAGGCGATGGTATCTGCAACTGACTTTTGGTGACTTATTTTATCAATTCGGCGGTCCATACTGCGCTCAACGAATGTACGGGGCATAGCAAAAGAGTTGCTTGCCGTACGATAAGCCCTGAATTGCCGTTGGCGCAAGGGCCCGATAAATCCAGACGCGACTCTCTGCTCGCCCAAGGCCAAGTGGCCCAGGTCGTTGTAGAGTGCCTCTTTGTGGTCCATACGTTCCATCGTTTTCGCTGCCCGGACCATACGTATTTCTGCGATGTGAGTGCCAATAATATTGAGCACTAAAGTAGATTGCACGTTTTGCTCATCAGGTTGAGGTTGTTGCTCTACGTCTACTTGCGGACCACGGTCTGACATAAATTAGACGTTAGCATAAAACTATGATTTGGTCAACAAGAGTGTATAAATAACTACTCAGGACTCGTGGTTCCTGATCCGCTATTGTTAATTATATTTGGGTCGACTGCCTGGCGAAACCTAGAGTTATTTTTCTGTATTCCATCGACGAACTTTGTGATCCGGTCGAGTTCAGCCTCCGTACCTGGCGTCTCACTTTTATTCAGGGAGGTCATAGCACCTTCGATAGCCTCTCGCTGCTTAATGATCTCGTCCTTGTTTGCTCCAGTTGCTCCGTGCTCTGCATCGCTGAGCTTAGAGTGCCACTCTATAGCGTCCTCTGCCTTAATCGAGCCGCCTTGTATGCCACCTACAATGCTCTGTCGGATTGCATCTGCATCTTTAGTCTTGCCGAGTATTGGCTTACCGTTATCGTCCACTCCGTCTACTTGCATGACGGATGCGCCGAGATACTCTTGGGCACCAGCTGTGTATGTTTCAATCTTACCCTGGCCAGCGGTGTAGCCACTAGCCTTACCGACACCAATCTTGTAATTGTAACCTGCGCCGTGGTTGATACCGCCAAGATCGAAGCGTCCGCCGGCTGCTCGAAGGTTGTACTGCGAGGAGTCCATCATCTGAGTGCGGGCTTGCTCGTCGCCACCAGTAATTGATCTCACTGTTTCATCGAGCTCCTGGTAGCCCCTTTCCCCGGTAGCAAACTGGTATCCGGTCTTTGTTAGGGAGTCGAGCGCAGCCATCTTGACGGCACGAGTATTACGTTGGTTGAACGGTATTTGGGCGGCAGAATTTAGCCCCTTCTCGCGAGCGAATATCTCTTGTTGGGCGTCAACAGCCTCCTTGCTATCGGGCCTGGCGTTGGCCTTCTTTACTCGTGCCGCAGCCAGTTTTTGCTCAGCCAGGTCTTTATTGGCCAGTGCCATCAAGAAGTTATCATCAAACTGATTTGCCTGGTAAACAGCGTTGTCTTTCATGGTACCTTGCCCGTGGATGGCCTGGAGAGAGCTTCGACGGGCATTAACACCAGCCCTCCCTCTCATCAAGCTGGTGGGACTTCCAGCTACACCGAGTGCAGTATTTATACCTCTGCCTAGCTTAGAGTTTTCGGAGAATCGAGAGAAATTCCTCATCCCCTGCGTATTCTGAGCTACCTTATTGCCTCGGTAATTTTTGAGACGGTCGAAGGCGCCGCGGCTGCGGTCGTTAGCTAACCCGCCGAGTGTCGCGATTGCACCACCAGCCAGCCTGAACGTGAACGGTAGCGCGAAATATGGCAGGAAGTATGCAATGACGGCGATAACTTTGCTTATCCCGAAGTCGCTGGTTGTGTTATTGGCAGCGACAACAGAGAACGCCTGCCCTGTGGCGATAAAGGCCGAGATGATTGGGAACATGAGCAAGGCTTTTGAGAGGCTTTCCCACCACACGCTATACGCCTTTTGCGTACCAGGCATGACGTAACATGCAATTGCCAGAGGGGCCATGAGTATCAAAAACACTATGACAATTTGTCGGACGATGAGTACCAGGAATGCGACTAATGCTGCGAGACCGGCTGTAACGATGAGACTAAATACCCCACCTAGACCCAAGAACAAAAACGCTCCTGTGCCAAAGAGGAGCTCAATAACCGAACTACCAAAATCTTGACTGCCGCTCGCCATACCCCTAAATGGATAGTAAATAAGGCTACGGATGCCTATACCAATGTCGTTCGTAGCTTGTGCTAAGAATTTAAGCAGCCACCAAGATAGACTGATACCGATCACGGCCATTACCATGCGTGGCACTACTTTCTTAATGGTGTATGCGTCAAATACTTCGAGTCCCAGTGCCTCGGATATAACCATAGATAAGCCTGCAATGACCAGCAGGGCTATGCCAAATATCCTAAACGAGTTCCAGGCCGTATAGTAAGCCTTACCCGAGTCGGTACTAGTATCAAACACACCAGTCACGTCTACCTGCATAAGGTGGTTAATGATATTTTGCATCTGGTTGGTCGCTTCGTGCAGCATCCCAATAACCGGGCACACAAACCAAGTGAGAGGGTCGCCATTAGCGTTACATGGATCGAGGTCAGTTGAGTTAGTGTCAACTGGAGTAGTGTCACCCCCTCCATTGGGGTTTGATACCTTACTACCGCAGTCTGTCGTACAGTCGCCAACCTTAGTGTCCGGGTTTGTCTTTGTATTACTGAGGTTTACGGCCCCTTTGTTAGTCTTGGGGCATCCGGAAACCCCGGGTATAGCCACCTGTTGGTAATAGTTAGCTGTCTTAGCTTTGTTCAGATCTGTGGATGTATTGAAGTAGATGAAGCTCTTACAGGGACTTAGATTATCGCTAAATAACTTGTATTTAGTTTTACCACCGGGTAGCGTGCCGGTACCGATGCTGGTGTAGATAATATTCTCGCCAGATACTGTAGTTAGCCCACCAGATGATATGGTATTGGCAGTCTTCCAGGTAGCACTAATGGAACTTGCGGCAGATACCTTGGATGGGTACAGGCTTAGCGTGGGCAGTGCGATTACTATCCCTAAGAGTACTACCGTAAGTAATTTCTTAGGAAACTTCACGTTTATTTGGATGCCCATCTGTTTTGGTACCTGTGCGTTAGCGTCTTATTTATACGGAAATCATATCACAAAAGATGATACTTCCGGGCATCAACCGTTCAACGATTGATACACAGTGTTTACTTAAGGTGTGAGTGGCTACGGTAGCCAGATGGGGTATTGTGCTGCGATGAGAATGAGGTATAGTAATACAAAATGCAGGGCATGATACAAAAAAGACTTAGATATGTTCGACTTATCCTGGCTGCGCTCGTGGTGGTGGGGCTCCCTGCCGCTCTGACTGCGACGAGTTTTGCGGCTGCTTCTGCTTCGTGGAACAATAAAAATGGCTCAATTGATTACGGTGGTAATAATTATGTTCAGCACCCAGTTGCTCTAGGTGTCACAAGCGGTGGTGGCGAGATTTATGTACCCAAGGGTGAGGCTGACAAGCAGGGTGATAAGGGCTTTGCCCCCGGTAGTGGGTGCCCGTCTGCACTTATTATAGTTTCGGGTAGTCTCAAGAGTGCTAAGAGTGCCACATATTACAGTAAACCGTTCAGCGATCCTACGGGATGTGATTATGAGAAGACAGCCAATGTAACTTTCAGTAATAAGTATACCTATAAGGCGCCTACCAGTGGTAACTTGCTTGATAACGGCCTTAGCTCCCCTCCCTCTGATGGTGGGTCGAGTACGTGTAATACGTCTGACGGTAGTTTTGAAAGTGATCCGGCAGCTTGTGGCACGGGTGCTCCATGTAAGACTGCCGACAATTGTGATCTTGTGTCAAAGTATGTGAACCCAATCATCAATAAGTTTTTGGCTCCCCTTGCGGTACTGGCGGTAGTGATCGGTATTATTTGGGGCGCAATTGAATACATTGTTGCCGGCGGTGATGCACAGAAAGTTGCACAGGGTAAGGCTCGGATTCAGAAAGCTGTCTTCGCCTTTGTCGCCCTCTTGTTCCTGTATGCGTTCTTGAATTGGCTGATCCCTGGGGGACTCCTAGGGTGAGTCCTGTGGGCCTGTTGACGATATTTGGCGCGGGGTCTTCGTGTAAGTCGGGTTTTTTTGGCCTACCTTCGTGGTATCAGTATCTACACCTCGACGGCAACTGTCAGGTCACTAATTTTGCGGTTCCAGGCGACCTAATTTTAGTTGCTCTGGCTATTGTGGATATCCTCATCCGGATTGCTGGCCTGGCGGCCGTAATCTTTGTGATATATGGTGGTATACAGTATGCGACGAGTCAGGGCAATCCTGACGAAACGGTAAAAGCCCGGAACACGATTATAAATGCCCTAATAGGACTCGCGTTTACGCTGATTGCTATCGGTATCGTATCATTCCTGGGGGCTAAATTAGGTGGGTAAGGTGAGTCGATACACGCTCCTGACCGTGATTGGCAGCCTTGACTTGGGTGGGCTCCCTCATGCAAGCGCAGATCAGTCGACCCTGGCAACGATTATCAGCGTTACTATCAAGATAGTTGCTGCCGTATGTCTACTAATGATTACGATAGGTGGTTTGCGCTATATATTGTCCCAAGGCGACCCACAGGGGGTTGCTAAGGCGAAGGGCACGATCATCTATGCCCTCATTGGCCTGGTAATCGTGGTGATAGCGCAAGCCATAGTAAGTTTTGTACTGGTTAACCTACAATAGGATGATGAGGAAGCAACTCCTATTCATAATTCTGACCGTGGTACTATGCGTACCACTTTTAACTGGTCGGGTACAGGCCTGGTCGGCATTCAGCGGCGTGTGTAATAATCCAGCCTCGAATAGCGCAGCGGTATGCAAGGATTCGAGTAGCACAAGCGACCCTGTATCGGGGCCCAATGGAGTGGTTATAAAAATAACAAATATCATAGCCACTGTCGCTGGTGTTGCCGCCACAATTATTTTGATACTGGCTGGCCTACGTTACATTCAGTCGTCTGGAAATACTGATGATGTTGCCGGGGCTCGCCGGACTATTATCTATGCTACAGTGGGCCTAGTGGTGATTGTATTGGCGCGAACACTGATAGTGTTGGTGGTAGCAGGAATAGGGTAAGGAGAATATATGAAACACGTTAGATACATTATCTTGGCACTTGTTGTTACTGCCCTGTTCTTGGGCCCGGCGGTTGGCTTTGCGGCTACGGTCGGCGCGGCACCAGCCACTACTGGCTCCGGATCATATCAAGACGCCTGTGCGGGTATTGGTGTGGCGGGTGGTGATTGTACGAGCGGTGTTGCCGGGAGTACGATAAGCAACCTACTAAAGAAGGTCATTAATATCATCAGCGCCGTCGTAGGTGTTATCGCGGTCATCATGATTGTGGTCGGAGGCTTTAAGTACATTACCTCTGGTGGTGAAAGTAGTAATGTTTCTGGAGCCAAAAACACCATCATTTATGCCATCATCGGTCTAGTGATTGTGGCGTTTGCCCAGATTATCGTGCACTTCGTCATTAATCATGCTGCGGACGCTACCACTCCGCCTCCAGCCCACACAGCCCCTGCCCCCTAGTAATTACTTGAACGACGTTCCAGGAGTGTGGTATAAGTTAGGCTAGAATATAAGAAAGGCATCAAAAGATATGATCCAGAAAATTAAGAAAAACATGCGAGCGCTTATCTTGACGGTAGGCTTGGTGGTCCCCATGATGGCACCCGGTGTTGCGCTAGCCGTGTCTCCTGTCGTCGCCAATGCTGATGTGACTGCTAATCTCTGTAACGGTAGTAATTTTACGATCAATTCTGATGCTTTGGGCAGTGCAAATAGCTGTGGTACCACTAATACCGACAGCGTCAATACTCTGCTAAAGAAAGTGGTTAATATCATCAGCGCCGTCGTAGGTGTTATCGCGGTCATCATGATTGTGGTCGGAGGCTTTAAGTACATTACCTCTGGTGGTGAAAGTAGTAATGTTTCTGGAGCCAAAAACACCATCATTTATGCCATCATCGGTCTAGTGATTGTGGCGTTGGCACAAGTTATTGTACATTTCGTGCTTAACCAGTCGGCTAGCCTTACTTAAGGGCAGTTCGTCTATCAACCTCAATGAGGTGGCCAGGTGCCACCTCATTTTGCTATGAAGGATTCCCTTCGGTTCATCGTAACTAAGCCGAGCAGTTCTGGTTTGGTCCGACATTCCCCGCACCTGCCAGGTAATTCCCAGCCCGACTTCCGTACACACAAAAGTAGCCACTCGCTATGGAGTGGCTACAAGCAGATTCACTAAATCTTGATGACTACAAGACTTGGATCTTCTTGACCGTGTCTTGCTTAACCTTGCCGAAGCTGATGGTCAGGACGCCGTCCTTGAGCATAGCCTCGATCTCCTCTTCCTTGACAGGCACTGGCAGCGCGATGGTTCGGCTGAACTCGCCCCAGTAGCATTCCTGTAGGAAATAGTTCTCTACCCCATCCTCGCTGCCAGCACTGAGCGTGCCGCGGATGGTTAGTTGATTGTCAGCAATACTGACATCGAGCTCGTTCTTATTAACGCCCGCAGTGCGTGCCTTTACGACGAGCTTTTCCTTGGTTTCGTATACATCGACAGCCAGTTGACCTGGGAGCTGAGTTTCCTCATCGTCCCAATCGTCTGCCGGTGTAGCTGCTGGTTGCGCTACGGCTACGCCGTCGTCGCTCACCAGATCATCGTCGCCCAAGAAAGCGGCGGTTAATTCGTCTTCTTCTAACAGAAGATCATCATCGCGACCCCTTCGCGCCATAGTGTTACCCTCCAGTAAGTTACTAATTCAGTCTTGCGTTTTTATCTTGATAGCAGTATAGCTTAGTACTGTAACACCGTGCAACTGCTGGTGCACATATTTACAACACAATAAAGACAACACCCTATGTTTGACCGATTGATTTCAATTTTTGTCCCGCATGAGTGCCTTGGCTGCGGCGCCGAAGGCTCAGTGTTGTGCGCGGCCTGTCAAAACCTCCTACCCGCTTTACCTGAGCGGTGTTATCACTGTCGGAAGCTGTCACCGGGTGGCGTGACGTGCCGCTCGTGCCACCGAACTAGCAAGCTCACTGCCGTCCACGTCGCAACCGAATACGGCGACCTTGCCAAAACCGTGGTTTGGAGGCTGAAATTTTCGCATGCTCGGCAGGCTGCTGAGGCCATGGCTAATGCTGTGGCTGAGCGTATCACTTTGCCCGATGATGTATTGCTGGTGCATGTGCCAACGGCAAGCAGTCGTGTCCGTCAGCGTGGGTTTGACCAAGCACAGCTGCTGGCTCGCCCATTGTCTCGCCGCTACGGCCTACCGCACCTTAGTTGTCTGGCTCGAATCGGCCAGTCGCGCCAAGTTGGCGCGTCGCGTAACGAACGGCTACGGCACATAACTGGCGCATTTCGCCTGAAATCTGGCTATGACGTTCGAGGTACGCACGTTGTGCTGGTTGACGATGTGTTGACCACTGGCGCCACACTCGATGCTGCTGCGGCGGTGCTCAAGCGGTCTGGTGCAAAACGTGTCGATGCGGTAGTGTTTGCGCAGGCGTGACAGACCTGAAAAGAGGGATATCGCACGCTAACGCGCACTCCTTCCTGCGGTACTCGCTCGCCTAACCCTTCAGGTTCTCCTATCCCTCTTTTCAACCAAGAAAAAAGACCCGTTCTTGGGTCTTTTTTCTTGGCGGAGAGAGAGGGATTCGAACCCTCGCTGGAGCTCGCGCCCCACTAACGATTTAGCAAACCGTCCCCTTCAGCCACTTGGGTACCTCTCCATGCACGGCTGGACTGACTGATTATACCTTATTTGGCGGAAGGGGTGGGATTCGAACCCACGGTACCCTTGCGGGCACGATGGTTTTCAAGACCATTTCCATCGACCACTCGGACACCCTTCCCGAAGCCGGTACAACAGGGGTGATTATAGCATGATGCCGAGCTGATTCCAAAAGTTGTCTTCGGGCGTGTACAATAGCCTTATATGGATGGGCAACAACCGCTGAAGTCGGATGAACCAGTCTGGCAGTTTAAGCCGGGTGAGACTGTTCGGCCACACCAGATGGACGAAAATCAACCGCCGCAGCCACAAGCGCCCCAAGGGGTTGCTGCGTCTCAGCCTGCGGTATCTGTTCAGGCTGCTACATCCCAGCAGCCGACCGAGCAGCCTTCCGCTACCCTGCCACCGGAGCCTGTGGCGATGCGAGTGCCGCCACAACCGGTAGCGCAACAGAGTCAGCCCATGGTGGCCAATGCCGTCGCGGCCCCTCCTGTTCTCTCGCCTCAGCAAGGTCAAAGTGATGCGTCTAGCTCAGATTCAATCAGCTGGACGGCCTCAGAGTTTGTGTCACGACAGAAGTCTGGCAATTGGTATGTGATTGTCGTCATCGCGTTCCTGGTGTTAGCGGTTGGTGTCTGGATCATCTTCCGGGATATCGTGTCGACGTTTGTAACTGCCTTCGCTGGTGTAGCGTTGAGCTATTATGGAAGCCGCAAACCGAGCCAGATTCAGTATAAACTCGGCTACGAGGGCCTTACTATCGGCAACAGGCAGCTTGCTTTTGGCGATTTCCGGGCCTTTTCGGTCGTGCCAGACGGAGCATTCGAGACGGTTCAGCTACTACCCGTGAAGCGCTTTGCCCCTATGACGACGTTGTTTTTTGATCCTAAAGATGGTGACAAGATTATTGATATCATTGGCGCACATTTACCGCATCAAGAGCGTGGCGAGGATGCTATCGATAGTCTCATGCGCCGTATTCGCTTTTAATAAAATCAGGCCACTCCTTGCCCGAGTGGCCTGATTCCAAAGCCGCAGTCGCTCTGGTCACATCTGTTAGCGAGAAAATCGGTGTTCTTTGGCAGTTAGTTTGTGCTCCATGCGCCGGATGAAGCGCTGGCGCCGCACGCGGTCATCCCATTTATCAAAATTTTCCATAAGTGTTTCTTCGTCGTACTTCACAGTAGGTCCCCCTTACGTTGCTGGTACGGATACAGTATCGGCGTATTTCCGCTTATGCACAGTTAGCTTTTTCACTATCAGGTTGTGTACTCTCGATTGCCGGCTTACGGTTCGTCATTTACAATCAGGTGAGATGAATATCATACAAAAAGTGATTGATACATTCGATGGCTTCCAGAAGCGCCACGGATTTGTCGGTTTCCCCTTGGCAGTTGTCAAAAAATATAGTGAAGACGAAGCGAGCTATCGGGCGGCACTGCTGTCGTACTACGGGTTTCTGTCGCTATTCCCGTTACTGCTTGTCCTGACCACGCTCCTCAAATTGTTTTTGCGGGGCGATGGCGAGTTACAACGGCACATCATACACAATGTTACCAACTACTTCCCTGTTGTGGGCAACGGGCTGAGCACTAACGTCCATACGCTGGGCAACACCGGCCTCACGCTTGTGATTGGTGTTGTGCTGACCTTATATGGTGCACGTGGCGTGGCTGATGTGTTGCGCAGCACGGTGCATCATGTCTGGCAGGTGCCCTACAACCGGCGTTCGGGTTTCCCGGGGTCCATCCTGCGCAGCTTACTCATTGTGGTGGTGGGCGGGCTGGGGTTGTTAGTGGCGCCCATTATCTCAGCCTACACCGTTAGTTTTGGTCACAACCTGTTCTTCCGTATCTGGGCGCTGACGCTCACGGCCATCTTCTTGTTTGCTGTCTTCCAGTTTGTAGTGCGTGCCGCTTCGGCTGCCCCTCGTTCATTTCGGGATGTTTGGGTCGGTGCGGCACTAGCTACCGTTATGCTAATGATCTTGCAAGGTCTCGGTGGCTATCTGCTCACACACGAGCTAAAGCGCCTTAGCAATCTGTACAGTACTTTTGCAGTGGTGCTTGGCCTGCTGTACTGGATATTTCTGCAATCACAGATTGTCGTCTATGCCATGGAGATCGATTCGGTTCGAGTGCTGAAGCTGTGGCCCCGCGCCCTCAACCGGGAGCGCATTACGCCTCAAGATCGCAAGGCCTACCGGCTCTACGCCCATCGCAATCGCTTTCATGACGATGAAGAGATTGCGGTGACAACGAGGAAGCACTCGTAAATCACGGGCGCGTCCGTGTGGACGACTATCGCTACTGGGTTAGTGCGCAGATACTCACGCCACCGACGCTCACTGGCAGCACTTCTATGTAGATGCTTTAACAATATCAGTGACATGGTGTGTCACTGATCCAAGAATCAGTTGATGCCTATTGCTCGTTAGCACTCAGGTTCTGGTTCACAAAGACATCTTCTAGCTTCACTGGCTGTGTCGGTTGTTTGTTGGGCATCTCTTCCCTCCTTATGCAAGTAACTATGGCCTATTTTTTACAACACTACTGCGAAATATTTTACACCGCGTGCTTTTTGCTCGTGCCCGCGGTACACTGGAGGCAAATGTACCGGTCGCGCAAAACAACAAAAGCCTACAATCCAAAAGAGTCACGACACCAATACCAGGCAGCAGAACTCGCCTGCCCGTTTTGCGACCTCGACGATCGACGTATCTACAAAGAGACTGCAAGCCTGCGGGTTATGGCCAATAAATTTCCGTATGAGTATTGGGACAATCATGGTGTTATCGAGCACTTACTCATGGTACCCAAGCGCCACGTGGAGAGCCTGGGTGAGTTAAGCGATGCCGAAAAAATCGAAGCGATGCAGCTGATGGCCGAGTATGAATCAGCTGGCTACAGCGTGTATTGGCGCAGCAAAACCAACGGTTCACGTAGTGTGCCGCATCAGCATACACATCTCATCAGGGTCAACGATGTTTCGCCGCACCTCAGTATCTATTCCGAGAAGCCCTATTTTGTCTGGAATATTTGATGCCACATAAAAAGCCCGTCATAAGACGGACTCTTTATGTGGTGCACCCGGCAAGATTCGAACCTGCGACCTTTGGCTCCGCAAGCCAACGCTCTATCCAGCTGAGCTACGGGTGCATGATACAACAGGGGTAATTCTAGCATAAGATGATGGATAATACTAGACTGAGCTGATGACTCCCACTAGAATAATGCAAAAATTTTTCACCGATCGGCACGGCAAGGTGGTACTCGGGCAAGCGCCAAACGTGCCGATCGGCATCTGGGCGATCTGTACTGTACTTAACTGGCTTGTCGGAGCCCATGTACTCTCTCTGGTGCTCAGGGGTGCCGGAACGATTGCTCTGATTGTCTGGGCAGTATTAGAGGTGGGCTGGGGTGTAAGTTACTTTCGGCGCAGCCTTGGCGTGGTGGTCCTCTCGTGGACACTTCTCAATCTGTTTTGGTAAATAACAGAGGTAGGTTACAATATGAGCGAGCTGGAGAGATGACCGAGTGGTTGAAGGTGCTGCTCTCGAAAAGCAGTGAGCCGGCAACGGTTCCGAGGGTTCGAATCCCTCTCTCTCCGCCAAATATAGAGCCCACCGAAAGGTGGGTTTTGTATTTGGTTGTAGACGAGGAGGGATTCGAACGGGTTTGCCAGTGGCAAACCCCGCCCCGAAGCCGGTCGACCCCGGGAGACCGGTTGCAGTAGCCAGCGCATGTTGCGCTCGGCCTGCAAGGCGAATCCCTCTCTCCGCCAAATGAGTCAGGTTGGAACCCTCGGTGAGCGAAAGTTCTCCGGGGGTTCTTTCTTTGTGCCCGATTACGGCCCCGACCGGCCCAGTCATCGTCGCGCCGGTGATCGCTGCGATGTTGGTGCCGTCTTCGGGGATGGCGTCGACTTCGAGGGTCTGGAAGACGTGCTTAAGGTGCTACGCGGTGACTTCGATCCGTGCGCCGCTCTCCCTGAAACGGGTCAGAAGACGACCTCGATAGACAAGTGTCATGGCCGCGCTGGAGACATGGTCGTTGTTCAGTTGAGGGGCATCAGTGGTACGACTCTCAAAGAAAAAGCAACGCTCAGGAGCCTTGGTCTGAGGCGTATGGGCTCGATGTCGCTTCGCTGGAGGACGCCGATAAATCTCGGTTATGTCCGCGCCGTGCGGCATCTAATTGGGGTTGTATTTCTTGATGAACCGATATATAAACAAGGCATAGACTATACGTACGAAACAACCGAATATGGAACAAACTCTCGCCCAGGTGAGACCTGGAGAAGTATTAACGGCGAGTATATGGGCTATCAATACGAACCTAGCACGCTCGCAGTTTACATGAGTACTCGCGCGACCTTCGCTGATATATTACTGCGGCTTCAGAACTGTGGTTTTGAAGTAGACATTGCTTCGACGGAAGCTGTGCTGTCCACGCCGCGATCCGCCAGTGGCGGCGGTCTGCGAGAGGGCCGTTTTCCCCAATTGATGGATGGGGTTGATGTCGATCTGGTTCAGCGAGCTGTGTTTCCTTGTCGGAGTATCGGGCGAGTCTCTGAACAAACGATCTTTCTTACGGTTCTATGGCAGGCTCCCTTTGCACGGTTCTATGACATGGACCGGGAATGCGCGGAAGTCAGCGTCGTTACCGACATTTCCAATGTGGGTACTATCCATAATGTCAAGGCCCACTTTGCAGAACCGACCGTTAAGTCGGATTGCAGGCTCTCGGTGCATTACAATGAAAGGGGTCGCCGGCGTGAGGCGCACCTTTAAGAAGATCGGGCAGGCCTCACGAATTATACAGCGGGTCGACGCCGAGCAACTCGAAGACATATTTGGTGTTCGGCTCGAATTTCAACCCATGCTGTATGGCGGTGACCTCGACGTTATATATCGTCGCCTTGACGGGTCTGTGAACTCCCTTAGGATTCGTTGTAACGGCGCGGCCGGACATGATGCTTCAATATTCAGCACGCCGGCAGCCTAACTGAGGTAGCATCCCTTCCAAGTTTCTTCATTACCGTGATTGCATTCAATCAGTTCAATGATATTCGTGATCTCGTGGACGGTATCCAGGCGTAACCACAACCCTTGTAGGGGTCGCACTGATCTTCGGCTATGCCAAATTGAAGCGGACGCGCTGGTTCCATCGATGCCGTCCGTTAAGAGTAAGCATCTCCGGCGTTGTCTTGATCTTGTTGAATGTATCTGGCCTGATTGTCATTACGATTGTCAACTAGTTAAGGCATTAAAATACCCGCAGGATTTTACTCACGATTGGTCTGGTTGTTGACCTCTCTGTCTCTTCGCCGCGCTGTATTCTCTGGACATCACTGTAAGCCCTTCCCGTGTGCCATGTCGGGGCACGTGCTCAACTGTGGAGTTCTGCATTCCGCTCGCGGCGCGGGTGTTGTCGTCGGTCTGCCCGGTTCCCGGGTTATTCCACCAGACGTGCGTGATGTGCTGGTGGCTGGTACCTCCGGAGAGGCGGATTGCGGTGATACGGACAGCCATGGCGTGGCTACCGATAAATGACACTGCTGTAACTAACATAGATACATGCTCAGGCACGCGGGTTCACGAGGTCGCTCCGCTGAAAGCGGCTCTGACTTCACTGCGATCCCTGGGCCGTCCTACTGCCGACCGGATCGGAGTTGACGTGATCGGACAGAAAGTGCAAACTGTACTAAACAACTCAACGTATGCGTACACCCGAACACCCCACACCAGAACAAGCCAACCAGCCGCAGGACCGGACAGAGATCTGTCGGGCCTGCGGCTCCGTGGTTCTAGGCGAGCTTCGAGCCGGCGCGCGGGAAAATTCCTCCCGCAGGCTAGGGGGTTCTGAAGCGATGGCGAAAGACCGGAGCCAGCAGCCGATACGCAGCAACAGGGATCGAGTGATCGACCCGCCGTCTTTGCCTGTCTTGGCAAGAGTGGTCGTCAAGAAGACGGTCGCCGGCGACGTCCTCCTAGGTCCCGGGGGACCATTGCAAGTCGATGCCAATCGATTCTATCGGCCGAAAACGAAGCAGAGTTAACTTAGCAAGTCCTTCACGACGTTAACTAGCGCACCAGCGATTCGGCTTTGTTCTTCCTCGGTGAGACATCCAATAATCGAGCGTCTCCCGTCTTCATCGCGAGGGTCGCGAGGAGCGCTAGAGTTTAGGGATATTGAGCCGATTGTCAACTGATCGAGAAAGTCACCGCTGACCTTACGCCTCACTGAAGTACCGGTCGCCTGCAATGGCCAGGCGAAGCTGGATTTCCAGGTCTGCGATCTGCCTGGATCGCCGCGCACGACCATCGACGCGAATTGGCCTCGATGTACTGCTTGGACTGCCGCGTAAGGGCTCGTCGCGGTCACTGGCTCAACTCGCTCCCCAGTGCGGGCTGTGAAGTGCGTATAGGATGTATTCAATATCAGGCGCAATCCAAACGAATCACCAACGGTATCGAGGTAGTCTCTCAGCCAAAGGAAACACCCGAAGTTTTCATCAGGTATAACCTCGCCCCGGTACCGGCTTCTGAACTCGTTCAAGAGCGGTGTGATCTCGTTCGAAAATCGAAGATGGAACTCCCGACTCAACCCCCCCACCTTCTTCGGTGAAGGCCTCCCAGTGGCCTTATCGACGGCCAAGCCGTCGTAGATTTGAGTTATATAACCACAAAATCGCGAACCATAACGGAGAGAGCTCTGGCCGCCTTGAACGAATCGTTTCGGGCTGGTATACGCCAAGCTAAGGTCAGAGACTAACTGAACTACTTGAGCATAGGTCTTGAGTAGGATCGGCTGGATCCCATATTCCAATTCCAGGCACCGAGCGACAGCTGCCGCTGTTTCAGCGCATTGTTGCCTAGTCAGGTTCGGATGGTCGATCGTCGGAGTCGATAGAGCGAACATCTTCGTCCCTTTCGCAGTCTTCCCACTTACTCGCCGTGCGGCACCGAGTAGGTTTATGTCCGTCATGCTGAGCCCCACGAAGATTGTCAAAGAGTCTTGAATCTCCGCGGCGAGTGCGTCAACGACGCGACGGCCATTTGTAAGGTAGTCCGCTTCCGTGAGAATTATCGGACCGTAAGTAAGCTTTGTCGATGGTGAAGCGACTCGGCCATGAACGTGAAGTACGCTGTGAAATCGAGCAGTGTCAGTAAGCTTTGCCCACGCCTTGTAAGATCTCTCTGGCTTATGGTCATTTCCGTCAAGTGAGTATGACCTGACCGGCTGTCCTGTTCTTCGCGAGAGAGCCTCTTCAAGAAGGGTATCGTAGTTGGTTGTAATGATTCGAGTTGGCTGCTTGACTACCTGAACCAGTCGCGTTATTGCGTTCACAAGCGGCCCTGGCCGGGGCTGTCTGCCACCCCGATAAAGTGCGTGTCGAACCATCTCTTCTTCGCCAACTCCGCTAGCGTCTTCGCCTGCCAAGGCAACAGTCATTAGGCCACGGCGCTGGACATTTTCATTGGTCAGGACCTTTAACGACTCTTGCATGGAAGCGGGCACAAACGCCGCGGCAATCTCGTCGACAAGCTCGGTCCACGAAGGTAACCCGACCTCCATCGAAGCGCCGGCTCCGACAACTATCACTAAGCTTCTGCTGAGGTCCTTGAACTCATTGATCAACTCCCAGACCAGAGGCTGGGCGGTTGCGGATAGAGCGTGGCCATGCAGGAGCTCGTATGACTTGATCACCCGCGAGTCGCGCATTGCAAAAGCTCCGATCCACTGTCTGCTGCGACCCAGAGTAGCAACTAGTCGAACTGGAATGGGCTCTCTGACGGTCCTGAAGAAGTACCCACTCATTATGAGACTCAAGACTGAGCGTCGGTCGAAATAGTTGGTGTTTATCATTGATTCAATTCTGTCAAGATTTGTGTATATGAAAATTCGGCGTCGCGGTACAGGACGTTGCGAGCACGTTGGCTGGCGTCATTTCCTTGGGTCAGATGCGATCGATGACTCAGTATCTTCGGAATGAGGCTGAGGGGTGCGAGGTCGATCTCAGTGTCGTGCTTGCGCCCTAACCCAGCGATTAGACTCGGACGCGTCTCGTACTCGATCGTTCTCTGGTTGAGATTCGGGGCAACCAGCTCGGTCAGAGTGGTTGCATATGCGCTCAAAGATCGTTCTTTACTCTGGCGGGCATATACACTTTACCGTCCGGCTCTTCGGACGCCGCGTCCTGGTAGAAGGCTTGAAGTGCCCGGAGGTCAGTTCGCGTGTATAGGTCAATGTCTGAAGGATTGCGGAACACGAGCGAAGGTGACACCGCGCGCTTCTTGGCGCGCCTCCACGCAAGGCGAATGCCCGGCAAGAAATCTGAAATCGTTGGGTGAGCGGAGTACTCAACTCCTGGTGGCTCGAAGTCGCTAGCCACGACGGCTCGCCTCCCCAGCTCTGCCTGGCACTTCGCCAGCAATGCACGAAGCTCGCTGTCGTTGAGCGCTTCGAAGTCGGGATCGGTGGGTGTGGGTTGTCGGTCGTGCATATGTATCTAGGTGCACATGACTGTGAGACAACCCATCCACCATGTCAACGTCCTTCCAGGTGACGACAGGGCACGCGAAGGGCCCGGTAGCCAGCTCCAACTGGGGTCGGTACCAAGCCGCAACACATGTTGTGATTACAACAGCAGCAGGAGTTCGGAGCGAGGAGGCACGCCGCGAGATCAGGGTTAGTCTAGGCATCGTTTGGCATGCTTCCGGGCAGAGGACTTCGGGGGCGGAAGGGTCCAGCGCGCCGGCCGCATCGTAGACTGGATAATTCGAGTCGAGCCCATAAGTACCAATGGTCGCGCATATCGGATGGCGGTGTCACCGATACGCTTCGTTCTCGAGGTCTTCTCTCAGCTGGTGCCTGACGAATCCTCCGAATCTTGACCGGCGCAAACGAATGTTCAATACTATGAGCAGTCCGCGCGAGCCCGCTTGGAAGGTCACGAGACGACGTTCCCAGAGGGCTCGCGGTGAAAGTCATCGTTGAGCGTAATCCTTTAGAGGGAGCTCCAATGGAACCTTTCTGGATCGCATCCGTTCGCTTTGCATGCAGAGCGGTTGTCTGTGCCGTGCTAATTGTCACCTTGGTGATCGCTATCGCCAGGATCCCGACGAGTTGAGCGGTTGGGGGCCAGCTTTATTGCTGGCCCCTTCTCATCTCCAGTGATTACTCGAAGCGTGGTCGCAATAGCGCAATCCCAGGGATACGTTAGGGTCTGCTTCTTCGTGCGTTTGGCGCGTCGGGTCGAGCGAAAGGCTTCCCAAATACGTCATCTTCAGTCATAATTGAATCTGCAAATGAAAGCTACTCCGTCGCTCCTCAGCCGTATATACCCCCCAGAGTGCAGAAAGGTAAACTGTACTAAACACTCAACGTATGCGTACACCCGAACACCCCACACCAGAACAAGCCAACCAGCCGCAGGACCGGACAGAGATTTGTCGGGCCTGCGGTTCTGCGGTGTTGAGGGCTATTCAGACCGGACCACTCGAGCCAGAATGCGACTTGGGCTTGCCGCTCGAGAAAGGGTTACACATGCCTGACTTCGTTAAGAGGGTTATCAATTCTCTCGACTATAGAGCGCTCAAGGCGTCCGAGCCGGCTAACATCACAATCTCCCCTGGAGTCGCAAGTCAACTTACTCAACAGGACCTCCTCGCTATTAAGCAATTTTACGGCCAAGCATCCAGCACTGCTCCGAAGTACGAACTCACGGACGTTGAACCAGGCGTAGTCCGTTAGTTACAGAGCGTACTGATTTCATGCGAGTTGTTACGGACACGTGCATATCTGATGATTACGCGAGTCGGTTGGATGTCGGATCTCTCACTAAGCGAATGTTGCTGCCTGGTTCAAATTACTTCGTGCGGCGAGATGAAACAATCCGCTGGGCTGGGACAAAGCGGCGAAATCACCGCCAGGTACACCAGCGTCGACCTTTCGGCTCCTGAGTATTCGGACACCTAAGGTCATTCTTTTCGTGTTGGCCGTTGACCTTGTTGTTGCGTACTGGTGGGGTTGTCGGTCGTTGCTTTACTAGTGGCTCCTTGAGCGAGAGGCGCCGGTGGACCGCGCTAACATGGGAAAGGTAGGATGATATGCACGGATGTTATATAATTAGTCGAAGTGAAAAGCGAACACTCCATTCGCCCAGAGGCGAATTTCGAATCAAGATTGATCCGCCATCGGGTGGAGCGATGGTTAGGGAGGCTTGTTTTGAGTGAACCCGATGGTGACGAGTCGGAGGAGGCGGGTTGGATCATCGCGGCTCCGGGCAGGATTTCTGAACCAATTCTAAGCAGTGCGGATGAAGTACGGGTACGGATTGGTCTGGACGTTCTCGACGCGATTATTCATGCATCGTAAGAAGCGCCTAGAACGGCAACGTGTTTGGCGTCGCCGAGGCTGATGGCTTGACGGGTGGCCAAGGCCGTCCGTTTGCTCGGTAGAACGGCTCAAGCTGACGGGATGGAAGCACTCCGCCGTGCACCTGGTCGCTGCTCCAGTACACCCCATCCAGTCTGTCGAAGTCAGCGTCCGGCAGAGGCTCGATCAGATATTGCATGCGGCGGCGCTTCAAATTACTATAGAATTGGCGGCGAGGCAAGTTCCGCGATAATGATGGAAGCAAATATGAAAGGCAGTAATGAGGAATTTGAGTTCGAACGCGAATTTTGTTCGAGGAGCGCGAGATCGATCTCGTGTTGACCCGAAGCGCCCACTCAACTATAGGTTCGGTGAAGACCGTGGAGCGAGGGGGCGGTTGTATGGAGGAGGCGATCTCGAAGCCGAGAAGATGCCAGTCGAGGTTCAGCTCTTTGCGGTGAAACTAGCCCGCGACGGGCTCCTTGAGCAACTGGTGCTCTTGCGCGAACGCTCCGCGAACCCTGATGTACGAATTGTATTGGAGGCGCTTATTGGCCACGACGGGCTCACACTTCCGGAACTCACTGTTGAAGCAGGAGTGACTTTGGCCGAGGCGCGGAATCACCTTGAAGATCTCACGACACTCGGAATGGTGGCGGTGAATGGCATCGGATCGTACATGAGCTATTCCTTGGCGAAGCCACTTGACGAGTTGCGTCAATAAGTATAATTAGATAGAAATCTATGTTTGTGCTCTATGCTGCCCTGGGAGGGATTCTTGTTGGGGCGCTACTTACGATTTTCTCTCTCGGCGAGAAGCTTGGTGTAAAGATCTGGGTGCCAGTAGCTCTACTCGTGCGCGACTTTGGCTACTATTTTCCGGTCGTCATAATCGACGCTGTTATCTCAGGATCGGCGGTCGGGGCCGCCTACTGGATTGGACCCGGCGTCACGGATCAAATTGCTTCTCTCAACCACCATCGCCCTGTCCTGACGCCGTTCACCCTGGGACTTCTGTCCTTCATCACCCTCACTACCGCCGTTCGGCCGTTCCGAGGAGGTACCAAAATTGCGGAGCACCTTCGATCATCCTTCCTCCACATCAATCGTTAGAAGCCCCGCGACACGGACAGCAGAGCAAGCATTGGGGGTTCTTGACGACTCGAAGGTCGACGGTCGGATTCTCTTGATCGGACGCCTGCTGGCGTTTCGAGACGGATTTGTTGCTCGAGTCTAGTGGCAGCCAGGGGTTAAGCTCTACAAGCTCAAGGACTTCGAGGCGCACGGCGGCCCCGTCTTCATCGCGAGGGTCGCTAGAGTTTAGGGATATTGATCCGATTGTCAACTGATCGAGAAAGTCACCACTGAACTAACCGAATCACTCTATCGGTGTATCGACGTATTGTTCAGCACGTAATTACTTTCCATTAGCACGCTTTTCGTTGAATTCTTAGATTCTCTAGTCTCCAAGGACGGACTCTGGAATTTGGTACAAACTAATCGGACTCATCCGCTGGAACTACTTCGAATGCGAAAGCGACAGCGGCGGCCGCCAACTCACCCATGGGCAAGCGTGCGGGAGGAATCGAGGGAACGAACTGGTAACCAAGGTCAGAGGGATCGGTCACCACCAAGACCAAGCCTTGCCCACGAGTATTGAGTTGCCTCTTCATGGGCACATCGACCGCGTCTTCGCCAACAATACGTGCAACCATGGTATTATAATCGTCGTCAATCTTACGCTGCTCAAATGTTCTAGTATCTTGATCTTTCTTCAAATCTTCATGAATGCCAGTGTCGCTCTGCGGCATCCCTTTCTATGTTCAATTAAACTCTGTTGGGTTACTAAAGTCCATATTATTTAGTTTTTGCATTCTCCCCCGTTTTCGTACCAGCCGCTTGTTTATTGGCGTGGGGTCCTTTGCCGTGTACGCTACTTGCTTGTTCGGCGTCGACTGGTAGGTTGGCGAGATGATTGAGCGGTGAGATCTCTGCGTAGCCATCGGGCGTCACACTTGCAACAGCATAGCGAGCTTCCTTTGTCGATTCGTTGACTTGTAGAACCATTAAATCGGCGGTCGTTTGTAGCATACCCCTGGAAAAGGCGGTATTTTTGTGCCCCCCAGAGCTCCGTATAGTGTACTCGACGCTCTTTTCGCCAGTGAGCGTTTGGTACTGGCGCACGCCGGTCTGCGCAAAGCTGCGCCCATCAATCGTCAGTTGTACGCAACCGCTTTCTGCGATTTTCTGCAGTAATTTGTTATCGTGTCCGACCGCAATATCTGGGGTGGTATCACAGGCTTCACCGATGGCTTGCTTCATAAATTCGTCCTCGGAGACAGCTGGGTCTCGCAATTGTTTCCCCGACCGAAAGGTACTGAGCGTTGACACGTAAGGGTCGTTCAGTGCAAGTATCTGGAGACCGGCAAATGACTGTACAGTGTCAGATCCCAGTGTCCAGCCGCGGTCCTTGGCGGTATCTAGTATGGCGGTTGTATCATGATGTCCGGCCGTCATGAGGATTGGGATGTCGCCAGCGCTGTGGTCGAGCGTATCGATAATAGCCGACTCTATGCTGCGCCCCGAGAAGGTCATGTCGCCTAGGATGATAATGCCCTGTGCCCTCAGTTTTGCGGCGAGCGCCCCAGTCACCTTTGCCATGCCGTTGACACTTTCCAAGTCGTCGGCAACGACATAGGTATCCCAACCCGACTCAGCCAGATCAGGTCGTTGGTCGATTATCGTGGAGAATTCGTCGACGGCTCTGTCAAATATGGGCGTCTTCGGTTCGGTGAGCAAGTCGATGATCTGGGTGGCCTTCTCCGGTGTGATATTGATAGTGGCGCCTTCTAGTAGTGTGCCTCGCAGCGCCGGGCTGGCCACCGCGGCGCGATCGGGCGTGCTCAATAGCTGCGCTGGGGCAACGTAGCTGCCGGCTAAGACCACTGTGCTTGCTAGGGCGCCAATGGCCGAGAGTGTGCCATGTTTGCCTCTACGCCGGATGAGTACGACTGCCCCAGCCTCAACCAGCCCGGCTAGCGAGGCGCCCAGCAGTGCCTGCCGGATGAGGTAATTTCGTGCCGCGGCTTCAACCCGCCCCTTCTCCGGTTCCGGATCGTCAAGTATCTGTTTGACAGCGCTCTCCACCACTAAATCCGGCTGGTCGAGAAAAGTACGCACATTACCGCCAAGCGAGATACCGATCGGTACACCCAGTGCATTTGTGTGGCTGGGCAGTGATATCTCACCGATTGCCGGATCGGTGAATGATACCGTATTGCCAATCTCTGGTTTAACAGAGACGGCCTCACCGGCGATTTGGATTGTAGCAGGCGGGCCGTATTCGATTGCAGTTACGGCGCCAGCGAATGGGGTTATCGCACAGAGTGTACCGATAGCGACCTTGCCGATTGTCTGTATTCTCGCCAGTGGGAATTTCTCCTCGAGAAAATCGCTTCGATACTCCTGCTCCATGCCCTATTTGTGACACCCGGAGCGTGAAAAGTCAATCGATAGTCCACCCGAGTATACTACCAGGTATGAAACCAAGTATTTTTACACAGATTATCAACGGTGATATCCCGTGCCACAAGGTTTACGAGGACGATCAGACATTCGTCTTTTTGGATATTAACCCCATCCAGCCCGGCAACGTGCTGGTGGTGCCTAAGAGTCAGGTGGGCTCTGTCTGGGATCTACCGGAGGACGAATACCAGGCCCTGATGGCGACGGTTCGGAGGGTGGGACAACGCCTGCAAGCAGTATTCCCAGATAAGCAGCGGGTGGGAGTTATGATTGAGGGTCTCGATGTAACCGACCATGCCCACGTGAAGGTCTTTCCCTTTTCGACCGCCGAGGAGTATCGGTATGTACCGGATGGATCGGCCGAACCTGATCATGCAATGCTTGCTGAAGTTGCAAAGCGCCTCGCCTTTTAATAGGTAGTTCGCTACAATACGGCCTATGAATGCAGTACTTATCTCATTGATGTTCGGTGCTGGTGTTGCGGCGTTTGTGTGGGCGAAGGTTGGCCACCGTACCGGTCAGGCGGACCCCAAGACGGTCTGGCTGACTGCGGGCCTGGCCGGGGTTGTTGCCTTTGTATTTTTTATCACCCTTTTCAAGTTCGTGCTCAATATCCACTAACCATTTAGTACTAGTCGATCGGCCTGCTCTAGTGGTACGATAGTGCTATGGATGAGAAGGGTGGCACTCTTGGGTGGTTGGGAGCTGTTGGTGAGCGTTCTATTGGCCGAGCAAAACGTGTGTATCTGATGAAACAGCACACTTGGAGCGTATTGTGACGAATCAGGATCATGGTGCAGCCGGCCAACAGAGTATTTCAGTAGGCAACCAGCCAGCCGAGAAGGCTCTCGGAGCGCGCTTGCAAGACATGCGTCGCCAGAAGGGTTTTACGCAGCAGACGCTCTGTCAGCGTGCTAACTTGAGTTACTCGACGTTGGCTAAAATTGAGCGTGGTGCTATCAAGGCGCCCTCGATATTCACGATTCAGAGCATCGCTGGGGTATTGGATATTAGCCTGGATGAACTGGTGGGGTCGAGCGTTGGCTCCCCTGCCCGCGCCCTGCACCGCAGTAAGAGCGGTGTTACCTTTGTGTATTTCGATGTGAATGGCTGCCTGATTCGGGGCTACCAGCGTGCCTTTACGGCGCTGGCTCGTGCCACTGGTGCCTCACCGGATATTATTGAAACCCTTTTTTGGCGCTACAACGACGATAGCAATCGTGGCACTATCAGCGTGACCGACTTCAATAAGGAACTGAGTCAGCGCATCGGAGTCGATGTCGACTGGGGTGAAGCCTACTTGGATGCGATAGAACCGGTTCAGGATATGCAAGATCTGTTGATCGAGCTGATGCAGCATTATAAAGTGGGCTTGTTCACCAATTCGATGCCCGGCCTGACTGGCGCCTTGCGTGCCCGTGGTCTACTACCAGATCTGCCCTACGACGCCGTTATCGATTCTTCCGAAATTGGTGCTATTAAGCCAGAAAGCAAAGCCTACGAGATTGCTGCCGAGCGTGCTGGCTGCCCACCGGGCGAGATACTACTCATCGACGATACGAGGGGAAATGTGGTTGCTGCCGAGCGTGCTGGTTGGCATGTACTACTCTATGACGGCACCGAACCAGAAGAGTCGCTAGAGCGCCTGCGTGCCGCGCTCGAAACTGCTAGCTAGACGCTGAAGCGTTTTTGTTCGGTGGCTAGTTTCTCGAGATAGATTTTGGCTTCTTTGATCTGTTCGCGTGTCTGGTCCACGACGTGTCTGGGCGCATTTTGCACATACTGTTTGTTAGCGAGCCGTGCCTCGAACTGTGCAATGAGTCGGGCCTGAGCGTCTTGCTTGGCTTGCAGGGTGGCGGCGTAGGCCTTAGCGGCGCCGCTGTCGATATCTAGCCAACACGTATAGGTGGTATCGGTCAGGTATAGCCCGGTGCCCTCGCTGACTTCACGGACTTCTTTGACGCCGCTGAGGCGCTTGATGATGTCGGCGTGCTCGGCGATGAAGCCTTCACCGTTGTGGTACAGCGTCACGCCACTGACTTGTAGCTGCTTCAGGATAAAGCGAATTTCACCGATCATGGTTTGTAGCTCGCTAAATTGCGCGGCTACTTTGTTGTCGCTGCCAATAATACGAGGTAACGTGCGGGTCGCCAAAATACTGTCTGGTTCCCAGGCCAACGTTTGCCAGATAGTTTCGGTGACGAATGGTGCAAACGGGTGCAGCAGCAGCAAGGTCGATTCCAGCAAGTACGCCAGCAATGGTTTGTTGGGCGAAGCCTTGCTAGCCTCGATATACCAGTCGGCTACGTCGTCCCACACGAAGTGATACAGCCGCTCGTAGGCTTCGGCGATACGATACTGCTCGATATCGGCGTGCACATCGGATTGGACTTGTTGTAATTTATGCAATACCCAGTGGTCGGCACTGCTGTGGGGTGAAGGATTGGTTCGCTCGAAATCGTCACCGACGATATCTTCGATAAAACGGGCAACGTTCCAGACTTTGTTACAAAAGTTACGGGCATCCTCGACTTTACGGTGGTCGTATCCCCTGTTGACGGCGGCCACACGGCCGGTAATGATGCCCATACGCAACGCATCCGAGCCATATGTATCGATGACATCGATTGGGTTGATGACGTTGCCCAGGCTTTTGCTCATCTTGGCGCCATCCTCAGCCATAACATAGCCGTGAATGTAGACGCTTTTGAATGGTATATCCCCTGTTATGTACAGGCCCAGCATCAGCATACGACTAACCCAGGGGTAGAGTATCTCGCCGCCGGTTTCCATGACGCTTAAGGGGTAAAAATCTTTGAAATCTTGACCCTCGGGATAGTTGGTTGTGACATACGGCCAGCTGCTGCTACTAAACCAAGTGTCGAAGACGTCGGCATCGCGGTGATACGTTTTGCCGTCGACCTCGATGATTTCCTGGTCCACGCGGGTATCAAAAATCCAGTCGTCGCTGTCGTCGACATTCTGAAACGCCGGGATCGGGATGCCCCAGGCGATCTGGCGGCTGAGGTTCCAATCGCGCAAGTTCTCCAGGTACGTAATTAACTGCGTGCGCTTACTGTCTGGGTAGAACGTAATTTCCTTATTCTTGAGGCGCTCGATAGCCGGCTTTGCCAGCGGTTCCATCTTGAGGAACCACTGCTCCATCAGCATTGGCTCAATAATAGTGCCGCACTTGTAGCACTTCCCTACGCGGTTCTTGTAGTGTCGGTCGACTCTGTCGAGTAATCCTTGTTCTTCCATGGCTTTTACGACGGCTTCGCGGGCTTCGAGGACGGTCATGCCCTCAAAGCGGCCGGCGTGGTGGTTCATGGTACCGTCGTGGTTGATGACGCGGACGGCCGGCAATCCGTGGCGCTGGGCGACGTCCCAGTCGTCGAACGAGTGCGCCGGCGTAACTTTGACGACCCCAGTACCGAAGTTGGGGTCAACCATTTCATCGGCCACCACCATGACCTCGAACGGCCCGTTGACGCCCTCGACCTCGATGGTTTTGCCGACCCACTGTTTGTAGCGGTCATCATTGGGGTGTACGGCCACGGCAGTGTCGCCAAACTTGGTCTCTGGCCGGGTGGTGGCCAGCGTAAACGGTCCGTACTTGATGTAGTACAGCGGTGTTTCGGCGTCTTCGTGCACCACTTCGATGTCGGCAAAGCCGGTGCGGTGGAACGTACAGTAGTTAACAAGGCGTTCACCTCTATATATCAAGCCTTCATCCCACAATTTTTTGAAAGTTTTGTAGGCTTGGCCGACCACCTTGTCGTCGAGTGTGAACGTAAAGCGGCTCCAGTCGACCCCTGCCCCGATGCGTCGGAACTGGTTCTCGAAGTTGGCACGGTTGTCGCGCACAAAGTCATAAATGTTGGCGTACAGCTCTTCGCGGCCGAAGTCAAAGCGGCTCTTACCCTCTTTAGCTAGTTGCTTTTCGTACACCACTTGGGTTTCGAAGCCGGCATGGTCGGCGCCTGGCAGTAATACTGCCCTGGCCCCATTCATACGGTGGTGGCGCACGGCGATGTCCTCGATAGCCAGTGTTAGGGCATGGCCGATGTGCAAGTTGCCGTTGGCGTTTGGTGGTGGTACCACGACGGAATAGCTGTTGCCCTTGCCTGTTGGTGCAAAAGCTTCGCTTTTCTCCCACAGGGCGTAAATATCGGTTTCGTAAGCAGCGGGGTCATATGTCTTCGGTAGTTTCATCCAAGTCATTGTACCACCTCTGTTATATAAACTAAAACACAGCTTGCGTCTTCGACGTAACAACGTCTGGTCGCAGGGTGGGAAAAGTAGCGAGCCGAAGGCGCTGCGTAGAAAAACCCTGCAAGGGTTTGTTTTTGGACGATGAACGGCAAAGCGCCGAAGACGCGAGCTGTGTTTTGCTACATGGAAAGATTGGGGGCGATGTCGAGCGTATAGGGGTCAACGGTGGGTTGGCCGTGCATGGCCTTGAAGCAGCCCAGCGTGGCGATCATGGCACCGTTGTCGGTGCAGAGTTTCATGTCGGGGTATTCGATGGCGACACCTGGCAGGGCCCCTGTAAGCTGACGTCGTAACTCCGGACTGGCTGCAACACCGCCAGCGATGACAACTGACGCCGGGGAGAATTCCTGAGCGGCCAGCTTGGCCTTATCAACGATGGTTTTGATGGCGGTGTACTGAAAGCTGGCAGCAATATTGGCCTTCTGGGCTTCACTGAGGGCCTCTACGAGCTTTGTCGAGGGGAATGTGTAATCATGCCCGGTTTCAGCCTGTGCGAGGCGTAAAACGGCTGTCTTGAGTCCAGAGAAGCTAAATTCGTACGTGTGATCGAGCTTGGCTGTCGGAAGATGGTAGGCGTGTGGATTACCTTCTAATGCCTTTTGGCTAACGCTCGGGCCGCCGGGATAGGGTAGACCGAGTATCTTGGCCACTTTGTCGAACGCCTCGCCGATGGCATCGTCGCGGGTTTGACCGAGCAGGGTGTAGTCAAAATGGTCCCTGAACAATGCCAGTTGGCTGTGTCCGCCGCTGACAATAACAGCCAACATTGGAAATGCTGGCGCGGTTTCACGTAGAACATACTGCGGAATAGCTGTCTCTGTCAGGAAGTTGGCATAGACATGCCCCTCGACGTGATTGCAGGCGTACAGCGGCTTGTCGTGGGCGATGGCTAGGGTACGAGCAGTGAGAACGCCCACCAGTAAGCTACCGCCCAGCCCCGCCCCGTAGGTAACTGCGATGGTGTCGATGTCGTCCCAGGTGCAGTGGGCATCGTCGAGTGCTTGGTGGATGACGGGCAGTATAGATTCGATGTGGCTACGGGCGGCGATCTCTGGCACAACGCCGCCGTATTGCACGTGCAAGTCCATTGAGCTCGCAACAACGTTCGATAACAGGTGTGTACCGTCTTCGACGACTGCCGCCGCCGTTTCGTCGCAACTACTTTCGATGCCCAGAACTTTCATAGTATTTAGAATAACAGATAGAGGTATACTGGGGTCATGAAACCAAAGCAACTGCTCAAAAAAGTGATTCCGCATGGCGCATTTGAGGTAATTGAGCCGGTGGGCCACCGTATCGAGGCTATCGGCTACAATGTGCTGAACGGTTTTCCCTCGAAGGGATTGAAAGTCATTGGCGTGACTGGCACCAACGGCAAGACAACGACCACCTTTATGATCTACAAAATGCTGCGCGAAGCGGGCTACGACGTGGGCGTGATGACCACTGTTGCGTACGGGGTAAACGACGATATTCGGCCGCAAATCCACCACATGACCAATGTGCCAGTACCGGAGTTGATGCAGCGCCTGAAGTGGATGAAACGGCAGGGTGCCGAGTGGTTGGTGTTTGAGACGACCAGCCAGGGGCTGGCGCAAAGCCGCGTCTGGGGTGTGCCGTACGTGCTGGCCGTATTGACCAATGTGACGCACGAGCATCTGGACTACCATAAGACGTTCGAGCGGTATCGTGATGCCAAGCGGCTGCTATTTAAGATAGTCAACCGGAATAAGGCTGGGTATCGGACGGGCATTATCAATGCCGAAGACCCGAGCGCTGCGCTGTTTGCGAGCGATGTGGCGCACGCCATGACATACGGCATGGGGAAAGGCGATGTGCAGGCCACCAAGGTTAAAATGACCTCTGATAACAGCACCTATACGGCTACGGTTGGCGACGATTCGTACGATATTGTTTGCAACATTCCGGGCAGTTTCAATGTCAGTAATTCGCTAGCCGCGGTGTGTGCGGGGCGGGTGCTGGGACTGACTAAGCAACAGATTGAGCATGGCGTGGCGGCACTCAAAAGTGTTGAGGGGCGGATGACGAACATTGACGAGGGACAGGACTTCAGCGTGATTGTCGACTTTGCACACACACCGGATAGCTTCGAGAAACTGTTCAAGGACATTAGACCAGTAGTGAAGGGCAAGCTGATAGTGATGTTTGGCAGCGCGGGCCGGCGCGATGAAGCCAAGCGGGCAGTGCAGGGCAAACTGGCCGGCCAATACGCCGATGAAGTGATTGTTACCGAAGAAGATGACCGCGATATTGATGGTGTGGCAATACTCAACCAGATTGCTGAGGGCGTTGAGACGTCCGGTAAGGTGCAGGGTAGAGATTTGTTTTTGGTGCATGATCGCACCGAGGCTATCAATTTTACCGTGAAACGCGCCGCCAAGGGCGATACGGTGCTGCTGCTGGGCAAGGGGCACGAGAAAACCATCGAACGGGCCGACGGTGAACATCCGTGGGATGAGATTGGCACGACTCGCGCCGCTGTTGGTGCTCTTCTGAATAAGTAATTAGGCGTTATTGAGGGTGAGCGTGGTGCAGCGGATGCTGCCGCCACCTTTGCCGAGCTCGGGATTGTTGAGGCGAATGGTTGCGAGGCCGTGAGATTCGATGGCGGCTGCAAGCTTGGCGGCACCAGCGTTCATGATGACCGTCTGGCCAGTACTGACCAGGTTGCAGGCGAAGGCTTGCGTGGCCTCGGCCTCGGAGACCTCGATTTTATCGACAGTGTCGAGAGCGCGTAGGACGGCCTGACTCTGGGGCGTGAATGCCTCGGGGCACCAGGCGACCAGTCCTCTCCCGGAGTCGGTCGGGGCTCTAAGAATCGACAAAGCCAGGTCGAGATCGTAGTAGAAGCTGTCGGGCCAGCCGGAATAGCTGTTGATGATAGGTTGACCGGCGGCATCGAGTTGGGGTACGGTTTGCAGCTGGATACGCTCGTAGCCGAGCTGCTGAGCGGCAAATGACTGGGCTTCGACGTCTGAGCGGTAACCGCTGCCACAGAATAGGTAATTGCCGCAGGGTAGGGCATCACCTTGACCGGAGAATTTGAGGCTGGCCGGTACTTTGATGATCTCTTTGCCTTGGGCTTGCAAAACCTCTTCGGCGTACGACTCTTCGGCCTGGCGAGCATTGGGCAACCTCGACATGACGGCTTTGTCGCCGCGCACCAGCGCCCAATTAGCGGTGTAGACGCCATCTTGGCAGTCTGCTGGTGGACGGACTTGCGTAACGGTGATACCGGCAGCCACGAGTGCCTCGCGGATGCGGTTGTGTTCGGCTGCCGCGGCATCGCGACTGATACCGCTGGCGTCCATAAATGGATTGATGGCTTGACTGTCGTCGAAGTAGTCGACACCGGACATCAGGACGTGCGTGTTGATCATATGACCTTAAGTATAAGCTACACGGGGTATACGAAAAGCCCCGAAGGGCTTAACGAGTGATGCAGAGGTGAAGTAGGCAAGCAGACGAGAAGGTGGACGAGGGGTGAGCGATTGGCTCGGCTGGTCGATGTCTCAAATCTGCTTGCCACCCGCTGGGCGGTGGAACGAAGCCGAGGCTTCACGTTCCACCGCCACATAGCGGATGTCCTAGTTAGCGGCTACTGAAGAGAAGGTGGCGTGCTGCCTGCTTCTGCTTCTCGGCGTAGGTAGTGATGGCAGTGTCGATGACTTGAGTGATCTCGTCATGGAGGTCGATGAGGGCGTTCCCGCTGAGCGAGTGTTGCGGTACGATGTGCCGGTGCTGTATGTCGACGGTGTCGACATGGTCGAGTTGCAGAATATCATCCAGGATGTATTGGATCATCTGCTGGTCTGCATTCTGTGGGACGAGGAACATCATTCTACCCTTATATGGGCCAGTCACTGCAAGGGACATACCTACTCCAAATGGTTGGTGTTGCCGATACGGACTGCCGCATTGTACCATCGTTTTGGCACATTGACAATAGTACTATAAAAGTTGTATTATATGTCCAATATGACTGCCGAGTTTGACCGATCCCCAGACAGAAGTGACGACATTAATCGTATTAATGAACGGGGCGCCGAAAAGGCCGCCGCCGCGGCTCAGCTGCTGTGCAAGGAAACTGTCGAATTGGCCTATGACAGTATTGCAGTGTATCTGGATGCCGATCTGAAGCAACGGGACCGGTTACGGGCCGCCAACTATCCACTTGGCGAGGTTCGGGGGCTATTTGTACTACAAGACAAGCTGACGGCGCCGCGTCAGGACGGGGAATTCCAGCGAACGTTTTCGACTCGATTAGAGCCGATTGTCCCACGGGCTAATCATCGTTACATGAAACTCCATGTGCCGGTCGGTGAGACGCGTATCCAGACGTATGAGATGCCGCCGAAGGATAGTGTCAACGAAGTCTATGTGGAGATGGTCGATAGGGAAGATACTCATTGGTACACCGTGCAGAGAACTGGCTTATATGAGTACGTTCCCTATGTCCTTCAGGATGAGGACAGTTCGGTGCTGAGTGATCAGGGCATTTGGCAGTGGGTGAACGATCGGATTCCTGAGAATATCGAAACTGTTACGACGCTTTTGCGCCGGGCAGTGAACTGGCAGACGGTGCCGCAGCGGATCGAACCGATCCAGGAAATTTCTCTCGATACACCACAGGACTGACAGGCCGGTTCTGACTTGACGCTGCCAAGGGCCTTCGCTATGATTGAGAGTGATAGTTAGCACTCTCGCATGTACAGTGCTAACGAAAAGCGTTAACACGGAGGTTTCTAGATGAGTGTACCGATTCAACCACTGGCTGATTACGTCGTTGCCCAGCCCGAAAAGGCCGAGGCGAAGACCGCGAGCGGCTTTTATTTGCCCGATGCTGCCAAGGAAAAACCCAAAACGTCCACGGTTGTGGCTGTGGGTAAGGATGTGAAGGCCGTGAAAGTCGGCGACCGTATCTTGTTCAAGAGCTATAGCTCGACCGATGTCAAACTTGGCAGTGACGAGTATATTTTGGTCAAAGAAGAAGACATTTTAGCGACTGTTAAATAGGAGTTACACGATATATGGCTAAGAAAGTATTTTATGATGATGATGCCCGCCGCCGCGTCTTAAGCGGTGCGGAGATCTTGTATAACGCTGTAAAGACAACCATGGGCCCTAAGGGGCGTAACGTGGTTATCAGCAAGGCCTATGGTGGTCCTGCGGTAACGCACGACGGTGTAACTGTCGCTAAGGGTGTCGAGTTGGAAGACGTTGATGACGAAACGCTAGGCTACAAGGTTGGCGCAGAGCTCATCAAGCAGGCGGCCACTAAGATGAACGACGTGGCTGGCGACGGTACGACGACCGTTACGGTGTTGACCTATCATATCTTGAACGAGGCTAATAAGCTGATTGCCGCCGGGCACAACCCGATGCAGTTGCGCAAGGGCCTGGAAGCTGCCGCCCAAGGTGTGATTGCCCAACTGGGCGCTCTGGCCGAAGATGTACAGGGTAATAAGAAGCGGGTGGCCGAAGTCGCTACCATCAGTGCCGGCGACGCTGGAATTGGCGAACTGATCGCCGACGTCATGGACGCGGTGGGTCGCGACGGTGTAGTGACAGTGGAGGAAGGGCAGGGGCTTAACCTCGAGAAAGAAATCGTGGAAGGTTTCACCTTTGATCGCGGTTTTGTCAGCCCGTATATGGTAACCGACACGGCACGTATGGAAGCAGTCTATGACAAGCCAGCCGTCGTTATTACCGACAAGAAAATTAGTAGTATCCAGGAGTTCCTACCGCTCCTCGAGAAGTTGGCGCAGACTGGCAAGAAAGATTTGGTGCTGATTGCTGAGGACGTGGAGGGTGAGGCGCTCGGTACGCTGATACTCAATCGTCTGAAAGGCGTCTTTAACACCGTGGCTATCAAGGCACCGAGCTTTGGTGATCGTCGCAAAGACATCTTGAACGACATTGCTATCCTAACCGGTGCGACCGTGATCAGCGACGATCAAGGCCATACATTTGAGAATGTTGATGTTGATGTGATTGGTTCGGCTCGCAAAGTGATTGTGACTAAGGATGAGACGACCATTATCGAAGGTGGTGGTTTGGCACCAGAGGTCGCTGCTCGTATCAAACAGATTAGTGCACAGGCCGAAGCTGCCAGTAGCGAGTACGACAAAGAAAACCTAGAAAAGCGCCGCGCGGCGCTGCAGGGCAAGGTTGCCGTAATCAAAGTTGGTGGTGCCACCGAGACCGAGATCAACGAAAAGAAGGACCGTGTTGATGATGCCGTGCATGCCGTGAAAGCAGCACTGGCCGAAGGTATTGTACCGGGCGGCGGCGTGACGCTCATCAACCTGGCGGCCAGCATCAGTACTGATGGCACTGACTCAGTTGCCGCCGGCGCGGGGCTACTAAAGAACGCACTGGAACAGCCATTTCGTATCCTGCTGACCAATAGCGGGCTGAACGCCGACGAGTGGTTGCCACAAGTCAAGAAGGCCAAGGCCGGCCAGGGTGTGAACGTCAACGACGCCAGCAAGCTGGTGGACCTGAAGGCCGCTGGTGTAGTGGATCCAGCTCGTGTGACGAAAGAAGCGCTACAAAACTCAGTCAGCATCGCTGGCACGGCCATGACTATGGGTGCGCTAGTAGTGGATGTACCTGAGAAGGAAAAATCTGCAGCCCCCGACATGGGCGGCATGGGTGGGATGATGTAAGTTCATGAGAGAAACCTAGGTTTCTCTCATCGCGCCGGGCACGGGGTAATCCGTTGCTCGGGCTATTCTTTTCCTGATGCTCACTAATAAAACCCCGGATTCATTCCGAGGTTTTATTAGTTTTGATTGAAAGTTCTACAGTCTAGCTGGTGTGTTGGGTGAAGTAGTTGATCTCATTAACGATGTCGAGTAGGGCCTGGGCACGGATCTTCTCATCGGGGATGGCCTGAGCGGCGGCGTAGGCATCCTTGATGAGGCTTTGGTCGTCACTAGCTTGGATCATCATCATGGTGGTGCGGAATCTTTCCTCGGGAGTTTGCTCGAGGTGACCGACCAGCGGACTCAGCTGCTTAAGCGCATCTTGCTTGATATCAATGAGGCTATTGGCCGTTACGGACGTACTTGGATCTTTGACTGAAGGGACTGAAACAACAGGGGTGGGATCGTCAAGGGGCTCGGGCACTGCATTGTCATCGCTTGGGGCGCTTGATGTGAAAGCTGGCGACGCGCTATTATCATCGACGGCCGTCGTGGCCGGACCAGTATTGCCGCCTACTCGTGGCCCAAACTGGTCCGCTGGCGCACTATCAGTATTGTTGTCGTCGTGCCCAAACATTGTCCCTCCCCTGGTGCATTAACGCGCTTATCTTAAGCTATACTATACATACATTGCTGATGTAAGCACAAGAGTTTTATGGTTCCGCATGAGATTGCCTATTATCTGGTCTCGGAAAGGCAGGCGGCTGTACTCGGCGTGTGAACACGTGCGTATGTAGTGGCCTATAATGCAACGAGGGCTCACTTAAGTAGATAGGAGATCCGATATGAGCGCAGTACTAGATGATTTGAAACTAATTCATGACCGAGATGCAAATGACACATTAGGCATTGCCGAGAAGCAGCCAGATCAGCTGTTGCACCGGTTTCAGCTCGAGGGTAACACGGACTTTCATGACATAACCAAGGTTGTCTATGCCGGTATGGGTGGTTCGGTGTTAGCGGCCACCTTGATCCACGTGTGGCCCCGGCTACGTATACCGTTTGAAGTGGTGCGTGATTATGATTTACCATCGTACGTCGACAACCATACGCTAGTCATTGCGGCCAGCTACTCGGGCAACACAGAGGAAACACTAAGTGCGCTCGGGCAGGCTGAGGCTGCTGGTGCCCAAATCGCCATTATTACCGGTGGTGGTAAGTTGCAAGAGGCTGCCGAGGCTAAGCAGTATCTCCATGGCATTCTACCCAAAGTTGAGCAGCCGAGGTACGCTGTATTTTATAACTTCCGCCTCTTACTCGACATCCTAAAGATTGTTGAGGTCATGGACGATGACTATGTGCCGGCACTTGAGGAAGCCACGCAGTTCTTGAACACCTCGGTCCAGCAGTGGCTGCCGACGGTTCCGGCTGCCCAGAATCAGGCTAAGCAATTAGCCCAGGAAGCACTTGGTAAGTCGGTTGTGATCTATGGTGGACCAAAATTATTCCCAGCGGCGTACAAGTGGAAGATTAGCTTCAACGAGAACGCCAAGCAAGTTGCTTGGACCGGACAGTATCCCGAGTTTAACCACAACGAATTTATCGGTTGGAGCAAACAGCCGGTCGATAAGCCATACCTGGTAGTCGATCTTCGTAGTGATCTCGAAAATCCACGGGTGCAAAAGCGCTTTGAGGTGAGCGAGCGATTATTGTCCGGCATGCGTCCGGCGCCAGAGATCGTACAAGTGCAGGGCGAAACTATACTTGAACAGTTGCTCTGGGCTATCGCACTCGGTGATTTCGTGACGCTCTACACTGGTATTGCCAATGGTCTGAATCCGGCGCCGGTTGAACTTGTCGAGAAGTTTAAAAAGGAGCTTGTTGCCTAGTATGACTGGCGATGTTCCGTATTTCGATCCGAAAGGGTTCACGAACGACGAATATTTGAGGAAAGTCGATAAACCATGGGGTTACGAGCTGCACTGGGTGCCCGAGGGTTTGCCGTACATGGGTAAATTGCTGCATATTGACGCTGGCAAGCGTTTGAGCATGCAGGTGCACGACGAGAAGCAGGAAGGCTATTTCCTCATCAAGGGCCGGGCTAAAATTGTCTGGGATAACGACCAGGGTGACCTAATTGAAACTGAGCTGAAACCCTTCACGGGATATCGAACATGCATCGGTCAGCGGCACCGGCTATGCGGCATCACCGATTGTGACATTATTGAGTCATCGACTCCTGAGGCCGGCACAACCTACCGGCTTGAGGACGACTATGCTCGTCCCGATGAGACGCCCGATCAGCGCAAGGTCGAGCGCGGCAAAGCTTGAGTCACGCAACGTACGGTATACTAAGGCTATGATGTCGTCACGACATTCGGCAATAGCGGGAGTAGTACAGGCGCTGGGGCTGGCAACTCTGCTGTGTGCGGCTTTTTACATATGGCGTGTCGTCGATATTGGACAAGTTGCTTTTAGTTATCTGCCCTGGAATTTGGTGCTGGCTTGGATACCACTCGTGCTCGTGGCATTGCTGGTGCGGGGTCTGCGTACCCGAGCGTGGTCTAGTTGGCCCATGTTGTTATTGAGCTTGGCGTGGTTGCTATTCTTGCCCAATAGTTTTTATCTGGTGAGTGATTATATCCACTTGCAGGATATCGTGTACGGCAACATTCTCTACGACGCCATTTTGTTTACCATGTTTGTATTTACCGGGCTCCTACTAGGGTTTTGTAGCGTCTACATGTTTCATTTGGAACTGCGCAAGCGTTTGTCGCCGCGGACTAGCGCTGCCGGCGTCGGATTTGTCTTGCTGGCCTGTAGCTTTGCCATTTACATTGGCCGTGACCTGCGGTGGAACAGCTGGGATGTGCTGTCGAGCCCGGCTGGCCTACTGTTTGATCTGTCTGATCGCATCGTACGGACATCGGGCTATCATGCGATGGCCGGTACGGTGGCCGCGTTTTTTGCTCTCTTGGGCGGTATGTATGTGGTGGGTTGGCGGCTGGCTAATCTGTCGCGACATACGACGGTTCGCGACCTCTGATAGTCTCTGGTATACTTAGGGCCGTAATGAAGCAGGAACTTGAAGTTGCGATTGCAGCCGTGGTGCACGATTTGTTTGGGCTGGATGTGCCGGTTGAGCTAGCTCGTACCGACGAACAGTTTGGTGACTTTGCGACAAATATCGCACTGCAATTGAGCAAGCAACTCGGCAAAAATCCACGTGAGATCGCCCAGGCGATTGCCGGTAGGCTGCAATCGCCAGATGTGCAATCGGTTGCGGTGGCTGGCCCAGGGTTTTTGAATATAACGTTGACCGACCGAGCATTGGTGGCTGGATTGGCGACTCAATCAACCCAGTCGCTCGCTGGCCAAACAGTGCTAGTCGAATACTCTGACCCCAATCCATTCAAGCCACTGCACGCTGGACATCTGTATACCACGCTAGTTGGCGACACCATTGCTCGGCTGGTGGAGCACGCTGGTGCCAAGACGACTCGCATTAACTATGGTGGTGATGTCGGGCTGCATGTGGGCAAAAGCATGTGGGCGATTGTCCAGACTCTGGGCGGGGAATTTCCCGAGAAGCTACGCGATGTTGTAGAGGCCGAACGGCCAGCATGGCTTGGCAACCGCTATGTCGAGGGCAATAATGCCTACGAAGACGATGAGGTTGCCAAGGCTGAGGTTGTGGCTGCCAATAGGCGCGTATATCAGCTGCAGGCCGATGGAGACCACGACTCACCCTTTGCGCAGATATATTGGACCTGCCGCCAGTGGAGCTACGATTACTTCGCGACGCTCTACTTGCAGCTGCAGGTAGTGCCATTCGACCGCTATATACCGGAGAGTGAAGTTACGGCGCTCGGCTTCAAAACCGTGCAAGAACAGCAGCAAAAGGGCGTTTTTAGTGCCAGCGATGGGGCTGTGGTCTTTGCTGGCGAGCAGTTCGATCTGCATACTCGAGTGTTTATTAACGGCGCGGGCTTGCCGACCTACGAAACCAAAGACGTTGGCTTGTCCCTGACCAAATGGAATGACTATCATTTCGACCAGTCCATCATCATCACCGCCAACGAGCAGGCCCAGTACATGCAAGTGGTGCTGGCCGCCATCAAGCAGTTTGCACCCGAGCCGGCCGAGCGCACCACACATCTGACGCACGGTGTGGTCAAGTTGCAGGGCGGAGTTAAGATGAGTAGCCGCAAAGGCAACGTGGTCACAGCGCTGGAGATTCTCCAGGCTGCTCGTGATGCTGGTGCCGAGTCCGGTACTAATCCAAACGAAGAGACCATTCTGGCGGCCGTCAAGTACGCCTTTGCTAAGAACCGTGTTGGTGGTGACATCACCTATGACCCCAAAGAGTCGATTGCGCTCGAGGGCAATAGCGGCCCGTACCTGCAGTATGCCCATGCCCGAGCACGCAGTATCCTAGCCAAGGCAGATCAGCCAACTGGCGAACTCAACGAGCTCACTGCCGACGAGCGCAGCTTACTGCGCACCATTACCGAGTACACCGAGGTTGTCGAGCGAGCCACGACCGAGCTGATGCCGCACCATATCTGCACCTATTTATATGAATTAGCCCAACAGTTCAATCGTTTTTATGAGCATAACCGGGTGATTGGTGACGAGCGCCAGGCGGCTCGATTACAGCTGGTGCAACACTACGCCGACACGCTCAAGAGCGGCCTCGAGCTGCTCGGCATCACCGCCCCCGAAAGGATGTAGGCCACATGGCCGTTCGGGCGATTATTGTACGCAAAAGGGCAGAGCGACTCCTCGGTGCTCAGTAATTCAATACCGCGGCCTCGCACGGGGTGTATGATGAGATGATAGGGGGCAGAATGGACGAGGATGATTTCAAGGCTAAATTAACGCCCGCACAGTACCGCGTACTGCGCGAGAAGGGCACGGAGGTGCCCGGTACCGGCGCATTACTGCACAATGACAAAACCGGCGATTATGTTTGTGCGGCCTGCGGTAGCGTCGTGTTTTTGAGCGACAGTAAGTACGAATCGACTATGCCGGGTCTCATCGGTTGGCCCAGCTTTAGCCAAGCTGCAGCCGAAGGCGCAGTAGAGACGCATGCCGACGATGGCTTCGGCATGCACCGCACCGAAGTTGTGTGCGCGCATTGTGGCAGCCACCTCGGGCACTTATTTGAAGATCCTTCGTCACCTAACGGCCAACACTATTGTATTAATTCAGTCGCGCTCGATTTCAGGGAAAAGAAAACGTGAAGTTTCTAGCCGAAGGTGACACATTGACCATTACGCTTGAGGGTATGGAGGTATTCTGGGCACTCAAGCGCCGGCTGAGCATCTCCAGGTCACAGATAATAGATCTGAACTGGGCGGCGCAGTATGTCTTGCCTCGGCGAATGCTCCGCATCGCTGGCACAGATATTCCTAGCGTGCTGTGGGCCGGCCGATTTATGGGCGGGGGTGTTCGCAGTTTCTTGTACGTTCGGCGGCCGATAGGTGTTACGTGGGGTCGCAACCCGCAGCCGATGTCCAATGTGCTGGCCTTGCAGTTACGGGACCACCGCTACTCTTGGGTTATCTTGACCTGTCAGCCCGAGATTGGCTCTCGGTTGGTGGACTGGTGGCGCGGCTCCGTTTAGCAGTCGCGATCGTAGTACTTGTTGCCCCACTCGGCCATTTGGCGCAGGACTGGGATGAGATCTTGGCCCTTGGCCGTCAAGGTGTACTCGATACGTGGTGGTACTTCGGCGTAGCTTGTCTTACTAATAATACCGTGAGCCTCTAGGTCGTCGAGGCGCTGGCTTAGGGTGCGAGGATTAATACTGCCGACGGATCGTTCGAGTTCACTAAATCGTTTTGGCCCGGCGGCTAGGTCGCGCAAGATCAGTGCCGTCCATTTGTTGCCAATAATCTGCATGGCCGAAGCGACGCAACCGACCTTTGGTTCGATGGCTTCGGTGTCGTATTCGGTGATGCGTTTCGAGGTGGCTGTATTCATAATTCTGATACTTTACAATGTATAGTATTGGCCCTATACTTAGTGTTAGTTATTAACTATACAAAGTATACCATAAAGCTGCGATGTAGTGTTCGAGACATGTGGGTCGTTTCCCCGAGTGTCTCTGTTCTATTCGTATAATAGATTAAAGGAAAAATATGACAAAGATTGCTGTAATCATGGGTAGTACGCGCGAAGGTCGCGTCACTGACAAATTGGCTCGTTGGGTTGCCAAAGAAATCGGTACCAAGGCCGAGGTTGAGATGCTCGACTTGCGTGACTATCCACTGCCATTTTTTGATGAGCCAATGCCCCCGCGCTACAATCCGGCACGCACACCGTCACCAGCAGTCCAGAAATGGCTCGATAAAATTGCCGAGTTTGACGGCTACGCGATCGTAACTCCCGAGTACAATCGATCATATTCTGGTGTACTGAAAAATGCACTCGACAACACGGGCAATGAGGTTGTCGACAAGCCAGTTGCTATTGTGGGCCACGGCGCGACCGGTGGATCCCAGGCTGTTGCCAGTCTGCGCATCACATTGCCAGGTAATGGTGTCGTAACTTTGCCCAACGCGCTGTTCTTTACGGACCAGGTCGGTGAGGCTATCGACGATGATGGTATCTTAAAAGCCGAGCTGCAAGATGGTCCGTACAGCCCGCAGGCAAATCTCGCCATGCTGGTCGACAGCCTGGTGTGGTACGCCGATGCACTCGGTGCTGCTCGTAGCACACGATAATTAGAATAGGCAGGGGATTATGAAGTTAGCAGTTATCACCGTAAGCACTCGAGAGGGCAGGGTTGGCAGCACGGTCGCCGAGTGGTTTAGCCGGTATGCCCGCGAGCATGGTGGCTTCGACGTAGAAATGATTGACCTCAAGGAAGTCGGCTTACCGGTGCTGGATGAGCCCAACCACCCGCTGATGCACAAGTATCAATTCGAGCACACCAAGCGTTGGAGCCGGCTGATTGAGCCGGCCGATGCCTTTGTGTTTGTGACGCCGGAGTACGACTATTTTGTGCCGGGTGCTCTGGTCAACGCTATCGACTATTTGTCGCAGGAGTGGAGCTACAAGCCAGCCGGTTTTGTCGGTTATGGTGGTATGTCGGGCGGCCTGCGCTCGATTCAGGCGGCCAAGCCGCTGTTGACCAGTGTCAAGATCATGCCGCTGCCCGAGAGCGTGTCGTTCCATTTTGTACAGAACAACATCGCTGACGGCGTGCTGACGCCCGAGCGCAAGCACCAGGACATGGCGCGATTAATGCTCGATGAGCTGGTGCGTTGGGCCGAGGCGCTCAAACCACTACGTGTTAGTCCTGTCGAAGACGCTCCAGAATAGGTTCCGCCGAGAGGTGCATGTCAGGTTTGAACCTAGAATAGGGGGTTTGAGGTTGGCGATAACAGGGGTATACTAGGACCAATGAGCGAGATGAGCTATCGGTCTGTCCCCGAAGAGACGCTGTATATTAACTTACCGGATACGGATGGACTAAAACTAAAGGCGATTTTGCGTGGCTCTTTTGATCAGCCACTTGTTGTTATGGTACATGGTCGTCCGGGTGAAGGTAATGAATTACTGCAATACCTTGGCGCACGATATCTGTATGAGCAGGGCTTTGCTAGTCTTCGGCTGTTTATGTACGACTTCAGCCCAGATACGCGTGATCTTCTCGATTGTACATTGGACACACATGCAGCTGACTTCACGGCGGTGATTGAGTATATCCGTGACCGAGGTGCCAAGACTGTCTTTGGTGTTGGGCATAGCTATGGTGGGCTTACAATTCTAAAAAGTGATGCCAAGCTGGACGGTGCAGTCCTATGGGACCCAACGCATGGCAGTGTTTGGCAGGACGCCGAATTGGATCTGGATTTCTCGGAAGAGGTCGTAGGTGATATGACAATTGTCAGGGGCGGCTATGGCTACATTGTTCCTACGGCTCAGCGTGAATATGACAAGCGGCTAGGAGACACCTCGGCCTGGGCTGCGCATAAAGGTTACCCAATTGAGGTTATCTCCGCCGGGCAGGGTAGTATGACTCATTTGGGCAAGCGATATGTCGAATCGGCTGATGAGCCAAAACGACAGGTGGTGATTGCCGATGCGCATCATCAGTTTGAGGATTCGGACGAAGTTGTTATACGGTTATTTCAAGAAACTGCCAGCTGGCTTAAGGGGAATATGCATGACTGATATTGATAAAAAACGGCTGCCAACGAAATTGTTGTGGGTGGATCTTGAAATGACCGGGCTCGATGCTCAAAAGGATGTCATCCTGGAGGTGGCGGCTGAGATTACGGACTTTAACTTCAAAACGCTGGCCAGCTATGAAGCGATTGTGCAGCAACCACAAAAGACCGTGGTTGAGCGCATGCAGAAGAACATTTGGTGGAAGGATTATCCAGCCAACCGTGACGAATTTATTCGCAAAACAGCCGTTGGCAAACCGAGTGCGCAGGTTGAACAAGAATTAGTCGACCTTATCGAACAACAATTTGGTGATGAGCCGGCAGTATTAGCGGGCAACAGTATCCACAATGACCGCAAGTTTATCGAGCACTGGTGGCCCGGACTCGACCTAAAGTTGCACTATCGCATGCTGGACGTGTCATCGCTCAAAATCTTTATGCAGGGTGCCCATGGTGTGGAGTTTGAGAAGAAAGAAGTCCACCGTGCCTTCGATGATATCCAGGCTAGCATTGCCGAGTGGCAGTACTACCTGGAGTGGCTGAAGCACAGCGAAAGCTGAAACTTGGTCTTGTTCCTGACGATCTGACTCGTTGGCTCCAGCACTGATTCACCGCCCGGATTGCTGCATGCCAGCAGGGGTTGAGTGGTATCACTAAAACACCCCCTTATTCTGAGGGGGTGTTTTATGTCGCAGTGTTTTAGTTGTATTACTTAGTGTCTTCTTCGCTGTCGCGGCGACGAGCGGCGAGTAACCACCACAGGAACCCAGCAATGGCGATGATGAGTAGCCACCACCAGCCCAGGCCGAGGAAGTTGCCGCTGCTTTTACTGTCGTCTGACTTGTGCTTGGTGGTGCTGTCACCCTTCACGTCTGATGAGATACCGGTCGTGTCACTGCTGTTTGGCGTAGTGGTGCTGGCGCCGAGGACTGCCGTGCTGTTGGCTGCCCGATTGCCGTTTGGTGTAATGGTAACCGTTGGTGCGGCCGGAGTGCTCGTGGCCGTCGGAGTTGCTGGGGCTGCCGGAGCGGTGACAACCACGGTTGCGGTCTCAGTAGTTGCGTTACCGGCGAGGTCGGTGCTAACTACAGTTACTGTGTGGCTGCCGACAGTTTGAGCCGGTAGCGTAATGCTCCAGTTGTGTGAGCCGCCGCTGTTTGCCGATGGGTCAACAGTAGCAGTCTGACCATCGACCGTTACGACGTCGGTGGCATCGCTGGTAGTACCGGTGAGGGTTGGTGTCGTGTCGGTGCCGGTTGAGGGATTAATAGCAAGTGTCGGAGCAGTATTATCAACGGTGACTGAGATAATTTTTGTTGAGGTGGCATCTTTGTTGCCAGCCGCATCTCGAGCCTCAAGGTCGATAGTGTAGATACCGTCAGCAACCGTATTTGTGTTCCAGTTCCAATCAGCTACGTTTGCCTGGTTAACCGTGCCGGGTCCTGCCACAACGCTACCGTGTGAATCTTTGGCTACAAAGTAGTAATGGTCGGGATTATTGTCGGTAACGGTGCCAGAAACGACAACTGTGCCACGGACTGTGTCGCCGTCAGTTGGTCCGGTAATTGCCACGACAGGTGCTTTGTTGTCGATAGTAATCTTCCAGAGGGGACTTGGCGCACTTACGTTGCCGGCGTGGTCTACTGCGGTGACTCTCCACCAGTACGTCGTGCCATCTGTCACGTTTGTAGCTGTTTTGCTCGTGCCTGTGTAGGTGTCACTAAAGCGAGGACTTGTGGCAGCTGCATCATTGAAGCTTTCATAGATGTAGTGATCGACGTCGGTTGAGCTATCGCTCCAGGACTGCGTAACGCTTGAACCGTTTACGACTGCCTTGTTCTGCGGACTAGTGAGGGTTGGTGCGTCTGGTACGATGTTATCGATTGTAAATGGCTTGATGGATGCGCCACCGCTTGCTGATTGACTGTTGCCGGCAACATCGTTGACGAATCCGGTAATTCCGTACTGGCCGTTCAGCGTAGAGACATCAAGTGTTGTCGACCACGTACCGTCTGGATGTACGGTTGCCGTAAAGGTGTTCAGGAAGCCATCTAGGCTGCCGTTTGTCTTAACCTTGCGGAGGTGTAGAGTGACGGTTTGTCCTGCGACACCAGATAAGTTATCGGTGGCAGTTCCACTTACGGTGATGGTGCCTTTCTGTGCTGAGTTCATCGCTGGAGCGGTTATTTTCAAGATAGGCTTGGTGTTGTCCACGGTAAAGGTAGCTGAGCGTCCGCCGTGATTTCCGGCCTTGTCATCCGTGCTGACTTTAACTTGGTACTGGCCGTCAGCCCATCCAGTGGTGTCTACGGTAAGATCTACGCTATTTACGTCATTGACGTAGCCGTTGTGGGCCACTTTCTGCCAGTGGCCGTTAACTAGCTGGTCGTATTCGACGTACATGCGGCTTGGGTTATTTTCTGTCTGAGTTGCGTGGAAAGTTACTGCACCACGGATGATTGAGTCCTGTGCATTCTTGGTTGCGTTGCTCGAATCGGTGTAGGTGATAGGGTTTACTACCGGTGCAGTGCCGTCGACAGTAAAGTACTTCGTGACCGTTTGGTTGTTGCCGGCATTATCGGTAGCGCCGGCTAAGACATGGTAGGTGCCATCGGCGAGGGATGAAACGTTACAACTGACCGTGGCAGTGTAGGAGACGTTGCAGAACTTTGCTGGACTACCATCGGAGTTATAGATGTGGAGTACAGTATTGGCAACACCGTTGGTATCAGTCGCATGAATTTCAAAGTCTGGCCCAGATTGAAGATATTGATTATAGGTCGTGGTGTTGAAGCTGCTCGGAGTTACAAAAGTAATTGTTGGACGAGTATTATCGACGGTGTAGCCGTAGAAGTATGAAGCGTGAATGCCATCACCCGATTTGTTGCCGGCTTGGTCTGTAAAGCTGTCGACAGATACGTTTGCAGCACCGTCGTCTAACTTAGTGGTGTCGATTGTAAATGTTGCGGAGCCGGATGACAGGTTGACATTTACGCCGGTGTGTTTGGTGCCTGATGTGTTATAGAGCGTTACATATGCGTGGCTAGCGTTTGAGCCGAGGTTAGCGTCGGTAACGTTGGCAGTAAATTGCTGCTGGCCGTGGATTAGGCTGCCAGTTGGGGTGATCGTTACGATAGGGTTGGTGTGATCGTAAGATACGTTGCTCCAATCAGACCAGGTTGACACGACTCCGCTGGCTGAAACAGCTTGGACGCGGAAAGCGTACTGGCCTTCTGGGCTAGTGGCGCCGTCGAACTGACCCTGGACAGAAGTATTCGTTGTCGTTGTGGTGTAGGTGGGGAGACCGGGCTTGCGGAACTCATAGTTATATTTAGCGGCATGAGTTGCGGGTGACCAGCTATTTTTTACGAAGTTGACGTTAGTCGCACCGTTTGTAATGTCTGAACCGTTCTGGCTCGTTGACTTAAGCCCAGACGGTATTGAAGGAACCGTATGGTCAACAGTAAAGTTGATATTCTGCTCAGTCGTGTTGCCGGCCTTATCGACAGCATCGGCCTTTAGGGTATAGATACCGTTAGGAACGGTCGACGAGTCCCAGTCCCAGCTCAGAGTAGAGCCGCTGTAGCTACTCGTACCGTGAGTGTTATCGGTAATCCAGTTACCATTTTGGTTGATCTCGAGGTAGCTATAGCTGTAATTTGGATCAGTTGCGCTGATGGTGAATGGAATGACACCACTCACGACACTACTGCCGTCGGCATTGATGGGCGTAACGGTCACACTGGTAGGGGCAGTATGATCGACGGTGTAGTTAAACAGCCGCTCCTCAGAGTTACCGTTGTTCTCAATGGCATCGACCTTGATGGTGTAGGTGCCTTCTGCGAGGCTGCCGGTATTGTAGGTCAGGCTAGTGCTGTTACCACCGCCAGTGTTTGCTGCAATCCAAGTGCCACTATGATTAAGTTCAACATACATGTAGGAGGGGTGTGTGGTGTCGCTGGTAGCCGTAAAGGTTGTATTGCCGGTAGCCTTAAGGACACTACCTGCTACGGGTGTAATAGCGATAGTAGGGATGACTGGTTCGAAATCATACGTGGTACCGTTGAATCCAAGGTTATCAACCTCTACGTTGTAACTTGGATTGTATGACCCAACATTAACGCCAAAGCCCGTGACGCGAGCATTAGGATACGCAGCAAGAACGTCGCCAATAGTGAAGTTTGTGGCATACGCACCACCTCCTGCACCACTGAGGCTTGGTACATTTTGAGATGGCCAGAATTTGCCGGCTAAAACGTTCCAGGACTGCCATGTGCCTGTAGTAACGGCACCATTGTAGTAGGGCTCGTATACGAGATTAATGGTGGTCGCGGGGTTGCCGTCGTTATTAAGGTCAACAGCGATTTGATAAGAAGCGTCGCCCTGGGATGGTGTTGGGCTATTTTGCTTGGTTTGATAGCTGGCATCGGTTACGGCGCTAAGTTTTACGCCGGCGCTAGTCAGGAACTGAGCCTTTGCCGTGTTAGTAGTATTAGTCGTAAGACGCAGTGCACCTGCTCCAGAGGGGGCAGAACTATCGGTCGCCAGGCTAACTGCACCACCTGGGCGTGTGTCTGCGGTAGACCAGCTGCCGCTCGTTGAGTTCACTACGGTGGATCCACCTACGGCGTAAGCTCTCTGAGACAAAAGAGCGGGCAGGGCGCCGCCGAGGCTCATGGCTATCAAGATCATCGAAGTAGATATACTTAGGGCTTTTGTTTTAGTCTCGTGTACCAACCTGTGGACGTGCCGATGGCGCATAATATATATTCTCCCGCTTAAGTTACACTCTCTCAAAAATGTGCTCTCAGTATACTACTTTTAGTCTGGAGTAAGAATACGAACACATAATTTGTTACAATTGCAGCAAGGGAATGATGGATCACAAGACAATCGAAGATTATATATTGAGCATGCCTGGCGCAGTGCTGGACTATCCGTTCGGCAAGGCGGTGGCCGTATACAAGGTGGGGGACAAGATGTTTTCCCTGATTGCCGAAGACAAAACACCACTGCAAGTTAGCCTCAAATGTGATCCGCTGCTGGCGCGTACATTACGCGAAAAGTACGAGAGTGTCATGCCTGGCTACCATCTCAATAAAAAGCACTGGAACACCATCGTCCTCAGTGGGCAGTTATCCGAATCGGAGATTCAGGACTTGGTCCGCCACAGCTACGAGCTAGTGAAACCAACGGAGTAAGATCCTGCTATTGCTGACTTTGAGCGATCAACAGCTGGGCATTGGTATTGAGTTGATTGAGTAGCTGGCGGGCGTCTGGAGCGGCCGTCTGGTTGTAGGCTTGGCGCAGTGTTTGCTGATAGCTTGTCAGCTCGTTGTGCAGTACCTGTGTCAGGGTTGTGTCGAGCGTGCTGGTCGAGATAGCATTTTGTAACTGTGTATCTGTGGTGCTGTCAGTGCCGAGTGTCAGTTGCTTGGGCGAAACTTTAATGTGATTACGGCCGAGTAGGCCCGTGAGGCTTGCTTGGTCTGTCGCTATACCCAGCTGGACGTTGATAGAGAAATTCTTGGTGCTCTGCTGGCTGAGCTGCGAGTAGTCGAGCGTGGCTACCCGGACAATCTCTTGTTGCTGCTGCGCGAGTTTTATAAATGTTGTCGTGTCGCCACCGCTGCCGCGCAGCATCGATATCACGACAACGAGCAAAATAATGATGACTGCTGCTGCCCCGACAATGAAAAGTACGCCCTGGGGGCCTTTAACAGACGCCGTTTTCTTGGGTTGCTGTGGTGACATGATGAAATCATAAGGGTTTTCGACCACCGGATGTTGACCGAGCGGGCTCTGTTGCGGTTGAAGTGGTTGCTGTGGAGGCATAACTACTGACAATCATACCGAAAAGCTGGCTAAACTGCTACTGCTTCGGCGACAGATACCACCTAGCGTACAATGTGAACAGATATGGATGCAGTCGAGGAAATAAAGCAGCGCTTGAGTATCGAGGACGTGATAAGCGAGTACGTTCAGCTCAAACGTGCTGGTCGCAACTGGAAGGGCCTCAGCCCGTTCACCAGCGAGAAGACGCCCAGTTTTACGGTCAGCCCCGAAAAGCAAATCTGGCACGATTTTAGCAGCGGTAAGGGTGGCGATATGTTTAGTTTTGTGATGGCTATGGAGGGGCTGGAGTTTAAGGATGCGCTGGAGTTACTGGCGCGTCGAGCTGGTATCGACCTCGAGCAATACCAGCCCAAAGGTCGTGGTGGCGGACCGGACAAAGAAAAGCTCTACGCTATCAATGAGCTGGCGGCAAAATTTTACCAGACACAATTTGGCGGTAGTACGTTGGCGCTCACATATGTCTTCAAGAAACGACAATTTACCAAAGATACAGCGCTGACGTGGCGGCTTGGTTACGCGCCCAATAACGGTAAGGCGCTGGTGGATTTTCTGAGGAAGCAGGGTTATAAGGACAATGAGGTGAAATTGGCGGGCCTCACTAACCGTTACGGTGGTGATATGTTCCGCGAGCGCTTAATGATTCCACTGCAAGATGCCCAGGGCCGCGTGGTTGGCTTTACAGCCCGGCAGCTCAATGATGCCGACAACGGCCCCAAATACCTCAATACACCCAGCACGCCGCTATACGACAAGAGCCGCCATGTCTACGGCCTGCACCTGGCCAAAGAGAGTATTCGCAAGCACAAATTCGTGGTACTAGCTGAGGGTAATCTTGATGTGATTATGAGTCACCAAGCTGGTGTCAAACAGGTGGTGGCGACGGCCGGTACCGCTCTAACCGAGCCGCATCTGAAGGCACTGGGGCGCCTAACGGGTGATATTCGCCTCTGTTTTGATGCTGACCGGGCGGGCATGGAGGCCACCGAGCGAGCTATCCCGATTGCTGGCAAAACCAAAGTTTCACTTAGTATTATTAGTATTCCCAGCGGCAAAGACCCCGATGAGCTCATCAAGCAAGACGTGGCCACCTGGCGAGAGATCATCGAAAAGCCGCAATATGCATTGGACTGGCTGATGGCGCGCTACAGCGATATGTTGGATATCGCCACGGCCGAGGGCAAACGTAGATACAGCGATGTGCTACTGCCGGTCATCAAGGCCCTGACTGATCCGGTCGAGCAAGACCACTACTTGGTAGCGATGAGCGACATGACGGGTGTCAGCAAAGAAGCACTGCAGGCCAAGATGATCACCGGCGGTGATGTTGTGCCGGCCAAGCGTCTCAAACACGTCCAAGCGCAGCCACCAGTCGAGACGGTCAGCGTCGAGCATAGTAAGGTGGAAGATCACTTTTTGTGTCTCATACTGCTACACAAAGATTTGCGTCAGACTATGGAGCCTGTCCGGGCGGATATGTTTACTCGCCAGCAGGCCGGGGAATTGTTCGCTTTTTTGCAAACGCACCTCGATTTTGCTGGTGCCACCGACGATGACGCTACAGAGTTGCGACCCCTGAAGGAGTATGTTAAAATACTAGGGTTACAATATGAGGAACTCTACCAAGGCCTCGAGTTTAGCGAACTGAAATACGAAGCGACTCGGTTGCAGGCACGTCTGGTGGAAACATTCGTGAAAACACAAAAGCAAACCCTAGCACGAGCCATGAGTGAAGCCGACGAGGCTGAGACTTTACGGCTGCTTGCCAAAGCCAAAGAACTTGATCAATTATTAAAGCAAACCAAAGGAGGTTTTAGTGCCTAAAGCTAAAAAACCCGCAGATAAGCCGCAAGATCTAAGCCTGGAAGAGCGCAAAAGTGCGCTGCTTGAGCAAGGCAAAAAAGACGGTCACATCGACCAGAAGGCCATCAACGATTCCATAGCTGCCGTACCGGAAAACGCCGAGATTCTCGACGCGCTATTTACCGAGCTAGCCGAAGCTAGTGTCGAGGTTACGACTACTGAGCCGGATGCCGCTGCCTTCAGCAATGAGTGGGTAACCGAAGAGGGTGACGAAGAAGAGATTGTCGCCGAGGCGGCCAAGCCGGTGTACCTAGACGACGACGTTGCCGATGACTCGGTGCGTTTATACCTGCGTGAGATTGGTAAGATTCCGCTGCTTAACGCCGAACAAGAACTAGCGCTCGCCAAGCGCGTGGTTGCCGGCGAGCAACTCGCCAAAGACCAAATGGCCGAAGCCAACATGCGCTTGGTTGTCTCAATTGCCAAGCGTTATGTCGGCCGCGGTCTGGACTTACTTGACCTGATTCAAGAGGGCAATACCGGATTACTGCGCGCCGTTGAGAAGTTTGACCCCGACAAAGGCTTCAAGTTTAGTACCTACGCCACCTGGTGGATTCGCCAAGCTATTACCCGTGCTATTGCTGATCAGGCCCGTACCATCCGTATCCCGGTGCACATGGTCGAAACCATCAACAAATTGTTGCGTACCCAGCGTCGTCTGACCCAAGAACTCAACCGTGAACCAACCAACGAAGAGATCGCCAAAGAGATGGAGATTGAGGTCGACAAGGTCGAGCACATCATGAAGATCAAGCAGGATATTTCATCGCTGGATGCTTCTATCCGTGACGACGAGGAAGACTCGGTACTGGCCGACTTTATCGAGGACGAAGACACCGTCAGCCCCGAAGAATCTGCCACCAACCAGCTGCTGAAAGAGCAAGTCAAGGACATGCTGGGGGCACTGACCGAGCGCGAGCAGAAGATCATCAAGCTGCGCTTTGGTCTGGAAGACGGCAAAAGCCACACCCTCGAGGAAGTCGGGCAAGAGTTTGCCGTGACTCGTGAGCGTATCCGTCAGATAGAAGCCAAGGCGCTTGCCAAGTTGCGCAAGCACCGTGATGCTAAGAAACTGCACGACTACATCAAGGGCTAGCTTACATACTAGACCACATTCCCCAATTTTAAGAGGTACGACCTCTTGGTCCAGTTACTTTTGGTTTGGCCCAAAAGTAACCAAAAACCCAAGCCCGCCGCTTTGGTTCTTGGGTAACTGTCGTCAAAGACGACAATCGCCTGCGGAACTCACTACAAAGGGAGTAACGAGTAGTTACTCCCTTTTTCGTTCAAACAGTCCTCGGCTGGTTAGATTGTCACTTTGGCAACAGTTCCGCCAAGAACGTCGCGAGGGCAGATCAACCCCCAGCCGGTAGTTAGGCTAACCTTTGTGGACTTCGATTTGTTCGGCGGGCAGGTCTTTTTGCTGGATTTCAATCTCGGCTCGAGCAATTGCGCCCCGAATTGCGCCTAGTGTTTCGGCAGCATTAAGAATGGCATATCCTGACTTATCATCCCCTTGGATTTCTTTAAAATCTTCAGTAATCGTTAGTTCAGGATTGTCGTAACGAGTACTCCAGCCGGGAGCTTTGTTGTTTATAATCTCATCTTCAGCTGTTGCTACAGTTTGGTGGCGCCCATTATCTTCTGTAGTGTATGTAGTTGTTTTGGCTACTTTTCGGCCATTGAATAGATAACCGGAGCGCAGGTAATGATTTGCAGTATCGTCACCGGTATAGACATCGACCATGCGTGTGCCCCCATCTCTGTTATGGGTAGTCTTAATCCTTGTACCATCGCTTAGTTCAGCAGCTTTATAAGTTGTATGCAAACCGTAATACACTGGTGCTGTGCTCGTGCCGGAATGGGTTACTTCAGCCTTCAATGATTTGGGTTGGAGCTTATCGGCGCGCTCATACAGCTTGTCGGATACGCGCACGATTTGGTCGGCTATATCTTGCTCGCTTCTTTGTAACTTAGGTTTTTCGCTCATTTTTGGGTTCCCTTTTAATTCTAGTTTTTGTTTTGGCTAGACTAGTTACAATGTAACACACTTATGCTTGATTGTCAATAATGTGTGGCTGGAATAAAAGTGGAGCATAGAAAAAGACAGGCGTAATGGGTGGATATATGGGTTGGTGGCAGCAAAAGCTGTCGACACAAATCATATATCTGAACCATACGGTCTCACTGTCTTTTTCTCCCGAGAGGGAACTGCTACTTAACGACCGGCTGGACGCGCGGGGCAGCCACGGACGTGGCTGGTGTTGTTGCATTTGCTGCAGGAGGTGGTGGACAATCCGCCGAAGCTGGAACGTCCTGCCTTACCCTTGCAACTCGTGCAACAACCGCTGCAGCTCTTCTTGCCACTGTTCTTGTCGCCGTACGACAATGTACTCAACTCCTTCAAAGAGATGGTGCGGTGGGTGGAAAATTGTGAAACCGAAGGCTCCGAAGAGATAGCCGGGTGGGCTATGGTTCGGGTACCTTTACGCCTGTCGGCGCCATCTTGGAACAATGTGTCCAAAAAGCATGTATAATTCTACATTATTTATAGTTTTTGTCAATGAAGCGGGGCTATGCGTTGTGAATTTGAGATGAAGCGACAACTTCCGCATCTGTTAGAATAGAGGGCAATGGCAGCATTCAAAATCATCGGTTTATCGGGTACCAACGGAGCGGGCAAAGACTCGGTGGGGCACACCTTGGCACTCAAGCATAATTTCTTGTTCGTATCGGTGACGGATTTACTGCGCGGCGAGGCTAAACGGCGCGAGATTGCAGCTGACCGCGAGAACTTGCGTCTGATTAGTGCTGAATGGCGACGACAGTACGGCTACGGTGTACTAATAGATCGCGCGTACGATCAGTATAAGAGTCTAGAAGATAAGTATGCTGGGCTGGCAGTGGCGAGCTTGCGTAACCCACACGAGGCCGATCGTATCCACGAACTGGGTGGAATTGTCGTGTGGGTTGATGCCAGCCCTCAGGCCCGTTACGAGCGGATTCAGGCTAACTTGGTGGCCCGTGGCCGCGCGGCAGAAGACTCCAAGACTTATGAGCAGTTTTTGATCGAAGAAGAGATAGAAATGCACACTCCGCCGGGCGGTGACGAGGCTAATCTCAACATGTCTGGGGTCAAACAGCGCTCAGACATTTTGCTGCTGAACGATGGCACTGACTTGGAACAATTCGAAGTCTTTATCGACAAACAACTCTTTGGTACTGAATAAGGGGTTTATACGCGGGCGCCTGAGCCGTGACCGTGAACTTCGTGATGTAGTTGGATGACAGCGTGGCGGGAGTAGTGCTTGCGTTCGGTGCGCACTACCAAACGTATCGTCAGGTATATACCGGCGGCTAACAGGGCGGTCAGCCAGTCATGCCAGCTGAGGGCGACCGCGCGTACGTATGGCTGGACGACTGGATTGTAGACTAGATTGAGGATACAGAAGATAGATATGCCGAAGGCAATGAGCAATTTTTTGTTGCTCCACAAGTATGTACTGAAGAACGGCTCGTGTTCGTCGGTACGCACGAGTAACAGATTGATGAATTGACACAGCACCAGTGTGACATAGGTAAGGATGGTAGCCTGCATGTATAAGTGGCTGGTGGTGTCGATGTAGCGTGGGCTGAGGCCCTGGCGGGCGAAGAACCATAAGAAGTTGATGTAGGCCAAGGCGGCACTCAGCAGGCCGAACCCCAGGAATTCGCGAACGGCCGCGGTGTTGATGATATGGTCACGTAGGCGCCGTGGTTTGTCGTGCATTAGTTTGCGACCGCTGGCAGTATCCCAGCCAAGCGCGGTGATAGGAAACATTTCGGCAATGACGTCGATAGCCAAAATTTGGATGGCGGTGATGGCGATAGGGATATGGAAAATAGCATTCATAGCCAAGCTGATGAGGATGAGGATGAGTTCGCCAGCGTTGTCGGTCAGGGCACAGCGGGCGGCCTTTTTAATATTGGCGAATGTCAGTCGGCCTTGTTCGATAGCACCCACAAGCGTGTCGAAGCTGTCGTCCAGCAGTACAATGTCGGCGGCCTCTTTGGCGATATCGGTGCCAGTGCGACCCATGGCCACGCCGATGTCGGCACGCTTGAGTGCCGGGGCATCGTTGATGCCGTCGCCGGTTACGGCTACGACCTTGCCGCTGTGTTTGGCGATTTCCACGATGCGTAATTTGTCCTCTGGTGCTACCCGGCTGAAGACGACGCCACCACGCTCCACTAGCTCGGATATCTGGCTGTCGTGTAGGCCCGGCAGCTCCTCACCCATGATCACGACGATGTCTTGGCCTTTGCTGGCTAGGTTGGCCTGCGCAGCGATAGCTTGGGCGGTAGTAGGGTAGTCGCCGGTAATGACCGAGATACGCACGTGTGCACCGTGTGCAGCCAGCATGGCGGCCGGCACGGCTTCACGCAGCGGATCAACCATACTGGCCACACCCAGGAAGGTGAGCTTGCTCTCGACCTCATCCATGTTAAGGTCGCTCAACTTGAGCTTTTTATTATATATACGGTAGGCGAAGCCCAGGTTGCGCATGCTAGCCTTGGCTTTTGTTTCGCTGTAGTCCAAAAAGTATTCGCGGTCGCGGGCCGAGAGCTTGCGTGTCAGGCCGTGGTCCCATAAATTGGTGCTGCGTTCCAATAAGGCTTCTGGTGCACCCTTCACGAACACGATGGTTTTATCGCCATAACTACGAACGGAACTCATGAGTTTACGGCCAGAGTCGAACTGGAATTCCTTGATTTCGGCGTGGGCGGCCTCGAGTGCATCGATGTCGACACCGGCTTTGCGGGCCATGGTGATAAGCGCGCCTTCGGTCGGATCACCCAGTACGTACCAGCTGGCATGGTCGTCGTCGGGTGGATTGACCTTAGCATTGCTTGCCAGTGCCGCGGTCTCAAAAAAGAGCTGGATAGCTGCCACGTCCTTGGGCCTTAGTGGCTTGCCGTGCTTGTCCAGTACCTCACCATTGGTTTCGTAGCCAGTGCCGCTGAGGTTGAACAGCGACTTGCCGATGGCGATGTGTTCGACGGTCATCTCATTTTTAGTGAGGGTGCCGGTTTTGTCGGTCAGGATGATGTTGGTGGCACCCAGCGTTTCGACTGCTGACAGTTTTTTGACGAGGGCTCGAGCCTTAGCCATGCGCCCGGCGGTTTGCGCCAAGGTGATGTTAACCTCGGCCACCAGACCATTAGGGATCATGGCGGCGGCAATACTGATGGCAAACAGCAGTGCGGCCTTGACGCCAAGGTCGGCTTGCAAAGCAACGACAGTCAGGATGGCGGCCAATATAATAGTGCCCTGGGTCAGACGCTTGGCCAGGTTATTCATCTCTTTTTGCAGCGGCGAATCCTCGCTCTCAGTACTCTGGGCTAAGCTAGCGATGCGGCCCAGTTCGGTGTGCATGCCCACACCAACCACGATGCCAGTTGCTGCACCCGTGGCGATGGTGGTCCCCATGAACACCAAATTTTGACGGGCAGCCAGCGGCACATTGCGCGAGATGGCGTGTACAAATTTGCGAGTAGGATTACTTTCGCCGGTCAGGGCAAAGTCGTTAGTGGTTAACTCATCTTCCTCGAGGAGACGCAGATCGGCTGGGGCGCTGTCGCCGGCCTCGATACGTACGATGTCGCCGAGTACCAGCTCGCTACTATCGACTACCTTGAGTTGACTACTACGTAGTACCTTTGCTTGCGGTACCAGCAGTTTCTCGAGGCTGGCTAGCAGTGTTTCGGCCTTGTGCTCCTGTAGGAAGCCAACGGTGGCGTTCATGAGCGCGATTATTATTAATATAGCTGCAGTTTTGCCGTCACCAACGTAGATAGAGAAGGCTGCACTGATTAATAATATAATCACAAACAGACTCTTGAACTGGCGCACCAGCGTTGTGAACATAGATTCGCCCTTATAGCGGACGAGAGCGTTAGCCCCATGTTGCCCTAGGCGGCGTTTGGCCTCGGGATTTGTGAGGCCTTGCCGGTTTGTATTGAGTTCGGCTACGACATCGTCGGGGCTCTGCCGATAGTAGTTGAGTCGTTTGTCAGTTCCCACTGATTTCATACGCTTAGTATAGCGGTAAAGAAAGATTTCTGCTCATGCTTGCAAAATGAGGCCAAAAGCCGAACAATACTTCTGATATGAGTATAGAGGCTGCTGATCGAGGGTCAGAACTAGAGACGTTTGTGATGGATAGTCGGGAAGACGCCACCCCAGGAGTCCTGCGTGTAGCTGGCGCTACAGCCGACCCGGTAAAAGATTATCTGCAACAGATCGGTAGGGTACCGCTGCTTAATGCTGAGCTGGAAGTGGAACTATCTAAGGACATTGAAGCTGGGCTATTGGCGCAGTATATTCTGAATCCTGAGCTGGAAAGAGAGGAACGAGTTCGTGTTAAACTACAGCGGCTTGGAGGGGTGGCGACGACGGAAGAGCTAGAGTATATGGTTGCTGAGGGCCAGCGGGCGAAAGCCCATATGATTGAAGCTAACCTACGCCTGGTGGTGTCACTAGCCAAGCGTTATACGGGGCGAGGCATGCAGTTTTTAGATATTGTTCAGGAGGGCAACATCGGGCTTAACCGAGCAGTCGAGAAGTTTGATTACAAAAAGGGCTACAAGTTCAGCACCTACGCTACATGGTGGGTTCGACAGTCTATCACCCGATCGCTCGCCGATCAGGGTAGGACTATTCGGGTTCCAGTTCATATGACAGAGGTTATCAATAAGATGGTCCGAGTCCAGCGTCAGATGCTGCAAGATTTGGGCCGCAAGCCTACCACCGAAGAACTGGCTGGGGAGCTTGATATGACGACCGCGAAACTTACGGAGATACAGAGCTACAATCAAGATCCAATTAGCTTACACATGCTCCTGGGAAAGGATGGTGACGCCGAACTCGGTGACGTCATCGAAGATCAAGGGGCAGTTGATGCTGTTGAGTTGGTGAGGTTTAACGAATTACGTAGTCATCTTTCGGCCATCCTAGAGACGCTCACTCCGCGCGACGCTGGTATCATTGATATGCGTTATGGCCTGACCGATGGCAACCCCAAGACACTTGGTGAAATTGGTGAAGTCTACGGTGTAACGCGCGAGCGTATCCGCCAATTAGAGGTGCTCGCCATGAGAAAACTGCGGACTCCCGAGAACAAAGACCAGCTCCAGAACTTCCTCGACCTTGAGTAGAGTAGTTATTGATAAGCGCTGGGCTATACTAAGAGCATGGCAGAAGAGACAACGCGTAAGAAGTTAGCGATCATTGACGGCAAGTCGGTGTTTTACCGTGGGTATTACGCCATGCCCAACTTGGCGACCAAAGACGGTACGCCGACTGGCGGTGTATTTGGCTTTGCCACCATGGCGCTGGAAGTCATTCGCCAACTCAAACCCGATTACGTAGCGGTGGCTTGGGACAAGCCCAAGACCAATATTCGCCGCCGCTTGGAGCTATACCCGGAGTACAAAGCCGGCCGCAAACCGCCACCCCCTGATTTTTATGAGCAAATACCGGTGCTGCACGAGCTGCTGAGCGCTTTTGGTTGGCCACTATATGAGCTGGACGATTACGAAGCTGATGACATCATGGGTACACTGGCGGTGCAGGCCACGGCCCAAGACATCGATACCATGCTTATTACCTCTGATCTTGACATGTTGCAGTTGATTAACGACCACGTCAAAGTCTTTGCGCTCAAAAAAGGTCTCAGTAACATAGAATTGTATTCACCAGAAAGTTTCACGGCTAAGTATGGCATACGGGTTGAGCAATTTTTGGACCTCAAGTCGCTGAAAGGCGACTCGTCAGACAACATTCCAGGCGTGCCAGGCATCGGTGAGAAGGGTGCCGTGCAGCTGCTGCAGGAATACCAGACGCTCGATAGTGTTTATGAAAATACGGCACTCATCAAAGATTCGTTGGCGCGCAAGCTCGTGGCTGGCAAAGACCTGGCGTACTTGAGCAAACAACTGGCGGCCATCTGGACTGACGCGCCGCTGAAACTCGATCTGGACGAGGTCGATGGTAGTAAATGTAGTCCAGAAAAGCTGCTGGGTTTACTACAAAAACTTGAATTTAGGTCATTGGCGCGACAACTGCCCGAAGTCATGCAGGTCAAAATTGATTCGCATCGTGAGACCACAGGGGCGGGGCCACTCAAGATTGGCACCAACGTGCTCATCGACAGCGATGCCAAACTCAAGGACCTCAAGCTGCCCAAGTCGGAGCAGCTATATGTATACTCACGCTCGCGTGGTAAGCATGGCCGCGATCCGGAGCTGTTGACTGTCAGTACTGACGGCAAGACGGTCTACACACTTGATTTAACTAAGTTAGACGCCAAGCATTTACAGCTATTTACAGAGACATCACCACTGGTTGGCTACGACCTTAAGAGTACACTCGAGGTACTGCTGACCCTGGGTGTATCCGATATGCCACCGGTCGGCCACGATATATTGATGGCTGCCTTCGACCTGAATGCGCTGTTGCGTGAGCAGTCGCTGACCGACGTGGCCGCTAGCAATATCGGCTATGATGGTTCGCCTTTTGAGGACATGGACAAGGACGAGGCTATTGCTCGGGCCGCCGAGATCATTGCCGCTATCAAGCAATTACATCATGTCCAATCCGATGCTATACAAAGTATAGCAAAGCTGCCTTCTCTGTTAGAAAACATCGACAACCCGGTCATCCCGGTGCTGGCCCGTATGGAACACGAAGGTATTCAGCTGGACACGGAGTACCTTAAAAGATTTGCGGTCGAGATTGACGACGCTATTTCCGACTACGAACAACAAATCTACGGCTTTGCCGACCGAGAATTTAACATCGCTAGCCCCACGCAGCTAGCAGAGATCTTGTTCGATACGCTGGATCTACCAAAACAAGGGATCAAAAAAGGGAAAACCGGTTACTCAACTGCTGCGTCGGAGTTGGATAAGCTGCGGGGTCAGCACCCGATCATCGATCTCATCACCCAATATCGTGAGGTTGCTAAGCTCAAGAGTACTTATGTCGATACCTTGCCGCTGCAGGTCGATGAACACTCACGCGTGCATACCACATTTGCGTTAACCATTGCCCAGAGTGGCCGGCTTAGTAGCAATGACCCGAATTTGCAGAATATCCCGACCCGCACCGATTTGGGGCGCCGGGTGCGTACGGCTTTTGTGGCCGGCAAGGGCAACAAACTGGTCAGTGCTGACTACAGCCAATTCGAGCTGCGCTTGGCCGCTGTTTTGGCCGACGATAGAGAGCTTATCGATATGTTCAATAACGGCGCCGATGTGCACACGGCCACGGCCGCCCAGGTCTATGGTCGGGAGCTAGAGGACGTCACCAAACAGATGCGCCGCCAAGCCAAGGTCGTGAACTTTGGTATTTTGTACGGCATGAGCCCGCACGGATTGGCGATTGCTGCTGGCATGACATTTGACCAGGCGAAGCACTTCATTGATCGCTACAAAGAGCTGCGTAAGCCGCTCTTTGACTACACCGATACTATTCGCGATTTTGCCCGCCGCGAGGGCTACGTGGAGACGATTTTTGGTCGTCGTCGACCGATGCCGGATATTCACTCTAGTAATTTTATGGTGCGCCAAGCGGCCGAGCGAGCGGCCATCAATATGCCCATTCAGGGTACCGAAGCCGATATCATGAAACTTGCCATGGTTGAAGTAGACGAACGGCTGCGCGCTCAACACGGTGGCTGTAAGCAATTGCTGCAAATCCATGACTCGATCTTGGTGGAATGTCCGGCTGGGGTTGCCGAGCAAGTCGCAACGCTACTCAAAGATACCATGGAGAATATCTACGAACTGCCCGTCAAACTGACGGTCGACACCACCATCGGTGACAACTGGGGTGAGCTATGACGTATGTTATCGGTCGGCGGCGAGAGTTTGCCGAGCCGGTTCCTAGGCTAGCTAGCCTCTGTCTTTTTTGAGGGTGTGGGCGGCCGGCGTCGTGGCCGAGCAGGTGTCTTGGCCAGTATGCGGCCACCCTTTGATCGGCTCAATCGGTACGCCAACATAATGATCCAGGCCGCAAAGCCAGCATCGACGATGCTCGTGATGAGTCCCAATAAGTTCGGAAAATGACGAGCGTTAAATAGGGCGATAAATGCCACCATCAATTCGGCAATAATTAATACGCGTGCCAGTCGGTGGCTACGTTGGTCCTGTGCGGCATAACCGAGCATTGCCAGAAAACCGAACCAGCAAGCCAGTAGCAGTACGTATATGAACGTGCTGATAGAGCCTTGGGCGCAATCGGCAAAGCCACTGTTGTGGCACTGGCTGGCGATGGATGCAATGCCACCTACAAATGCCAGCAGCATGATGACGATGAAGTGTGTAAGTGTTGCGGTACCGGTCTCGTAGCGTAGTTTCATGGTGCCGTGCTAATACCTCGGTTTGTTACGTATCATCTGTCTATTGTACGCCTGCTAGCTGGCCGTGTGCCACTGCCATTCCAGAGTAGATGGTAGGCGAGTGGACACGCAACAAGCTAGCACCGTGAGCGAGGGCGACTTTGGCGGCATAGCGATTACGAGCGTCCGAATAGCGTATTTCGAGGGCGGTTTGAGCATTGACGGTGCCTAGACTCTCGGGTAGTGCACCGGTATATTCGCTGTGAGCCAAGAACCGTTTACGTGAGTGGCCGATCATGACCCTGGCCTCGGGGAAATAGCCGTGTACGGCTCGACCGTATCGCAATAGCTGCCAGTTCTCAAGCGGAGTTTTGCCGAAGCCGAGGCCAGGATCAAGGATGATCTTATCCGTCGCTAGACCGAGCTGAATCAGCTGGTGTCGCCGCTCTAGTTGTTCCTCGAGTACGGTGCCTGGACTACATCCAGGGTCGGTATGGGCGGCCTGTATGTTTGTGCCAAACCGAGACGGTAGATGACTGACGACGCATGATAGGTCGTATCCGGCTACCACGTCGCGCATCTCTGGGTTATTCATGCCAGTTACATCGTTGGCGATAAAGGTCGAACCGAACTTGTCGGCGATAGCAGCGATCGTTTCTGGGTGATGTGAGTCGACTGAGATGCGGCCTGGATAGCGGGGCAGTAATTGCTCGAGTACAGGGATTAGTCGTTCAATTTCTTGTTCGCTCGACAGTGGTTTCTCAGTTTTGACGGGGTTAGTCGACTCTGCACCGACGTCGACGATGGTCGCGCCTTGTTCGAATAAGTTATCGACGTGCGTGAGCGCCGCTTTGGTCGTATCGTAGAATCCGCCGTCGCTGAAACTATCGGGAGTTATATTGAGGATACCTACAAGCTGTATCTCGTTCATATTGCAAGGAGTGTAGAGTGTTTGGCTCGAATTGCAAGCGTAGGCACATTATCCTGATACAATGGCCCTATGATTAAAGCAGTTGTCTTTGATTGTTTTGGTGTCATCTTGACCGATGCGCTCAGCGTTATAGTAGGCCAGCTTGAGGCGCGCGAACCGGATAAGGTCCACGATATGCGGTCCATCGTGTATGCCGCCAACAAGGGCATTATCGCCCCCGAAGATTCGACGAGACAAGTGGCCGATCTGCTGGGGATCAGTGTTGACGAGTATCGTCGGCAGATCCAAGAGGGCGAAGTTCGCAATCAGCCACTACTGGAATACATAAAGACACTGCGTCCGCGCCACAAGACCGCTATGCTCAGCAACATTACCGAGCAGGGCATTGCGCGGCGCTTCCCAAACAATGAGCTGGCTTATTATTTCGACGAGGTGATTATTTCTAGCGAGATTGGCTACGCCAAACCAGAGATGGAAGCGTATCGCATAACAGCCGACCGGCTGGGAGTAGAGCTGCAAGAGTGCGTCTTCACCGATGATCGCCTGGATTATGTCGATGCAGCCAGGGCAGTTGGTATGCAGGCGTTTGTGTATAAAGATTTTGCGCAATTTGCCGCCCAGCTCGAACCACTGCTCAGTCAATAGGAATATTGCAATAAACACCATAATATGCTATGGTTGTAGCAGAAAACTAAGGAGTATGTGGACGTGCGATATTTGATCGGCCTTATCATAGCCATCGCGGTAATCATCTTTGTGATTATTCGTCTGCTTATTGGTGGCGGCTCCAATACTCCGCAGGTCACTCCCGCGACACTTGCAAACTACGCTGACAGCGATACAACAGTGCGCTATAGCATCGATAATCCGGTACAGGCGGGCGAGAATCACCGAGACATCATCATTGTTGTTGGCGATAGTTCGGCGACGATCACCGTTACAAAAGGCTACCAGGGCGAAGTGCTCAACAGTGAGAGCTATCCGACTAGCGTCGAGGCGTATCGCACATTCTTGCTGGCGCTCGATCACTCGGCTAATTTTACTAAGGGTAATTCAAACCCTGCCTATAAGGATGAGCGTGGTTATTGTGCTACCGGCAACCGTTACAGTTACGACATTGTCGATGGTGACGGCAAGGAAATCCAGCACTTCTGGTCAACGAGCTGCAAGGACAAGACATTTCAAGGTGATGTGGGCATTACTCAGCAACTATTCCAGGCTCAGATCCCCAATTTTGCCGACCTCGTACAAAGCGTACAGTATTAGACTAAGAGCCAATTCGCAGGATAATCTTCTTGGTGACCTTGGTGGTTTCGCGAAGCTTGGGCATATCGTAGCGCAGCCGTGAGGCCAGCGCGGCACTCGCTACGGTTACGATGATGTCCGGATCGCGTAGTGCCACTGTGGCCTCGCTGTTGAATCTAGCGCGTATGTAGTCCTTGATAGCTGCCACTTCTGTTGGCTCGTCAAAGTTTTTGCCGGCGAGTAAATCGTACAAACTGTCCATGGGTACCATTGTACTCGGTGGGAGTTCCTGGGCTTGTAATTCGTGTGCAGGAGCGTACATTAATCATCAGGTTCATACGAAAAACAAAAATATGTCTTTGCTTATACCGATTCATCGCTCAATAGAGTCTCCAGTCCAGGAGATCCCTCTTGAAGATATACCTCCGGCCGACGTGGTCGTGGCCTACCGTGCTGTAGAGCAGTATGGTCCGGCTGTCGGGCAAGAGCGGCACCTCGGCCCGGAACTCGCCGCGGGGGCCGTGCACGAGACGCAGGCACTACTTCGCAGTGTGGTGCGCCACAGCATGACATCGCCCCCACCGACTGAAGGGGCGGCCGTGCTGTTTGATCCCGACCAGACTCTCGACGCCAAAGAGATTGGCATACTTGAGGAGCAGGTGAATGACCGTATGTTGCCGGAGACAGCCGTCGTCAGTTCTGTAGAGGTGCGATTTATGGCTCAGTGTCTGCTACGTCAACAGGCGCGAGGTCCGGACAAACCGAGTCGTAAGGAAGCAAAACTGGCCCTCCGCTGGCTAGAACACAACCCGGCGACACATCGTATTGTCGAAGAAGCGGTCGGTCCTCGAGTGTGGCGAGCCCGGCATATGGTGCGCTGGAATGGCTGGCTTACACTACGTGCTCTTTAGCTAGCCCAATTAGTTGATACAATGAAGCTATGCCAGAACTCCCTGAGGTTGAGACAGTTCGTATCGGTTTGCAGCGTTTGCTGCCCGGCAAAGTGATTGCCACTGTCACGCACGACACCGACAAGAGCTTTCCGAATGCTCCTGCCGATGTGCGCCAATTTTTGATGGGTGCGTGCATTGTGGAGGTCAAGCGTCGGGCCAAAGTACTTATGATCGAACTTTCTAGTAAGTACTCACTGGTTATTCATCTCAAAATGACTGGACAGCTGGTATTCCACGGTGGTATTGAACATTTTGGGGCGGGCCACCCCAGTGACTCGTTGGTGGGGCATTTGCCCGACAAATCCACTCGTGTAACGCTTACATTTGAAGATGGCAGCACGTTATTTTTTAATGATCAACGCAAATTTGGCTGGATGATGTTATTACCCACGGCCGCAGTGCCAGATATCGCTTTTATGCAAAAGGTCGGACCTGAGCCACTCGAGCCGGAGTTCACCTGGCAGGCCATGCGAGAGCGATTGCAGCGCCGCAAAAATACCAACACCAAGGCGGCGCTGCTCGACCAGTCGGTGATCGCGGGTGTGGGTAATATCTATGCCGACGAGAGCTTGTGGGGTGCCAAAATTCACCCGACGACACTTGTCCGGAATCTTTCTGATGCCAATTTCAAGGCATTACACAGGGCCCTAGTCGATGTGTTGCGCTTGAGTGTTGCCAAGGGTGGCTCGTCTAACCATACCTATGTTGATGCCGAGGGCAACAAGGGCAGTTACATGACGTTCGCTAGTGTGTTCCGCCGCGAAGGCCAGCCATGTCTACGCTGCGGCACGATTATCATCAAGACTCGTGTCGCTGGCCGCGGTACACATCTGTGTCCGCACTGCCAGAAGCCTATCCTTTAGCCAATTTTTCGAGTAGATCTAGCACGTCATCGGACTTTGGCAGTCGCAAGCGGGCGACTGTACGGCCGCGTCCGACCTTGACGGTGTAGGCCCAGGTCGGCAGTGACTCGAAGGTATCCTCGTCAGTATAATCGTCGCCGATCGCCAACACAAAGTCCGGGCCGTCTTGCATACGTGCAGTGGCCACACTACTTTTGCTAACACCCCGTGACCGCAGCTCGAGGATCATGTTGCCTTGGTGCATCATTAAGTCGTACCGTTTGGCATAGCGTGACAGCAACCGCTTTAGAATTACGAGGTGCTTTTGCGCGTAATAGGGGCTAGCCTGGCGATAGTGCCATACCAGGCTAGCCTCTTTGGTCTCAACGGCTGCTCCAGGTGTTTTCTCGGTATAGATTTGCAATATTGGTAACACGGCATCACGCCAGCTGTTGTCGAACTCGAGGGCATCGTGCCAGCGGCGTTGCCCGGCCTTGCGTACGAATGCGCCGTGCTCGGCGGCCAGTGATACCGGCGACCCGCCTAGCCAGTCGGTCAAGTCATGTTTGCCACGGCCGCTCACCACGACCACGTCGGTGTGGGGGATTGCCGACAGTTTTTGCAATGTATCAAGTAGGCGCTTGGATGGTGCCGAACGATTAGGATTGTTCTTGTACGCTACCAGTACGCCGTCGTAGTCGAGTAATAGCAGGCGCTTCTTGGCGCGCCGAAAAGCTTCGAGCATCTCGTGCGTTCGGCCAGGTCCAAGGTGCCGCGGCCGTTGTGGCTTAATCTCGGGTACAGTTTTGAGCGAATCCATGAAGCTGCCAGCCCACTCGTAAACGGTAAATCCACTGAGCCGTTCTTGCATGCTACTGACGCGCTGTTTGAGTTCGCGTGGCGGCAGCGTCAGAGCGGTGATAAGCCCTTCGACCAGCGAACTGCCCTCTGTTGGGTCAACCAATATAGCATCCTTCAGTTCTTCGGCGGCGCCGGCCGTTTCACTCAATATGAGGACGCCGCTTTGTTTGCTGCGGCTGGCCACGTACTCTTTGGCAACCAAGTTCATGCCATCGCGGATAGGGGCAATGAAGGCGACATCGGCCAGTTGGTAGTACGCCGACAGTTGGGCAAACGGCACGGTGGTATACAGATATTCGACTGGTTGCCAGCGTGGACTGCCGAACTCTTCATTGATTTCGCGTACTAGCTTGTCGACACGCCGCTTGAGCGAACGGTATTCTTTAATCTCGGTCCGCGAAGGCACGGCGATCATTACCATGACAACTTTGCGATGTAGGGATTTATTTTGCTTGAGCAGTTCACGATATGCTGTTAGGCGTTCTACGAGGCCTTTCGTTGGGTCCAGACGATCGACTGTCAGTATGACTTTCTTGCCGCGATATTTGGCCTTTAGCTTCAGCAGTTCACGTTTCACTTCACGTACTTTGGTTGCTTGGGCGAATTTGCTGTAGTCGATACCCATAGGGAAATCGGTGACACGTACGATACGGTCTGGCAGCAGCAATTCTTTTTGGCCGATGATCCCGACACCAAGACCCTGGCAGCTATCCAGGAAATGTTGGGCGTATGACGTGGTGTGGAATCCGACCAAGTCAGAGCCGATTATGCCTGCCAGTAATTCTTTACCGTGGGGCGTGCTCCCAAATGTCTTGGCCAGCGGAAATGGTATGTGCAAGAAAAAGCCAATTTTGTCTTTAGGCCGCTGCTTACGGAGCAGCGCTGGCAGCAGCAACAGCTGGTAATCATGCACCCATATGGTGCTACCACGATCGCTCAGGTTTAGGATTGCTTCGGCGAAAGCGGCATTGACTCGTTTGTACGCTCGCCAGTACGTCTCACTGCCGCTGGCGGCCGAGCTGGGCTTTAACTCGTGGAATAGGGGCCACAGTACACTATTGCTATAGCCATTGTAGTAATCATCGAGCTGTTTTTTACTCAAAAAGACGGGGTAGCAATTGTGTTTTTTGAGTTCGACGGTGATGTCGTGTTTTTCTTGATCGCTGACGTCTTCGCTAGCCACTCCTGGCCAGCCAATCCACTTGTTGTGGCCGCTGGTCGTGTACGAAGACAAGCCGGTGGCTAGTCCGCCCGCGCTGGGATAGAACTCAAGCTTGCCATCAACTTTTTTGACACTCACCGGCAAACGATTTGAGACGATAATAAGTCCTGATTGCATCTCTAGGGTTAATCATACCACGCCACCACTGTTACGACTGTGATGCGCACAAGTGTTAGAATAGAGATCTATGCCCACTATTACGATCACCGGAGATAATGACTTTACACGCAGCCGAGCACTGCGGATGTTGACGCAAACCTTTATCGACGCCGAAGGCGACTTGGCACTGGAGCGTCTGGACGGCGAGACAACCGATTTTGTGCACATTCAGGAGGCGCTCACTAGCGTGCCATTCCTGACGAACAAAAAAATGGTAGTGCTTTCGGCCCCTAGCAAGAGTAAGGTATTTGCCGAACGGGTCGAGCAATTGTTGCAGGGGCTGCCCGATACCACAGAGCTTATTCTGCACGAGCCCAAGTTTGATAAGCGCAGCAGCCTCTACAAACTCCTTAAAAAGCAAACTGATTTCCGGGAATATGCGGTGATTGACGGCTCGGCACTGGCCCAATGGCTGGTCCAGACTGCCAAGGGGCAGGGTGCAAGTCTGAGCCTGACCGATGCGCGCTATCTTATCGACCGGGTGGGCCAGAACCAGCAGACACTGGCTAGCGAACTCGAAAAACTCAGCTTGCTAGGCATCGGTATCGATAGAAAACGCATTGATAGACTGACCGAGCCCGCACCGCAGAGTACGATTTTTCAGCTGATTGATGCCGCCCTGGCCGGCAAGGCCAAGCAGGCTATCGCGCTCTACAACGAGCAACGAGCGCTGAAGGTTGAGCCGCAACAGATCATCGCCATGTTCGCCTGGCAACTGCACATTATGGCGCTCGTCAAAACTGCCGGCTCGCGCAGTCCCGACGAAGTAGCCCGGCAAGCCAAGATTAGCCCGTACGTGGCTGGCAAAAGCCGCACGCTGGTACAGCATATACCTATCTCACACTTGTCGCAGATGATTAGCGACTTGCTGGACATTGATACCCGCAGCAAGCGCGAAGCCATCGATCTCGACGAAGCTCTGCGCTATTTCATCATTAGTATTGCCCAGCCGAACTGAAATACCCCACGAGGAGTGGGGTATTAGTAGCCTGTTGGGCTAGGCTGGGCGACGGTGCTATTTCTTAGCAGCAGGCTTCTTGGTCGGCGCTTTTTTAGCTGCTGGCTTCTTTGCGGCAGCGGCTTTCTTAGCTGGCGTAGCCTTTTTAGCAACAGGCTTAGCGGCTGTCTTCTTGGCTGCTGCTGGCTTGACGCCAGCGGCCTTGGCCTTAGCGGCCAGTTGCTTCTTCATGCGAGCGGCTTTGTTCTTGTGAACTAGACCCTTCTTGGCGAGCTTATCGACGTTGCTCTGTGCGGCAGAATGCGTGCTGGCATCGGCCTTTTTGGCGAAAGACTTCAGGGCGGTTTTGAGGCTGCGCTTGGCCTTGCTATTGCGTATGGCAGCCTTATTGGCTGTCTTAACGCGCTTTTTTGCTGACTTGATGATGGGCATGAACGTATTCCTTATCTGTTATGTATGTATGCTAATCGATACTCAACTATAGCGATAACCACAACGCTTGTAAAGAGAGGTCTGTCATGCGCCAAAACACTCGACAAAGCAGACTGCTTATGCTACGCTGCTCTTACAAACTCTAACAACAAAAATATGGATCCAAAACAGCACGAAATAGTCGAAAAACTGCAGGCGGCCAACAATATATTGGTCACTGTCAGTGCGAACCCGTCAGTCGACCAGTTGTCGGCCTGTATTGGTCTAACGCTACTGCTGAACAAGCTCAACAAACACGCGACGGCTGTTTTCAGTGGTGATGTGCCCTCGACTATCGACTTCCTCAAGCCCGAAAACACCATCGAGAAGAATACCGATAGTCTGCGCGACTTTATCATTTCGCTGGACAAAACTAAGGCTGACAAGCTGCGCTACAAGGTCGAGGACAAAGTCGTCAAGATCTTCATTACGCCGTATCGCACGAGTCTGAGCGGGGACGACCTGGAATTCAGTCAAGGTGATTTCAACATCGATGTCGTATTGGCGCTGGGCGTGCAGCAGCAGACTGATCTGGATCAGGCGATTACGTCGCACGGACGCATTTTGCACGATGCTACGGTTATGGCCGTCAACAACGCGGCCGCTGGCGAGTTGGGCAGTATCAACTGGCTCGATACCAACGCCAGCAGTCTATGTGAGCTGGTTACGCGTATTACTAAGAGCTTTGACAAGCCGCTGCTCGACGAACAAATTGCTACGGCACTCCTGACCGGCATCGTGGCCGAAACCGACCGCTTTCGCAACGACAAGACCAGCGCCAGCACCATGAGCGCCAGTGCCGACCTATTGGCGGCTGGGGCCAACCAGCAACTGGTGGCACACGAACTAGAAAGTGAAGTTGATGCATCTACTGACACTACTACCGGTAGTGATGGCGATGACAAAGGCGGAGACGCGGGTGCTACTGATGCCGAGGATAAATCGTCCGAGGAGCCAGCTCCGCCAAAATCAGTCGATGGCATGCTCGAGATAACACATCCCGAAAGGGAGCCTGAACCGGTTGCAGAGATTCGGCAGCCAGCGCAGACTACCCCCGAACCACTTGGTGATGAGCCACCACTGTCCCCTGAAGCCGGGCAGTCTGTGTCGGATGCGTATTCTCGACCACTCGTGATGGATGCACCAAAGCTTGGCGGTCACCTGACAGCCAATACTATGGAAGAAGACGATATGCCGGATCTATCCATGGGCTTGCTAAGTGGGTCTGACCAGAATCAGCCACTTTTGAGCCATGATCAGTCCGCTGAACCAGCATCGGGGCCCTCGATGCCTCCTTCTAATACCGACGGTCAGGCGAGTGGTGCCCTCGACATTGCTCCTACACATACTCGGCCGGCGGCCGAAGCACCACAACAAGAGACTTCGCTACCAGAGCCGCAAGCTTCATCGGCAAGCTGGTCCGAGCCCGTTCAGCAATCTAGCCAGTCTGCTTCAGTCCCGATTTCGGGTCCCATCGTAACTCCTGGTGCCGCCGATTCATTCACGCTGCCCGCCACTCCTTTATCCGCTCCGAGTCCGACATTGACCGAGCGCGAAGAGCCTGCCGTGGATCCTCGGGCCGACCAGGCGCAAGAGGTCGATAAGGCTCGCGAGGAAGTCATGAAGGCTATTAGTGGTCAAGATGACGGTGTCTTGCCTCCGATTGCGGCACTTAATGCGCAGCCAGTTGATCTCGGTAACCATCCGGATACCAATGCGGCCGCTCCTGAGCCATTGCCGCCAAACCTGCCTGAGCAAGCACCTCTCAGTGAGTCTCCCGCCGACCAGGCGCTGACTATGCCGTTGCCCCAGAGTCTCACTATGTCGCCAGCTCCTACCACATCTCCAACCGACGCCTCGAGCAACGACCCCAATGCGCCACCTCCGGTGCCACCGCCCATAATGCCGCCTACTTGGCCTGGCAAACAGTAATTCTTGAATGCGCGTCCTCTGGCGGGGGCGTGGCCACCTACTTTTGACTTGGCCCAAAAGTAGCTTGGTTGCCTGGCCAGTCCGGTATTTCTAAGAGATTGGTACAATAGCCTCATGCAAGGACTGCTACTCGTTGATAAACCCAGAACTTGGACCAGCTTTGACGTGGTGAATTACGTGCGCAAAATGGTGGCCGAGGTTGAGGGCAAGAAGCCCAAAAATTGCAAAGTCGGCCACACCGGCACGCTCGATCCGCTAGCCACCGGCCTATTAGTGTTAGTGGTGGGCAAGGAATATACCCGTCGGGCTGGCGAATTTAGCAAACTCGATAAAACCTATGAAGTGACGATGAAACTGGGTGAAACCAGCACCACGGCCGATGACGAGGGCGAAAAAACAGCTGTATCCGACACTGTTCCACCCAAAACGGCCGTCCTAGATGCTCTGAGTGCCCTACAGGGCCATATTATGCAGACTCCACCGGTATACTCGGCAATGAAGATTAACGGGCAACGGGCCTACAAACTGGCCCGTGAGGGTAAAACAGTAGAGCTGGCAGCCCGACCGGTGACGATTTATGCGAACGAGCTGACCGACTATGAGTATCCGTACGTAACGTTCACGAGTAAAGTCAGCAGCGGCACCTACATCCGCAGTCTGGTCGAAGACCTGGGTAAAATCCTCGAGGCAGGTGCCTACATGTCCGAGTTGCGCCGCACCACTGTCGGCCAGTTTGATATCCAAAATGCCGTCCAAGTCGACACTCTCAACAGAGACGAATTAGCCGCCCACTTATTGACGGTGTAAGGCTGTACCCGACTACGCTAAAATGAGCATGATATGGCAAACTATCCGACAGATTTCGAGGCAAAGCTACAGGTACTAACGCCGTCTATGGATGTTGGTGAACGTGGGCATGCGCAGATTGTGAACCTGGCAGAGCTGGGGCTGGTAGCAGTAACGGGCATTGATATATATCACGCCGGAACGCTGGCTTCGATAGCCAGCCAAGATCACATTCGGGAATTTTGTCCCAAGGACGAGACAGAGAGTCGATTTGGTACCTTGGCGTCGACTCGTAAATGGCTGGCTAAGGGTGGTGGCCGTGGTATGGCGTGGATTGGTGATGTGCCGGGACATGAGGGGCCGTTGACGGACGCAGACTTACGGATGCTGGAGATTGAGGATGTGAAACTGCTAGCTTATGGCTGGTCGGGGCGTGAAGAGAACGAGCATATTCCAGAGGCGGACATAACCACGGCGTACCGGGTGAGTGCCGAGGGGCAACGCCGGGCAAAGTTGGGTTTGGCACTCACCGAACTGATGGTCGCCTCGGCCGTGCATGTGTTTGGCGCGGATCCAGAACAGATTTCACTCGAAACGTGGGCTGGCAACGAGCGCGCTCGCTCTATCTACCAGAAGGCTGGTTTTATAGCGCTAGCGACTTTGGAGGGTGAAAAACGACCGACGCTTCAGCCGGTCGGTACTCGTATCAACGGCGAGACAGTGTTTGCAGAAGGAAAAGATGACACAATAGTCAACGTGGTGCGCGACACACGGATATTCCAAAGACTGTCGGTCTCCGTATCGTAACTTGCGGACGGTGTTGTCATCTGATATAATCCCTGGTAACGCCATCACAAATCTCTAATAATAATTTGAAAAGGAACTGGATGATTTCAACCGAGAAGAAGCAAACAGCTATCAAGAGCGTACAAGTACACAAAGATGACACCGGCGGTGCCAGCGTACAGGTTGCAGTCGCGACCGAGCGCATCAAGGAGCTTACCGAGCACCTCAAGATCAACAAGAAAGATTTTGCGGCTCGCCGCGGTCTGCTACAGCTCGTTGGCAAGCGCCGCCGTTTGCTGCGCTACATTGCCCGCCGCGACACCGATGGCTACCTGAAGCTCATCAAGCAACTCGGCATTCGTCGCTAAGCGTGTGCTCGAACCAGTGGTCTGGAACCTCCAGGCCGCAAGCTTGTGCACATTAAACGACAATAGTATTGAAGCATAGGCAAAGACCAGATATACCCCAGCCTCTAGCACAAGTGGCGCGTATATTTGCACTGTGTCTATGACAAATACGTGTCAAACGAAAGGAAGGCCAAACCATTGAGCCAGACAGAAAATAACGCAACGATTAACCCCGCCGGCAAAGATATCCTGAGGGTTGAGACCGAATTTTGCGGCCGAGCCTTATCACTCGAAGTGAACCGTGTTGGTTTCCGGAGCAGCGCGAGCGTGCTAGTTCGTTACGGCGAAACGGTGGTACTCGGTACTGCTATGGTGGGTAAAAATAAGGTGCAGGGCATGGATTATTTCCCGCTGAGCATCGACTACGAAGAAAAGTTTTATGCAGCTGGCAAGATATCCGGTAGTCGCTTCATCAAGCGCGAGGGTCGTCCCAGTGACGAGGCCATCCTGATCGGCCGTTTGATCGATCGGCCGATTCGGCCGCTATGGCCGAAAGGGTACCGCAACGAGGCCCAGGGCATCGCCACGGTTTTGAGTTTGGATCCGACGTTCCGCCCCGATGTGATCGCTATGATCGCGGTCAGCACGGCATTTATGCTGACCGGTGCACCGTTTGATGGTCCGGTAGCTGGTGTACGTGTGGGTATTAACAAAGAGGGCAAGTACCAGGCGTTTTTGAGCGCCGCCGAACTGGCCGAGGGAAAGCTTGACCTGGTGGTTGCTGGTACGGCTGAGGCCATCATGATGGTCGAGGCTGGTGCCCGGGAAGCAACAGAGGAAGAAGTTATTGGTGCCTTAGAGTACGCACAGGCGGCTATTTTGCCGGCCGTGAAGTTACAGCAACAACTGGTTGAAAAGGTCGGTGTGGCTAAGCAAGAATATGAGTTGCTGAAGCCCGATGAGGATATCCAGAGTGCAGTCGACAAATGGCTGGAAGGCAAGCTAGGTGCTAACTTGCGGACTCCGTACCCGGAGCGTAACGACATGGTGTCGACGCTGAAGATCGCTATGCACGATGCGTTCGCTGCTAAGATCGGCGAGGATGAGTACCAGGCCCAGCGCGGTCAGTATGATGAGGCATTTCAGATGGCGCTGCACAAGGATGTCCGTAAGGGTATCGTGGAAGATAATGTGCGCCCTGACGGCCGCCAATTGACTGAAATCCGACCGCTCAGCAGTGAGGTTGGTTTCTTACCCCGCGCCCACGGCTCTAGCATATTTACGCGTGGTGTAACGCAGGGTATGAACATCGTGACCTTGGCGAGTACTAGTTACGCTCAGATGGTTGACACTATGGAGGTCAACGACGGCGAGCGCCGCTACATGCATCACTACAACGCACCAGGTTGGACGGTTGGTGAAGTCCGCCGCCTAGGCTCACCAGGTCGCCGCGAGATTGGTCATGGCTACTTGGCTGAGCGGGCGCTAGCAGCCGTGCTGCCGAGCGAGGCGGAGTTCCCCTATACTATTCGTAGCGTGACTGAGATCATGAGCCAGAATGGCTCAACGTCGATGGCAGCGACTTGTTCTAGCTGCTTAGCGCTGATGGATGCTGGTGTGCCACTTCTGCGCCCGGTATCGGGTATTGCCATGGGCCTGATGGTAGATGGAGACAAGACGTATGTCCTGAGTGATATCGCCGATGCCGAGGATTTTGCCGGCGACATGGATTTTAAGGTGACGGGAACCACCGAAGGTATTACGGCGCTGCAGATGGATATGAAAGTGCATGGCTTGCCAGTTACGGTGCTCAAAGCAGCACTGATGCAAGGCAAGGATGGCCGGGCCGAGATACTTGAGCACATGCTCAAGACTTTGGCCAAGCCACGTGCCGAGATGAGCCCCCATGCGCCGCGCGTCGAAAGTGTGGTCATCAACCCAGACAAGATTCGCGAGATTATCGGTAAGGGTGGCGAGACCATCCAGAAGATTACGGGCGAGACTGGCACCGAGATCGACATCAAGGAAGATGGCACCATCATGATTGCTAGCCCGGACAAGGCTAAGATTGAAGCAGCCAAGCAGTGGATTGCATCGATTGTCGAAGATCCGGAAGTCGGCAAGATTTATGTCGACAAGCCGGTCGTGTCGGTGATGGACTTTGGTGCATTTGTACAGATCATGCCCGGCAAAGATGGCTTGGTGCACGTATCGGAAATGAGCGAGGAGCGCGTGAACAAGCCGAGTGACGTCGTCAAAGAGGGTGACAAAGTCACTGTAAAATTGATAGCTATTGACGACAGGGGCCGTTTGCAGTTGAGCATGAAGGCTGCCCAGCGCGAACAGAAAAAATAGCAGGGAGGACACACGTTGAGCGAGGATAGTACGCCAAAACCGCAGAACCGCAATGCGTTTATGCGTTGGAAACACACCTGGAGTGGTCGCCTGGCCTGGACGGTGTTGGACCTGGCTATTGTCTACACCTTTGCATCGCTTGCTATCGACAGCGGGGTGCTGTGGCAGTGGGGCGTGGTTGTACTGTTTCTCATCGACGGTTTGTATAATTTCGTTCGTTTTGCCGGGAAGTTCGTCGATGGCTACAGACACTAAACAACAACGGCTCGATGCGATTGCTCGAGCGATCGACGCCGACAACGTTTGCCCCGAATTGAAGGCTGGTGCGACACAACTGGTCTTTGGCGCAGGTAGCTCCGATGCCGATATCGTGTTCATCGGTGAGGCGCCAGGGAAGCACGAAGATGAGCAAGGCAAGCCGTTCGTTGGTGCTGCCGGTAAGTTTTTAAATGAAATGCTCGATGGTATTGGCTTCAAGCGCGAAGATATCTACATTACCAACATCGTGAAGTATCGGCCGCCCAACAACCGTGACCCGTGGCCGGACGAAAAAAAGGCGTTCCTGCCGTATTTACAGGCCCAGTTGGAAGTAATTCAACCCAAAATTGTCGCGACGCTCGGTCGCCACAGCATGAATTGTTTCCTGCCGGATCTGCAAATTAGCAAGATCCACGGAGAGCCCAAGCGGATAAAAATCCAAATGAAGGAGCACGACGGAGACGTGCTGGAGCTGGTAATCGTGCCCTTGTTCCACCCCGCAGCGGCGCTCTATAACGGTGGCATGCGACAAACCATCATTGATGATTTCAATCGCATTCCCGACATTTTGAAATTAATAGACAAGAAATAATAAGAGAGGACACCATTTATATGGAACCAAATAACAATAATAATCAAAACAGTAGGCCGCCAAGACGGGCTACCCAAAATAATAACGGCTCAAACCGTGGTCGCCGTGCAGGTGGTAGTACGAAGCCGCAAAGTACGGGCGCTGCCCGCAGTGGTATTAGCCGCGGTGCGGCCGTGCGAGCCCAGAAGCGTTCACAGATGGATGCCCAGCGTATCGCCAACCAGTACACTGCCGCCCAGCCAATGAAGCAGCAGCGTGCCAATGTCATTGACGACAGTCCACGCCTGAAAATCATTGGCCTCGGTGGTATGGATGGTGGTGGCTCCAAGAACATGATGCTGGTTGAGTACATAAATGATGCAGTTGTTTTGGACTGCGGCAACGACCTCGGTGTCGATTTGCCCGGTATCAACTACGGTATCGCCGACACAACGTACATGGAGAGCATTAAGCACAAGTTACGTGCCTACATCATTACCCATGGACACCTGGACCACATTGGCGGTTTGCCACACATCGTGCCCAAGTTCCCGGCACCGATTTACGGCAGTAAATTTACTATTGGCCGTGTCGAGGAAATCTTCGAGAACTTCGGCTTACCAATGCCTGATGGCTTTGAGCTAAAGACTGTGACCATGAACGAAAATACTCACGAGCGTTTGAAGGTCGGTGAGTTCTTCGTGGAGTTGGTGCGCATCACGCACTCTATCCCCGGCAGCACATGTATCGTACTCGATACGCCAGTTGGCCGCATCATTAACACTGGTGATTTCCGACTTGACCCTAGTCCCCTCGATCACGAGCGCAGTGATATTGAGCGCCTGAAGGAACTTGGCAACGAGGGCGTTTTGGCGCTGTTGTCCGAGTCGACGACCGTTGAGCGTTTGGGTCGGACGCCGTCCGAGAGTACCATTGAGCAAAGTTTTGTCGATATCATGGAGCAGGCACCGGGCCGTATCTTTGTTGGCTTGTTTAGTACTAACATGAACCGCGTGCAGATGATCGTCAACGCCGCTGTGCACAATGGCAAAAAGGTAGCTATGGACGGCCGTAGTATGGTCAGTACACTTGATATGGCGGTGCGTCACGGCTTTATGAAGATTCCGAAGGGCACGTTCGTGCCAATCGCTAGTGCCGCTAATATGAAAGATCAAGACCTGGTCGTGGTAGCGACTGGCAGCCAGGGTGAGCCGAGCAGCGCCCTGCAGCGTATGGCCAACGGTGAACACCGGCACGTCAAGCTCAAAGAACAAGATACAGTTATCCTCAGTTCCACGCCAATCCCGGAGAGTGGTAACGATGCGCTTATTGGTGTGATGGTTGATAACCTGACCAAGAAAGGTGTGCATGTCTTTGAGCATCGCAATCATGAGCTCGATAAGGTTGGTCCGTTACACGTTTCGGGTCACGCCAGCCAAGACGAATATGCCGAGATGATCAATTACACCAAGCCGAAGTTCTTTATCCCGATCTACGGTGCCTACCGCGTGAAGCAGCGCCACATTGATCTGGCTGTCGAGCAGGGTGTTCCACGTGCTAATACCCTGAATGTCCTGAATGGCGAGGTAATCGCACTAACTGCCGACAAAATGGAGCGAGCCGGTGAAGTACCGAGCGGCACTATCCTGGTTGATCAGACCGGCGCACTCGTGAACAACGTGGTCGTGAAGGACCGTGTACTGTTGGCCGAGGAAGGCCTCATTTCTGTCGTACTGACAATCGACCGTAAAAGCGGTAACTTGCTTACCAGCCCGGATATCATTAGTCGTGGTTTCATCTATATGCGCGAGAACGAAGAGGTGATGAATGGTCTGCGCGCCGAACTGAAGCGCGCCGTACAGCAGCGGTTCAAGCGTGTTGATCTCGACCGGTTCAAGGCCGAGCTCAAGGACCACATCACGCACTACCTGTTCGAGCACACTCAGCGCAGCCCGATTGTCATCCCAGTGGTGAATATCATCAGTGGTGGCAAGGGTGGTGGGGAGCCTAAGGCTCCAGCTGCGCAGCCGGGTCGTGCTAAGACCCCCGAGCAGATTGCCGACGAGCAACAGAAACGCTTCGAAGAGATGCGGGCGCGCCTGTTGACTCAAGATCCACGCGTCGACTGAGCGCATTGACAAATGATGTAATTTTTGCTATACTATTTGGCATGAGCGAATATTCATTCTCTGATCGTAAACTCGAGACGTTACTTGATCAGCAGCAGACTTTGTGGCTGGGCGGCGATGCTGTTGGTCTCGCGCGGGCTAATGATTTTCTACTCGATGAACTACAGAATCGTCAGCCGGCAACAGATGAGTCAGTGGCTGTTGAGCCGCCTGCAGAGCCTACGGCGCCCGTTGTATCGCCGGAGGCGGCCCTAGAACTCCAAATGCGAGCTTTCCAGTCGCATGACCAGGCATTGATTGCGCTTGCCAATGACATGGTGCAGCATGCACTGCAGGGGATCGACTCCCCTAGACCATAAGCGTCTATGAGGGTATAATTACCAAAAGTTATGGCAAAGAAAAAACAAACAAAGTCCAAAGCAAAAAAGCCGCCAGAGCCTGAAGTAACCGAACGCTCGGCGTTTTGGCCACTCACTGGGGCAATTCTGCTCTGTTTGCTGGCAGTTTTTCTACTGCTAGGCGGTTTCGGGACGGGTGGACCGTTACCCGTTAATCTATTTAAGGGTGCCTATGCAGTCCTCGGTTGGGCCGCCTACATGACGCCGGTCGCACTAGCGTACTGGGGAGTGTATAAGTTCAGAAGTGAGGACCGCCAGGTTCCGCTCGCCAAGTTTATGAGTATGGTGTTTGTGCTGCTGTTTGCGAGCGGCTGGTTTTATACGATGTTCGCCAGCCAGGATGTCGCAACTGCTAGTTGGCAGGGCGGTCATGGTGGTGAGACAGGCAAACTTGTGGGCGGCATGGTCTTGAGTGCGTTAGACAAATTGCCCGCGAGCTTGTTGTTCTTTGTGGCAACGATGTTGGCGGTATTCTTCGCGTTCAGCATTTCACCCAAAGTGTTGTTGCGGCCTTTTGGCATGTTTGGTCGTGAGAAACCCGAGGGTGAAACCACCGATCTGGCAGATCTGAAGGCCAAGGCCGATACCCAAGGCTTCAAGTTGAACGAGGGTGTGCCTGTCGAGCATTACGACGGGACCGGCGCCAAAGAGCCAGTTCGTTTGAGTTCACTAAAGAATACTGCTCAAAAACTAACCACGAGCGAGAGTCACGAGGCACTTACAACTGCCAGTGACCCTGACTGGCAGTTGCCCTCGGTTGAATTACTTAACCAGAAGCAAGACAAGGCCGACGCTGGCGATGTAAACGGTAACGCTCAGACTATCCACGACACGTTCTCCAATTTCAACATTGATGTCGAGATGGAGGGTGCTAACATCGGTCCGCGGGTCACGCAGTACACACTCAAACCGCCAACAGGGGTTAAACTGACCAAAATTACTGCACTTGAAAACAACCTGGCGCTCGATTTGGCTGCTACGAATATCCGCATGGAGGCGCCGATCCCTGGCAAACGTGCCGTTGGTATCGAGGTACCGAACCGTAAGGCCGCCACGGTGCGGATCAGTAGCATTTTCCAGTCACGTGATTGGCAGGGCCTCGGTGGTCCGCTTGGTTTTGCGATCGGCAAGGATATATCGGGCACACCAATGGTGGCTGACTTGGCAAGGATGCCGCACTTGCTGGTTGCCGGTCAGACTGGTTCCGGTAAATCGGTGATGATTAATACGATCTTAACGAGCTTGTTGTATCGCAATAGTCCCTCAGATCTCAAATTGATCCTCGTTGACCCCAAGCGTGTGGAAATGGCGCCGTACAACGATATTCCACACCTGCTCACACCGGTAATTGTCGAGCCCGAGAAGTGCATATCTGCACTTAAGTGGGCGGTAGCTGAGATGGAGCGTCGCTACAGTGAGCTGGCCGATGCTGGCAAGCGCAACATCAGTGAATACAACAATATCAAGAAGGAAGAAGGCATGCCCTACATCGTCATCGTGATCGACGAGTTGGCTGACTTGATGATGATGGCCGCCCGGGATGTTGAGGCGCTGATTGTGCGTATTGCACAGAAAGCCAGGGCAGTCGGTATTCATCTGGTGTTAGCTACGCAGCGGCCGTCGGTCGACGTTATCACCGGGCTTATCAAGGCAAATGTTCCGGCCCGTATCGCGTTCACTGTTGCCAGCCAGGTGGATAGCCGGACTATTATCGACCAGGTAGGTGCCGAAAAGCTGCTAGGCCAGGGCGATATGTTGCTACTGACTTCCGATATGCCAAAACCCAAGCGCGTACAGGGTGCTTTTATTAGTGACGACGAGACGCACAAAGTGGTTGATTTTATCAAGATGCAGCGCGCCCCACAATATAACGACGAGGTGGTTAGCCAGCCAGTTCAGCTCAATGGCAAGGGCGGTATCGTTGCTGACTATGGTGGCCAAGACGCCGATGACGATATGTTTCATGATGCTGTGAAGGTCGTGATTGAGAGTGGCAAGGCTTCGACGTCACTGTTACAACGACGTCTGCGCATTGGTTATGGTCGTGCCGCACGCATCATTGAGACTATGGAAGAGCAAGGAATTATTGGACACGCCGATGGTAGTCGCCCGCGTGAGGTATTAGTAAGCAGCGTCGACCAAGTATTTGGTGGTGGTGCCAGCGATGCCGTCCTAGACGAGAATTTCCCCAGCGACTAAGACCTCTATGATATGCTGTGAGTTTATCGTGGGGCTGTGGGCGCGACGCCAGATTCAGGCACTCCAGGAAGACAACCGTTGCCCTAGCAGAACTTGCAAAATGGGTGTAGCGGTATTACCATAAGCATAATACAAAAACTGCAAACTGGAGGGAACGGCAGTGGCAGAGCAACTGGTAGAAGTTCGCGAGAATTATCCCGGCGGTGAGCCGCTGCCGCCCACTCAAATTGAGGCGCAGTATGATGAAGAGGTCCCTGCCACACTCGATGGCCCCTTTTTGGATAGTGACAAATTGCCGCAACAGTATCTGGTGACACCCGTGGACGAGTCCACGGGTGTTCCATTACCGATCTACCCCAGGGGCGAACTACCGCCGATACCTCGGAAAGGTCAGACTAATACTGAACGTTATGGAGATTGGCACCACCCATTCCATCCTCGGGCGGCACTCGTGCACGGTACATTGGGCCAGCAGGCGCTGCGGAATTGTCGAGTACAGTGGACCAAGTACGAAGACCATCACAATGGCATCGGTTATCACCAGACGTTTGCCGGTCCGGAAGTTCCCGAATCGGAGCTACGAATATTTAAAACGGTGGTATTTGCAGCGGCTGGCTTTGTTGGCCCTCAGGCGATTGCTCTTTCACCAAATGGTCACCATAGCATCGAGGAGTTGCGGAGGTGGGAACGCCAACGCCTGCTCGCACCTGGCGTCATACAGATCGACGAATACTATAAAGTGTCGAACTTCCTGCTCGATTATGGCGCGCGTCATAGTATTGCCACTATGAACTCGGGCTTGGTTGATGAGTTGCTCCATTCGACCGACCTCAAGGCTAGGGCGCGCGTGGCCGGGGAGCTTATCGCCTGTGCAAGCGAAGAAGTAACGGGTGATTTTAAGGAAGAATTCCGCCAGGCCAAGCGAGAAAGATGGCTACCAAATGATCGCACGGCCAGTGCCGCGAATTATGTCCGAAACTTGCTCACCGTGCAGCGGGATGGCAACAGGGCCGTGGACAAACGTACTTTGCGGCTTTTGACGGCAGCGCTCCAGACGGCGTAGCTTGACGAACAGGGGTGGATACGGTACAATTGGGGCACTATCAACTCGGCTTGCATCCATTACGTGAGTGCAGGCGTTAACCAAGGGAGAACTTCGTGAATCAATACGAAATTGCAATCTTGTATGATCCCGATCTGGAAATAGATCTGGAAAAAGCCACCAATCGGGTGGAAAAAATCTTCACCGATAACGGTGGTGAGGTCAAAAATATCGATAACTGGGGCAAGCGCAAACTGGCGTACCAGATTAAAAAGCATGATGCGGCCGTGTATGTTTTCTATACGGTAGACATACCTGGTACAAACGTGGCTAAGATTGAGTCAATACTCAATATCACCGATGAGGTTATTCGTTTCCTCATTACGCGTCCCGACCTCAAGGCTATTGCCAAGGCAGAAGTCGCCAAGGCCGAAAAGGCCAAGAAAGCTGCTGAACGCGGTGAGTCCACTGAGTCTGCTAGCGACGACAAGGACGAAGAGTAGATCTTGACGCTCGTTTTGTGCGGGCGTAGGGTAAAAGTACGAAGTAATATCGGACATAGTTTCCGGGAGAGGGGATTACCACATGGCACGTAGTTTTAACCAAGTAGTTTTGATGGGGAACCTGACGAGGGATCCAGAGCTCCGGGCTATCCCGAGTGGCCAACAAGTTTGTAGCTTTAGCTTGGCACTGAATCGCAGTTATAAGGGCGCCGATGGCAACTGGCAAGAAGCTACTGACTACATCGATGTCGTCGCTTGGGGACCGCTCGGAGAGCGCGTGGCGCAGTACCTCAGCAAGGGCCGCCCCTGTCTGGTTAACGGCCGCATCCAGAGCCGTAGCTGGGAACAGGACGGCCAAAAGCGCAGCAAGGTAGAAGTTGTTGCGCAGGATGTCACCTTCCTGGGTGGCCCGGGCGGCGGTGACGGTGGTAACGGTGCCGCAAACAATGCGAACGGCGCACCGGCCGCAGCGAATCCTTCGACCTCAAGCAAGAAAAAAGATGATGTTGTCATCGAGGATATCGGTGACGAGCCAATTAATCTGGACGATATCCCGTTTTAACAAATTTGTGACGGCACATTCCGGGCGAAAGCCTGCGTCAAAGATCTTCGCCGTATATCAAATACGGCTCGGGTTTTGTGCTCGGCTTTCATCGCGGCTGCACTCGCCAGAATTCGTTAAAACCAACTAACTTAAGGAGAGAGCTTATATGGCAAAGATTTTTAAACACAAGACAGACGTTGCGTTTTTCGACTACAAGGACTTTAAGACCTTGCAGCGCTACGTGAACGTCTACGGACAGATTGAAACCCGCAAGAAGACCGGCCTGACCGAGAGTCAGCAACGCCGTTTGGCGGTCGCTATCAAGCGTGCCCGACACCTCGCGTTAATGCCATTCGTTGCAAATAACTAAGCAGGGAATTCCAGATGGCATTTGGAATTACAGATCTGAAGAAAGGCGTCGTCTTTGAGTGGGAAGGCGAACCGTTCCGGGTGGTTGAGTACAATCAAAAAGTAATGGGTCGCGGTGGCTCGATTGTTAATGTCCGGGTCAAGAGCTTGCTCGACGGCAAGGTACTAGAGAAGACCTTTAAGGGCAATGAGCAGCTGAATCGGGCTGATGTTACCAATCAGACGGTGCAATACCTGTATAGCGACGGCAACACGTTCTTTTTCATGAACGGTGAGACGTTTGATCAGTTTGAGATACCAGCTGACCTTGTTGGCGATGGTGCAGGCTACCTGAAGGAAGGCGACACAGTGGCGCTCCAGTTCTTCAATGACCGGCCAATTAATGTAGAATTGCCCAAAAATGTGCCGCTGAAGGTTGTCTACACCGAGAGTGTCGTCAAAGGCGACACCACCAGTAATATCACCAAGGATGCCGAGCTAGAGACGGGTATTACCATTAAGGTACCTAGTTTTATTAAGCAAGGTGACCTGATTTCTGTCGACACCAGCACCGGTGCTTACCGCGAGCGCGTCAAGGAGTAGTCATGGCTGAAAAGTTTGTCCTGATAAGTGCGCTTGAGCCACTTGAGCGAGGCGATCAGTTTGAGCAGTGGCCGCTACACGTCACGATTGTGCCGTGGTTTGCGTTGCCGAAGGAACGCGAACAGGCATTTCTAAATGCTCTCGTGAACCGTGTCTATGGCAAGAGTTCCTTTGTTACTACGGGTGGCGATGAGGCGCTATTTGGCCCAGACAAGGACGTGCGAGTGCGCAAGCTTCGTCGTATTGGTGCGCTCGCCGCACTGCATAATATTGCACTCGGGGCAGTGCACGACTTTGATGGTGTGGTGGACGGTGGCTATGTTGGGAGAGACTATGTACCACATGTGACGTACCAGGGTGAGCGGGGTATTGAGGAAGGGCAGGAGTTAGAGCTGAGCGCCATGCAGCTGGTGCGCGGGGACGTGGATGGGTCACGGACTGTTGAAAGAGTTTTTTATTTTATTGCGGATAACTCGAAGCGGAATGCATGAAGCAACGACTTGACCAGGCAGTTGCGGCAGCCGGGCTAGTGATTTCGCGGAGCCAGGCGGAGAGTATTATCAAGCTTTGTCAGGTGCTGGTGAACAAAAAAATTGTTACGAAGCCGGGCACTCTGATATCTGATACGGATAGCATTGAACTCAAAAGTAGCGAGCAATATGTCAGCCGGGCAGGGTTGAAACTAGCCAGTGTCGCGCAGGTGCTCAATATAAATTTTCGGAGCAAAACAGTGCTGGACGTCGGTAGTAGCACGGGCGGCTTTACCGACTATGCGTTGCGGCATGGAGCTACTAAGGTAATCGCGGTGGATGTGGGAACCGAGCAGCTGCACCCAAGCCTGCGTGGCGACGAGCGGATAGAGCTACACGAAAAGACTGATATCCGTAACTTTAGGACTAGGCAGCACATAGATGTTGTCGTGGCTGACGTATCATTCATCTCACTGCGGGAGATACTGCCCAGCGTGGCAAAGTTATCCACTCAAAGAACGGAGCTGGCTATCATGGTCAAGCCGCAGTTTGAAGCTCGCTATTCCAGCGTGAAGCACAAGGGTGTCATCAAAAACGACAAAATGCGCCGCGACATATTGCAAGATTTTGAGCAGTGGGCCAAGCAACATTTTGTGATTATTGACAAAGCCGACTCAGACGTAGCTGGTGCCAAGGGTAATCGTGAACGATTTTATCTCCTAAAGACATTGCACTAGAAGAAAAAGGAACGGCTCGGCAAAAACTCTCAGAAAAGCGCTAGCGGAACTGTTACACTCTAAACATGTATTTTGCGAGTCGTGTACAGGCGGGCCGTATGTTGGCTGCCCAGCTAGAACCCAAGTATCGCTTTGAGAACTGTGCGGTTGTAGCACTCGATCCGGGCGGCGTGGTGGTGGGCGCACAAATTGCGATCGGGCTGCATTGCTCGCTGCAGTACTTGATGAATAAAAGTATCATGTTGCCCCGTGAAACAGACCCTCTGGCCTCAATAAGTTCTGATGGTACACTCAGTTTCAATGGCGCATACTCTGCATCGGAATTGGGCGAGCTTGAGTCGGAATACTATCAGTACATTGAGCAAGAGAAGATGCAGCAGTTGCAGAAGATGCATCGCCTGGTTGGTATGGGTGGTACGATTCGCAAGGATTTACTGCGTGGGCGCTACATCATCCTGGTGACCGACGGTATGCAGAGTGGTCATGTGCTGGACTTGGCCGTGCAATACTTGAAGCCAATTGCAACCGAGGGGATTGTGGTGGCCACACCCCTTGCCAGCATCGAGGCGGTAGATTACATGCATGTGTTAGCCGACGATATCTGTTGTCTGAGCGTTGTCGAGAATTATATGGACACGCCGCATTATTACGATAAACAAGATGTGCCGAATGAAGAAAAGATCATTGAAATTATCGAGAAGATCGTCTTCAACTGGAAGTAGTGCGTTAACCTCGGCTTTGTAGCACGGCCAAAGTGTTAGCGGGCAATCTGGGTCTCGAGACCCGGGATATCCTTGAGTAATATTTGCGACTGCTCGTTGCGCAGGAACCCTTTGCGTTCCAGGGCCGCTAGTTCGCGGCTGGTTGTCTCACGGGTGGCATTGACGGAGCTGGCTATGTCTTGGTGCTTGAGTGGCAATTCGATGAGGAGCCCGTCAGTTGTTTCTGTGCCAAAGCGCTGACTCATAGTGAGTAGGAACGAAATAATACGTTCACGGACGGTGCGGTATTCCAGGTTGATAATGCGCTCAGAATGCAGGCGGTACATCTCGAGCGTCATATCGAGTAGCGGTGCCAGAGCTCCTGGTTCGTTGGCCATAAAGTCGAGGAACTGGGCGCGGCTGACTCGCCAAACGCACGTCGGAGCCAGTGCTTGGTAGATCACTTGCCGCTCCTCCCCGGTGATACCCCAGATGAGCGGGAAGACCTCGTGCTCTTTGCGGATGATCAACAGGTTCTCGTCGCCGTAGCGCGTGATGTCGTAAGCCTTGACCAGCCCCTTGTAGATATAAAAAACTCCCGGTGGTGCTTCGCCGGGATGAATAACAAAATCGCCCTTGTTAAATTCTAGCTGTCGGCCCGAATCGCGAAAGAACTCTACCAGTTCGGCCGTTTGTTTCAACGTGGCGAGCATACCAAAACTATACCACATCTGTCAGGTGATGTATGCGGCCCCCAACGTGTGATAAATATCGCAGCAATTGTGTAATGAATTTCACCGACATTTTTCGGTGTGCCGGTCTACACTTAGGTTACCAAGGAAAAGAGGGGAAGGTAGCTATGATAAGTTACGGACGACTCGAGGAGCAGCTCAAGCGGATTAACTTCCATTATAAGGGCTGGGGCCGGACCGAAGTTACCGAACTCTGCAATATTTTATTACCAGAAGAAGAGATTGAAGAGTGCGTGAACGGCTACTATGAAGCCGGCTTTGCACTATTAGTGGCTACTAAGGACAGGGTGTTGTTGGTGGATAAGAAGCCGCTTGGCTACCTCACGGTCGAGGACATGCGTTTTGACATGATTAATGAGCTGGACTTGCACCATCGCCTGATGGGCGCGCAGATCCGTATCAGTGCTGGCAACAAAACGCTCTACTTTACGAGCCTGAACCAGGGGCGCTTGCGTCGTTTACTGCACTATGTGCAAGCTCGAATGACACAGATCAAGCGAGACATAACCGCGCACCAGAACTCCCAGCAGGAACACCTCGAGGCAATGAATGAGCAGCTACGGCTGTATCTGACAGCGATACATAAGCAGCAATTTGTGGATCGTGCTCAAGAGATCAGAGAAGGCGAGGTTATACCGGATCCTTCGGCATACATTCCTGCTCAGCCCGGGGTCGGGGTATTGCCGACGGTCGAGCGGCCTCCTCAGCCTACTAATCCGTTTGAGCGGGCCGCCGCCCGGGCGTTTGATGCTCGACAGTACGACGATGTGGCCAGCTCTGCGCCACTGGTTAGTCAGCAGGCAACAGCAGCGCCTTTGTCGTACTCGCACGAGGCTGCAATTACGCCACAGCAGCTTACTTTGGCGGCGGCCCGGAGTGTTATCCCGATTGTGCGGCACTATTCGCGGTTGCCTAGGCGTGATCGGCCAACGGTCGGCGGCGTAGTTTAGCCCACTTACTGTACAAGATGTAGCAGTGGGCTGATGATTACTTAGAGACATTGAAGCGGAATTCGACGATGTCGTTGGGCTGCATGATATAGTCTCTGCCGACAGTAGCAATGTTGCCAGCGGCTTTGGCGGCCGACTCCGAACCGGCAGCCATCAGATCGTCATAGCTGACTATTTGGGCGGCTATAAAACCCTTTTCGAAGTCGCCATGGATGACCCCAGCGGCTTGTGGGGCAGTTGCACCTTGCGGCACGGTCCAGGCGCGGACTTCTTTGTCGCCGGCAGTCAGGTAACTCTGCAGACCGAGCGTCTGGTAGGCGGCATGGATCAGCTGAATGAGTCCAGACTCGGCCTGGCCGTAGCTGTCGAGCATTTCGGCTGCGTCGGCGGGGTCTAGGCTGTGCAATTCGCTCTCTAATTTGGCGCAGACGAAGATCGCCTGCGCGGGCGCAACCAAACCGGATAGTTCTTGCTTTCGGGTATCATTTGCCAAATCTTCTTCGGTCACATTGAATACATAAATGATTGGCTTGGCAGTCAGCAGCTGCAAGTCGGCAATGTGTTCGCGGTCGATCGAAGCGTCCTCCCAAATGGGTTTTCCGGTATCGAGCAAGGCTTTCGTCTGCCGGTAACTGCCAGCAATTGGCGCTAATTTAGGATTGGCGCGGGCCTCTTTCTCGAATTTTTGTAGGCGTTTATCAACAGTTTGTAGATCGGCCAGGACCAGTTCGGTATTGATGACATCGATGTCTTTTTGTGGATTATGCGACTCATCGACATGCAGTACATTGTTGTCTTCGAAAGCCCGCACAACCTGCACGATGGCATTGCAGGTGCGGATATTAGCCAAAAATTGGTTGCCCAGACCTTCACCCTGGCTGGCACCGGCCACCAGGCCAGCGATGTCAACAAAGGTAACAGTCGCTGGCTTTATGGGCGCGCCGCTGTACAGCTCGGATAGCTTGTCGAGCCGCGGATCGGGTACTGGTACGATGCCGGTGTTGGGCTCAATGGTTGCAAACGGATAATTGGCCGCCAATATATTACTGCCGGTCAGGGCATTAAACAGGGTAGACTTGCCGACATTGGGCAGCCCTACGATTCCAATGCTCAGCATGTAAACCAACTTTTCATTTCCATCTGTTAATTCTATCATAGGTAACGGACAATATACTTGCAAAATTAAATAACTTATGCTATTATGTTCTCTGTTACGTACTAAAATAAAAATATGAGCGAAACCTTACCAAATCAACAGCCTGAACAGATTATCTGGCAAGAGAAGCTAGAGCTGCACACAAATGCTGCTCGTTTGAATGGAGCAGAGGTTTCAAAAATCCTAGGTAGTTCACTCGCAGAGAGTCGCACTGATTACGATGAAATGTACGCTGCCGATACTATCGGTGACCATGCTTACGAAGACGAAACAAGAAAAATAGACGGGGCTTTAGCGGAGTTGGCTCAATTTCAGGTTGAGGATGAGGATACGGATGCACGTTTCTTTGAGTCTGATCTTCGCTCACTTGCAACATCATTAAAACAGGAACAAGAGAGCCTTCCTTTTGGTACGGCGAAACATCAAGAGCTGGCGAACAGACGGGCATCGGTCGCATATTTATTGGATCAGTTTGATGACCAGATCAGAATTCCTCAACAGGAAATAGGTAAGAGTGTTAAGCCAAGTGAGGTTCGTGACGCTATAAAAGAATGGACGAACCAGACTATAGAGTCACATAATGCTCGTGTAGAGAACACGGCAGGCGAAACTATTGCCGATAGCCCTGAAATGCGAGAAGCACAAGAGCGTATCAACGCCCGCTATGCAGAGCAGGCACGACAACCACAGCCAACCGAAACAGTTGATGACGCTCGTCGGAAAGTAGCCGAAGCGTTCGGTGATACTGGCGAAAAAGAGCGACAAGCTCTTATCGGTGAAGTTGCTCAAGCTGCAAAAGGCGCAACTCGTATTCATACCGACAGACCGAACGGTGTCACATTGAAGTCTAATTCTGGCGATTATGTCCCCAGAGATGGATTTGCCTCGTTTGGTGATGGTTTGCCGCAGGAAAACCGACACGGTCACGGCACGATGTTGGAGTATGGTGGCTCGGCAGAAGCAATGCTTTTCGCACCAGACACGACTACACGCTACAAAACAGTTATGAAAACCGTTGAAACAGGTGGACGCTTCATGAAGAAAACCCAGCAGGTTGAGGAGCAAGTTCCTGACGGTGAAATACCAACAATGGTAGTCAATCCTGCGACAGGTCAGCAAGAGCCTGGCGTTAAGGTGGCGTACCAATTTAACGGCAACAATCGTAAAGAGAATGGTCAGACTGCATTTTACGAAGGCCCTGCGTATGTAACAGAGAGCGGTCGTTCTGGTAATCAGTTGTTTGTAGAAGCGACCTTGCCTAAATCAGTAGCAGACAAATTAAAACAAAGTGTTGCTGGAAATCCTGAAACAGCCCGTGAATTTGCAAAAACACTTGCCATGAACAATGGTATAACAGAGCAAGTATGGAATAAGGTAGTGCGTCCACCTTATGACCAGGTCCCTGATGGTTGGGAGATGACTGTCGCTGATTTGCAATTAAATCAGTACGGGTATCATGATGTGACCGCTCGACAATCTGTACGAGTAAATCACTAGTTTACAAGCTGTTTTTGTTGTTCGGCAACGTACTCGTCTGAGTAGCCTCGACCACCTTTATCCGTAGGTGGCATAGTTAGTTTTAGTTCAAAATGTTGTTGTGTTACGCAATACGTGTACCTATACTTAGCATTTAACCCAACTTTTCAACTTCATCTGTTAATCATAGCATATAGAGCGTAAAAACTTGCAAAAAACGTGAAAGTATGCTAATAATGTATGAAGCTAAACAAAACAAAAATGTCAGAAGAAAATGTAACTCCCCATTTAGAACAACAGCCCATTCTTCCTCCTGAAGAAATTGGTGCTTTGGCGTTACTAGGCGTATCCGGTGATACGAATATAACTGGAATCAAGGAAGCTGGGACAAAAGCGTCTGAATTAGGTCTACTCTCTGCCACTCAATACCGTGAGCGTCGCTCAGACACCTTACTCAACAACCCTGAAGCAGCTTTAGATGGAGAAACCGAGATTACAAAGTACTTTACCCGTCAGGAACAGGCATATGTTGATGAAATTAAAGGTTTGGCTGACCTTAGCCGACCAATGAAACCATCCGTCAGAGCTGTTGTTACGCTGATAGGTTATAGTGAAGGCTCACGTATTAAGCACACGCTTGAAGAGTATGCAAGACAGAACATTGACCCAAGCCTGTTTGAGATTGTTATGCTTGATAATCACCCTGAAGGCATCGCCGACGATGACACCGCACACGAAATTGCCGCATTTCAGCAGGAACACCCTGAAATATCAGTTACTTTTGCACAAAAAGTCTGGGCAGACGAGGAGCCCGCTACAGTTGGCAATGCCCGGCGCCACGCATTTGATATTGCTCTAGCTCGCATAGCAACTCGTGATATGCGAGATGCTGATACGGTACTAATAAGCAATGACGCTGACGTTGTTGCCTTGGCTCCAAACTATCTAAGTAGTATTATCCGCGAATTCGAAGATAAGCCTCGTGAAGACGGCTTAGTCACTAGCATGTGTTTGCCTGAAGAGGTATTAGCTAAGCCGAACGTCGCTGCTGGGTTCTTAGTACTGGGCGGCCTTGAAGAGAGCCTTGAAGAAGGAAGTGTTGTAGTGGGCATTGATAAAGAGCCCGCTACCTTCGTCGGTAGAAGTAGTGCATTGCGTGCATCTACATATGCGGCAGTCGGCGGTTTTAACCAGAACGCGACACTGGCGGAGGATGCAGAATTGAGCTGGATGATCGCTGATGCTCGTAACTGGGACGCCGAAAGAGTGGTGCGATTTGATGGCACTACAATTGTCACTGACCCAAGACGCCACTTAGACGCCATTATGAACAAAGTTCCTTTTAACCAGATGTTGTTCGATTTTCATATACGAACTGATTTACGGCAAATGAATTATGATGAAATCCTAGGCGAGATACCAGATGCACTAGACTGGGAGTTATTAGAAGGTGAAGTTAATGACGGCTGGCAGGCTCAATTCAGCGGCTACAAACGCTTCGGCGATAGATTTGAACCTATGTTTAAGGCTGCTATGACGAAGCTTGGTATTGAGTATGAGGTTGTGGATGGTAGTGTCGTTCTAAAGAATATAGATGGACTGCTAAATCTTTTATCAAATGATGGAAAGCCAATTGAGGTCATACACTCTGAGCCACGAGAATATTCACCTGAGCTGATTGAACAACTAAAGTCCTTCTTCGGAGCGTTACCTGCAGGGGTTATTGAAGCACGAAATTCAAGCAGCAAGCACTAGAGCATAAAAGTTATCTCAAATGGTATTGTTGTGTGCTGTGTGTGCCAATTGATACACTCATAATCTCTATCTTAACAAGGGGTAGCTTATAGTGAAAGTATAAGCGTAGTATACTTGCGCACAGGTATGTTTTCGCTTAAGCTTAGGTCATGAATACACTTCAGGCATGCATAGGTATTAGTAGCTAGTCGGAGCATTGACATGTCTTATACACGAAAGCTTGCAGTCGCGGTGTTGATGGTAGGTCTTTTTGCCAGTTCGGTCGTCCTAATAAACCGGCTTTTGAGTGAGCGGGCGAGTGCTGCAACGACATGGTCGCACACGGAGTCACCGTCGAACTATGGAAGTCTGTGTACTGGTAGCGTGCGGGTTGACTTTGCGGCAAAGATAACGAATGTGGATTTTAATCCTAGTACTGGTAAGGGCTCCTATAAAATTGATTTTGAGTGGAAACGTTGCGACAATAGAGATACGGCTGCTTACGCCATATACGGTAGTAATAAGGTATGTCCTAAGTCTGGTACGTACGGTGAAGATGGCGATGCGTACGACTGCCTGAAGTACATTGGTAACCCTAAATACCATGGTGTGTTTGGCCTGACATGCCCCCAGGGAACGAATACAGATTGCGTTACGAGCAAGTTCCATTCTGTAAAAGAGCCTGCCAACCAGCCGACGAAAACTGTCGAAAAAGATAGCGTACCCTTAGACTTTCAGATCAATAACATGGGGCTCTCGGGCTCACGGCAGGTTATTAATAATCAAAAGCTATGTGAGTTTTTCAAATTGGGACTTAACACCAATGATTATCAGAGTGCACAGCAGTGTATTAATTTCAATCTTGAGATAACGTGGACAACACCTAACGGCAACCCAAGTGGGAATATCGGCATTGCATGTGTCAATCCGGCCGCTCACCAACAAAAGATTACGTATAACAATATTTCTGACGCTGACAGCACAAGTAGTAACAGGGTAAAGGCGCAAGTAAAGGATGGGAGTACTGTAATTATTGCCGCTACTACTGCTACGTCAGGGACAAAGACGGTCACCGATGCAGGTGGAAAGACGTACGTCTTGTATGTACTGGATGTAAAACCGGGTGGAGGGAACGATGGCTATAAAGAGGTTGGAAATGTGACCTCGAGGCCTTGTAATGGCCCTGGTGCGGCGATATCAGCTAGCTGTTCGATTGGTACTAACCCCACCGGTTGGTTGGAGATAGATAGTCAAGCCTTTAGCGCTACGTATTTGGGTTCTGTAAGTGGTGTGCCGGCCGATACCAGCACTACAACGGGTGGTAACTGGTCTGCGCCTAGCGGGGTAGCTAAGCGCACATACACCAAGACAGATACGTCGTACACCGTGGTACAGAACACGTTTGACTCAAAGTATACTGGTACGCCATCCCAGCAATCGGCGAGCGCGCCAGATGGTAACCCGACTTCGCATACCTTTACTGGCTTTGGACCCGAAAGTACACCCCTCACGTATACAGTTAGCGGTACATATTCATACGTTGTTCAGAAAACAGTTACCGTATCTCAGCGTACGGATACTCGAGATAAGAAGGGCACTGTCAGTACCGGTTCATTTAGCCCGGTGAGTAGTAATACAACTGATATTGTACCGAACGGATTGGCGGACTGTGTCTCGGCTAGTATCATATACGGCGTCCGGCCGTACCTGAGCGTGTACAGCGGTGATATTGCCGCTGGCGCGTATCAACAGGATGGCCGGAGTGGCTGTCAGACGAACGGTAGTGCAGGGATTACAAGCTGGAACCACGATAGCAATACCGATTATTCGGGTGCTGGCGCCGAGGCTGGCGCGTACGCCGTGGCGCACATAAAAAGTTTTGCTTCGGCGTTGGGGACTGCCAACCCGTTGCGATTATCATTTGCAAATACGACGAGTGCCGCCAGTGGTAGCGGTAACTACGGTGGAGATTTCGGTGCCGCCTCACTGCCCACTAGCTGTAACTTCATGAGTGACGTTGGTGGTGGTGCTAGCACTCCATCATTGCCTACGACCGACGGCTATGGGGACTCTTCGTACAGTGGCCACCAGACGTATGTAGTGAGGAATCAGGACGTGTATATTTCGAGCGATGTTCGCTATGGTAATCAAGCTGCGACATCGGCTGGTGACATCCCACGCTTCAAGCTGGTTGTGGTGGGTGGCAGCATCTACATTGGCGCGGGCGTTACCGAGTTGGACGGCCTGTACGTGGCGATGCCCAACAGCGGTGGCTCGGGCGGTACGATATATACCTGTGCAACTGGACTAGGGTCTGCAGTGCCAACATCTCAGCTGTACAATCGGTGTAATAATAAGCTGACGGTGTATGGCGCATTCGCAGCCAAACAGGTACAGTTCTTGCGCGCTAGCGGCTCACTCAAAGATTCAAAAACTACCGATGCATGGCAGAGCAACAGCTCCGCCGAAACATTTGTGTATAGCCCCGAGATGTGGTTGCCCGACGGTTCAGGATCCAAGAACCTTAATTACGATGCCATCCTGGGCTTGCCACCTGTTCTCTAGGATTAGTTTTTAGCCGGAAAGCTTGCCACACTAGATGGCGCTTATGCTATACTTGAGCCTAGTATGAGTATTCTGAGTGGGGTTTCAGCTTTCTTTGGTCTCGACATCGGCGCGACAGCGGTGAGATTGGTCGAACTACACGGTAGTGGGCAGAAATCGCTCGTGAAATACGCCTATGTTCCCATCGATAGCAAGTTGTCTATCAGTGACTCCAAGAACGACCAGCAGCGCTTAGCACAAGCCATCGCGCAGCTAGTGGCGCAGGCCAAAGTTAGTACCAGGAATGTGGCGGTAGGTATTCCATCGCAGCGGGTGTTTACCACGGTTGCCGATATCGATCGAATGCCATCGGCGGAGCTGGCAAAGGCTATCCGCTACCAGGCCGACTCATTGATCCCGACACCGCTGTCGGAGTCTAAGATTGACTGGGCGCTGCTCGGTGACTCGCCAGCCGACAAGACGAAAATCGAGATATTGCTATCCAGTGTGCCAAATGCTTTCATTGAATCTCGACTCGACATGCTTGAGTCTATTGGACTCAATGTTATTGCCTTTGAGCCAGATAATCTGGCATTGTCGCGTTCGATGGCAGTTGGTGAGCAGGCCGGCGCTCAACTTATCATTGACATGGGTGAGAAGGGTACGGATCTGGTGATTGTATCGGGTGGTTTGCCGCGTCTGACGCGGGCAATCCCAACCGGCATGGAGGCACTGGTGCGGGCCGCTATGCAGAACTTGAACACCGACGAGAAGCAGGCCGAACAGTTTGTTATGAAGTTTGGCCTCAACAAAGATAAGCTCGAAGGACAAGTATTCCAGGCAGTTATTAGTGCGGTTGATTTGCTGACTTCTGAGATAGAGAAGTCAATCAAGTTCTTCCAGACGCGCTATGCTAGCGCCAAACTCGACCGCATTGTTGTGACTGGCGGGGCTTCGGTATTGCCTGAGTTCCCGCTATACCTGGCCAACAAATTCTCTCTGAATGTCGAGATTGGCAATGCTTGGCGCAATGTACAGTTTGCCGCTGATCGGCAAAATGAGCTGCTGGCTATATCGAATCAGTTTGGTGTGGCAGTAGGCCTAGCGGAGCGCGCAGAATGATACAACTCAATCTGTTACCTGATGTAAAGATCGAATATATCAAGGCAGAGCGTCTCAAGCGCACTGTTGTCAGCGTGTCGGTAATTATTTCGCTTGCCGCGTTGGCGGTGTTCATACTGTTGGTACTAACGGTTGATGTCTGGCAAAAGAAGACTATTAGTGATCTGAGCGGTGATATTACGACCCAGAGCAAAAAACTCGAAGGTACCAAGGATCTTAACAAGATCCTGACTATCCAGAGTCAGCTTGGTTCACTCGATTCGCTGCATAGTGAGAAGCCGATCGTGACTCGCTTGCCGGACTATATCACGCAACTGACTCCAGCACTGGCAACAATCAGCGACATCGAGACAGACTATACGACCAACACCATCACGATTACGGGTGCTGCGCCATCGCTCGATGTGGTCAACACCTTTGTGGACGGCCTCAAGTTTACCAAATATGCGCAGAAGGGTTTACCGGGTAAACACCCGGCATTCACGAGCGTGGTACTGACCAGTTTCACACGTGATTCTATTCACGCTACATACACCGTCACCATTACGTACGACCCGGCCATCTTCAACAGCACGAACGATGTGACATTGTCGGTTCCGAATATCATTAGCACTAGGTCCATTGTTGAGCAACCAGACTCAATCTTTGAAAAGAATACGAAGTAAGGCAAACATATGGCACAAGGCATTCCATCAGCAAAACGACTCATGATCGACAAGGCAAATTCTGCTGTGGTGATTGGCACCTCGGCGGCCACCTTTATCGTGGTATTTTGCTTGGTTGCCTCGTGGATGCTTGTCGGGCAGCTTTCCTATCAAAATCGCGTCATCGACAAAAAGAAGGTCGCACTGGTGCAACTCAAGACCGACATCACGAGCGTCAATAGCCTGGTTAGCTCGTACCATACCTTCGCGAGTGCCCCTCTCAACATACTGGGCGGTGCAAATGACAAGAGTAGTGGTGTTGATACTACAAACCCGACGATTGTACTGGACGCGCTGCCAAGCAAATATGACTTCCCGGCACTCGCGACTAGTCTGGAAAAGATTTTGACGACCAACAACGTATCGATTCAAAGCATTACGGGCAGCGATGATGAAGCTGCGCAAGCGAGCACTCAGAGTTCCTCGACGCCGCAGCCGGTTGAGATGCCCTTTACGATAACGGGTAAGGGCGACTACGACTCCATCAAGAATCTTATCAACGCATTGCAGCTGTCCATTCGACCTATCAATGTTCAGTCGGTTGATCTGGCCGCTTCGAGTGATAGTGGCCTGACGTTTACGATTGATGCCAAGACGTACTATCAGCCAGAGAAGAGCCTGAGTATCAAGAAGGAGGTCGTGAAGTAATGAAGCAAAAAGATCTCGCGATGATATTGCTGATTGCCGGTATTGCTGCGGTCGTGTCGTTATTTGTATCAAGGGCTATTTTTGCCTCGACCGCTAACCGTCAGCAACAGGCTGAAGTTGTTGATGTTGTCTCGACCGAATTCACAAACCCATCACACAAATACTTCAACAGCAATTCTATTGACCCGACTCAGCTTATCCGGATTGGCGATAACTCTAATAACGATCCGTTTGCTGCGAATCAGTAGGGTACAGGTGAATAGGCTATGAGTGTGCTATCCGCGACTACTCAGCAGCAGGTTGAAGATAACCTGATTGCGAGTGGTGTGTTAACTAGTGACGTGTTGCAGACCCTCAGGCGGAAGTCTGAGACGGAAAGCACACCACTGCTGAGTTTGCTGGTAAGCGACGGTAGGGTGAGTAATGAAGATCTCACTAAAGCCATAGCGAAGGTCACCAAGGTACCTTATGTGAATCTGAGCGCAGCCCAGGTCGATCCCAAGGTTTTACAATTACTGCCACAAGAAGTTGCCGAGCGCTACATGGCGGTACCGCTGGGCGAAATGCAACGTCGACTGGTGGTGGCTATGCTCGACGCTGACAACGTCCAGGTGGCAGACTTCCTGAGTAATAAAGTTGGTCGGCCACTCAAAGTCTACTCGGCGTCCGAGGAGGGCATCCGGAACGTCTTGAAGCAATACCAGCCTAGTGTACCGGGCTCAGTCGCTGATGATATCAGCAAACTGACGAATACGATAAATGGTGCTAGTAAAGCGTCGGGCACAGACGAACGGCATGCCCCTGGCCAGACTGCGCCGGCCGGTACAGCTGCCATGAAGACACTGGTGCAAGATTCTCCTATTAGTAAGGCGCTCTCGACCATTCTGGAGTTCGCCGCCAAAAACCGGGCCTCCGATGTGCACATCGAGCCACTGCAGGACGAACTCAAGATCCGCTGTCGTATTGATGGCATTTTGCGCGAAATCATGAAGTTACCTAAGTCCACTGAGCCGCCGCTCGTCAGTCGTATCAAGATATTATCCAATCTGAAAATTGATGAGCATCGGATCCCGCAAGATGGCGAATTTAGCATCAGTGTTGCGGGCCACGACATCGACTTGCGTATCGCTATCTCGCCAGTTGTCTGGGGAGAGCAAGTGGTTATCCGTTTGCTCGACAAGTCCGGCACGAGCCTTAAGCTCGAAGATATGGGCTACCGTGGTCGGGCACTCCGAACCATTCGCGAAGGCCTCAAGCAGAGCAATGGTATGATCCTCACTTCTGGTCCAACCGGTTCTGGTAAGTCGACCAGTCTGTATGCGCTGCTGCAGGAGATCAAAGACGACAGCATCAATATCGTGACGCTCGAAGACCCCGTTGAATACAAAATGCAGGGTATCAATCAGATTCAGGTCAATCCCGACGTTGGCCTGACATTTGCGGGCGGCCTTCGCTCCATTTTGCGCCAGGACCCTGATGTTGTGATGGTGGGGGAGATTCGCGATAAGGAGACCGCTGAGCTAGCGGTGCAGGCGGCTCTGACTGGCCACTTGGTATTTAGCACGCTGCACACCAACAGTGCGGCTGGTATTTTACCGCGATTGCTCGACATGGGCATCGAGCCATTCCTGATCGCTAGCACGGTCAAGACGGTCATCGGTCAGCGTCTGGTGCGCCGCATCGGTGACGCCAAGGAACAGTATCAGTCTACCCTTGCCGAAACAGAGGCGGTACACAAGACGCTCGAGCGCTTGCTGCCTGCTGATGCAGCCAAGCGCGACGAGGCATCGACAGATCTTGGGTTCGAAAACTTGCCACTTATTACTGAAAGCGCTTATACTTTAACCAAGGGCATTGATAGCCCCAGCGCACCTGGTGGTTACAGTGGTCGCATGGGTATCTACGAAGTATTTGGCGTGACCGAGGAGATCCAGAAGCTGATCTTGGAGCGAGCTACCAGTAATCACATCCAGCAGGCCGCACAAGCCCAAGGAATGGTGTCAATGCGCGAGGACGGATACTTGAAGGCGCTGGCTGGCATGACGACGCTCAATGAAATTAACCGCGTTGCGGCCGCAGATAGCCTATAACAAAGAGAGGGTGGAAGATACGATGCAAGGGCAACCGCGAATCGAAGTATTACTAGAAGAAGTTGTGAAGAAGAAGGCTTCTGACCTTCACTTACAGGTCGGCTTGCCGCCAATGCTCCGTGTTGACGGAGTGCTACTCCCCGTTAGTGGTGCCGATGCGCTAACCGACGAAGCTGTCGAGACACTTATTTTTGCCATCCTTGACGAAGATCAGAAGCAGATCCTCCTAAAGGACAAAGAATTCGACTTTAGTTTTGCCTTTGGCGATCTGGGTCGATTCCGTGTCAACGCCTTCCACGAGCGGGGCAACCTGGCGGCTGCACTACGTCTTATCGCCAATGAGATTTTAACCATCGAGCAACTTGGCCTGCCACCAATCGTGAACAAATTTGCCGACTATCCTCGTGGTCTCGTACTGATTACTGGTCCAACTGGCTCCGGTAAATCTACCAGCCTGGCAGCGCTGATCCACAAAATCAACTACGAACAGGGCAAGCACATCATCACTATCGAGGATCCTATTGAGTACACGCACAACTCTAAAAAGTCAGTGATTGTGCAGCGCGAAGTTCACTATGACACGTATTCGTTTAGTGCTGCGCTGCGTTCGGCCCTTCGCGAGGACCCGGATGTTGTGCTTATCGGTGAGATGCGCGACCTCGAAACCATTGCCAGCGCCATTACCATCGCTGAGACTGGCCACTTGGTGTTTGCGACGTTGCACACTAACAGCGCTGCCCAGAGTATCGACCGCATGATCGATGTGTTTCCGCCGCACCAGCAGCCGCAGATTCGCGCTCAGCTGTCTAATATCCTGATGGCCATTTGTAGCCAGCGTCTGGTGCCGTCAATTGGCGGTGGCCGTGTTGCAGCCGCCGAGATTCTCATCGGTACGCCAGCGGTTCGCAACATCATCCGCGAGGGCAAAACCCATCAACTCGACGCTGTTATCCAGACCGGTGCCGAGTTTGGTATGCAGAGTATGGACAAGCAGCTCGTTAGCTTAATTCACGCCGGCACCATCAGCTATGACGAAGCGCGTAATGTGGCCGTTGATGTCGACGAACTCGACAGGCTAATGAGGAGCTAGGCGACATATGCTTTCGTACCAATATACCGCCCGCGATCCAGCGACTGGTCGGCACATGAAGGCCGAGGTTCAGGCCGACAGTGAAGCATCGGCCGTCAAACTGGTGCAACACGAAGGCTTAGTGCTCATAGACCTCAAGCTCGTCGGAAGCGGTGGGGGCTTCAAGGGTCGCTTTAGTCGTGTACACACCAAAGACAAAGTGCTGTTTAGCCGTCAGCTGGCTACGCTCATTAATGCCGGTTTGCCACTAGTGCAGAGCCTTCGGAGTGTCAGCACCCAGACGACGAGCAAGCCGCTCAAGGTTGTCGTCAATCAGGTCATTACCGATGTCGAGGCTGGCTCGTCACTGGCAAGCTCCATGGGGAAGCACCCAGAGGTATTCAACAAGATCTATATCAGCCTCATAACAGCCGGTGAAACATCCGGAACACTGGATAAAGCCCTGGAGCGCTTGGCCGATCAGCAAGAAAAAGACGCCGATATTATCGCGAAAGTCCGCGGAGCCATGGTCTACCCCATTATCGTGTTGCTCGTTATGACGGCAGTCGTGATCTTCATGCTTGTCAAAGTGCTGCCGCAAGTGCAGACGCTTTATGATGGTATTTCCGGGGCACAGCTGCCACTTACGACACGCATGCTACTCGGGGTATCACACGCCCTCACGCGTTACTGGTGGATTGCTCTAGTTTTGCTGGCAGTGCTGGCGGTCTTTACATCGCGTTGGGGCCGATCGGTTGCTGGCAAGCGGTTTTTTGACAAAGTTCGGATGCGCGCCTGGCCAGTTGGCTCGTTATTCATGAAAATGTACATGGCTCGGTTCTCGCGCACTGGCACCACCCTGATTGCCAGCGGCGTGCCGCTCATACAAGTGCTCGAGATCACCTCGAGCGCAGTCAACAATGTATATGTCGACGATTCTATCAAACGTGCTATCGAGCAGGTCAAAGCCGGTAAGTCACTTGGCGATGCCCTGACAAACGACCCTAACTTCCTAGAACTAGTGCCTAATATGCTCAAGATTGGTGAGCAATCCGGGTCTATGGAGCAGATGCTCGGCAAGGCAGCCGATTATTACGAGAAGGAGCTCGATAACGAGATCAAGGCTATCCAGACCATCATCGAACCACTCATGATGATCATTATGGGCATTATGGCGCTTGTCATCGTGGCGGCGGTGCTGCTGCCTATATATAACCTCGCTGGGCAGGTCAACAATATTGTGTAAAACCACTTGCTTTTTGGGATTGGCCCAGGTACTATTCAACCATAAGCAATAAAGCAAATAACGCAAAGGGGGCATTTGCAATGCTACACAACCTAAAACAACGTAAGATCGAAGGCTTCACCATCATCGAAGTGATGATTGTGCTGGCTATCGCTGGACTTATCATGCTGATTGTCTTCTTGGCAGTCCCAGCTCTGCAGCGCAACGCGCACAACACCAGCATTAAGAATGATGTCGCTGGTATCTTGGCGGGTATGAACGAATATTCCGACAATAATAACGGCACCTTACCGACCGCTGCCGGCACGGTAGCTAACAGTAAGTTTAAATTGGGGCCGAATACGACATGTGCCGCAACTGATAACTGCGTAACGGTCAAAGTCGGTTATGTAGATACCGTTTCTAGCCCTACGTCGGCCGTTAGCACCACGGCACCTGCTCTTGGCACCGTGAAGATATTTACCAAAGCCACATGCGCTGGCACGAACGATAATACTCCCACGGGTGGTGGTAGCGGTCGCCAGTTCGTCGCATTTTACACACTAGAAGGTGGTTCGGTTCAGTGCCAAGCTTCGTAGTCTAGCTCTAGATAGCATCAAAAGAGGCCCCACCAGGGCCTCTTTTGATGTGATAAGATACCATAATGATTATTATTCTGCTTGTGGTTATTGGCTTGTGCCTCGGTAGCTTCGTAAATGCATTGGTGTGGCGTGTCCACGAGCAGGCCACCATCACGGACAAGCTCGACGAGGGCAAAAAACTCACCAAGGCCGACAGGGCTCAGCTCAAGGAGCTGTCGATTGGCACCGGCCGGTCCATGTGTTTGCACTGTGGCCGCGAACTGGCCGCCAAAGACTTGGTGCCAGTGCTTAGCTGGCTGGCGCTGCGGGGCAAGTGCCGCTACTGTGGCGCGCGCATACCTGACACACCGATTTCCGAACTATTAGTGCCATTGCTATTTGTGTTGTCATATCTGTGGTGGCCGTATCAGCTCAACACAGGCTTTGCGGTTGCCGCGTTTATAACCTGGCTGGCGTGCTTGGTCTGTTTCGTGGCCTTAACACTCTATGATGCTCGCTGGTTTATGCTGCCCAACCGCATCGTCTTTCCTCTGATTGGTTTGGCACTTGTCCAGACAGTTTTGCTGGCCGTGGCTTCGCCTCATGCGCTGCCGGTACTACGTGATGCCTTTGAGGGCCTGCTGATCATAGGCGGCTTGTTTTACGGTATCTTTATAGTGTCGAACGAGCAGTGGATAGGTGGTGGCGACGTAAAGCTGGCCGTGGCACTCGGGTTGCTGGCCGGCGGGGCATTTGAAGCTCTCGAGCTCATACTATTTGCCTCGATTGCGGGTCTGGTGGTCTCACTGCCCATTATGATCGCCAAAAAGTCCGCACAGGGTAGCAAAATACCCTTTGGTCCGTATCTGTTGTTTGCGGCGTTTGTGGTTGTGTTGTTTGGTGCTCGTATCACGAGCTGGTACCTCGGGCTTCTGGCCATCTAGTTCCTGTCCAAGCTAGGGCGTCTAACGGATGACGCTTATGGTATACTCTAGGTTATGAAGCGTGGGCAAAACGCACAGCGTACAAGCAGGGGTTTTACCATTGTCGAGACACTGGTAGTTCTGGCTGTGACGGGTATATTATTTGTGGCTTTTGCGGGCACGTGGCTGGGCAAGCAGCATGCCACTGAGTTCCAGACGGCCTCCCAGGACATGCGTTCACGTCTCCAGCAAATGCTCAGCGATGTTCAGAATGGTTATTATTCAGGTGATAACGTGACGTGTTCGAAATCTGGCGGAGTTCCGAGTCTATCGTATGATGCGACAGGTACTAAGCGCGGCACGTCCGGTGATTGTATATTCTTGGGTAAAATGGTGCAGTTTAATGTCAATAATACCGATCCGCAAAACAACATTATTTACGGGGTAGCCGGCCTCCGTGGCCAAACCACTATGAGTACCGCCAAACCAACCGCCATGGGCCCATTGGGCAGCTACAATCCGACGGAACAATTCAAGAGTGAGTATGGCCTGGCATTCGTGGGGGCTAAGATTAATACGACGACATACCGTTCACTCGCAGTCGGCTTTTTGTCGACATTGGGTGCTGACACCGATGCAACAACAGGTAAATACACGAGTGGCGGTCAGTCGTTTGACCTCTATGCCATTGGTGGCGGCCCTAACCCTGGTACCGAGTCGCAAGTAGCCAACAATATCACCACGCGATTACAATTACCGCCATCGAGTGGGGGTGCGGCGGTCGACCAGCCAGTCCAAGCTTGTTTCCAGAGCGGCGGCACCAACCAATATGCCACCATTACCTTCGGTCTCAATGCCGGGCAGCTCAATGCCAACCTTCAAATAAGCTCTACTAATCAGTGCATATAGGGACGATAACCATGCAGGCTAACACCAACCACACCAAACAATCAGGTTTCACTATCTTGGAACTAACTATCGCGGTGGCCGTCTTCTCGGTAGTACTGCTGATTGTCGCTGCAGGTCTATTGGCTTTTAGTCACTCCTACTTCCAGGGTATTAACGCTAGCAACACGCAGGCAACGGCTCGCTCTATCATGGATGACGTAGTGCAGTCCGTAGAGTTTGGTACCCAAGTTCCACAACATGCTAGTAATGGCAGTGGGGTTGAGAGCTACTGCATCGACAATGCGCAGTATGTATATCAGCTGGGCAAGGAGATAGGCGCCGGTCCACCAGCCGTTACTAATGCACTAGCTCGATCACCAAGTTGTACACTGCCACCTACCTTTTCGGGCAGGCAGGAGCTACTCGGTAACCATATGCGTGTCGCAAATTTTAGTATTACCCAGGTAGGCTCAAGCAACACCTACGCCATCACCGTATCTATTGCCTTCGGCGATGGTGATTTATTGATTGATTCGGCAGGCCACGCAGTTGGCGCCGGCACCACGTGGCCTAATAACGTCCACTGCAAGTCGCAGGTCGGTTCACAGTTTTGTGCCGTCTCTACATTAACGACTACGGCGCAAAAGCGGCTCGCGCCTCCGACCTAATACGGATATGCTATGATACATATAACCGTAACCAGTACATATATGAGGCAATACCGCAGTCACAATCAACAGGGCATAGTGTCGATCATGGTGGCAACTATGCTCATCATTATTTCGGCTCTTTTGGTATTGGGTTTGGCGCAGATAGCCCGTCGGGAAGCCCGCGAATCGACCGATACACTACTCAGTACCCAAGCCTTTTACGCTGCCGAAACAGGGGTCAACGATGCCAGGGCCAAGTTGGCTACTATGGACCCAACGGCAATCACTCCTAAGAATTCGTGTCCTAGCACGGTTGCCCCTTATGATTTTAATACCGTGCTCGATAGTAATCACAATGTGGCATATACATGCCTGCTTATTGATCCGGCACCACCAACGCTGACCGCGGCCCTTGGTACCGATGCGCAAGTGTTACCTATCCAACTATCGGGCAGCCCTGTCCCTGCGGTTGGTACGATTAACGTTGACTGGAGCGTACCGGATGGTGCTTCAGCATCAACCAGCGGTTGCCCTAACTCGGGGCAGGTGAGTGCTAGTAGCAATCTGGTGTTTTCACCGCCCAGTAGCTGGTCGTGCCACTACGGTGTGCTGCGCCTGGATATTGCCCAGACGGGTGCCAGTGACTACAGCCGCAGCGACCTCATTAACAACACCATGACGCTTTTCGTTGTGCCATCGAGCGACGGATCTGGTAGCGTAGCATTTAACCCAACCACGAAGGCGGGCGTTGTAGCGGCGTCAGGTTGTAGTACAAAGTGCCAAGTTAGTATAACGGGCCTCACTAGCACGCGCTACTACGTACGCGCTACCGAGATCTATAAGACTGGCGGCAACCTAAATGTATCTGCTGCAGGTGCCCACTTTGTTGGTGCCCAGGCAGTTGTGGATGTCACCGGTAAAGCCCAGGATGTGCTTCGCCGCATTCGCGTGGCACTCGATATCTCGGGCACCAACCCCAACAGTGCGGCCACCGGTGCAATTATCTCTGGTGACTCCGTCTGTAAGCGCTTCCAAGTAACTGCTGATGGCCAGTTCAATATCCCTGATGCGATTAGCGGTGGTGGCAACCCGCTTTGTAACTAGCGGTGCTGTCTCTTGTAATACACTCCTAGACTCTCATAATCCTAGGACTTGTGGTGAAATCGTTCGTGTACGCTTTTGAGGTGCGGGTCGGTTACGTGAGTATATATCTGAGTAGTGGCGATGTTGCTGTGGCCCAGCATAGCCTGTACGCTGCGCAGATCTGCGCCGTTCATCAGCAGATCGGTCGCAAAACTATGCCGGAGCGTGTGTGGAGTGACCCGTTTTGTTATGCCGGCCAGTAGGGCATAGCGGGCAACTAGCCGCTGCACACTACGGACTGTCAGGCGATGAAAATTACCAGACAAATCCACGCGTTTTGTGCCCGAATAGCGAATAAACAAAGGCTTGGTATTGTCCTCACGTTTTTGCAGGTAGTGATATATCCACTTGGCAGCGTCGACGCTAATAAAAATGGGCCGATCTTTCTGGCCTTTACCGCGGACCATGAACTCGCGCCGTCGCAGATTAATGTGGTCACGATCGAGTGCGACCAGCTCCGAAACTCGCAGTCCTGAACTAAAAAGTAGTTCAAGGATTGCGCGGTCCCGTAGGCCACTAACAGATAAGATATCGGGCTGGGCCAGCATCCGCTCTAGCTCTTCGGTATTCAAAAAGGTGACCTGTGCTCGTTTGGTTCGTGCCAGTTCAACCTTATCGGCGGTCATGGCCGTAACGTTACGCTTGGCACAAAATTTGAGAAAGCTCCGCAGTGCAATCAGGTGATAGTTGAGTGTTGATTTGCCAAGTTCATCGGACGTATTTGTGCCTAGTCGGTTGAGCCACAAACGCCATTTTCGGACGAGCTCGGCATTGATATCTGCGACCTTAATTTCACCTGCAAAATCACTGAGCCGTGACAGGTAGTGATCGTAGTTGGCAATGGTTTTTTGCGAGCGATTTTGCTCGATTTCTAGGTATTCCAAAAAGTCTGTTTTAGCGCGCTCAAATAGCATAGGGGTATTGTAGCACCGACAGACACACTCAGAGTTTTTTACTAGCAGTCTGTAATCTGTTAAAATGATAGTAACGTAAAAGGAAAGCACACACTTCATGGAAAAAACTCTAGTCGTCTTTAAGCCGGATTCAGTAATGCGAGGCATCGTGGGTGAGGTCCTATCGAGGTTCGAGAGAGTTGGTTTAAAGATTATTGCCACCAAGATGCTCAAGCCAGACTATCAGCATTTCTACGACCATTACGAGGGTATCGGTACACTCAAGACGCGCAAAGGTGACGATATTTTCGAGAGCCAGCTCCGAAACATGCAGCAGGGTCCAGTCATTGCAATGGTGTTTGAGGGTGTGGATGCTGTCGAGACTGTGCGCAAAATGGTTGGCGATACCGAACCTAAGAGTGCGCGCCCGGGCACCATCCGCGGTGACTACGCGCATGTCAGCTATGACCAGGCTAACAGGAGCGGCAAGAGCGTCAGCAATGTTGTGCATGCTTCGGCCGACGCTGATGAAGCCACTAAGGAGATTTCACACTGGTTTGCAGAAGAGGAGATGTACGAGTACGAAGCCGTCCACGAAAAGTTTACGCAGCCGCACAAATAAAGCCAATAATTCTCCCGACGAGTACATTGACAAACCGCTAGTGATTTAGGGTAGTATAAGTATCCAGATAAGTTGGTCGGTCGATGACATTTTTTATTCGCATGCCTATGTGTCGTACGGTTCTATGGGGGTTGCACCCGCTTCTCCGCAGCCATCAAACATCGTGGGCGGCGACAACGCGCTTAGCCCGCTAGCCTGGACATTGCCGAACGTTACTGGCTCGAACTACTCGGTCTATGTTGAATCACTTAATGGTCTCAACGCTAGAAACTCCTATGCTACGGGCCCGGTATTTGCAATCGATGCTAGTCTGCCGAGCGCGTATCTTCTATCTGGCAGCTCGAACTCAGTGAGGCTCGGATGGACGCCTTCAAGCGATTATGGCTATGCCGCCCTGATCGGCTATAGGGTGTATCGGAGCGATTCGTTGCTGGCGCTGTCTAGTTCTACGAGTTTTACTGATACTAGCGTTCGGCCAGGCACTATCTACGACTACCATGTTCAGGTCTACGATCAGTTTGGGGCAACGAATTCGCGATTGCTTGCTGTGACGACCCCGCAGGTTTCTGCCCCGGCGACCACTACCAAACCGAAATCACCAGCGGCTCCAGCGAATTCAACGAATAAGGCGTTGTTGCCGGCGACCACCCCAGACGCGACTACGTCTCTTGCTACAGCACCGGCGCCAGAGTCGAGCAATGCTGCTCGATCATCGTCCGAGTCTGACCGGGTTTTATCAGAGCGCCCCAGTAAAGTTGCACTTGGGGCAGCGCACTTGGGGCTGACTAATGGTCATAAACTTGTGCGGGTAATGGTGTTGACGGCGGGCAGTGTGGTTGCAGCCTGCCTGGCTCTGATTGCATTAATGGCCGTACTGACGAGTACACTCGCGAAGGATCTGGCGGTTACTCGCTGGCTGGCGCGAAAGCCATGGGCCAGGTCTGCGCGAGAGTGGTATGTCGCTGCTACCAAAAGCCTCAAGCGTAAGGCTAGGGCGCTCGGCAAATTTGTTAAGGCCAAGGCTTCGCACGGGTGCCCCGAGAAGGGGAAGCCGGTGGCCAAACATCACGAGCACAAGCATTAGTTATCGGTACCGGTGTTTTTGGGGTGACGCCAATCTCGGATCAGTATAAAATAGTCGAGGCACGCCCCCATAGTTCAATGGATAAAACAACTCCGTCCTAAGGAGAAGCTAGCGGTTCGAATCCGTTTGGGGGCACCACATCTGAATCTGATACAATTTGCATATGGCCAAAAAAGCGGCAAGACAAACACAGCACCGAACATTTGATGAGCAGTATGATGACGAAACCGTGTTGTACATGTTTCGTCGTCACCCGATTGTTATGCGCAAGGGTCTTGTGTTTGGTATGCTCGGCCCACTTGCTGGTATTATCCCGGCAGCCATTAATCCCAATTTAGGGTTCGATGTTTTCTTTGGCGGTTTGGCGGTCGGTTGTGTACTAGGCTTGCTTATTTTTGGCATCTCCTGGGTGCCGTGGTACTTCAGCTATTTTATTGTGACTGACCAAAGGTTCATACAGTTTAGTCAGAAGGGGTTCTTTCATCGGGGCGTCACGGATATTACGCTGTCACAGATTCAGCTTATCAACTATGAGGTGGCCGGCATCGAGCAAACACTCCTCGGTTTTGGTACAATAGTCATACAGACCTACGTTGGAGATTTAGTTATTCACGATATTCACCATCCCGCTAAAACTCAGCGTAAATTGCAGCTGATTTTACGGGATCAAGGTATCGTACCTGCTGCACCGATGGTCACTAACAGCGGAACTGCCACCTAAGAATGAACCCTATGAACCCCATGAAGCCTACCAAGAAGCGAAAGCCGACTATTATCGCCAGGATGCCCTCTGTACCGAGGCCCTCTATTTCGTTGCCGTCATCTCTGAATAGAGGTGATTCTGGGAAATCTGGCGCCGAGCCAGTTCCGCGTATTACCAACGAGTCGATTGCCGCCCACCGCGAAGAGGTGCTGGGCAGCGCCCGTAAGTATATTTATCCGTTGCGTCACTCCAAGCATCGTGTAGTAAAGATCTCGATCACTATTTTTGTGGTGGCAGTTATTTTGTTCTCTGTAGGCTGTGTCTTGCAACTGTACAAGTTTCAGAATACTTCGAGCTTCATGTACGGTGTGACGCGCATCGTTCCGTTCCCGATTGCCAAGGCGGGTCCACGATTCGTGTCCTACGATAGCTATCTGTTTGAACTTCGACACTACATGCACTATTACCAGTCACAGCAGGGTGTTAACTTTGCGACCGACGATGGTAAGCGCCAATTAGACCATTTTAAGCAAGAGTCTATGCAACAGGCTGTCAATCAAGCCTATGTCAAACAGCTAGCCCAGGAGCACCACGTGACGGTGAGTGCGCGAGAAGTCGAGAGCCAGGTGGCGCTTGTTCGCCAGCAAAACCGGCTCGGCGCTAGCGATGCGGTCTTCCGTAGTGTGCTGCAGCAATTTTGGGGTTGGTCGGTTGCTGATTTCAAGCGAGAACTAACCGACGAGCTGCTGGAGCAGAAGGTAGTTTCGAAGCTCGATACGGGTACCAATCAGCGTGCGCAGAATGCCTTCACGCAGCTTGTGGGTGGGGCAGACTTTGCGACACTCGCCAAAGAAGTCTCGGACGACACGGCAACTGCTGCTAATGGTGGTGAGTATGGCTTTGATATTGATACCAGCAGCCAGAATATTTCTCCGCAAGCCGTGCAGGCACTGTACAAACTGAAGGTGGGACAGTATACCGAAATCATCAACTCTGGCTCGTACCTCGAGATTGACAAGTTACTGCAGGTGAACGGCACCAAGCTTCGTGCAGCGCATCTTGTGTTTAGTTTCAAGGATGTCGGGACTTACCTGGGGCCGGAAAAGGCTAAATCTCCAACACATTACCTGGTACACGTCTAATTACTGGCAACTCCAGCGTTGCATTTCCTGTAGCGGCTTGCTATTATGACCTCTGTTGCATTTTTGCAAAGTACCTTACATTTCGGCGCGGCCTACGAGCCGCCGCCAATATGGGCTCGTAGTGAAGTGGTTATCACGCCTCCCTGTCACGGAGGAGATCGCCGGTTCAAATCCGGTCGAGCCCGCCAATGAAAAGAACTCATGCCAAAGGTATGGGTTCTTTTCATTTGATGAGCTTTGCTCATGATTGATCCGGCGGTAGCCCGTAGGGCGCCGGTTCGTGGAATGAGGACGCGCGCAGATGCTTGCATCGAGCACGCCGGAATAGATAAAGGACGCAGTCCGCTAATCCGGTCGAGCCCGCCAAACAAAAGGCCTCAGCAAACGCTGGGGCCTTTTGTTTGAGTAGGGTATACAATTGTGTCTATGACAAGACAGCAAAAGCTTGTGTTGATCGTCGCTATTCTGGCATCATTCGTGGCGTTCTTGGATGGCTCGGTGGTCAATGTGGCGTTGCCGGCTATTGAGCGTGATCTTGGGGGTGGGTTAGCGGTGCAGGAGTGGGTAGTTGACGCCTACTTGCTGACACTTGGCTCGCTTATGCTGTTAGCTGGCTCGCTGTCGGATATTTTTGGTCGCCAGCGGATTCTCAAGCTGGGACTTATTGGTTTTGGTGCTGCTTCACTGCTATGTGCGGCTGCCCAAACCAGCGGCCTGTTGATTGCTGGCCGTGCAGTGCAAGGGGTAGCTGGCGCGCTGTTGGTGCCGAGTTCGCTCGCACTCATTATGTCTTCATTTTCGGGTAAGGCTCAGGGGCGGGCAATTGGTCGCTGGACGGCCTGGACGGGTATGGCCTTTTTGTTCGGTCCGTTGCTAGGTGGTTTCTTTGTTGATGCCATATCTTGGCGCTGGGTGTTCGGCATCAATGTACTACCTATCATTGTGACGCTATCTCTGTTGCGACGCGTGGAGCGAGACGATTCCAGAAAGGAGCATGTGCCGCTTGACACGGTCGGTGCGGGCTTGGCGGCCATTGCACTCGTCGCACTGGTGTATGGGCTTATTGAGCAGCCTCATCGCGGCTGGCATGACCTGACAATTGTCGCGCCTATCGTAATTGGCATTTTACTTACAGCCGTATTCTTGGTGTATGAGAAACGAACTACTCATCCGATGCTGCCGCTGAATTTATTCAAGAACCGCAATTTTAGTGCCGGTAACCTTGCCACGGTTACTATCTACGCGGGCTTAAGCATCGCAACGTTTTTACTGGCGGTGTTCGTGCAACAAGTGGGTGGCTACAGCGCCTTCCAGGCTGGGCTGGCGCTACTGCCGGTCACGCTGCTGATGTTCTTCTTGTCGCCTCGCATTGGCACGTTAGCCGGCGCGTATGGGCCGCGCTGGTTTATGACGGTTGGCCCGCTCATCGCAGCGGTTGGCTTTGTGTTAATGCTGCGCGTGGATCAGCATGTTGAGTACTGGGCGCAACTATTGCCTGGCATAGTATTGTTCGGGCTGGGTCTGGCGGTTACTGTCTCGCCACTGACGTCAGCGGTGCTCGGTGCGATCGATAGCCGCCAGGCGGGCATTGCCTCGGCCGTGAACAACATGGTTGCTCGCGTGGCCGGGCTGGTTGGCATCGCACTAATTGGTTTGGTGGCCGGTTCTCACTTGGATGTGGCGGGCTTTCATCGAGCAGTCTTCGTTACTGCGGCATTGCTGGCAGCCGGTGGAATTGTATCGGCAATCGGTATTCAAAATCCTAGTCGCACCCCAAAGCCCCCGCAACAGAGGTCTCATTTCACGACCATCTGATATAATTGTCCAAGTATTGCCACCCGAGGTGGTGATCTGTGCCACCTTAGCTCAGTTGGTAGAGCGACACATTCGTAACGTGTAGGTCTGCGGTTCGATCCCGCAAGGTGGCTCCATTTTACTCGACGCGGGTATCGTATAACGGCCATTATGTGACCTTCCCAAGGTCGAGACGAGAGTTCGACTCTCTCTACCCGCACCATTCGCTTGTCGCCCTAAAGTTGTTACAATATATACAAATGGTTTTACCCAAGAAGTACCTACGAGATCGGCTTATATTGCTGCTGCTGAGCATCAATGCCTTTGTGGCTCTTATGACCGTTCTGTTTATTGGCATGCGTGTCGGTAGTTCCAGCGGCAGCTACATCGTGCAATACCGGTTGACGCTCGGTGTCAATGACTTCACTCGTGGCGGTGTCAGTGATATTTTGAGCTTCATTGTCTTTGCCCTCGGTGTACTGAGCATCAACTTTATTCTGAGTGCCCGCACATACCGCATCCACCGTCAATTATCAGTTGTTATCTTGTCAGTCGGTGCCTTGCTGCTTGTCTTTGGCTTTATCGTCAGTAACGCGCTCCTGGTCCTCCGGTGACCGATATCGAGATTCCGTTTGCCCGTGATCGCAAGGGGCACTACCGCTTCTTCGAGCGGCTACCAGCCATCTTGTCGTATTCATTGCTGGCCATGCCGTTTATCTTGAGCCTTATCAACGTCTTTGTGGCGGCCTTCTGCGTACTGCTGTACATGATGGTTTATGTAGTTCGTGGTCTGGGCGTAGCGGTCCGTGGTACACAAGCCTTCAGAGTCCTCCGTCGCTACCAGAAGTTTGATTGGGCGTTGATGCTCGCTGAGCTGAGCGCCGGCAAAGCCGATCTGCGCCACCAGTTTCCCAAGTGGCACGCAGCCAATGTCGAACGCCTGTGTGAACAGCCGTCCCAGCTAATGCCTAGTGACATTATTCATGTGATTATTATCGCCACGTACAACGAAAGTCGTGAAGTACTTGAGCCGACAATTCAATCTGTTCTAGCTTCAAAATATGACATGAAACGCGTTATTCTGGCGTTGGCGTATGAGGAGCGGGGCGGCCAACATGTCGAGGAGCAATCTAAAGAGCTGATTGCCGAGTATAAACACCATTTTCGTGATGCTGTGGCCATCAAGCACCCCGATGGCATAGAGGGCGAGGTGATCGGCAAGGGTGGCAACGTCACCTATGCGGCTCGTGAGCTCCAAAAGCGTTTTACCGCCCAGGAGATCAACCTTGACCACATTGTTATTACCACTCTTGACTCCGACAATCGCCCCGATGCACAATACTTGCCAGCGCTCAGCTATGTCTATGCTATGACCCCTAGTCCGCACCGTGTGTCAGTGCAGCCCGTCACCATGTACACCAACAATATTTGGGATGCTCCAGCACCAATGCGAGTGATTGCCACCGGCAATTCCTACTACAACATTGTGCTGGCTCTGCGGCCGCACTTGCTGCGTAACTTCTCGGCTCATGCCCAGAGTATGCGCTCGCTCATTGAGACGGACTTTTGGAGTGTGCGGACTATTGTCGAGGATGGACACCAGTTCTGGCGCTCGTACTTCCGTTTTGACGGTGATTATCGGGTGTTACCACTCTATGTGCCTATTTACCAAGACGCAGTGCTCACGGACAGCTACCGCAAGACTCTCAAGGCTCAGTTTATTCAGCTACGCCGCTGGACTTACGGTGCTTCTGATATCGCTTTCGTGATCGACAAGGGGTTTTTCCATAAGAATAAAGTGCCCAGGTTCGACCTCATTGCCAAGACGTTCCGTCTTATCGAGGGCCACATCAGTTGGGCGGTTGCGCCTATACTCGTGCTGTTTGCCGGGTACGTACCGGCTTTATTCAATTCACACAGCTACGTTCCGCTTGTTTTGCCACTCATACTCAGCAAGATTCAGCGGTTTGCGATGGTTGGCGGACTCATATTGATCTTTATCGCCCTCAAGACATTGCCACCGCGCCCGGCTCGCTATCGCCGCCACCGTAGCGTCTTTATGGTCCTGCAGTGGATTTATCTGCCAGTGACGACCATTGGCTACAACTGCTTTGCAGCCCTATATTCTCAAACTCGCTTGTTCTTTGGCCGCTACATCGATAAGTTTGATGTCACCCAGAAGGCTGTCGTTGATGCCTCTGGCCATAAGACCGAGTAAACCCGCCTAACTCTTGTGGTAGGCGGTGTAGTGAGTGCCAGCCACTGGGTCGAAACGCTGTAGCACTAGCCCAACGAGTGTAACTAGTCGGGCTCGCTCAATGGCATTATTGTTCATGCATTCGGGTAGCTTGGCCAGAATATTCTCGGTGAGCGTTGTAGCGTCTCGTAGGGCGGTCTTCCGGTGTCGTAGGCTCTCCCAGACGCTTAGGAATAGATTATCGCGTGAGAACGGCTCTAAGCGCCCTGTAGGCTGGCGCAAGGCCAGACTTGTTGTATAGTCGAGTGTTTCAAGAGTGGTCACTGTCGTCTTGCACTCTCGACAGGCGCGCCGGCGCCATACTCGGTTTGATCGCTTTTGAAGGCGAGAGTTCGTGACGTCGGTTGTGTGTCCGCAGTAGTAACAAACCATATAAATCCTCCTTTGTGGTTTGGAAAAAATAGCCAGGGCAAAAAATCGTACTCTTGGGGCCCTATGCGGTAAAAACCCCGAGAGGGCGTCTCAGGCCAAAACCATGACAACATATTGACATAACGCTGGATAAAACACTAGTGGATAACGTTAATAAATCAGTGGAAAAGAAAACACCCCCACCAAAGCATACGCTCAGGACAGGGGTGGAAATTGTTTTTCTCTACTTTGTTGCCGTTAAGACTCGAAGTCTACGGACTCGATTTGTTGCTTTAGGCTGAGCTCTCAACTCCTCATAAAACAACTGAAAAGTGTCTAACACACTCACACGTTTGGATGTACTCACCAACTGGCCTCGTTTAACTGGACTATGTTAGCGAACATATGTCCGTGTGTCAAGCTGGCCCTGCCGGCTAGGACGTCTTGCCCAGGGTGCTCCACGCTTGTCACAACAGGGGTTGTCGTGTATAGTTTGGTGGTGGCCGAACGGGCCCGAGGGCCTTTAGGCCGACGGGTGATTAGCTCAGTTGGCTAGAGCGCGTCCTTGACGTGGACGAGGTCGGGGGTTCGAGCCCCTCATCACCCACCAAATAAAAGGGATTGGTTGCAAGACCAGTCCCTTTTATTTGGCACATAATTAGTGCCCATCCCCGGTTGTGTATTTTAATGACTTCGAAGTCTTGGCTGGCTTTGTGCGACAGAACAGAGGTCGGGGGACACAATGTGATGGAGACGCGTGCAGGAATTTACGCTTAAGTATACTGCGGTAGAGGGGTGAAGCAGCTG
>CAYRQK010000001.1:549151-623172 GCA_964426605.1 uncultured Candidatus Saccharibacteria bacterium | reverse complement strand
CCACCTTGGCTGGGGCAGGCAGTGGCACGGTGATTACGATTCCGAATAGCTTTAACACAGATATTAATGCCATCACTAACACCACCACCGGTGGTAACGGTACGGGCATCACTATCCGGGACTTACAGCTGGATGGTAATAAGGCCAACCAGACGAGCGGTACCATGAATGGTATCTCCCTTAACGGCGTAGGTGCTGGTAGTGGTGCGACTGCCACCCGGGGCGGCACTGTCACGGGGGTAGTGGCGAAGAACTGGAACAACGGTATTGCGCTTATTAACAGTGCCAACAATAACACCATCACCGGTAACACCGCCCAGGGCAATGCCAGTGCCGGCATCTATCTTTTCTCCAGTTCCAATAACACCATCACCGGTAACATCACCCAGGGCAATGCCAGTGCCGGCATCTACCTTTTCTCCAGTTCCAATAACACCGTCACCGGTAACATCACCCAGGGCGGCTCTTCGGGTGTGCAGCTTGTCACCAGCTCTAATAACAACACCATCACCGGCAACACTGTCCAAGGCAATAACATTGGCATTATCCTCAATTCCAGCTCCAACAACACCATCACCGGCAACACTGTCCAAGGCAGCTTTGGGTTTGGCATCGAGCTCAATCCCAGTTCTTCTAACAACACCGTCGCCGCTAACAACCTTGCCGATAATGGTGGCACCAGCACCAACAATGCTATCTACTTGAATGCTGCAAACTCCAACACCATCACCGATAACACCATCACCGACAGTAGTGCGACTATCTTTAATTACGCTATTAATATTGTCAGCAGCACTTCTGGTACTAACTACCTCGCCAACAACACCCTCGGCGGCGGTATGATCCACGATCTGGGCACCGGTACTATCTATGGTGGCCAACTCGATGCCTCTGGTAATTATGCCATCCAACCCGCTGGCAGCATCAACCTCATGGCTAATACCAATGTTACGGGCAACCTATCGGTCAGCGGTACCGTCAATGCCACAAGCGGTTTCAAATACAACGGCACAGCTGGTGTTACGACGACTTGTAGTGGTGGCAATATATTGCAAAATACTGTAGTTCAGGGTGGTATCATCACCGGTGGTAGTTGTATAAGCCCCGGCGGTATTCCACCGACACTACAGAATATCTACGACAACTCCTCCTCGCCGGCCAGTATCTTGCTGGCTAATGCCAAAGACTTTGTCATTAATGCCGCTGATACTGCCACTGACCCGAACATCCTCTTCAACCTACAATGTGCCACTAGCTGTGGCACCAATGGCCGCTTCGCCATCCAGAAGGCTGGCAGCGATATCCTTACTGTCAATCCTAACGGCGACATTGTACTCGGCACGGCCAGCAACAACTTGACGCTCTCGGCTGCCGGTGGCTATGAGCCCATACTCACGGGCAGTGCACAACACGCCAAGACCATCAAGGTAAATGCCGAATACGCTGGAGCCACCCTGGACGCGGCAAGTGATGGCAGTTGCAGCAGTGCAAACAGTGGTAGTATCACGAGCGGCTACGCACCTTCGGGGGCTGGCGCGAAGCCAGAGAACTACTACAACTGGAATGTCCCGAGTGGGATATCGATCACGCAATGTTACGACGTCGTCGTGCAGGTGCCGGTGCCTAGCGATTGGGCGTCGTGGAGCGGTGCACCAACCATTGATGCCTGGGGTGATAGCACGGGTAATGCCAGCGGCGCCGTTGACATCTTGGGTGGTGACGGCACGCAGGAGGGTAGCGCGTACGGGTCGGCTATCGCCATTGGTTCGGCCAACACCTGGCAAACGACCGCGCTGACAGGCCTCACTAACAGCAAATATACGGCAGGCAGTACCTATGTTACGCTCCGCATCCGCATGAATGCCAAGAGTGGCGCCAACTTCCATATCGGTACGATAACGCTTACGTATAAGAGCAAATACTAATACAATATAGATAGCTCAAATCAGTGAATATGGATCAACAACAAAACCACAGGTCAAAGACAGACAGCTCGCACGGATATACTAGGCGGCCCCTGCAGGATGTGCATGCGCGGCCCCAGCACCCGCCGATATTCCGAGCTGCACCAGAAAAGCCCGAGTTAATATCACATCAAAAATCGTGGCGTGATGTATTCGCAACAGTGATTACGGGCACAAAAGAGTTGTACCGTCAGATGATGGCCAAGCCTGTAGCAATCAAAGCAAGTCGGTGGTTTTCGCGCCGTGCTAGTCATACGGCGTTCTTGGCAGTTGCGGCAGTTGTTGTGGTTGGGTCTACGGTGTTGCCGATTTTTACGGCACACACCCAGGCGGCCAACTATGATCTGAGCGGCGCCAAGTCACTACTGCGGCCAGTTTCGAAGGATTTGCAGTCCAAACTACAGCTGGATACCAAGCAACAGGCCTGGACGTTCAACGCCTCGGCAGCACAGCAGGCAAGTACGGCAAACTCACTCGATGTTGGCGCACTCACTTATAGCGCCCAGTTGCCCACGAGCCTCAATAGCTCTAGTGGTCTGACCATGACCGATACGCAGAGCAAGATGGCCACGACTCTCAAGCCACAATTTGCCGTGCACAGTGGCCAAGCAGAGCAGGGACGAGTAGTGTATCCAATAGTGGGTTCTAATGCACAGTTGGTGTACAGCTTCGAAAATGACGGAGTCAAGGAAGATATTGTATTGTACCAGGCACCAGGCGACAGCGCGCAGTTTAGCTACCAGCTGCAACTGCCCAATGGCATGGTGGCGCGTATGCAGAAAGACGGATCGATCGGTATTTATGGCGGTGACCCGACGTTGTTTGGCAATATCAGCTATGGTAGTGACAAAGACCAAGCCATGGTCGAAAAGGCTCGCCAAAATAGCAAAAAAGATCATCTGTACTATGCCATCCCGGCTCCGGCCATTACTGGCAATGGTACCCAAAAAGTCCACGCCAAGTTTTTGTTGCAAAAGGACATACTGACTGTCGATGTCAGCGGTTTGGCTGGCGCCCATTACCCACTTAGCATTGACCCGAGCTTCATCATGAACCCTACGAACTGTTCGTGGGCGGCCGGCAGCAGCGACAGTAGTGCCACGTATGCTGGCTGCCAGCTGGGTCGTAATACCCTTAGTGGTGGTGCACTGGGCAGTCTGACATCTGCCAGTAGCCTGAATCAGACTGCCTACGGGGTGCGGTCTGTGGCCTACAAGGGGTATATGTATCTGTTGAGTGGCCGGCTTGGAAATGGTTCGAGAGTTTCAACTGTCCAGTATGCTAGTATTGACGCTTCCACTGGTGTTCTTGGGGCTTGGCATTATACATACGAATCTCAGGATAACGGCACGACCGCTGCTGGTGGTTTCGTGGACCAAGGCTTTGATTGGAACGTGGCGCTGTATAATGGGTATATCTATATCGTTGGTGGTATGGCGTCCAATAACTCTGAGAATAATGTCCAATACGCACCGATTAACAGCAATGGCACCGTCGGTCATTGGGCGGCAGGGTTGTCTATGAATACTCCTCGATCCAACATGGGATTGCAAGCTTACGGCGGCTATATCTATGCCTATGGTGGTTGCACGGCCTTTAATTTTACCAGTATCTGTACCGCCTATTCCAACACCGTAGAGAGCGCTCAAGTTCGTGGTGACGGCTCGCTGAGTGCCTGGACGGCTGTTGCTGGGAGCACTATGAATAGCCCTCGAGGCTATCTGGGTTCGGTGGTTTACAACGGCTATCTTTATGCACTTGGTGGTTGCGCGAATTTTAATGTGTCATCCTGTGGCTCGTATCTTAGCAGCGTGGAGTACGCCCCGATAACTGGTGCCGGCCAGGTTGGTTCCTGGACTACTACTGCTAGTTTCATAACCGGGCGAAGCGACTTGGGTGCCACGGTTTATAACGGATACCTCTATATTACTGGTGGTCAGTATAGTTCCACGCAGCTTAGCGATACGCAGCTTGCGCAAGTCTACGCTAATGGTAGAGTGGGGCCTTGGCAATCTGGACCTACCTTGAGCACAACTTTATGGGGGATGGCTACGACGGCATACAACGGTTACTTCTATATTGCCGGTGGCTGTAAGGGTGCTGGTACCTGTGCTGGCAACGATGTCGCCACTGTCCAATACGCCAAGATTAGCACTTCTCCGGGCGGCATCAGCCCGATTACTACGAGCCCTAACACGGTGAATGGTATAGCTGACGCCGCTACTGTTGTGTACGGTGACTACCTGTATTTGCTGGGCGGCAACTCATCGTCTACCACTAATCTCAACAGCGTCTACTACGCCAGTCTGGGCAGCGACGGCAGTGTTGGTACGTGGGGCACGACCAGTGTATTCGCTGATGGCCGAACGGGTCCCGCCGCTACTGCCTATAACGGTTATATGTATATTGTTGGTGGCGCACGCACGCAGACATCAGCTACTAATTGTCCACCTTCCGGTCTTGTTCTCTACTGTAAAGACATCCAAAAAGCCCCCATAAATAGTAATGGCACACTTGGTACGTGGGTCAGCGCTGGGGCTACTTATACTAGTACGACATCGCAATATGGTCGTGATGGGCTCGGCGCAGCCGTGTATAACGGTTACATGTACGTTATTGGCGGCAACTATAATACTAATTCTAATGTAAGCGCCGAGGTGGATATCGCACCAATCAATCCTGACGGTACTGTTGGTGCGTGGGTGCAAAACGTGAGTGCGCTCGGGCTGAATGGTTACTCGAACTTTGGGCTTGCGCAGAGTGGCAAGTATATCTATATTGTCGGTGGCCGTTCGCAGCTTATATCGAGCGGCGCAACCACTAATGCCAACTCCTACGTTATGTATGCAACGCTCAGCGGTGGTGGTGGTATGTCGGCCTGGGCTTCGGCTGGCCCGGACTTCACCACTGCCCGGAGCGCTCCGGGCGCGACGGTCATGAATGGCTACCTTTATGTCTCTACTGGTACTACGGCCGCCAATGCTGCCAATAACCAACTCGGCGACGTGCAGTATATAAAGATTAACCAGTCAGATGGTACTTTAAGCGGTAGTTGGACAACTTCGCCGGTATCATTTACTGCTCGGGGTTTTCAAGAAACAGCTATGTTTAATGGCTACCTCTATACCATAGGCGGCTGTAGCTCCATTTCTGGGGTTGTTTGCAATACTAACTCCAATAATGTTGAGTATGCACAGGTCTACAACGGCGGAGGGGGCATCGCTGGTACATCGGGTACGACTACAGTACTATCGAGCAGTGTAGCTGGGAGTATGGCGGCTGCGGCCAATGGCTATGTCTATAGTATCGGCGGTGCTACCAGCCCGGCAACGTCGTCCACGGCTCAGGCAAGCGTCTATTACGCTACCGCTAGCAACGATGGTACCCTGGGCAACTGGAGTCCTACAGCCAACCTTAACACGGCTCGCTACGACGCCACGGTGACAGTAACTGGCGGCTATGTATATGTGTTGGGTGGCCGCAATGGCAGTGGCACGCTCAGTAGCGGGGAGTATGCTCGTATAAGTGGTAATGGCAGCCTGGGCGGTTGGACGCAGTTCTCTATGAGTGATGCCAGGGCCGCAGCTGCCAGCTTCGCCCTCAATGGCTATCTATATATTGCTGGTGGCACCACCGACGGCACGACCGGGCTGAGTACGGTCAAATATAGCCAGATCGGCACTAACGGTGCACCCGGTAGCTGGTCGTCGACAACGGCTGGCTTCACGAATGCTCGCTACGGTCTACGGGGCTTTAGTAGTGGTAACGGAACAGTGTATATCATGGGCGGCTACGACGGGACCAGCTATTACAACGATGTTCAGCTTGCCACACCGACTGGGGCAGGTGATATCACCAGCTGGACGCCCACTGTCAGTTTCCCATTTGCCCGCACTACGTTCTCTAGCGTGGTAGCCAATGGCTATGTGTATGTCTATAGTGGAACCGACGCAAGTGGTGCGCGTTCAGATATCTTTTATGCGCCGATTATGAGCAGTGGTGTCTTAGGTAACTGGAACTATGCCGGGACCATCACGGGCACTGCCGAATACTGGGGCGGATCAGTCTCAACCGGGGGGTTTCTGTATCTGTTAGGCGGCTCGCCAGATGGCAGTGGTGTGACGAACACCGTCAATTATGTGCCGCTCTACGGTACGGCTGCTGTCGCGCATTATTCCATGTTATTGACGACCGACAGGCCGACTACGCCGGCTAACTTCTTTGCGGTATTAACTCCGCAGGGCTCCAGTAGTGGCATTAGTGTCGGTCTTGCCTCGTCTAGTCTGGTTAGCCCCACGCTGAGTAGTACGAGTACGACCTCTGGTCTGGCGAGTGGCATAAAGTATTTGCTGAATAGTGCTGCCGGGGCTAATTATTACTGGATACCAATCACCATTGATGATTCGCGGTCAGCAACATTTGGCGAGGCGAACGGGACAACCATGAGCTACTTCCAGCTCAACTATCACCCTAATGCCGCCATGCGCCTGCGGGGCGGTAAGACCTTCAATGCTAACCAGCTTCAATCACTTGATGCCCAGTAGAGGGGTGTGCTGTATATGACTAGTATTAAATGGCTAGTTTACTCGATGGTTACGAAGTGATAGGCTTATGGTTGTAGAGGGATTTGTAAAACAGATATGACACATATTGTCGCAATACTAAATCAGAAGGGTGGGGTAGGTAAGACCACCACGGCTATTAATGTGGCGGCCTATTTGGCAAAACAAGGGCAACGGGTATTGCTGGTCGATCTTGACCCACAAGGTAATGCCACGAGTGGATTAGGCATGTCGCACAATGCGAGCGACAAAGGTACCTACCATGTCATGCTGGAGCAAGCCAAGGCAATGGATGTCGTGAAGCCAGTGGCCGAGCATTTGCACGTACTGCCGACTGATGCACAATTGGCGGCCCTTGAGATTGAGCTGGTTGATCGGCCAGAACGTGAGACTATACTGCGCCGGGCGCTTGAGTCGCTGGACTATGATTATATATTCGTGGACTGCCCGCCCGCGTTGAGTTTGCTGACCGTCAATGCATTGACGGCGGCCGATAGTTTGCTGATACCGGTGCAGGCCGAATATTACGCGCTCGAGGGCTTGAGTCAACTACTAAGTGTGGTGCAGATGGTGCGAGGCGGCTTGAATCCAAAGTTGGAGCTGTTGGGTGTAGTACTAACGATGTACGACGGCCGCACAACATTGTCCGAGCAGGTGAAGGATGAAGTGGCGCAGCATTTTGGTGACAAAGTGTTCGATGTGGTGATACCACGTAATGTTCGGTTGGCCGAAGCGCCAAGCCACGGTAAGCCAATTTTTGAGCATGATAAATGGAGCAAAGGTGCTAAGGCGTATAAGAGCCTTGCTAAGGAAGTTCACAAACGGGCGAAGGGGACAAAACTATGAGTACAAAATCTGGACTAGGGCGAGGTTTTGATTCGTTGATTCCGCAGAATTTTGATAATTCATTACTGCTTGATGAGCAGGAACGAGTACAGAAGATACCAGTAGCCAAACTGGCGGCACATGCCGACCAGCCTCGACAGAGCTTTGACGAAAACGCGTTGCGTGAACTGGCGGAGTCGATCAAGATCCACGGTATATTATTGCCGCTAGTGGTAACGAAACTGCCTGATGGCACATACCGTATTGTAGCGGGCGAACGGCGTTTTCGAGCTGCTAAAATGGCCAAACTGGCGACGGTGCCGGCGATTGTTCGATCACTGAAAGAACTCGAAGAATTAGAGATCGCGCTGGTTGAAAATGTGCAGCGTGTGGATTTGTCGCCACTTGAGCAGGCGGTTGCTGTCCAGCGGCTCCACGATCAATTTAGTACTCAGTACGACGTCATCGCGAAGCGTCTTGGCAAGGCGGTATCAACCGTGAACAACATGGTTAGATTGCTGTCACTGCCCGATGCAGCCAAACGGGCACTGGTGGCAGGCGACATCAGCGAGGGTCATGCTCGATCAATCTTGGCGCTCAAAGGCCAAGATCATCACCAACATGAATTGTTGGAGTCGATCAAGAAGCATGGCTGGTCGGTGCGCCAGGCTGAGCGGTATGTGGCCAGTATCAAGGCTGGCATCAAAGAAACTGGGGCGGCGCATGCTCGGGTAAGTACCGAGACGCTACAGACCAAGACACTGAGTAAACGGCTGTCTACACCGGTGCATATTCGGCGGACTGCTAGGGGTGGCAAACTGGAGATTAGTTTTACGACTGATGAAGAGTTGGAGCGAATCGTCCAGTTGCTGGGCTAGCTTAGAACTTCTGCACGTCGCTGAAGGGGTAGATGCGAGCGGCAAGCTTGCCAATGATTTGGTTGGTGTCGATGGGGCCAAAGATGCGGGAATCGAGCGAATCACCGCGATTATCACCGCACATAAATAGCTGGTTGTCAGCGAGTGTTATATCGATGTCACCACTGGTATAGGGGATAGTGGTCTCGTGGCTGTACGGTAGTGTCTTGTCCGGTTGGAAACCCGACGGATGATCGTGGTTATAGATGGTAATGACGCCTCCGTGCACCACGACTCGATCACCGGGCAATCCGACGACGCGCTTGATGAGCTGGCGTGAGTCCTCTTGGCCGTAGGCCGAGAGGCCCGTTTCATTGAAAATCATGATATCACCCCGGTTGGGAATGTATTGATGGTGTGTGATGCGCGCCCAGGTGCGGGGTACTTTCCAGACGATGAGGCGGTCATCGTTGTGTAGTGTAACGGACATGCTCTGGCCATCTACTTGGTAGGACTGAAAGACAAAGGCGATAAGCCCTACGGCAATGACGAGGGCTGCAACGATGACACCGAGCGTCGAGAGTATTTCACCGAGGGCCGTGCGCTCGTGCGAGACCTGTGGCCCCTTGGGGTCAGGCGACGACTGTACGACCGGTGTCGTGGGGCTGGCGATGATGATATCGTCGATGGCCGGTGCAGGTTTCGGCTCAATATTTTGAGGAGGATTGGGTGTATTTTTGTGTGGGTCCATTCGAGACTCAACTATATCCTACTCTTGTAAGATTTGCACGAAATTTTGTTTACGATTTGGCCTAGAAGCGGTTATACTTATAGAGATAACTTGCATAAGAAAGATGGAAAATTTTAGGCAAACACCAGACCGAGCGAGCCGGCGCGTGAGCGTTGATGGTTTTGCTGCGTTGCCGACGTTTGCGAAGCCTCAACGACCTAGATTGCGGCTCGATACGGCGCAGGGGCTTCATGTGGTTTCGTATCGGGGGTCGATCGAATCGGCACCGACTGTGGTGTCGGCGCCGACTGTCCGGAGTACAGATGGACCCACACAAACTATACCGATGCAGAAATCCCGCCGCCCGGTAGTGATACCAGCCTTCGATATGAGTTTGCCTGGCGGGGAGTCGGCCGCGCTGCGTTACCCGGAGGTGCGCCGCCGGGTCGGAGTACTCCGCCATTGGGCGTTCAAGACGACACTTGTTGTACTGGTGCTGCTGGTGGGTGCGGGTGCGCTGCTATTCGCGGAGGGTGTTTTCAATTCCCAAAAGGTCTTCAAGGGTGGGGCAACAGCGGCGGCATTGCAGAAGGATGTGAATCCCAACTTACTGAAGGGCGAGGGTGAGGGTCGTATCAATGTGTTGCTGCTGGGCATCGGCGGGCCAGGGCACGACGGCTCAGACCTGACCGATACGATGATTGTCGCTAGCATTGACCCCGTTAATAATAAAGCAGTGCTACTGAGCGTGCCGCGCGACCTTTGGGTGCAAGTACCGAAGCACGGCAGCATGAAGATCAATGCGGCATACGCCATGGGTAAGTACGATGTGCTGCGCTCAACGAGCAGCAGCAATGATAATACGGCAGCCGTGCGTAACGGGTTTGCGGTAGTAGACCAGACGGTGGAGTCGGTGCTAGGTATCGATATTCACTACAATGCACTGGTGAATTTCCAGGCGTTCAAGCAGGCCGTGGACACAGTGGGCGGCGTGACAGTGAATGTGCCGACAGACCTTGTTGATCCGACGATGGCCTGGGAAAACAATGGTAGTTCGCTGCTGGCTAAATCTGGCCTGGACCTATTTGATGGCAAGCAGGCGCTGTTGTACGTACGCTCGCGACATACGAGCTCGGACTTTGCGCGTAGTGAACGGCAACGGGCGCTCATCTTGGCGCTCAAGCAAAAGGTAGTGAGTCTTGGTACTATTAGCAATCCCGTAAAATTAGCGCAGCTGATGAACGCGTTTGGTAACAATGCAGTCACGGATATGAGTGTCAGTGATGCGATGCGGATGTACACAATCAATAAGCACATTGGAGCTGCTCACATAACATCCCTCGACTTTGTAAGTGGTGCAAACAAGTATGTTACGACGGGTCGGGTTGGTAATCAGTCGGTGGACCTGCCGCTCGCCGGTATGTACGACTATGGGGCTATGCAGACTTTTGTGAGGTCGGCGTTACCAGACGGCTATTTGGCCAAAGAGCATGCCACGGTGCAGGTACTTAATGGTACGGCCGTAGGGGGTTTTGCCGAGGATACGGCCGCAAATCTTGAGGGTTACGGATACACAATTGGTACGGTCGGTGACGCACCAACCAAAGATTATGCGAAAAGCGTGTTGGTTGACTTGTCGGGTGGCAAGGATCCGTACACTCGCCACTACCTCGAGCGACGCTTTAATATGAAGGCCGTAAATCGGTTGCCAGCAAATAGCCCTATACAGAAGGGCCATGCAGACTTTATACTGATACTCGGTAGCAATGAAACCTCTAGTTGATAGAATCAAGCCAACGCGTGGGTTTTCGGGAGCGTTCCACGCGAGTCTACTGGTACTCTTGCCGGTATTGCTGTTTGTGTTGGCTCGGCTCGGCCCACAATTTGTCGCCATTTCGTTTGGCTTAATTGTCCTTAGCAAGTGGCGCATGTTTGCGGTACGTGCCCGGTTCTGGCCGGCTATTATTCGGGCTAATGCGGTTGATATCACAGTAGGAATTGCGACGGTTGTGTTCATGCAACATAGTAATAGCGCTTGGCTGCAACTTTTCTGGGGCATACTGTATGCGTCGTGGCTCATATTCTTGAAACCTGGATCGAGTACGCTGCTGGTATCAGCCCAAGCATTTATCGGACAGTTGGCGGGCCTAATGGCATTGTTCGTGGCGTGGCCCAATGGCTCGACCTTTGTACTGGTGCTTGTAACAGGCATGATATGCGCTCTTTCGGCGCGACACTTCTTTGATGGTTTTGATGAGCCGTATTCCAAAATGCTGGCGTATTTGTGGGCATATTTTGGTGGTGCGCTCGTATGGGTTCTGAGCCACTGGCTGTTGTTCTATGGTGTGGTTGCACAGCCTACGCTGTTACTTACGACCGCGGGCTATGGTTTGGCGGCGTTATACTACTTTGATCACACAGAGAAACTGAGTCCTGTTGTGCGGCGGCAATTCGTGTTTATTATGCTAGCGATCGTGGTAATTATCATTGCATTCTCAGATTGGGGCGATAAGGTTGTTTAAGATATGGATGACCGAAGCCCAAAGCCCGAACTCCCAACCGTAAACTCTGCGACACCCTCTGATCCCGCGCCTTTGAAGGTCGGCACGGCAGCGGTGCGTACCGGCAAGAGTCTGTATGCACGTCGTCCAACATATATGAATAAAAGGGTTGCGGCTGTTGTGGCGATTGTGCTGGTCGCTGGGCTTGCCGGGTACGGTGGTGGCCAGCTTGGGAGTAAGAACGATACAGTTTTTGATAGTGGCAGTCTGTCAACACAAAAGCAGGTTGTGACCAGTCAGAGCCAGTTGATCCGTGCGATTGCTTCATCGGTTGGACCAAGTGTGGTATCGGTGAATGTGCAGACCACGGCTGAATCGAGTAATTTCTTTGGCTATAGTCAGCCGCAGACTGAGGAAGCGGCAGGGACAGGCATCATTATTTCAAAAGATGGTGTTATCATGACCAACCGTCATGTTGTCCCGGCAGGGATCACGAGTGTAAGTGTGACATTGTCTGACGGTACAACGTTTGATGATGTCAAAGTACTGGGCCGCACCAGCGCGAGTGACAGCCTTGATGTCGCGTTCCTGAAGATCAGCGATCTCAAGGGGAAGAAATTGGTATCGGCAACGATTGGCAATTCAAGTCAAGCATCAGTTGGTGATTCGGTGGTGGCTATCGGTAACGCGCTGGGTCAATTTCAGAATACGGTCACCTCGGGTATTGTGTCGGGTTTTGGACGTAGTGTCGAGGCGAGTGATGGTGGCGGTGGTGCGATGGCTTCGGCCAGTACCAGTGAAGATCTTGATAATCTTATTCAGACTGATGCCGCTATCAACGAAGGTAATTCTGGCGGTCCGCTTGTTAACATGAATGGACAGGTGATTGGCATTAACACTGCGATTGCGTCGAATGCCGAGAATATCGGTTTTGCTATACCGATTAACGATGTGAAGGGTTTGATACTGCAGGTACTCAAGACTGGTACATTCAAGCGCCCATATCTTGGCGTGCGATTTGTGCAAGTGACGGGTGACATTGCCAAGCAGTATGGGCTAAGCAGCACCAGTGGGGCGTACGTTGTACCCCAGGCTATCAGTGGTCAGGATCCAGTCGCACCAGGTAGTCCAGCTGATAAGGCGGGGCTGCAGGCTGGCGATATCATTACGAAGGTGAATAGCGACAATGTTACGCAGGCGCAGGGTCTGACGACGCTCCTTAACCGCTATCAGCCGGGTGACTCAGTAAAGATAACAGTAGAGCGTGGCGGCAAGACTATCACGATTAGCGTGACGCTTGGTAGCTCGACGAGCTCTTAGATTCGAATAGCTGGATAAAGTCGTCGATCTTAACTTGTTGGTAGCCAGCATTCATAGCTATGGTGCTCAGTTCTTGATGCTGCGGCGGCATGGACTCAGCGAGAATAAAGCGAGGCATGGTCGTGAGGTTGGATAGTTGTGCAAACAGCGCTCGATAAAGACCCAGTCCGTCTGGTCCACCAAAGATCGCTTGCTTTGGTTCGTGTAATGCGGCGGTATTGATATGGAAGCCATCCGGTACGTAGGGGAGGTTACAGAGCAGGATGGTTCGTGCATCGAGAGTATCCTGAGGCAGGTTGTCGAGCAGGTTGGTGCGTAGGAACGTAACATTTGCGTGTAGACGTCGCGTGTTTAGCTTGGCTACCATAAGACATGCAGCGTCGATATCTGCAGCATAGACGGTGGCGTCGGGCAGTTCTAGTTTAGCGGTGATGGCGAGTGCTCCACTGCCGGTACCGATGTCTATAATTGTCTGGGGTTGAGGAGTAATGTTTTTTAGTAAATCGATGATTGTTTCCGATTCCGGGCGGGGTTCTAGTACACGTTCGTTGATGGCGAACTCTCGGCCGTAGAACTCGGTCTTTCCTCGGATGTATGCCAGTGGTATGTGTTGAGCACGTTTTTCCATCGCTATATTTAGTATAGCAATGTTCTCATCTGTTAATGGGTATTCTGGATGAGCCAAAATGTGAGTACGATTTGTGTTCAATACGTCTTCCAGTAGTACTAAGCAGTCAAGTCGCGCGGTAGTGACCCCGGCGTTTACCAAGACTGAGGTAGCGTGCTTGATCCAGCCACTAGTCTTCATTGGCGAGGAGCTCGTATTCTGCCTTCTGGAGATTCTCGATAAGGTCACTGATGTCGCCAGCGAGAGCGGCTGGGATGTTGGAGCGAGAATAGCCAATGCGGTGATCGGTGATCCGGTCTTGCGGGAAGTTGTAGGTTCTGATTTTCTCGCTGCGGTCGCCGCTGCCGATGAGTTTTTTGCGGGAATCACTGAGTTCTTTTTGCTCCTCGTCGATCTTGAATTGTAGCAATCGTGAGCGCAAGACACTCATGGCTTTGGCTTTGTTTTTGATCTGGGATTTCTCGTCTTGGTTGGATACAACGAGACCTGAAGGTAGGTGAGTAATACGAACAGCTGAGTCGGTTGTATTAACTGATTGGCCGCCGTGACCACCACTGCGGTAGACATCGATGCGCAGATCGTTGGGGTTAATCTCGATATCCGTTTCTTCGGCCTCGGGTAATACGGCAACCGTAACGGTGGAGGTGTGGATACGGCCCTGACTTTCGGTGACGGGCACTCGTTGCACGCGGTGTACGCCGGCTTCGAATTTGAGGTTTTTGTATGCCTCATCGCCGCGGACTGTAAAAATGATCTCCTTGAAGCCGCCGGATTCGGAGGGACTTTCACTCATGAGCTCGGTTTTGTAGCCGTGTGTTTCACACCAGCGGATGTACATGCGGTACAGCTCGCCCGCAAACAGGGCGGATTCATCACCGCCAGCGGCGGCCCGAATTTCAATGATGACATCGCGGTCGTTATTGGGATCTTGAGGCGTCAAGGCGTCCGTTAGTGCGGCATCATTTGCGGTGATGAGAGGCTGCAGGTCGGACAACTCTGCCCGAGCGAGTTCGGCCAGTTCATTGTCACTTGAACGCATCATGTCTTCGGCTTGCACCTTAGCCGCCGCCAAACGTGTGCGTTGATCAAATAAAGTAAGTATTCGGTCGAGCTCGCTTTTACGCTTGGCGAGCTTTGGATAATTTTTGTTACTAAAAATAGTCGGATCTTGGAGCTGTTGATCCAACGTGGCCAGCTCAGCGCGTAATTTTGATGCTTTTTCGTCCATAGGGTTACCTAACTATTCAGTATATTACAAAAACCGCCCAGAAATGATATCGTGGGCGGTTCGTAGAAGGCGTAGCTATTTGTCGGTGTTTTTGGCTTCGGCCTTTTGGGCTTTGGCTGATTTGCGAGCGGCTTGCTTCTTGGCAGCAGCAGCGCGCTTTTCTTGGGAAGCGGCGCCAGCAGCAGCCCGTGCTTTGAATTTATCGACGCGACCTTCGATATCCAGGATGCGTTCTTCGCCGGTGTAGAAGGGGTGTGAGCTGCCAGAGATGTGTACCTTGACGAGCGGATACTCAACGCCGTCGAGCGTGATAGTCTCGTTGGTTGTAGCCGTTGAACGTGTCAGGTATGTAGTATTGTCGTTGAGGTCCTGGAACACGACAGGGCGATAATTGGCGGGGTGTAAGTCTTTCTTCATAGTCAGGTCAGTATTATACATACCGATGGGTGTTTGGTCAACAGGCTCATGGAGGACTTGTCAAAAAGTGCTACCTCTGTTATGATTGAGACATTATTAAATCAAGCAGGTGCGGGAGAGTTCTCCAATGGCAGGTTCATCTTGAGCAGCCGGCGGTCCGCAACCGAAGAACAAGAATTCGAGGAAGGATACAAACCTATGGCTACAGTTGACGTAGATATTAAAAAATTACTGGAGGCCGGAGCGCATTTTGGCCACAAAACCAGCCGCTGGCACCCCAAGATGGCGCCGTACATTCACAGCAAGCGCGACGGTACGCACATTATCGATCTGACCAAAACTGTGGCGAGCCTGGATGACGCACTGCAGTTTTTGACTGACACTGCCGCTGCTGGCAAGCAGATTTTGCTGGTTGGCACCAAGCGCCAAGCGCAAGACATCGTCAAAAAACTGGCTGAAGACACGAATATGCCATACGTCAGCGAGCGTTGGCTCGGTGGTATGCTGACAAACTGGAACACAATTGGTGGCCGCGTAAAACACCTCAAGGATCTTGAGGAGCGCATGGCAAACGGCGAGCTGGCCAACAAGTATAACAAGCTTGAAGTCCAACGCTTCCAGGAAGAAATTGATCAGATGAACGTCCTGTATGGTGGTATCAAGGATATGGCGAGTCGCCCGGGTGCGGTGTTTATAGTTGACATCGTTAATGAGGCAAATGCGGTTCGCGAAGCCGACCGTATCCACGTGCCCGTCGTGGCTATCGTCGACACCAATGCTGACCCGAGCTCTGTCCGATACCCGATTCCTGCCAATGACGACGCCATGAAAACCATCCAACTGATGGCTGACTACGTAAAACAAGCGATTGAACTAGGCAGGGCAAAAGCTAAAAAGGTCGAAGATAAGACCGAAGACAAAGCGGAGGCAAAATAATGGCAGTAGATATCGCAGAAATCAAACGACTAAAAGATTTGACTGGCGTGGGCCTGACCGACGCCAAAGGCGCACTTGACGAAGCCGGTGGCGATTTTGATAAAGCGCTCGAGGCTATGCGCAAAAAGGGCATGACCAAGGCCGAAAAGCGTGGTGAGCGCGAGGCTCGTCAGGGTATTGTCGGTACGTATAACCACGATGGCCGTATCGGGGTGATTGTGGAAGTGAACTGCGAAACCGACTTCGTGGCCCGCAACGAAATCTTTACCGACTTAGTCAAAGATATAGCGATGCATGTTGCCGCCAGTGCACCGCAGTACGTCAGCAGCAATGATATCTCGGCCGAAGCTCGCGAAGCCAAGAAGCAAGAGCTGCTCGCAGGCGATGCCCTCAAGGGTAAGCCAGCTGAAATGGCCGACAAAATCGTGGAAGGCCAGCTGAGTAAGTACTTCGCGGAGCGCTGCTTGTTGGATCAGCCATTCATCAAAAATCCCGACCAAACTGTTGGCGAATTTGTGAAAGAGCACAACGCCCGACTAGGCGAAAATATCGTGGTGCGCCGCTTTAGCCGCATCGCCCTCGGCGAAGTCGCGTAGTAAGCAAAGATTTCTCGGTGTATACTCACTTCAAGAGCAGAGGAGGAGCTTAAATGCCACTAACTACATCACCAGAAGTAACGAAAGAGCCATTGACGCCGCTGGATCGTCGTAGGCTCTGGAAAACCGCGAGATACCAATCGTTCGGCTTCATAGCGGTTACAGACCGACCGGATATGGTCAAGCTCGATCGTTACTATCCAGGCTGGAACAACGACAAGCGACGACTCGCAGCAGCGATAGGGCTTATTAGTGGAGGTTTTGAACGTGCTCCTGGCTACGACATGTCACTGAAAAACGCAGATCACATTGCAAAGTTGCTCTATCACCTACCCGATCTACGGCTAGCGGCAGAGGGTTTGCACGAGCAAATCATGTCTCATCGTGATGCAGACTTTGCAGGACAAATCGGAGAGCTCAATGAGATTGTGGCTGAAGGTGATAAAAAATATGGGATATTAATTACTTCTCCCACTTCTCCCGGCCGAGATGACGAACATTACGTTGCCAACTTAGAAGGTTTGTACATTAGCGGTGAAGGCTCGGAGTTTGGTCCCAAGCCCGGGCTGATATTGAGCGATAAGGAGGGCGAGCTAGGTCTTGTGCCGGAAGGCTCCTTGCCCTTTGGCCTTTACGTTGAGGCGAGAGGATAGGCGACATGGATCCAAATCAGGCAGTCAAAGACGCACAGGCCAAATTCACGCAAGCCGTGGAGCATTTTCAGGACGAATTAAAGAAGCTGCGGACTGGTCGAGCCAGTGCTGCCATGCTCGACAGTATTATGGTTGACGCGTATGGTGTGCAGATGCCGCTCAACCAAGTAGCGTCGGTTAGCGCTCCGGAGCCGCAGCTGCTGCAAATTTCGCCCTTTGACCCAGGTAATATTCCAGCCATCAGCGCAGCCATCCGTAATGATCAGGCGTTGGGTATGAACCCGTCTGACGATGGCCGGGTGGTCCGGGTACCGGTGCCGCCACTGACTGAGGAGCGTCGCCGCGATATCGTGAAGCAAGTTGGTCAGAAGCAAGAGGACTGCATGATTAGCTTGCGGAATATCCGGCACGATGCGCTTGATGTTGTCGACAGGGCCAAAAAGGATAAATCGATTGGTGAGGATGAAGCCAAGCGCCTCGAAAGGCAAGTCGATGACGCCATGAATAGTGTCCGTGCTAGCGCCGACAGTGCCGCCAAGACCCGCGAAGCCGAAATCATGACGGTTTAGTCTCTCGGATTGACGCCCAAGTAGTAGCTCCAAATAGCGTGAACTGGTACTATGGTAGCTAATGGCGATCGTGCTTTTGATTGTAGGGATTATATTGTTTGTCGGGCTCGTGGTTATTCACGAGCTTGGGCATTTTATTGTGGCGCGTCGCAACGGTGTTGAGGCTGAGGAATTTGGTATTGGCTTCCCGCCGCGACTTTTCAAAAAGCGCATCAAGAGTAAGCGTGGTGACTTCGATTTCACAATTAATCTGCTGCCGTTTGGTGGGTTTGTTCGACTGAAAGGTGAGCACGATAGCGACACCGAACAGGGTACGTTTGGCGCAGCTAGCACGTGGTCCAAGTCGAAAATTATGGCCGCTGGTGTGGTTATGAATCTGCTCGTTGCGTTTGTGGTACTGATGTTTATAGCGGTGGCCGGCATGCCCAAACTGGTCAACCATCAGTTCACGGTCAAGAGTGATACCAAGACCGTCGATAGCCAATTGTTTATTTCGTATATTGAGCCACATTCACCGGCACACAGGGCCGGTTTGCGGACGGACGATAGAATATTGAGCCTGAGCACTTCGCACAAGGTAGTCAATATTGATGCCGAGACCGATTTGCCGGATCTGACGAAACAGTTTGCGGGCCAGACAGTCCGTGTTGCGTATATTCGTGCTGGTGAGCGACACGCGACGACCGCTCAACTGCGGACCGCCGAAGTCGTCGCGGCGAGCCTCAAAACAAACAAGACCAAAGGTTACTTAGGTATTGTTCCGTCGACGTATCTCATGCAGCGATCCACGTGGTCGGCACCGATTGTTGCTGGTGGATTGATGGTGCAGTTTACGGGGCTAACATTCCAGGGGCTCGGGCACGCGTTGGCCGGACTTGGCGGTATTGTTGCCGGTGCTGTTAGTCACAATACACCGGCACGCCAGAATGCTCAGACGGAGGCTTCGAGTCAGGTCGGTGGGCCAGTCGCAATATTCTTTGTTTTGAAGGACGGCAGTCTGCTGGGGTATCAGTATGTACTGCTTATCATCGGCATCGTGTCGCTGACGTTGGCTATTATGAACATTTTGCCAATTCCGGCACTCGATGGTGGTCGGCTGTGGCTAACGCTACTGATGCGGGCTCTCAAGCGGCCGCTGACTCAGCGAACCGAAGAACTAGTCAATACTGCAGGTTTCATGTTAGTGATGGGGCTTATCATCTTAATCACCGTTGTCGATGTCAAACGCTTCTTTTGATACGACATTGTCTCCGCGTATAAGTGCTCGAGTGGCGCCGTTCTCGCTCGTTGGGGTAGTATTCGTGTTTTTTGCGGCACAAATCATCGGTGCTGTTGTATTGTACAAATATGGTGCACTCCAGGGCTGGTCAGCGGGTCGTATCACTGATTGGCTCAATAATTCGGTTGTAGCACAGTTTGCGTTTCTTGTTATAAGCGAGTCGCTGGTTTTGTCCGGTGTGTACGCCATGATGCGTTTTTTGCGCTGGAGCAGGGTTATGATTGGCTTAGTGCGGCCGCGGGTGGCCAATGTGATCGTCGGTCTGGTGGCCGTCGTACCGTACTATATTATCTATCTCATTATTGTGGCGGCAGTAAGCTATTTCGTACCCTCATTCGATGTCAATCAAAAGCAGCAGATTGGCTTTAGCCATGTGGCTGGTGGCGGTGCGCTACTCCTGACATTCTTGAGCTTGGTCATCATACCGCCACTTGTCGAAGAAATAACGATGCGTGGGTTTTTGTACTCGGGCCTCAAGACCTGGCTGCCCAAGATCTGGGCTGGGCTGCTCGTGAGTATTGTGTTTGGTTCGGCACACTTGGCCGAAGGCGGCAGCGCGGGACCACTGTGGATCGGTGCCATCGATACATTTACGTTGTCACTGGTGCTGTGCTATTTGCGCGAGAAAACTGGCAGCCTGTGGGCCGGCATTACGCTGCATATGCTCAAAAATGGCTTTGCTTTTGTGTTGCTGTTCATCATTAAGGTACAATAGTAACAGGGGTTACTGATGTACGTCTTCGCTCGGAAATGCATGCCTCATGCATGCATTTCACTCGGCTCATAGTACAATAGCGCTATGTCACAGGTGTTACACGACACGCTACATCTCCCGGTCCGCCGGTCGATTATTCTTTATACCTGACATTTTTCAACCGTAAGAGGAAATACCAATGAGACTCACCGAACTGTTCACGAAGACTAGTAAAACTGTACCGGCTGACGAAGTAAGCAAAAATGCGCAGCTACTTATTCGTGCTGGATTTGTGCACAAAGAAATGGCCGGGGTTTATACTTTTTTGCCATTGGGGCTAAAAGTCCTCGACAATATTTGTACGATTATTCGAGAGGAAATGGACGCTGTCGGTGGACAAGAGCTCAAGCTGACGACGCTGCAAGACGCTGAGATTTGGAAGGCTACCGGGCGGTGGGACGATGATGTGGTAGATATATGGTTTAAGACAAAGCTCAAAAACCAAACAGAACTTGGCCTAGGGGCCACCCACGAGGAGCCGCTGGTGCGAGCAGTGCAGCCATTCGTAAAATCGTATAAGGACTTGCCGTTTTTGGCCTATCAAATTCAGACTAAGTTTCGTAACGAGACCCGGGCTAAGAGTGGGGTGATGCGTGGCCGCGAATTCCTAATGAAGGATATGTACAGTTTTGCGCGGACACAGAAAGAGCACGAAGAGCTTTACGAACAGATCAAACAAGCCTATCTCAAAGTTTTTGAGCGCCTGGGTATAGGTGAACAGACATTTGTCACTTTTGCGAGCGGCGGTATGTTTAGCCAGTACAGTCATGAATTCCAGATGATAACGCCCGAGGGTGAAGATACTATATATCTTGACCGAGAGAAAAAAATTGCGATTAACGAAGAAGTTTACAACGACGAGGTGCTTGCCGAGTTAGGCCTCCGGTGCGACAATCTTGAGGAAGTATCAGCGGTTGAGGTCGGTAATATCTTTACTTTGAAAGACAAATTTTCTAAGCCGCTTGGCCTGACATTTACTGATGAAGCAGGCAAAGAACAGCACGTACTGATGGGATGCTATGGCATTGGCCCGTCACGCTTAGTTGGCGCAATTACCGAGCTACTAGCGGATGACCAGGGACTGGTCTGGCCAGAGGCAATCGCACCAGCTAAAGTGTACCTGGCTCGCCTGGGTAACGATGACGAAGTGGTCACAGCAGCCGATGTGTTATATAACGACTTGACTCGTGGAGGGGTTGCGGTACTATATGATGACCGCGACGGACGTCCCGGGGGTAAATTTGCTGACGCTGACCTCTACGGCATACCGTACAGAGTTGTCGTCAGTGCTAAAACTGTCGAGCGAGGCACACACGAACTCAAGCCTCGTACCAGCGACCAGATGGAGCTTCTGAGCTCGGCAGAAATTATCAAACGATTTACTGCATAAACACAAACAGTTCGCTATAATACCAGATACAACCCACGAAACGAACCGGGCTCTAGAGAGAGCCCAGGCTTCAAGAAAGGCAGGGACCCGATGAACAAACAATTTCGAATGACCAAAGATGGTGTGGATGAGCTCCAAGTTGAGCTCGAGACTCTTATTGCCGAACGTAGCATCGTCGCTGACCGTATCAAGACTGCACGTGAATTCGGTGATCTTACAGAGAATTCTGAATACCAGTCGGCTCGCCAGGAACAGGAGAAGGCCGAGGCCCGTATTTCTGAGATTGAACATATATTGCATAATGTGGAGCTTATCAAGACTCCTCGTGGCGACAATCATGTGCAGTTGGGCTCAAAAGTCTCTCTGCAGTCGGCCGACGGTAAGAAAAAAGAGTTTCAGGTGGTTGGCACTGTTGAGGCTGATCCGCTTGAGGGCAAGATCTCTGACGAATCACCACTCGGTAAGGCTGTCATTGGCAGGAAAGTTGGCGATGAGGTGGAGATTGTGACTCCCGCCGAAACCGTGACGTACAAAGTTATCGATATTGGCTGAGTCTTTTGGTGAGGCTCTGAAAACCCCTGATTTGTATCAGGGGTTTTTTGTAGATATACTGGGGCATATATGGCAACACTCAAAGAACTCCGCGATGAGCGGCTACGCAAACTAGAGGAGCTGAAGGCACTTAGCGTCAATCCATACCCGGCACAGACTCACCGTACGCACGACCTGGGCAACGTTTCACAACATTTTACGGACCTCGAGGGTCAGTCGGTCACGGTGGTGGGGCGAATCCAGAATATCCGTAAGTTTGGCAAGATTGCTTTCGTGGTTATCAGAGACCAAACAGGGATTCTGCAGCTATTTTTAGGTGCCAACGTTGCGGAACTTGATGCGGCAGCTGGCCAGCTTGGCTTTGCACAGCTGCCACTGCTGGACTCGGGTGATTTTGTCGAGGCGAGCGGCACCGTCATCAAGACGCAAACCGGCGAGATCTCGGTTGACGTACAAAAGCTGCGTATACTGACTAAGTCGCTCCGGCCTATGCCAACCAAGCAAGAGGGCTTTACAAACAAAGAAGAGCGCATGCGTCGCCGGTATGTGGATATGAACGTAAACGATGACGTTCGCCAACGGTTTGTGCGTCGCAGCAAATTTTGGCAGGCGACACGCGATTTTCTGCTGAATGAGGGCTTTATAGAGGTCAATATACCAGTGCTCGAAACGACTGCTGGCGGCGCGGATGCCAATCCGTTTGTCACGCATATGGATGCCCTCGATCAGGATTTTTACTTGCGTATCAGTCACGAATTGCCGTTGAAACGACTGCTGGTGGGCGGCTTTGAAAAAGTGTTCGATATTGGGGCACGCTTCCGCAACGAAAACTACAGTGAGGAGCATTTGCCGGAACACATCGCCATGGAGTGGTACTGGGCCTATGCTGACTGGGAACGAGGTATGGAGCTGACTGAGCGCATGATTCGCGCTATCGTCGACAAAACTTGGGGTACGCGTCAGTTTACCTTGGGAGATGGCCAGCAAGTGGACTTTGGGGCCGACGGCGAGCATTTCCCGCGTATCAGTTTCGTTGAGGTGTTACAGCAGCAATATGATATTGATGTGTTCAACTCGAGCATGGAGGACATTGCCGCCAAACTCAAAGAACACAAATTGGAAGTCGAAAAGCAGGACAATCGTCAGCGTTCGCTCGACAAGCTCTGGAAGAGATATCGCAAAACTATTGCTGGACCAGTGTTCTTGGTCGATATGCCAACGTTCATGCAGCCACTAGCTAAGACGCAGCCTGGCAATCCGGAGCTCACTGAACAATTCAACCTTGTCTTTGGTGGCAGTGAGATGTGCAAAGCCTTTTCTGAACTCAATGATCCAATCGATCAACTGCGTCGCTTTAAGGATCAGCAGGCGCTGCGCGATGCCGGCGATGACGAGGCGCAGATGATGGATATAGACTATGTTGAGGCGCTGGAGTATGCCATGCCGCCGGCTTGTGGTTTGGGCTTCTCGGAGCGTATTTTTTGGTCACTAGAGGGCGTCACGGCCCGAGAAGGTGTACCATTCCCACAACTCCGGCGCGAAATCGACGAGACAACTAAGGCAATCTATTCGGATATTACACTAGATTAGCCCGTTACTATAAAAAGTATAGTATTATACATGTATGGTTCAAATCTCTGATCAAGAATTCCAGGAGCTCATCAACGAAGCGCTGGCCTCGATGCCCGAGGAGCGGCTGTCGCACATCAGTAACGTTGCGTTTTTGTTTGCCGATGTACCTACTCCCGAGCAGCGCCAGAAACTGATGCTACGGAATGACCAAACCCTGCTTGGCCTATACGAGGGCATACCGTTGCCGCAACGACAGGGCCGGGACACCACGCTGCCCGACAAAATTACACTCTTTAAGTTGCCCCTCTGCGCTTTCGCAACAGATGTGAAGAGTCTCAAGGAACAGATCCGGCACACCATGTGGCACGAGCTGGCGCACTATTTTGGGCTAGATCATGAACAAATTCATGCATTAGAGTAGATCACCCGATATACTGGGTAATAATGAATCGATCTATACGACTGATACGTCGGCTTTGGTTGCCGCTGTTTCTGCTAGCGAGTGTTAGTTGGTTATTCGCGCCAGCGTATTACCACGCGCATTACGGCACGTTGAAGCTCATTAGTAGTTATGAGGCTGGAGCGTTGCCGCATAGCTGGGTATTTCTGGTGGCAGATGTTGCGGCGGCTGGTTTGTTAGTGAGCGCGTTGTGGTTGTTTGGGCTGTGGCAGCGCGACCGGATAATAAGCTGGCAGTTATTATTCGTCGGGCTACTGTTTGCTGTTGATGCAATCTGTGCAGACAGGTGCAATGTACAGCTGGCTGCGTGTCATGGTCTGGATCTAGCGAGTACGTATGTGCATGATATTGAGTCGGTTATGGTGGCGATGGTAATCGTCGGGCTCGTGCTGTACCACGCCGTGCGTTATCGGCACGCGCTGAGCTGGGGATTTTTGGCGGTGCAGGGAATATTTGCGTTGTTAGCGGTCAGCGGTGCGTTGGATGCGCAGGCGATTGTAGTCATGCAGTACACCTATGAAGTGCTGATTATGAGTTGGCTGGCGTGGCTGGTCAGTGGTTATGCGCCATCGCTCAAGAAGCCCACGCAACAACGGTCATTGCGACGGGTCTTTGCCGTAGTGGCTCTCGTGAATGGTGCACTAGCTATCGCGGTAGCGCTGACGCACCATGGTGTACTTCGGTCCTTGTTTGCGGTCAGCCCACTCCATGTTTCGGCGCTCGTCGGTCAACATGCAGTTATTGCGGGAGTGTTTATGTTATATTTGGCGCGGCACATCAATTTGGGCCAGCGCCGGGCAGCTATCATCTTGTTGATGTTGTTCGGATCGCAAGTTATTAAGTACAGCCTCATCACGCCATCGCCGGTTCTGTTGATATTCAATCTGCTGTTTTTTGTACTTTTGCTGTATGGACGCGGAGCATTTGACCGCAATGTCTTGCCGCTATCATTTGAGCACCGCATCAAGGACACGGCGGTTGTGGTAGGTGGTGTCTTGGCCGCGGTTGTACTAAGCATGTTGCTGTCGTCACTGTTCGGTTGGCAGCAAGTCGTGCGCCACGACCTTCGTGCGACGTATCAGCGGCCGGAGTATGTGGCACGTCGTGACGAGGACAGGCTCGAGGCACGAGACAGTGAGCGCTTGCAGGCCGTCATTGAGACACTTGCTGCGGCTACACTGGCGGCGATGGCTTGGAGTCTGTTTCGGCCAGCGCAATTTCGGCCGGTGCGTCGTGACGATGATCGTTATAGGGCCGAGAAACTCTTGGGGCGTTACAGCACGAGTACCGAGGATCATTTTAAAATTTGGCCACTCGACAAGAGCTATTATTTTTCGGCTAACGGTGATGGCCTTGTAGCGTATCATGTCGTCGGCGCAGTCGCGTTTGCGCTCGCTGACCCCGTTGCATCAGCGGCTGCTCAACCTGCGCTTCTCAAGAATTTTGTGGCGATGTGTCGTTCGCGCGGCTGGGCGGTATGCTTCTTGCTGGTACAAGAACGCTCTCGAGCGCTCTACGCAGATGATCTAAAGATTATCAAAATTGGCTCCAGTGCACTCATTGATATTGCAGGTTTTGTAGATAAAACGAGCAATGATAAATGGTGGCGTTGGCAGCGTAATCGTGCTCGTAAGGTTGGCTTGAGTTATGAATTGTTGGCTCCACCGCACTCCGCAGGCCTGATGATTGCATTACGCCAGGTGTCTGACACGTGGCTTGCTAGTGGCCACCATGTAGAGCGAGGGTTTGCACTTGGATATTTCGATGACACGTACCTGCGCTCGTGCCGGTTACATGTGGTCCGGGATGCCAGCGGCGCCGTGGTAGCATTTGCAAACGAGCTGCCAGTGTATCGTGACCTCGGCCGACGCACCGTTGACCTTATTCGGTATAAGCCTGGCGAGAACGGTACGATGCCGTTCTTGTTGATGCAACTTATTGGGCAGCTCCATGAAGAAGGGAAATGCCAAACGTTTGATCTTGGCTTTGTACCGCTGGCCGGTGTTGGGTCGGGCCTGATTACTATCGCGCGACGCCTGGCTGCTGGCCGGTTCTCTTCATTTGGCCTGGAGCAATTCAAAAATAAATTTGACCCGGCGTGGCAACCTAATTTTATAGCCTACGACGGCGACTTGATCGATTTGGCACGGATTACAACTGGCCTCGAGGAAGTATTAAAGAAGACGACCTGACCCGTGCTACAGTAGGAAGGTGTCCGACACTATGCACTTGGCAGTTTTAGCAGGAACGACTCGCGAGCAGCGCGAGTCTATTAAGGTCGCCCGCTACATTGCTGGCCTGGCTCAGCGACACGAAGGCCTAGAGGTGACTCTTGTTGATCCAAAAGATTTTACGTTTTCGGGTGATGGCAATGAGCCGGAGGGCAAGGACTCGCGCTACACGCAAATTGTTGAGCGGGCCGATGCATTTTTTATAGTGACACCCGAGTATAATCATAGTTTTCCGGGTAGCTTGAAGCGGATGTTGGACAGCGAATTGCGACTGTACAATCGCAAACCAGTGGCCTTTGCTGGCGTAAGTAATGGCAATTGGGGTGGTGTGCGAGCGATTGAATCACTGGTGCCTGTTGTGCGCAAGATGAAGCTGGTAGCCATGAGTCGGGACGTATACTTCCCGTATGTGCAGGACATCTTTGATGAGACGGGCCAGATGAAGCCTGAATATGTCGAACGTTACGACGGGAGCGCCAGTGGGCTTCTCGACGAGTTGCTATGGTTTGGGCAATTGTTGAAGGCCGGGCGTAACCAACAGTCAGCCTAAACGCTTATGGTTCTTGTAGTAGGCGGCCGTATCCGCTAAGGTGAGAGTATGCATAACATGGATGTGGTCGTAAAGATTGTGGTGGTGATTCTTGCGGCCGGGGCTGCGCAGCTGCTGGTTCGGGAGAGTATCAATACACTTGTGCGCCGGGCGGTGCATCGTGGCAAGGATCATGTCAATCGAGCTGAAGATGCCAAACGCGAGGATACCTTGCTTCATGTTTTTCGGCCGTTGAGCAGAGTGCTGATATGGGGTATTGCCAGCATCGTCGTTCTGAATATCGTTGGGGTTAATTTGGCGGCACTAGTGACTGGCGCTGGAGCGCTTGGTTTAGTTTTTGGTATCATTGCTCAGAGTGCATTCAGAGATTATATTGCCGGCATCTATATTATCGTTGAGAATCAGTATCGGGTGGGAGACGTCGTTATGCTTGCCGGAGTGACCTCTGGTACGGTTGAAGATATTACGATCCGTATTACAAAATTGCGTGACCTAGACGGCAATCTGCACTACGTCCGGAATGGTGACGCTGGTGTTATTACCAATATGACTTCGGAGTGGTCGCGGGCGAATATCGAGCTGCATGTTGGCTGGGGCTCGGACCTCGATAAGGTGGAGGAGGTCATTAATGAGGTGGGCAGCGAGCTTGCGAAAGACAAGGACTGGCGTGAATTTATTGTCGAGCCGGTACAATTCTACCGAGTTGATGGCTTCACTAGTTCATCGGTTATCATCCGGGCGCTTGGCAAGACAGTCCCAATTAACCAGTGGGCGGTAGCCGGCGAATTTCGTCGGCGCATCAAGTCGGCTTTTGACAAGCATGGTATCGAACGGCCTTATCCGCAGCGGGTGGTGCACGATAATATAAAGCAAAAGAAGGAGACAAAATCATGAAAGCAGTATGGAACGATACGGTAATTGCCGAGGCAGACAAAGACGATTTGATATATATCGAACAGAATTGGTATTTTCCACCGAGCTCAATCAAGCAAGAATTACTGCGCAAAAGTGATACGCCATATACGTGCCCATGGAAGGGCGAGTGCCAGTATTTTGATGTTGGTCGAGGCGATCAGTGGAGTAAGGATAATGCCTGGAGCTACCCCGAGCCCAAACCGACGTCTATCGAGATTGTCAAAAGAGACTTTTCCAATTACGTAGCCTTTTGGCGCGATGTGACAGTGACCGAATAGGATTTACTTTTTTAGCCTGGTAGCAAATTTTTGGCGGAGTTTTTGGATCTTGGGGTCTATAACCATGGTGCAGTATCCGGCCCTCGGGTTGCGATTATAGTAGTCTTGCATGTATGCGTCGGCGGGCCAGAACGTGCCAAGCGGTTTTAGTTGTGTCACGACAGAGTCTTTGTAGAGTGTAGGCGCGAAATGGGTGATCATGTCCTCGGCAGTCGCTTTCTGGGGGTCGTTGTGATAGAAGATTACCGAGCGATATATTTCGCCGATGTCATTGCCTTGGCGATTGAGTGTGGTTGGGTCGTGCATCACGAAGAATATCTCCAGGATGTCGCGGTAACTGATGGTATCTGGGTCAAATTGCAATTGGACAACTTCAGCATGGCCAGTGCCGCCGGCATATACGTCGTTGACCGTGGGGTGTTCGAGCGTGCCACCGCTATAGCCGGACGTCACGTTATCGATGCCGTGCACACGTTGATAAAACGCCTCTAGGCACCAGTAGCAGCCGCCGCCGAGTGTCGCTGTTTGCTTCATATATCTAGTGTAGCAGCATGCTATGATAGCTACATGACTTTTATGGGTAAACTAAGGGCTGAGCCAACAACTGATTCGTTGCGAAAATGGAATATCTGGCTGGCGGCAATATTTGTGGTCCAGGCTGGAGCGATTTTGTTGCTTGCGGTGGCTAAGCACTTTCCTGTCAATGCGTCGTTTTTGAACGTTGATAGTCTGCAGAGTACATCAACGGGCACTATCGTGTTAGCACCCGCAACACATCATCTTTTTGATATAAACATGGTCTATTTTATAGTATCGTTGTTGCTGATTGCAGCTGTGGTGCATGCGGCCGTGGCTACGGTGTGGCGCGAGCGTTACGAGGCGAGCTTGCGGGCGGGTGTCAACTGTGCGCGGTGGGTCGAGTACGCACTCACTACGGGGATTATGCTGGTGGCGATTGCGATCCTGGCAGGTATGTATGATGTGGTCAGTTTGGGGTTATTGTTTGTGCTGTCACTAGTGTTGCACGGCTGTTGCTGGTTGGTTGAGACCGTATATGCCAAACGGCGCGAGGGGTCTGCGAACTGGATTTCCTATGGACTAGTTGTGCTGGTTAGCGGAGCAAGCTGGCTAGCAATTGCTGCATATCTTGCGGCAACCAATATTCTGGGCAATGGCCACATACCGACGTTTGTCTACTGGCTTGTCGGTAGCGCATTTGTGTATTGCTGTGGACTCGTGGCGTTGTTGTATGTAGAATCTTTTTATCCCGCATTTCGTAAGAAATATTTTAGTATCGAGCGGTATTACTTACTGTTTAGTATCATCGTTAAGACGGCCATTGTGTGGCAGATTTTTGCTGGAGTACTCAAGCCTTAAGTGATGAAGCCACTCGTTGTTTTTGATTTCGATGGGACTATTGCCGATACGTTCTTGCTGGCACTCGATATTTTCTATAGGGTAACAGATCACTCAGTCTTGCTTCGCAAAAGTGAGATAAACCGGTTACGTGGCATGGCTCTTATTGAAGTGGCACGAGAACTCAAAGTACCATATTGGAAAATGCCGTACTTGGTATTTCGAGGGCGGAAAATGTTGGCTAAGCAAATGAGTCATGTGAAACTTATTGATGGTATGTCGAGTGTGTTGCGGGCTCTCAAACGTGACGGCTACGGGTTGTATATCATCAGCTCAAATAGTCGAGATAATATTGATACATTTATTACTCAACATAAACTTGAGTTGGTATTCGATAGTATATTTGCGGACGCCCGACTGCGTGGTAAGGCTCGACTACTACGAAAATTGGCTAGACAGACCGGTCGTAAACCAGCTGACATGATCTACGTTGGCGACGAGACCCGTGATATCGAGGCTGCCCACAGGGCAGGGGTACACTCCATTGCCGTGACATGGGGGTACAATAGCGCCAAAGCTCTCAGACGACACAAGCCGGATAACCTAGTCTTTGAACCGACTAAACTACGGCGATGTATTAATAACAATCAGTCATGAGCAAGATATCTGTCGAATTGGCTGAAGTTCGTATTGATAAGATTGTGCCGGGTGGTCAAGGCTTAGGGATTTTGCCGAGTGGGAAGACAATATTCGTTTGGAATGCATTGCCAGGGGAATTTGTGCGGGTTCGTGTTACGAAACAGAGGCGAAATTATGCAGAAGGCATCGCGGAGGACGTTATTGAAGCTTCCCCGGAACGCATAGAACCACGGGAAGAGAACTATCTGGCCACTAGTCCGTGGCAGATAATTTCATATACTACTGAGAATCGTTATAAAAATAACATCGTACGCGACCTGGTTGAGCAAGACCATTTGGGTATACCCGTGGCAGACCAGACGGTGCACGATGAGCGTCAATGGCACTATCGAAACAAGATGGAATATAGCTTTTGGGGAGATGACGAAGGACTGCATTTGGCCCTTCATACGCGGGGTAGCCACAATAAGCATATAGTGCTCGGCAGCAAGCTGGCTATGACTGCTGTCGATATTGCTGCAAACAAAATGTGCGATGAGCTTAACACACATAATATCCGGGGCGGCGACCTGAAGACAATAGTTGTTCGATGTGACCAAGCGGGTAATGCAGTGGCAGCTTTGTTTGTGCGGCCCAGGGCGTTTAAGCAGCTGCAGCTACCAACCGGACTACAAGGCTTACGAGTCTATTATTCCGATCCAAAAAGCCCAGCGTCTGTGCCAACCAAGTTATTGTATGAAATCGGCGACTGTCATTTGAGTGACGAATTGCTTAGCCAAAAATTTGCATATGACGTTGATTCGTTCTTCCAAATAAATGTGCCGATATACGAACAGGTATTGTCGCGCATCCGCGAAGTCTGCCAGGCTGACCCAATTGATATGTACGCCGGTGTGGGTAGCATAGGCCTGACTGCTGCAAAAAAGCAGGTTACGCTCGTAGAGCTCCATGGTCCAACGGCCGTGATGACACGAGAGAATGTAGAACGCAGTAGCCTCCAGGCGGAGGTAGTAGAGGCCTCAACCGAGAATGCCCTAGACCATATTACGGCTGATAGCCCCGTGATTTTTGACCCGCCACGAGCTGGCCTGCACCGCAGAATCTGCGACAGATTGATCGAGGTAAAACCACCCCAGATCATCTACCTTAGCTGTAACCCAGCGACTCAAATGCGCGACCTGGCACTACTGCAGGAAGCCTACGATATTGCGCCCATCGAAGTCTTCAACTTCTTTCCTCGCACCCCGCACATCGAAACGCTCGCCATATTAACGCGTAAACCATAGCCGCTTCAGCTATACTACCTAAGTAATGGCAAGTGGATATATGAGACAGCGGAGTGTACCGTACCAACCGGGGCAGACGGCGGCATTTAAAGTTTCGAGATCAAAAATCGAGCTATTTATGCAGTGCCAACGCTGTTTTTGGTTGGATGTGCGACTGAAGATTACGAGGCCCAGCTCGCCGCCGTTTAATATTAATAAGACAATCGATGAGCTCTATAAAAAAGAATTTGATGTGCACCGCAAGGCTGGCACGCCGCACCCTATTATGCTTGATAATCAAATCAAGGCGGTGCCATACCAGCACAAGGACCTGGACACCTGGCGCTATAATTTTACAGGTGTAACGACGCTACATCAGCCGACCAACCTGCATGTCTTTGGAGCGATCGACGATGTCTGGGTGAATGACGACGGTGAGCTGATAGTGGTGGATTACAAGGCGACCAGCAAAAACAAAGAGGTGAGTATAAGTAGTGATTGGCAAATTAGCTACAAGCGCCAGCTGGAAGTCTATCAGTGGCTGCTGCGCCAAAATGGTTTCGTGGTGAGCGACACCGGCTATTTTGTATATACGAACGCCCGTATGGACGCGGATGGCTTTGGTGACCAGCTGGAATTTAAGACCAAGCTGATTCCGTATACCGGTAATGACGCTTGGATCGAGCCGACGCTACTAAAGATGAAGCAAGCCATGGAGAGTGATGATATGCCACCGGTGGGCGACCACATTATGGGCGGCCCGTGCGAATTCTGTACCTACGCCCGCCAGCGCACCGAGCTAACATTAGCGGCCATAAAACAGAAGTCAGCCAAACGCAAATAGGGTATACTTTGCACTATGTTAGATATTCAGTTTATTCGAGATAATGCCGAACTAGTTGCTCGCAAGTCTGCCCAAAAGGGCTACAAAGTTGATATTTCGCAGCTGTTGACGCTCGATGGCGAGCGCCGCATGCAGTTAACGCAGGTGGAAGAATTGCGCAGGCGACGCAACGAACAATCTGCCGAGCTAAAGCGGGGCAGGCCAACTGATGAGCAAATTGTGGCTGGCAAAAAACTCAAAGAAGAGATCGCTCAGCTCGAGACTGATCTCAAAACCGTCGAAGAACAATACGACGTAGCGCTGCGAGGCATTCCGAACATCACTCAAGACGGTGTGCCGATTGGCGGCGAGGAAGACAGCGTAGAGATCAAAAAGGTAGGCGAACAAACGACCGGTGCGGTTGACCATCTGGATTTTGCGACCGAACGCGATTGGCTCGATTTTGAGCGCGGCACCAAAGTTGCTGGCGCCAAGTTTTATTACCTGAAGGGCGATCTGGCATTGCTAGAAAACGCTGTGACACAGTTTGCCCTGAACTTTGTGGTGCAGAAGGGCTTTATGTACATGACAGTGCCGCATATGGTGAGCAGCCGTATTATGACCGGCACCGGTTTTGCGCCGCGCACCAGTGAGCAGAGCGACGAGTATGGCATCGAGGGTGAAGATCTGTCCCTGATTGCCACGGCTGAAATTCCGCTGACGGGTTACCACGCCGATGAGATTATCGACGAAGACAAATTACCACTGCTATATGCGGGCCTCAGCCCGTGCTACCGCAAAGAGGCCGGTACTTATGGCAAACATGCCCGCGGACTATTCCGAGTGCACCAGTTTAACAAGCTCGAAATGTACGCCTACACGCTGCCCGAGCGGAGCAATGAGATGCACGAGCGCTTGCTGGCCATTGAAGAGGAATTGTGGCAGGCCATTGGCATCCCGTATCACGTCATCAATATTGCCAGCGGCGACCTGGGTGCACCGGCTGCCAAAAAGTACGACATCGAATATTGGTCGCCAGTCGATGGCAAGTACCGCGAGCTGACCAGTTGCAGCAATTGCACCGACTACCAAACACGCAACCTCAATATCCGGGTGCGCCGCAAAGATGGCAGCATTGAGATGCTACACTCACTCAATGGCACAGCGGTGTCATTGGCACGGTCACTGGTTGCTGTTATTGAACACTGCCAAACTCCCGACGGTCGTCTCAAGATCCCCGAAGTTCTGTTGCCGTACATGCCCGGCAAAACTGAAATATAACGAATATACTACAGTCAGCCCTCGGTCTGCCTTGCTACAATGAAAGCGCGGAAGAAAGTGAGAGCTTATTTTCACTTTCCGAGCACTGATAGTTGTATCGGTACGATACAATAGAACGTAGAGAAGTCGGCCAGAACTAAATGACTTTTCTCTAGAAAAGGAGTATCAGCTATGGTACAAAAACTTGAAATTACGGGCGAGCACTACACGGTAGACGATAAACTTCGGAAGTACATCACTCGCAAACTTGGCCGGCTCGATAAATACCTCAGTAAATATAGCCGTGAGAGCGCGCACCTGGAAGTGCGCCTCAAAGAGCACAAAAGCCGGGGGCAGAAGCTTTGTACGGCGCAGGTAACACTGCACTTGCCGCACGACACCGTTGCTATCAAGGAGAGTACGGTTAACATGTATGCCGCCGTGGATATTGTCGAGGCTAAGCTCAAGCAGCAGATTCGACGCTACCGAGACTTGCATGGCCCAGGCAAGCTACGCCGGCGCATACTCGCTCGATCTCGCAAACCAATAGTACCCCTGGCGGAATAAGCGTTATACAATTCCGTGGCCGCCGTGGCTTTGGGTAAAAGGGCAGCTGGCGGCAGGTGGATTGGGGTCCGACCTGGCCCGGGATCTGCGTGTGAGAGGGTCCCCGGTCTTGCGGTTAATAACCCCTCGATTTTTCTACCCCGAGAGTCTATACTGGTAGGGATTGATATTTTCTAATGAGGGTAACGGGGAGAGACGGACCGCGTATGCATACGATTTTTAAGAAGGTGCTCGGAGATCCACAGGCTAAGACAGTCAAACGGCTGCAAAAGCGCGTCAAGGATGTCAACGCGCTCGAGAGTAAATACCAAAAGATGACCGACAAGCAGCTGAAGGAACAGACTGTCGAGTTGCGGAAACGGCTCAAGAAATCATCGCTCGATGCGCTGCTGCCTGATGCCTTTGCGGTGGTCCGCGAGACAGCCAAGCGGGTGCTCAACCAGCGGCACTTTGATGTGCAGTTGGTTGGCGGCATGGTGCTGCATGAGGGTAATGTCAGTGAGATGAAAACCGGTGAAGGTAAAACTCAGGTTGCCACGCTGCCGGCATATCTCAATGCGATTGGCGGCAAAGGTGTGCACGTGGTGACTGTGAACGATTACTTGGCACAACGTGATACTGGCTGGATGGGTCAGATTTATGATTTTTTGGGCCTGACGGTGGCCTGTATCGTTGCCGACTTGTCATACATATATGATCCGAGTTTTTCCAATACCGAACATCAGGATCCGCGCTTTCACCACCTGAGGCCGTGTAGCCGGCAAGATGCCTATGCGGCCGATATTACCTACGGTACCAACAACGAATACGGCTTCGACTATCTGCGCGACAACATGGTGCGCGAAGTCGATCAGCTGCGCCAGCGCGATCTTAACTTTGCGATCGTCGATGAAGTGGACTCCATTCTCATTGATGAGGCTCGTACACCGCTGATTATTAGCGCACCGAGTGTCACTAGTGGTAATGCGTATGCTCAGTTTTCTAAAGTTGTTCGACCACTTGTCAACGAGGCCGACTATGAGACCGACGAGAAGCGCAAGACCGTTATCTTGACAGACAAGGGCGTCGAGAAAATCGAGAAAGCACTTGGCATCGATAACTTGTACGGCGCTGACAATATCCGTACTATTTACCATTTACAGCAGGCACTGCGCGCCCAGGCGCTCTTCAAACGTGATAAAGACTATGTGGTCACCAAGGATGGTGAAGTCGTGATTGTCGATGAATTCACTGGTCGATTGCTGCCTGGTCGTCGCTATAACGAAGGTTTACACCAGGCCATTGAAGCTAAAGAAGGCGTCGAGGTCCAGCAGGAAAGTATGACGCTGGCGACCATTAGTTTCCAGAACTATTTCCGTTTGTACGACAAGCTGTCCGGTATGACTGGTACGGCGCTGACCGAGGCCGAGGAGTTCCACCAAATCTACAAGCTCGATGTCGTTGAAGTGCCCAGCAACCGGGTGCTGGCGCGCAATGACCGCACAGATCGCATCTACAAAACCGAAGAAGGCAAGTTCAATGCTATTATTCGCGAAGTGAGGATGTTGCACACCAAGGGCCAGCCAGTACTTATCGGTACTGCTTCGATTGAAAAGAACGAAAAGTTGACAACTATGCTCAAAAAAGCTGGCATCCCGCATCAGGTGCTCAATGCCAAGAACAACGAACGTGAGGCCGCCATTATCGCCAAGGCTGGCGAACCTGGCGCAGTAACGTTGGCTACGAACATTGCTGGTCGTGGTACCGACATTGTGCTGACCGACGAAGTGAAGACTCTCGGCGGTTTGTTTGTACTAGGTTCCGAACGGCACGAATCTCGTCGTATTGATAACCAGTTGCGTGGTCGAGCTGGTCGCCAGGGTGACCCAGGTGTGACGCAGTTTTTCGTGAGCACCGAAGACGATCTGATGCGTATCTTTGGCGGTGACCGCATTGCTAACATTATGGAACGGCTCAAAGTCGACGACGCGACGCCCATCGAGAACCGGCTGATTTCCCGCAGTCTCGAAGGCGCGCAGAAAAAAGTTGAGGGCTTTCACTTTGACCAACGAAAAAATGTCGTGCAGTACGACGATGTTATGAACCGCCACCGTAAAGCTATCTATGCGATGCGCAAAGAGATCTTGCGTCACCCAGAGATTGCTGGCCGTGTCAAAACTATGATTAACGACGAAGTTACGGCTATGGCCACCTCGCCGCAGGCGACCAGCGAAGATTTTGAAGAGATTTTGCGTGAGGTGTTTCCGTTTGATGAGCCGACACTAGACCGCTTGTTCAACACCGAAGTTGATAAGTTTGGCCAGGTTCTCAAAGAGGAAGCGCACCAGCTGTACGACTCGAAAGAACAGTCGTTTGGCACCGAAATTATGCGCAAAGTAGAGCGTGATATCTACTTGCAGATCCTCGACAATCTATGGATGCAGCACTTGGAGAACATGGATCACTTGCGAGAGGGTATTCACTGGATGGCTGTTGGTCAGCAGGATCCGCTGGTCGAATATCGCCGTCGCAGTCAGTTATACTTCGAGGAGATGCAGGGGACGCTGCGCCACGATGTACTGCGCACACTCTTCCATGCCGAACCGCTGCCACCGAGTGCTCTCGATCAGACTATCGAGACCGATCTGACTCGAGCAGCCCGGGGTTCTATCAGTAACGCCGGACAGATATTGGGCAACGAGACGGAGTTCCATGCGAACGATTTTAAGGCTCCGGTGCAGGCTGATACTTCTGCCAGGGCTACCGTTGCTCCTAAAACGAAAGCGGTTGCGACTCGCAAGAAAGCTCACAAGTCGGAGCGCCAACGTAAGAGCCAGGCTCGAAAGCGCAAATAAGATATCTGTGGATCGCACAATCCCGTGGAGTCACTCCAGGATGAGGGGCTAACAGCATGAAGCACACCGTTTCGGAGGTTGTGTTGAATAATGGCGTTCGTGGACTGCTCGTCCACGTGCCGGCAGCCAGCGTAGTGACGTTCGATATGAACTTTCGGGCGGGTGAGTATCTGGTTGACCCGAAAAAGTGGGAAGTGCCGCATCTGATGGAGCACGTGCTGCTGGGTGCCAATGAGCTGATCCCGCGGGCCCGAGATTTTCAGGCGGTACTCGAGCAGAATGGCGCCTACAGCAACGCCTCGACGGGCGTATATGATATCAACTACGATTCAGAGTGTGCGGATTTTGAGTGGGACAGAGTGCTGGGGTTACTATTGGTCGCCATCACCAAGCCGCTATTTTTGAAGGAAGAATTCGCGGCTGAATTTGGCAATGTACAAGAAGAGATGGCCGCCCGATCTAACCAACATTTCCGACGCCTCAGCTTGGAAATGCGCCAGCAGTTTGGCTTGCTTGCCAAGACGGATATTGAGCGGCTAACGCTCATGAACAACGTAGGTATTGACGATGTGCGGGCACATTATGTGCGGACTCATATTGCGCCGAATCTTCGTTTCGTGATTGCGGGTAACATCACTAAACGGCGCCAAGCGGCCATCGAGAAATTGTTCGCCAATATTGAACTTCCGGATGAGGGTGAGCGTTTCGAACTGCCATCAGAGCAGCCAGTGAAATTGCATAAGCCAGTGTATATTCATAACGAAACGGTCGAGAATTTGTACTTTTATATGGATACGTTTATGGGTCGTCGCCTCAGTGATCCAGAGACCGATGCGCTTAATCTGGCCAATACGCTGCTGACCGAGACGCTGTACTCCAAGATACTTGGTACGGCCCGGGAACGGGGCCTGGTATATGGTATGAACTCTGGTGTTAGCCAGACGCGGGACATCAGCAACTGGTGGTTTGGCGCACAAGTATCAGATAAAAACGCAACAGCGCTGATGCATATCATGGTCGACGAAATCAACAAGGTTCGTCGCGGTGAAATTAGTGACGAGGAGATCGACGCCACCAAGCAGTACGCGCTTGGTCGTTTCCAGCGCAGTGCGCAGACAGTAGGCGGGACGGCAGCCGGCTACTCAGGCCGCTACTTCTTCGATGAAGTCATCGAGGACTACATGCGTATCCCGGAGCGCATCAGTGGTGTCACGAAAGACGATATTGTTGCGGTCGTCAATGGGTTTTTCAAGCATGACGTATGGGGTTTCGGTGTACTCGGGGCTTGTGGAGAGCAGTTCGCCGAGCAGTTGTCGCAGCAGGTCGCGCCATTGTGGCGGAGGAATGGCTAGCGGTGGCCGGAGATCTGTCGGTCCAGGTCGTTAGCTTGCAGGATCAACTGGCGGTCGCGTTTGCCAAGCTGCGCTTGCATGAGTGTATTACTGAGCGCAACGAACTTAAGGCTAAGAGTGAAGCACCTGGTTTCTGGGACGATACCATCCGAGCACAGGCCGATATGAAGCGACTGGCGAGCCTGCAGGCTCGGGCTGACCCGTGGCAGCAACTGTCGCTGGCCGTCGATGATATAGCGGATATGTTAGAACTAGGCGATGACTCGATGGACGATGAGCTGCGTGGGCAATTAGGCGAACTGCAGCGGACGTTCGACGGTCTCCGTGCCGACTTGCGCTTTAGTGGCCCCTACGACACCAACTCGGCAATCGTGAGTATCCATGCTGGTGCGGGTGGTACCGATGCCCAGGATTGGGCACAGATGTTGTTTCGGATGTACACGCGCTGGGCCGAGAAGTCGGGCTACAAAGCCGTCATTGTCGATGAATCACCAGGTGAAGAAGCGGGACTCAAAAGTGTCACCATGCGGGTTGAGGGCAACTTGGCCTACGGCAAACTACAGGGTGAGCACGGTGTGCACCGGCTCGTGCGCTTGAGCCCCTTTAACAGTGACAACTTGCGCCAGACCAGCTTCGCCAAGGTTGAGGTCATGCCCGAGATAGACGCGCCAGAGCAAGTGATTATTGATGATAAAGACCTGAAGATTGATGTGTACCGCAGCGGTGGCCACGGTGGCCAGAGTGTGAATACCACTGACAGTGCGGTGCGCATTACGCACCTGCCAACGGGCATCGTGGTAGCCATCCAAAACGAGCGCAGCCAGCTGCAGAACAAAGAAACCGCCATGACCATTGTGCGCTCACGTTTGGCGCAACTGCAGATTGAGCAGCACGCCGAAAAGGTGAGTGATCTAAAGGGTCCCAACGAGCAAGCGGCCTGGGGCAATCAAATCCGTAGCTACGTGCTGCATCCCTACAAACAGGTCAAGGATTTGCGGACCAAACACGAATCATCCGACCCCGACGCTGTCCTGGGCGGCGACCTCGACCCGTTTATTGACGCTTATCTGGAATACGCTATCGGGGAATAATGTATATGTTGGGCTGACATCCAGTCTCCCCGAGCCGATCTTCGCTATGTTACAATAGTGCTAATGATTCTACTGGATAGGGTAACCAAGACCTACAACAAAAGTATGGGGCCGTCTTTGGATCGCATCTCATTGCATGTCGAGCCGAAGGAGTTTGTGATAGTGGTGGGGCAGAGCGGCGCCGGTAAGACGACGCTGCTGCGGCTGTTGACCCGAGAAGAGCGCCAGACTAGCGGCAAAATTATCATTGGTGGCATCGACTACGATAAACTCAAGGACCGCGATATTCCGCTGTTGCGCCGCAAGATTGGTGTGGTGTTTCAGGATTTCAAGTTGTTGCCCAACAAGACGGTGTTTGAGAACGTCGCGTTTGCACTGGAGATTGTTGGCGTCAGCAACCGCGAGATCCGCCACACGGTGCCCAAAGTGCTCGATATCGTCAACCTCAAGGGCAAAGAAAACCGCATGCCACTAGAGCTGTCTGGCGGTGAGCGCCAGCGTGTGGCGATCGCCCGGGCCGTTGTACGGCAGCCCAAGATCCTCATTGCCGATGAGCCAACGGGCAATCTTGACCCCAAGCATGCCTGGGATGTCATAAAGGTGCTAGAGAAGATTAATAAATACGGTACGACGGTACTCCTGACAACGCACAATCAGGAGATTGTGAACAAACTAAAGCGCCGTGTGGTGACCCTGCAGCATGGTAAGGTTGCCAGCGACCGCGCTAACGCTACGTATAAATTACCTGTATGAAACGAAACCTCATAACACTCGGCCGGATTATCCACACCGGCATTGTCAACTTTATCCGCAACGCGTCTTTGGCAATCGCCGCCATGGCCGTCATGGTTGTAACGCTGACCATCATCCTATTCGCGTTGATTGCTAACGCGACATTCACGCACACAATCTCACAGATCACCAATAAGATCGATATCTCGGTGTATTTGGAGGATAGTGTTACCGGTACACAGGCGCACCAGCTGGTCGGGCAATTGCAACAGCTCCCCAACGTCAAAAGTGTGACGTATTTGGACAAGGACCAGGCGCTCCGGGCGTATATTCGGCAAAACAGTAACGATCAAGACTTGGCTAATGCAGCGAGCCAGGCCGATAACCCCATACCGGCGACTGTCAAAATTAAACCCAGAGACCTCAACAAGATCGGGGATATCAAGGCATTTCTCGTCAAGAAAGATGTTGCCGACTTGCAGACCAGCGGCTCGCCGTCTTACAGTGGTGACCGTAAGAAGGCCATCGACAACATTACGCATGCCACCAATATCCTACGCGAGATTGGTGTCGTGACGGTCATAACATTCACCGTTATTTCGGCGCTCATTATCTTTAATACTATCCAGATGGCTATCTTCAACCGACGTGACGAGATCCAGATTATGCGGCTGCTGGGTGCCAGCACCAATTATATACGCGGACCATTCGTGGTCGAGAGTATGATATATGGCGTACTATCGGCGACTATTTCGGTGCTCATCATCAATTCGGCGTTTGTCGCTTCGAGCGGCGCGTTGCAGGCAAGCAGCCTCGGGCTGTTGGATATCGGCTATGCTAACGATTATTTCAGCGCACACTTCTTATGGTTTTTGACTCTACAACTGTTAATCGGTATAGTGATAGGAGCCGCTTCTTCCATTATTGCGACCCGGCGGTATCTCAAATTCAAAACTTCGAAATAGACGAATAGACTCTCAAGCGACTGCCAACGACGCAACAAAATAGAAAATAATACTACGTGAGATGACCTACAGATGGCCTGTCTATCTGTCTTAGTGTTGTCGCCAAGGCCAGGGAGGGCGGTTTACAAAGCACATGCGATTTGCTATCATACAGTCAAGCATAGATAACAAAAAAACGATGCCAACAAAATTCAAAACCATCTCTGTTAAAAAGGTTCTACTGCTCCTCGCGGCAGTAGCATTAGTGGCCGTGCCAGGACGACAGCTCGTTGAGGCTGTCTCGTGTAGCAGCACGCGTGACTGCAACAACCAGATCGGTGATCTGCAGGATGCCAATTCAAATGCCCAGTCATCGCTTAGTAGTCTTATGAACCAGGCGGGTAGCTATCAGGCTGCTATCGCCGCGCTGCAGTCTCAGATTGATTCGGTCAGTCAGGTGATTCAAGCTAACCAGGCCAAACAGGCGCAAATTCAAGCGGAGATTGTTGCCAAGCAAGCCGAGCTGGACCAACAGCGCAAGGTGCTGGGCTCTGACATCAAGGCTATGTATGTCGATGGTCAAATGACGACTATCGAGATGCTCGCCACCAGTAAAAACCTTAGTGATTACGTGGATAAGGAAGAATATCGCCAGATTGTCCAGAATAAGATCCAGGATACGATGTCGCAAATTGCCGTGCTGCAAAAGCAGCTAGGACAGCGTAAGGCCGATATCGACAGTCTGCTTGCCAGTGAGACGTTACAGCAGAACGAACTGGCCACTGACCGCGCCAAGCAGACCGCGATGCTGTCCTACAACCAATCCCAGCAGAATGACTTTAACTCACAGATTGCTGGCAACATGGCTCAGATCAAGAAATTACAGGCACAACAAGCAGCCTTGAACGCCGTTGGCTCCACGGCTGTAAATGTGACCGCCAGTGGTGGTAGTGGTGGTAACTGTGCCAACCCCAGTAATAATCAAAACGGTGGTTACCCGTTGCCATGGTGTAATGCCAGACAGGATAGTGTCGTCACCAGTTATCACCCGGACCCGGGCAACTACACCAATCGCGAATGTACCTCGTTTGCGTACTGGTACTTTACTTCTATGGAAGGTCATACCGACTTTCGTGTTGGCTATGGCGATGCCAAAAATTGGATCTCCAGCTCTAACTATCCAGTTCATGACAACCCAGCCGATGGTGCCATTGGTGTCAAGACGGCCGGTGCCTTCGGCCACGTCGTGATCGTCAAGGCAACTGCTGGCGAGACTTTTGGTGGCGTTACGGTGCCTGCTGGCCAAGTACTCGTGTACGAGATGAACTATGACTACACCGGTCACTTCCGGACGTCACTTCGCGATGTTAGCACCTTTGCTGGCTTCCTCTATTAGAACCCAAAAACTGAGAGAGTTTGGCCTGGCGGACAAACGCTTGTGCTTGTATACTGGCATGGTATTACATGAGAGGGAACAAACAGACAATGCAGACAGACAGGGAAGTGACGGCCTCACACAGGAGCGCGTTTAGGACAATTATAAATGGTGTCGCTATTGCGGCAGGAGCTGTGGCTATATTCGCCGTCGGCGTCCTGGTGGGCAATGGTCGTATCCAGTTTGCTGCCTCGTCGCACTCGCAGAATGGTGGGTTGCCCGGCACGCTCGATTACACGACGGTCAACGAGGTGTATCAGAAACTCAAAGATAACTACAACGGTAAGCTTACCCAGGCTCAATTGCTCGACGGTCTCAAACATGGCTTGGCTCAGGCAACGGACGATCCGTACACCGAGTACTTTACGCCCAAAGAGGCCAAGCAGTTCACCGAGCAGGTCAATGATTCTATCGAAGGCATTGGCGCACCGTTAGATGTAGACAGCAGCAAGCAGCTCATCATCAGTGCTGCACCCATCGCTGATACACCGGCTGACAAGGCTGGACTCAAGGCGCAGGATAAGATCATAGCTATCAACGGTAAATCGACGGTTGGCATGTCGGCTGACGATGCGGTACTCAAGATCCGTGGCCCCAAAGGTACTACAGTTACACTTGGTATTCTTCGCGACACACAGCAACTCAACTTTACTATTCGCCGTGCCGTTATTCAGGTCCCCAGCGTCACTACAAAGACACTCGATGGCAATATCGGCTATATGGGCATCAATGCCTTCTCGAGTGATACGGCGCAGTTGGCACAGAAGGCGGCCGATGGCTTCGTGAAACAAGGCGTGAAGGGTATCATTGTTGACTTGCGTGACAATCCGGGTGGCTACGTCGATGCTGCTGTGAGTGTTTCCAGCTTGTGGGTGCCGCAAGGCTCCATGGTGGTCGAGGAAAGGGGTACCGTTGGTGATGTACCGCAGCTAGCCACCGGTGGCAACGAACTGCACAATATCCCGACCGTAATTCTCGTGAACGGGGGCAGCGCTAGTGCCAGCGAGATCACGGCAGCGGCAATTCATGACAACAAGCAGGCCACAATTATTGGCGAGAAGAGCTACGGTAAGGGAGTCATGCAGCAACCTATCAGCTTCAATGACGGCAGCTTGCTCAAGGTGACGATTGCTAGCTGGTATCGCCCCAACGGCAAAAACATCAATCACAAAGGCATTACGCCCGACAAGATAGTCAAGCTGAGTGACGCCGATATCAAGGCGAACAACGATACGCAGCTCAAAGCGGCCGAAGCGTATCTGGTGGCTCAATAGTAACAACTGTTTTGAAAATCTAAAATGGTCATGTACAATAACGATTAAGAGCAAGAGGAGTAGGAGTGGCAAATTCCACGAAGTATGTGTTTGTAACGGGTGGAGTGCTTTCCGGATTGGGAAAGGGTATCACCGCCGCTTCAATCGGTAACGTTTTGAAGGCCCGAGGCTTACACGTTAACCTCCAAAAATGTGATCCGTATCTCAATGTTGATGCCGGACTCCTAAATCCCCGCGAGCACGGCGAGTGTTTCGTAACCAAAGATGGTGCCGAAACTGACCTCGATCTCGGTCATTACGAGCGGTTTATCGACGAAGAGCTGACCCAAAAGAGCTCACTTATGAGCGGTCGGGTGCTACTCGACGTTATCGAAGACGAGCGCAACGGCAAGTATGATGGTCAATCGGTGCAGATCATCCCGCATGTGACGAGCGCTATCCAAAACCGCATTATTGCAGCTGGTAAGGACAGCGATGTGCACATTGTTGAGATTGGTGGCACCGTTGGTGACTACGAGAGCCTGAGTTTTATTGAAGCGATCCGCGAACTGGCGCTCAAGGTCGGCCGCGAGAACTACATGTTTGTGCACGTGGTATATGTGCCATATCTTGGTGCCAGTAAAGAGTTCAAGACTAAGCCTGCCCAAAATTCGGTTCGCGACATCCGTGGCTTGGGCATTTTGCCAGATATATTGGTGGCTCGCAGCGAATCACCGGCACCAGAGTCCATCAAGCGCAAACTGAGCTTGTTCTGTGGTATGGGTCCTGAGGCCATCGCACTACTTCCCAATGCTAGCACCATCTACCAAGTGCCGCTGACGCTGGAGGACGGAGGCATAACCGACGTTATTTGCCAGCGGCTGGGTCTTACCGTCAAGAAGTCTTCACTAGCTGACTGGCGCGGCATGGTCAAGGCCGCTACCTCGAGCGCAGCCAAGCAGGTGAGTGTCGGTGTCGTTGCCAAGTATATGGACAATCAAGACACCTACATGTCGGTGTTTGAGGCACTTCGAGCTGCCGCTTGGCGCAATCGTGTTAATGTCGACATTCAATGGATTGACGCCGAAGCCCTCGAGCAAAAGACCGATGCTGAAGCAGCTCACATATTGTCGTCAGTTCAGGGTTTGGTTGTGCCCGGTGGCTTTGGGGGCCGCGGGGTAGAGGGCAAGATTCGAGCTGCTACGTATGCTATGGACGAGAAGATTCCATATCTTGGCCTCTGTTACGGTCTGCATATGCTGCTTATTGCCGCTGCCCGCCGTGCAGGTCTCAAGGATGCCCATACGACTGAAGTGGATAAGGCAACGAGTAGCCCTGTCATCACGACAATGAATGGCCAAGAAGGCAAGGAGAGCACGGGTGGCACTATGCGCCTCGGCAACTATGACTGTATCCTGGCCGAAGATAGCCTTGGAGCACGCGTGTACGGTACGTCACGTATCACCGAGCGCCATCGCCACCGCTACGAAGCTAACCCGGCGTATCAGGATCAGTACGAGTCGTGGGGTATTCGCGCGTCCGGTATCAATCCCGACAATCATCTTGTTGAAGTTATCGAAGGCATCGACCATCCGTTTATGCTGGCTAGCCAATTTCATCCGGAGTTCAAATCGAGGCCTAACCGCGCACACCCAATGTTTGATGGTTTTATCCGTAGCCTGTTGCCATAAGGGTCAAAATACGCTAACGTTAACAGTATGCAACTAACTGATTCCGCCGCACATGCCAAGCGAATTTTACTTGTCGAAGACGATGACGCACTAGCCAATGTCTATGTTATGCGCCTGCAGGCCGAGGGTTTCGACGCTCGTCGCGTTGCTAATGGCGAGGACGCTCTCGCGAGTGCACTGAGCTTCAAGCCCGACCTCGTACTGCTCGATGTCATGATGCCAAAGGTGAGCGGCTTTGATGTACTAGACATTTTGCGCAATACGCCCGAGACTGCTAACCTGAAGATTATTATGTTAACTGCCCTCAGTCAGGACAGTGACAAAGAACGTGCTGACAGCCTCGGTGTCGATGATTATCTGGTTAAGTCTCAGGTGGTTATCACCGATGTTATTGCACGGGTCAAGCACCACCTCAATATGGAATAAAATTGTTTGCGCCAAAGGGTGATGAGTCGCTGCTGCCTATTGACAGTATTACGTAGAGTATGTATAATATACCCCTGTTAAAACATAACCGAGGTATCTATGTCGTCACGTCGTCCACCGCTCAGCCGCAGCTACGAAGGCCCAGCAGAATTATTCCAGCCTGGAGTACTGGAAGATACGGTATTTGATGGACGTAGTATGCCTGGCGGCTCGCTTGATACATATCTGACGAACCGATACGGTCCAGAAGGCACCGGCTGGGGTATTGAGGGTGACCAATATGCTGATCTCAATGAGCTAAAGGACGTTGCCCACGAGCCTGAGTTCAGGCTTGCCCAAGAGGCACTTCGTAATTTGATTGCCAGTGGTAGCTATGCGCTCGACGATGGAACTAACGTGCAGGGCAGGGTGCGATCGTACGCTCGCGAGCCCGACATGGTAAACGTGGTTGTATATCCGGATGGAAAAATATTTGCCGTCGAACAACAAGCACGCAGTGAGTAGCCCGGAGTTATACTTGACAAATAAGCAATATATTGCTAATGTTTACCTATAACCTAAACAAAATAAAAATATGAACGAAGCATTTCCCGTCAACCAATTCCACCAAGAGCACCTCGAGGCTATGCAGCCGTTTGTAGAGTCCATGCTCCACGGCGAGCAAACCGAGATAGATGCCAGTAAGCCCTTGATGGGTAGGGATGAAGCTGTAGAAATGTGGGGTATCAACGGTGATATACTGGCGACGATAACCCTGCCAGGCGAACCGGAGTCCAAGGAAATTGCGATTGTTGATTATGGTGAACCCGATGTAGTGAACCCGAGGCCGATCACTATATTTGAGGGGCAGCCGATTCGGACGTTTGGTGTCGCTCGGCAGCGCTATGGTCTGCACAGCCTTAACTACGTGCCTGAGAGCCATATGGCTACGCATGTCGGCTTTGAAGAGGGGGCGAGTGTTGAGCTTGGACGTGACCTCACGGACCGTACCGGCAATAACGATGCAAATTACAAACTGGGTCTAGGAGATAACGAAAAGGGCAATACACTAATCTCGCGACATCATGCGACGGTTACGATCGAGGGTGATAAGATCACCGTTGCCGATCATTCTACGAATGGTAGCCTGGTCCGTTTCGCAAACCCCGAGCGCACCGAGACTTTGTCCGAACTTAGGGATATACACCAATATGCCGGGCATAGTGCGGTCAATGGTGCTGAGGCTAATGCTTCTCAGACCGCAGCAAGCCCAGAAAATGACGAGCAATCGATAGTCGATAAGTACACCGAGGCATTCGTTAAGGAATACCCTTTTGATCATATGATTGACCCGGAGCTTAGCGATGAACAGCGGGATGAGGTACTGAAGCGGATAGGTAGTATGGATTTACGCAGTGATGAGCGCAAGCGCAGCGATGCCGAGCAGGCAGCTCGATCCGTAGAGGCTCAACAGCGGACTACTGTAGACAGTAGATATAATCTTGCTCGACAAGCTGGCGCAAGTCACGACGCAGCCAGCGCCTCTGCAGACCGTGCTTATGCAAAGACATACGACGAACTACTAGCAGAAGAGCTCAAAAGAGTCGGACTATAGTGTCCGGCCATTGAGCGGATACCTATTTATTCGACAGTAACTTCAGTGCGAGGAGCGGTTTTGCCAGTGAAGAGGCGAAAACGACGTGTCTTGTACTGTACGATGCCGTCTTTGGCAGCGTGAATGGTGAAGTTACGGCTAACAGTGGTGCCTTTGCCGCCGCGCTTGGTCATGCCGACCTGGCGAACGATAACTTGGCCGACTTTGACTTTTTCGCCACCAAACAACTTAACGCCAAGGCGCTGGCCGGGACTATCGTGGACATTTTTGGCGGTACCGCCAGCTTTAACGTGGGACATATTACTTCCTTATTAACACTAGTAATTCGCGAGCAACGACTTGATCTTCGCGGTAGTAGAGTAATTCTGACTCCCGGACATGCTCAAAACTTACTCGATTATAGCCAATTTCCCCTAATGAGTCAAGGAGTGGCAGGTGCTTGAACTCGTCTTTTCTGACTTGCCAGGCGGGCACGGCTACGCACAATCGTGCACCCGGGCTTAGCTGCCCATGGATATTGCGCAAAAACTTCTTGATGATGAGATTGCACTCGCTGGCGGTTTGATTGAGGATCTCGGGTGAAGGTCTAGTGGTGAAGGGGCGACCAAGATACGTTTCGGTCGCTACAAAATCAACGGGACGGGTTGACCATTGGTGGCTGGTTGCGTCACCTGCTTCGAGTTTTGGCTGGGTCTCGGCTGATAGCGTAGCGTTCAGCCACTCGAGATTTTTGGTCGTGTAGTCAACCATACGTTGCTCCAGGTCCGTACCGTAGATGTCGTAGCCCATGAGTGCCGCTTCTTGCGGTATGACGCCAGTGCCACAGAAGGGGTCTAGAATTGTTTTGTCGAGCAACTTGCGGGGTACGGGCTGGCCGGCGGGGATGTCGCAGATGTTTTGTAGCCTATCTTCGGGCAGTTGGCCGACGGCGAGATTAATGATGATTTGCGCTAGTTTGGGGGGTAGCATGCCGACACGCGCGTCACGCTTGGGGCGCTCTCGGTCACGTATGGTGTAGCTGGCGATGTCTTGGACTTTGACAGTTTGGGCTACCACCGTTTTGTCACCGTCACGGATGAGTACCAGTTCCCAGCCAGTCGGGCCAGTGAGTTGATTATGGGTAACCTGGGCGGTGTTGAGTTCTGGGGACTTGTTGGGCACTAAACGGACGTTGCGGCCGGTTTTTTTGATAACTCTTTTGATGTTCAAGCCTGTCGCTTCGAGTTGCTTGAGCGGAATATCGAATCCGACAACGCTCAAGCCCAGGCGCATTTTGCCCTCGGGCATGCGCTGGCTGTGGCCAGGTGAAACATGCATCAGGAACTTCTCGATCTCTTTCCAGTTGGCGGTGTCAAGTGTGGTGAGATGCTTGCAAAACTTGGTGCTGCCACCCAAGCGGTCAAACGCCAATAAACAGGGGTCGACGGTGACAATAGCTGCCTGCGGTCCCGCAGGTTGCACTTTGTCGTCGCCATACAAACTCTCGACTTCAGCCAGACCGAGTGCCGGTTGACGCCCAAAAACTAATACGCTATCCATCCTATCAGTATACAGGGGCGACGGCTTTCCGGGGTATAATACATGGTAATGAGCGAACCCAGCTTCATAAAACGCAACTGGAAGTTGCTGGTTAATATCGTGACCTTTGTGGCGCTGCTGGTGCTGGTCTATGCCATTCGGCATCAGTTAGTGGATACGCTACAGAACCTCAAGAAGGTGAATGGCTGGGTGCTGCTGCTGATCATTCCGCTGGAGGCCATTGGCTACGACGCCCAGACGCGTATGTACAAGGCTATGTTTGCGACTGTCGGTACGCGTATCGGGTACAAGCCGCTGCTCAAGGCGTCACTGGAACTCAATTTTGTGAACCATGTGTTTCCGAGTGGCGGCGTGACGGGCATTAGCTATTTTGGGCTGCGCATGAAGGCGCTCGGCGCTCGTGGCTCACAAGCAACACTTATTCAGACTATGAAGCTGGTGCTGTTATTTTTGTCGTTTGAGCTTTTGTTGTTTGCGGGCATGCTGATGTTGGCGGTCAACGGCAAGGCCAGTAACCTGACGATGTTTATTGGCACGGTGCTGGCAATGTCGGTGCTGGTGGGTACGGCGGTGTTTGCGTATATCATCGGTAGTGAAACGCGCATCAAGGCGTTTTTTACATGGCTGACGAAGGTGCTGAACCGGCTGATACAAGTGGTGCGGCCAAAGCAACCAGAGACTATCAATGTGGGGCGAGCACGCGAGGCGTTTGAAGATTTCCACCAAAGCTATGTCGAGCTGCGAACCAAGCGGCGTGAACTCGCCACGCCGTTTTGGTGGGGCCTTATATACAATGTGACCGAAGTGCTGGTGATATTTGTGGTGTATGTGGCCTTCGGTGAGTGGGTGAACTTGGGGGCGATTATTTTGGCGTACGCGGTCGCTAATTTTGCTGGTTTGGTGTCGGTTTTGCCGGGCGGTATTGGCATTTACGAGGGGCTGATGACGGCCGTGCTGGCAACGGCCGGTATATCGCCGGGCGTGAGTTTGCCGGTAACAGTGATGTACCGAGTCCTTAATACGCTGATTCAGGTTCCGCCGGGTTATGTGCTGTATCACCAGGCAATCCAGGGTACGCGCGGGAGTGGGGGGTCTCATCATGCCACCGGTTGAGACTGGCGATGTCGAGCTGAGCGTCAGCGACTTTGTGGCGCTGCACAATCAGATTTTGGAGTATGCGCTACCTACGGTGACTATTGTGGGTGAGCTGGCTAACTTCAAGGTGAGTAAAAACCGGTGGGTGTATTTTGATCTTAAAGATGACACGGCCAGTGTGCGATTTTTCGGCACGGTCTATCAGCTGAGCGGTCCGCTGGAAGACGGCATGGTGCTGAAGGTGCGCGGCACGCCGCGGCTGCACCCGCTGTATGGATTCAGTATCAACGTGCTCAGTATGCAGCCAGCGGGCGAGGGGGCTATCCGCAAGGCATTTGACTTGTTGCAGGCGAAGCTGAGCAGCGAGGGGCTGTTTGACCCGGCGCGCAAGCGAGCGTTGCCGTATCCACCAGAGCGAGTTGGCATCATCACCTCTAGCGAATCAGCAGCCTATGCCGACTTCATGAAGATAATTAGTGCCCGTTGGACGGGGCTAGAGATAGTACTGGCCGACGTGCAGGTGCAGGGCGAGGCTGCGCCGGCGCAGATTGTGCGCGCCATTGCCGAGCTTAATGCACTCGCTAAGCCGCCGGACGTGCTGGTGATAACTCGCGGCGGTGGTAGCAGCGATGATTTGTGGGCTTTTAGCACCGAGCAAGTCACGCGCGCGGTGGCGGCCAGCCGTGTGCCAACGCTCGTGGCCATTGGTCACGAAATTGATCTGAGCCTGGCTGAGCTGGCAGCCGACCAACGAGCCAGCACGCCTAGTAACGCCGCCGAGCTGCTGACGCCTGATAAGCGCGACGTGCTGCGGTCGCTTAAGGAGACCGATCGGTCACTGCTGCAGTTGCTGACGGGGCAGATCAAACAGGCCAAACTCCAGCTCACCTATCGTGCGCAGCAGCTCGAGGATTTGCCGCTGCGTAGCCTCGCGCAGGCGAGGCGCCGACTAGTGTCAGCCGCGCAGATGCTCGAACTTATCAGCCCCCAGGCTACACTGCGCCGGGGCTATACTATCGTTCGTGATGCTCAGGGGAGAGTTGTGCGCACAGTACCAGCTGCAACGGCGGCGCAGCATTTGGCGTTAGAGTTTGTGGACGGTACAATCAAGGCAGAAGTGGAGAAGTCATAATGCAGGCGAAACAAGTAACCTATCAACAACTCAGCGAGCAACTCGACAGCGTGTTGGCAGAGTTACAGGCTGAAGATCTTGATGTCGATCGTGCACTCGAGCTGTACAAACAGGGCCGCGAACTGGTCGCGGAGCTAGAAGGCCGTCTCAAAACTGCCGAGCATTCGGTGCAAAAACTCAAAACCATTACAAAATAATATGAGTACCGTCGTGTTCATCGCCATCACAGCCATTGTGCTGTGTTTTGCATTTGTGCTGCTGTTTGGGGCGCCATATCTGCCGACCATGCGCCGACAAGTGGGTGTCGCGCTCGACCTGCTCGACCTGGAGCCAGGGCAGCTTCTGCTGGAGTTAGGGTGCGGTGATGGCAAGGTGTTGCAGGCCGCTGCTCAGCGCGGCATTCGCTGTGTGGGCTACGAACTCAACCCGTTGCTTGTTGTGGTGTGCTGGTTGCGTTTGTGGCGTTATCGCAGACTGGTCAGGGTAGTGTGGGGCAACTACTGGCGAGCGGATTGGCCGCGGGCTGACGCGGTATTTGGCTTCATTTTACCGAAATTTATGAGTAAGCTCGATGCCAAAATTATCAGTGAGCACCGTGGCCCACTCAAGGTAGTGAGTTTTGCATTTCCAATTCCGCATAAAAAACTCGTGCGTAGCGATGAGGGCGTGTATCTGTATCACTACAAATAAATCTTGTCAGCCTGGCCAGAGTCAGTTACCATGAGCAGTATGATACGACGCAACGAGTCGGGGTCGATTGACCCACTTCTTATCCCGCTTGTCTTGGCTGTGCTGATATTGATTGGCGTTGGTGTATTTGCGACCTGGGCCTACTCTGGTCGCCAAGATTACAAGAACAATGTTGATGTCAAAGTTGCTACTGCCGTTGCAGCGAATACGAAACAGGTGCAAACGAAGGATGCCGGCGACTATGCCGAGGCGGCTAAGAACCCGCTCAAAACATATGTTGGTCCGTCGGCCTATGGCAGTGTGACAGTTCAGTACCCTAAAACATGGAGTGCCTACGTCGCCGACACTAGTGGTAGCAGTCCGTTTATTAACGGTTATTTTCAACCCAATATTGTACCGGATATAACGAATCAGTCATCAAGTTTTGCCCTACGGATTCAAGTGGTCCAGGACAGTTACAGCACCGTGATGCAAACCTTCCAGTCACAACAACAGGATCAGGCTACGGTCACGGTGCAACCATATGCGCTGCCGAAGCTACCAAAGAATGTCGGCTCGAAAGTAGTCGGTGCCATTCAGCAGAATAAACAAGGTGAGATGGTTGTGTTACCGATACGCGACAAGACACTCGAGATATGGACGGAATCTGACTCCTTTAAGGCGGATTTCGAGAATATTATTCTCGCCAATTTGAGTTTTTCACCCTAGCCGATAGTACACTCCATCTGCTATAGTTTGAGTTAGCAGATAAGAGGGTACGGACGCGTATGAGTACACACGAGGGCGATAGCCCCGCGTCGATTTTATCGCAGCAGTTGCTGCTGTCGCTGACCGAACAGCTAAAACTACCTCTCTTACAAATTGCCCGAACGGCGGAACTCGAGGCGCTCAGCCCGGCCCAGGACAATATCTCTCACATTCGTATTACGGCCGATAATGCGCTGCGTCTCATCGATAATTACGCACTTGGCGTACGGATGGCTGGCGAGAATGCTGGCTATTTTCAGGCAGAGGCGGTGTCTGTCTCGTCGGTACTGTATGATGTCGCAGCCGAATTGGCGCCGCTAGCTAAAACGTACGATGTGGCATTAGACATAGATCTCGGTGGCCGCTATGGGCCAGTTACGGCTAATCGCCGCGGGCTTGAGGCGGCACTGGTGAGTCTGGGTTCGGCGCTAATCGAGGCATTGCCGGCGCTCGAAGTGCCACAGTTGCGGTTGCAGCTGTCGGCGCACCGCTGTCGCTACGGCATCGTTACGGGTATGTATAGCAATGTTCGTCAACTGTCGACTGACGCGCTGCGGCAGGGCAGGCGCCTGCACGGCTATGCCCGACAACCACTGACCAGCGTGTCTGCTGGTAGTGCTGCCGGTGTATTTGTGGCTGACGCGCTGCTGCATGGTATGGATACGCAACTGATGGCCAGCAAATATCGTAACTTGTATGGGCTTGGAGCGGTGTTGCAGCCCAATCCGCAGCTCCAGTTGATTTGAGTGAGGCTATGCACGTACTCCTTATCGAACCGGATAGATTACTCGCGAAGACGTATCAGCGAGCACTCCAGACTGCTGGCCACACGGTTGCACACTGTGCGCGGGCTCAAACTGCGGTTTTTTGTGCTGACAAACGGCTGCCGGACGTGATTGTGCTGGAGCTGCAGTTGGCTGGCCACAGCGGCATCGAATTTTTATACGAGTTTCGTTCGTATACCGATTGGCAGAGGGTCCCGGTCATCGTGCTCAGCAATGTACCGCGAGACGAGTTTGCCAGTAACTGGGGTACTTTTTGCGAGCAACTCAACATCTGTGATTATAGGTATAAGCCAGCGACGAGTCTTAAGTCACTCGTGACCTCTGTTGAGGACGCTTCACACGTAGCATCTGTATGAATCAAATAGTTACTCAGGCGATTGTGCTCCGGCGGATTGACTATGGCGAGGCGGACCGCATCATTACACTCCTTACGCCCGATCAAGGCAAGTTACGGTTAATGGCCAAGGGCGTTCGTCGCTTAAAGTCAAAATTGGCCGGAGGCATCGAACTGTTCAGTGTCAGCCAGATTACCTTTGTGCGGGGCAGGGGTGAGATCGGTACGCTTATCAGTGCGCGCTTGAGCGAGCACTATGGCGCTATCGTCAGTCATATTGATAGGGTGCAGTTGGGCTACGAGTTCATCAAAATCATCGATAAAACAACCGAAGATGAGCCAGAAGAGGACTATTTTCGGTTATTAGAGCACACTTTTTTGGCGCTCAATGATGCGCGGGTCCCGAGCGAACTCATACGCGTATGGTTCGATACACAGCTGCTAACGCTTGATGGACATACGCCCAATCTGCAAACCGACACAGAAGGACACAAGCTCAAGGTAGACAAGCTCTACGACTTTGATATTGATTCGATGGCGTTTGACCCGAAATCTCAGGGACACTTTGGCGCTACTCACATAAAGTTTTTGCGGTTGATGTTCGCCGGCAATGTACCTCGGTCGCTCGTTAGAGTTGAGCGCGCCACGGAACTGTGCGATGCGGTCGCATCGCTCGTACAAACCTTGCGTACCCACTCGTGACCCGGACCTCGGTACAGTCTGGTATAATGCCAACCATATGAGCGAAGTAAAACTCGAAGATATTGTCAGTTTGTGCAAACGCCGAGGATTTATATATCCGGGCAGTGATGTCTATGGCGGCCTGAGTGGTACGTGGGACTACGGCCCGCTCGGCGTCCGTCTGAAGCGTCATATTGTCGATGTGTGGTTGAGATCTTTCGTGGATGGCTGGGATGACATGTATCAGGTCGATGCCGCCATTTTGATGAATCAGAGTGTTTGGCAGGCTTCCGGACATGTCGATACCTTTACGGACCCGCTGGTGGAATGCAGTAATTGCCACAATCGTTTCCGGGCTGACAAAATCGATGTCAGCAAGTGCCCGGTGTGTGGGCAGAAAGGTACCTTTGGCGAGGCGCGGGCCTTTAATATGATGTTCAAGACCAGCGTCGGCCCGGTTCAGGACGATAGTTCGGTGAGCTATCTTAGGCCGGAGACTGCACAGGGTATTTTCACTAATTTCAAGAACGTAGTCGATACATTTTATCCCGATTTACCATTCGGTATCGCACAGTATGGTAAGGCATTTCGCAATGAGATTAGTCCACGCGATTTTATTTTCCGCAGTCGAGAGTTTGAGCAAATGGAAGTCGAATATTTTGTCCGTCCCGACGAGTGGGAAGGGGCCTTTGAGAAATGGCGAGTTGATATCCACGCATTCCTAAAGAAACTTGGTCTGCCGGCCGATAAGATTCACGAGCTGGAAGTGCCAGAGGATGATCGGGCACATTACAGCAAGCGCACCATCGATTTTGAGTACGATTTCCCGATTGGTCGCGAGGAGTTACTGGGCTTAGCGTACCGCACCGATTTTGATCTCCAAAATATCCAAAAAGCTAGTGGCAAGAGTATGGAGTACCGGCCCAAAGACGGTAGCGCGCCGTTTGTGCCGCACGTCATTGAGCCGAGTTTCGGCCTGGAACGCGCTGTGATGGCTGTATTGTCGGCTGCGTATAGCGAGGATGAGATTAACGGCGAAAAGCGTATCTATCTCAAACTGCCCGAGCACCTAGCGCCTGTCAAATATGCTGTGTCACCGCTGCTCAAAAACAAGCCAGAGCTCGTCGCCAGAGCCCGTGAAGTCTACATAGCTCTCAAGAAGAAGCACGGCGCCGTCATGTGGGACGACAACGGCAATATCGGCAAGCGCTACCGCCGCCAAGACGAAATCGGCACGCCGTACTGCGTCGTCATCGACTTCGACACACTCGAAGACAACATGGTTACCGTCCGCGACCGTGACACCACTGAACAGCATCGAATTGATATAAGCGAATTGTAAATAGAAGCTAGAGTGTTGGAGATCATTGATCAAGGGGCGGCTACGTGAAGACCCTCTTTTTAATATTGGCCGCGCTAGTGACGATTGTATCGGTGTTGCCGTATTTGCGGGATATTCTGAGGGGGACAACCAAACCAAACATCGTATCGTGGATTACCTGGACGCTGCTGACCAGCATCGCGACAGCAGCAGAAATCGCGGCGCACGAATACGTAGCGGCTATATTTACCGGTGCCGCAGTTATCGAGACCGGCTTGGTGGTCATTTTTGGTATCAGGCATGGCTATGTGAAATACACTAGTTTTGATGTGGTCTGCCAGGTCGCGGCGATTGTCGGTATTATATTGTGGCAAGTGTTTGATTCACCGACCATTGGCGTAGTTGGAGCCGTAGCGATTGACTTTGTGGGGGCATTGCCCACGTTCCGGCACTCCTGGATAAAGCCGGCTGAGGAAACTTGGCAAACCTTTGCAGTCTCGGGCTTTGGTGGTTTACTGGCCATATTGGCGCTCGAAACCTACAACTGGGTCAGTCTGCCGTACGCGGTATACATCGTAGGAGTCAACGTGGTACTCTCACTTATTATTATTCGTCGCCGAGCCATGCTCAAGGCATAAGACATGCGGCCGGTATACCAATACTATATAAAGTATAGTTTTGGATTCTGCTGGGAATTTTACAGCAGCCAGAGCCCCAGAAAGACTGTACACTGAACCTAAGTATGCATACATATCACACCGATGGCAGTGCCAGTCCCAACCCAGGTCCGGGTGGCTTTGCCGTGATCTTGGGCGACAAGCCAGTGGTGCTGGGCGGCGAGCCGAGTGGAGCTGAAACCACCAACATCCGTATGGAGGGCTATGCTATCATTGCCGCGCTACGGCACGCAGCTGGGCAACCGTGTGAGATCTATACTGATAGCGAATTCTGGATCAATGTCATTACCAAGTGGTCGCTCAACTGGGAAAAGGCCGGTTGGAAGAAGAAGGGCGGCGAGATTAAGAATCTCGATATTGTGCGCGAAGTCTGCCCACTGTACCGCAGCAGCCAAGCTACGCTTGTGTGGGTGCGCGGCCATGCTGGCGACCCTGGCAATGAGCTCGCCGATCACTGGGCCAACCAGGCTCGTACTGGTGATCGCATCGATAATCTACCGCAGTAGCGGCCTCAGTACCGTACGGATTGTTGTGCTCGGACGGGCAACCAGGTATTGACAAAGTGCTTATGCTGGCGTACGATGGCGACAGTAAGTAATTCTCAAAAAGAAACACTTACACCCGGCTCCAGGGCACATTCCGATAAACAATTGAGGAAAGGGCCGACGGGAGCAACAAAGAATCTCTTGCAAGAGAGAACAAAAATGCCGGTTGATCACCGGTATTTTTTAGTGCGTAGAATACCAAGTGATAAACTGTACGATATGAAAATACATCTCGCCGAATCGGACTTTTGGCAACAGCTTGGTGACGATTTCCGCAAGCGATATGTCGCGGAACTCGGGCGCTCATATCGACAGGCAGCTAAGCTGTTGCCGTTTGGCGCACCGCATGTTAACTTCTTCGTGCAGCCGAGAACATATGGTCTCATTGCCGACACTCATGATGACGGTCATACGTATAACAGCGAATTCATTACGATCGCATTCGATCCGGATTATTTCGGCAAACAATCGCCCGAAGTCCTGGGCCAGCACATTAGCGGCACCGTATTCCACGAGATAAATCATGCCGCTCGCTTGCAGTTGGGCATTTGGCACGAGACATTTTTAGATAATTGCATCATGGAAGGTCTGGCAACGGTTTTTGAACGCGACTATGCGCACACGAAGCCCGCGTGGGCCGACTATCCGCTCGAAGTTACTGATTGGCTTGCAGAGATCGAACGTAATCAGCAAGCGCTGGATTACCGGCAGTACATGTATAGTCATCCGGATGGGCGGAAATATATTGGGTATAAAGTTGGTACGTATATTGTTGATCGGGCTGTGCAAAAATCGGGTGAGTCAGTGGTGGGGCTGACACAGCTGGAGTGCAGGGACATCTTGGCCTTGGCGTGACCAGCTTGGTGCTACAATAGTGGAAACGGCGTGGGAGAATAGGGGTACATGTGAGCGAACAAGGGCAAGAAAATCCTTTTGAAGATATCGACATACCTGTCATAGAAATGCTTAACAAGTTTGATGAAGAGCGGCATGGCCTGTACGACTGGCTTTCTTCGGTAGCCGTAGAATCTCCAGATGTGTCGGAATATCAGGAGGCTACCTCCGAACTTATAACGAGCACGGCAGGGGCATTCCGGGACCTTACTGTTGTGATCCGTAGATCAAGCCAAGATATTGATGGAGAAAAAGCGGAGCTCGAGAAACTATGGCAGCAAGACGATAACGAGAGGGTCGAATTATTGAGCCAGCTGGTTGGGCATGAATGTTTTGAGGCGCTTGATGGTGAGAGTGTATCTCAGCTAGTTGACGATCTGTACCAGGAGTCTGACGACGGGAAGAGCCTTGCCGAGAATACCTATACGGTCTATCGGGCGTACCTGGCGGGCGACGTTGAGTTATTTGCGGGCCATGTTCAAGACAAGCATGACGTTGTCCATGGCAAAAATCTTGATACCAAAGCCCAGGACTCGATGAAAATTGAGATTACCATGCCCGAACCAGGAGTACGAAAGCACGTGCTCGATGTTGCCAAAATTGCTCTTGGTGCCACGATCGCCATTGTTGTCGCGCGGCGATATTTTGATAAGTCTTCCGAGGGTTTGTAGTGAGCCACGCGCAGCCCGGTGTTGAACGGCACGGCCTCGAACTCTTGCCCGAACCAGAACAGTTATTCTCGTTGACCGCTATAGCGGCGCAGGTGGCACGTCGCCAGCGAAACTTACGCCCAGGTGTGCACTATCGCAATGCCCGTTTTATGCATATTGAGCCGTTTGAAACCGCAATTGGATCCGGAGGTCCCGACAAAGTCGTTGGCTTGGAGCACAAACTCACGGCACATATTCGTCGTATTTCACCGACGCCTGAGGTGCCCAAAAACCACTGGAGCTTGCGCCTGAAAATATCTACGTGGTCGCAGTGTCGCGAAGATAGCTCCGTCGAGGCGGTTACTACCAAGTATAAGTTCGAGTGGGATCGTGATGCGGTATTTCATGCGCTTCGCCGGGCGTGCCAACTCCCCGCTACGGATCCAATGGAACTCGATAACTTTCTAGATCGTGCATACTTGGCGGATGATGCCGTGGACATACTATCGGCCGAGCTCGAGATGGAGCAGGTGAGTCGCGCAGACTGTGGCCAACTTCAGGCGGATATTATGTCTTTGTGCAGTAAATCCGGCCGCTCTGAGTTTATTGCCGAGTGACACACGTGTTTGGGGTTCTTGACACACCCAAAGGCGGGTGTATAACAGAGTCATGGAATCGCCACACGACGATCCTATAGAAACACCAGACGTAAAACAAAGGAGCGGTACCATGGGCGAATACATAAATGTACAAGTTTCTGCTATGTTAGCGGTCGAGGATGAGTTCCACTTGCATGCGGCGGCGGGCCACCTGCAAGAGCTAGAATACGGTGGCTTACCGGTGCAATTGCCTGACGATGAATCGGTAGAGCTGATGCAGCTGACGGCTCTCGACGGAGCTCCGGCATATGTCTTGCGACAGCGGCATAATACGGTGATGGATCGTCGTCGCGAGGATGTTTATTTTGGTTTCCGGGCACCTGATGCTTCTGAGGCACCTAGTAGCCTTTCGATTTTGGTCGACGACCTAACGTCCGAACAACAGTGGATTGAAGCAAGTGCATTTGAACGTATAAAGCCGTGGCATGAAGGACTGGCTCAAAAGGTTGTAGGCGGCGGCGAGCATCACGATGTGGATGTGACACGGGGCTCTCATGAGCAGGTCCGTGAATTCATGAGGCTACTACATGCCGCCGTGAGTATGCAGCGGCAAGCTCGGCGGGTCTAGCCCTCTCATAACTTGAGTTGATGGTATGATGGTGTCATGACCAAAAGACATGACAAACCAGAGATCTATGCCTACATCGACAGCCAAAATCTCAATGTCACCACACAGAAGGATGGCTGGAAGATGAACTGGGCCAAGTTTCGCCAGTGGCTAACCGATGAGTATGGTGTCACCAAGGCGTACATGTTTATTGGCTACGTGCCAGAGTTCGAGACTATGTACGAGCAGTTGCATGACCAGGGTTACGCCATTGTGCTTAAGCCGACGTTCGATATGACCCGTCCGCAACTCGACGAGACCGAGCAGGGCAAAGACGAGGAGCACGAGAAGAAGCCGGTCAAGGGCAACATCGACGCCGAGCTCGTACTGTGGGCCATGAAAGATTTTGCCTTATATGACAAAGCAATTGTGGTGTCGGGCGACGGCGATTTTTACTGCCTGGTTGAGTACCTAGATGAACAGGGCAAACTGCTTCATCTGTTAGCACCAACTCGGAAATACTCCAGTCTGTATCATAAATATGAACAATACGTGGTGCGCCTCGACAATTTCCGTCGTCAACTCGAGTACCGCGACCGCCGCAAGAAACCCCCGGTCAGCAAGTGATCGCTGATATAATACATAGTCTATGAGACAACGCCAGGCTTTGCAGGTTATGCTCGAGGGTTCATCGGTTTTCTTGACCGGTGCGCCGGGTGCTGGCAAAACCTATGTACTGAACGAATTTATCCATCGAGCTCAGCGCCGCGGCAAACGTATCGCCGTCACAGCTAGTACGGGTATTGCCGCTACGCACATTAGTGGCAGCACGATTCATTCGTGGTCGGGTCTGGGAATCAAAGACAGTTTGAGTGAGTGGGACCTCGAAAATCTGCATAACAATGATCGGCTCATCAAGCGCTACAATAGCGTCGATATCCTGGTAATCGACGAGATATCCATGCTCCACGGCAAGCGGTTCGATATGGTCGACCAGGTGTGCAAATTGCTACGTGATAACGACAAACCTTTCGGTGGCCTGCAGGTCGTTGTGGTGGGCGACTTGTTCCAGCTGCCGCCCGTCAGTCGGGGCAACGAAGTTATCGATTTTGCGCACACTAGCCGGGCGTGGCGTGAGCTTGATCCCAAGATCTGTTACATTACCGAGCAGCACCGCCAAACAGAAATCGGTGATGGCTTACTCGATCTACTCGAGGCCATGCGCCGTGGTGATATCAATGAGATGCACGAAGAGCTGTTGCGCAACCGTATTGGTAAGCGTCCTGGCGAGGGTGTGGTAGCAACCAAACTGTACTCGCACAACACTGACGTCGATAGCATCAATAGTCGCCAATTGGCGGCGCTCGACGGTCCCAAGCACACCTATCGGATGGCGACTAGCGGCTCGAAGGCTAAGATTGAGCAGTTCGTCAAAACGCTACTGGCACCCGAGGAGCTGACGGTGGCCGAGGGTGCCGAAGTGATGTTCGTGGTCAACGATTATGCACAAGGATTCGCTAATGGTACTCGGGGTAGGGTCGTTGACTTTGCGCACGGTCAACCGGTCGTACAACTGCAAAGTGGCAAAGAGATCGTTGTAGAGTCGCACGAATGGAATCTGACCGAGGACGGCAAGATCCGCGCCACAGCCACGCAGTTGCCGCTACGGCTGGCTTGGGCCATCACTATCCACAAGAGCCAGGGCATGAGCCTCGACGGTGCCTATATGGACCTCAGTCGTTCGTTCACGCCTGGTATGGGTTACGTGGCACTGAGCCGTGTGCGCTCCATCGGCGGTGTCTATCTGGTAGGCATTAACAACATGGCACTGCAGCTGCACCCCGATATTTACGAGTTTGATAGTGAACTGCGTGCCTCATCCAAATCGCTCGCCAATATCACGGAAGATGCACCGGAACACGATGATGCTCCTGAGCCGGCAGCAGCAGTGCCGGATACCGAGTTGTTGATCGCACTCAAGACGTGGCGGGCCAAACGGGCTCGTGCCGACGGCATACCGGCTTACATCGTGGCTCACGACGCAACACTCGAAACTTTGGCAGCACACCCCCCGAAGTCATTGCAAGAACTACGGGCCACCAAAGGCTTCGGACCCAAAAAATCCGAACAATACGGCGCTGATATTTTAGCAATCATTGGTGAGCACGAGTAACACTGCGGCCGTGGCTGGCCGGTCTCTGGTCTGACTTTTTACAGACGAGTGGCCCGCCTGGGCGGTATAATATACAGGTACCAAAGGAGGTTGCTGGTGAAAATTACGAAATTTGTCCATTCGTGTTTACTTGTAGAGATGCCCGATCCGGTTAATCGTACGGCGCTATTCGATCCCGGCACCATGAGCGAGCAGGCACTCGATATTACCAAGCTCGAATATCTCGACGACATCATCATTACACACAAGCACGCTGACCATTTTAGTATCCCGCTCATCAAGCAACTGATTGGAAAGTTTCCACAAGTACGCATTACTGCCCCAACGGAAGTTGTCGAAATGCTGGCTGCTGAGGGTATCCAGGCGATCGATCAGCCGAGCCCTGGCATTACCTTTTTCGATGCGCCACACGCTATTATCCGTCCGTTTTTTGATACTGATCCGCCCCAGGAGATTGGTGTGCACTACCTGGACTTGCTGAGTGACCCGGGTGATAGTCATGACTTCCATGAGAGCAAGGCAATCCTGGCATTACCGGTGCAAGCGCCATGGGGCTCCACAGTTAATGCTGTGAAGCTTGCGCTGAAGCTCAAGCCTAAGCACATTTTGCCTATCCACGATTGGCACTGGAGCGACGAGGCGCGCCGTAGCTCGTACGATAAGATGGAGCGTATATTCGCTGGCCACGGCATTGTGTTCCATAAACTCGAAACTGGTCAACCGGTAACTATCGAATTGTGACCATCGGCTGACACAATTTTGTGTTCAGTAATAGACCATGGCGTAGTATAATTTTGTCATATGAGCGAACGAGTATTAGACGGTACGGATGGTTTTCGCGGTCCAGTCGAGTTAGATCAATCTGGCCCGGCTCGCATTAACTACGAGACGGCAGCATTCTTGTCACTTGCTACTGTTATGACACAGCACGAGCAGGGTGGTCGCGGGGCATTTATTGTTGGTGGTGATACGCGTGCTTCCACGTACGAGCTCAAGTCCGGCGCGATTGGCGGAGCACGTATCGCCAGTGATTTTGTCGTCGACATGGGTGTTGTGCCAACGCCCGCTATCCAAAAGATGACCGTCGAGCTTGAGGGCATCGGTGCGATGTCAGTTACTGCTAGTCATAATCCCGAGGGCGATAATGGCCTCAAGTATTTGCCCGATGGTCGCAAGCCCTCCGATGAACAAGCTCAGAATATTAGCCACAAATATTGGGAACTTGTCCGCGGTAATGTAGATGTGCCCAAACACCCCGAGCCAAAAGTTGACAGGTGGGGAGATATGCTCAAGTCCGAATACGGCCGCCAGGTGCTTGCCGATGTTCGCAAAACTTTTGAGCGCGTACGGCCGCTGGCCAATAAGCTAGTCGTTGTCGACGGTGCGTATGGTGCGGGCAAGGAGTTCACGCCACAGATTCTTCGTTCGTTAGGTGCCAAAGTTATCGAATATGCTTGCGATGATGGAGGGCGTATTAATGAACACTGTGGCGCCGCCGACTTGCGTGGGCTCAAAGAATTTTTGGCGGACAGGCCGAGTATTACGGATCACCCTGGCTTTATCGGTGGTCTAGCCAACGATGGTGATGCCGACCGACTGATGGCGGTTGGTGTCGTGCCGGGCAAAAGCGGTTCGCGCAAACTTGTTGAACTCACAGGCAATCACATCATGTGGGCGATGGCTCATAATGAGCCAGGTATTGTCGGCACCGAGTACACCAATAGCGGACTCGTTACTCGGCTCCAGCAGGATGGTATTGAGTTTGAATATTGCGCCAATGGCGACGTGCACGTTACCCGGAGGCTTTTACAGTTACAGCAGGAAGGCAAACCGTGGCATATCGGTGGCGAGTTCAGTGGTCACCTGGTTGACACAGACTGGCTGTCTAGCGGCGATGGCGTGCGCATGGCTGCCTGGTTGGCGTGCTGGGCCACGAGCCGGGATATGACCCTTGGTGACATGCACCAAGAGCTGCCGCTATGGCCAGAGCACATGGAATCCGTTCAACTGCCTGCAGGCATCAAGATTGCTAAGACCGACGAGCGTTTGCTGGCCGCCAAGGCCGAGGCCGAAGCGAGTCTTGCGGGAGCCGGGCGGGTGGTTGTCTTGCCATCAGGCACTCAGCCAGTGGTACGAGCCTGGGTCGAGGCGACTGAAGCGGCACTTGGTGCCGAGGTTAGTGCAAAACTCGTACACAATCTGCAACACACCCTCGCGACGTAACTACTCTCATGTCATAACATTGACAAAACGCTAAAGTTTTGCTAGAGTATGTTTGTAATCATAAAAATTACAAACATGAAAACAAATATAAAAAATAAATATCAACGGAGCCACCAGGTCCGCATAGGTGCGGTCGCTATTGCGATGGCGACCGCCTTTCATGTGAGCGGTCTAGCTACACAAGCTGAGGATCACGAAGACAAGCGAATCGTGCTGCCTATGAGCCTTCGGCTGGCGAGGGAATTTTCGACCGCAACAGAGCGCGAGAACGAAACAACCCGCCACATGGTGCACTTCGACGGTGGCTTGCGCCTACCGAGTAGTAGCGGCCTCTAATCGGAAGGAATTATATACTATGAACCACAATAAACTCATGAAGCGGGCAGGTGTCCCGGCGGCCGTTATTGGCATGTTTGCGCTGGGTGTAGCCGGACTGGCTCATGAAAAGGGCGGCGATGATTCGTACCGGAGGGCTGAGGTAGCTAAGGTCACTCAGGCGAACAGCGAATTCATGTTACTGAATGCGGGGGTTAATATGCGCAGTACTCCTATCATGGAAAACGATGGTTCATCCGGCGAAAATAATATCGTGTACAAGGTACCTGAAGGCAAGCAGGTACTTGTTAAAGTACCCATAAAGTCGGCGGACAAGCCTGGCTGGGTTGGATTTTATAACCCAGACTCGACCGCAAAGGTGGCCGACACCGATAATATTGTTTGGGTTAACCTCGGTCAGCTGACCGACCAGCCTGGTGCGGTGCAAGAATTTGACTATGGAAAGAGGGGTAGTGTTGGCGTACATATCGAGGACCATGGATTTGTGGTTGATGGTAATCCTGGTGTGCCGGTGGCCGAAGCGACCCAGGGTAATATCGGCGCGTTCAATGCCGAATTGCCCCAATCGAACTAACCCCCGCCGGATCTTAGAATGGTGGTACGGGTTGGCAGGCAAGCACAACATGTGGTGCTTTATGGTCTTCATCTGAAAAACTGTGGATAAGTGGTGTCACAAACACCACTTATTTTGTATAAAGTGCTTGCAAGTGGGTGAGTGTGGGTAGTATATTCATGGCAGTGGGTACACGTAGGTAGACCAAAACCAGCCTACCTACCGAAAAATAAAAACCACTAGCAACTTAAGGGACGTCAATGGCCACAGTAGATTACTTCGAACGCAAGCTTGATGAGAAGCGGCGGTTAACCATACCGACCGAGCTTCGAAGCAAGTTCGCAAACGGGGTAGTCATCACCAGGGGCTTTGGCGAGTACCTGCATCTATATCCAAAAGATGTCTGGGATAACTTGGTTGAACCCAAGTTAGACGGCGACATTTTAGATGAAAAGATTGCCGATCTGAACGTACAGTTTCGGATGGGCAAGCTCGATGGCGTCTTGGACGGCAAACAGGGCCGCATCACTCTAGAGCAACATCTATTGGAGTATGCAGGTATACGGCGCGACATTGTCGCGGTAGGCGTGGGCCGCTACTGGCGACTCATTGCTGCCGACAAAGCGTAGCGTCCGTGTTCGTTGCGAGCAGTACTTTAACAATTTACGGATAGAAGAATCATCCTCAACTCAGTAAAAACTGGGGAGAGCACCCGAGTTCACCTATCCGACAGTCAACATATGGATGAACCCCTAGGGAACCATACAAAAAACACCCTCGTTCTTTACTTAAAACACCTCCCAAAACTCCACCTCACACATAAGTCTCTCAAACTTTTACCGAAGTTCGCTTCGGTACCGACTTGACCAAATTGTAAATTACGATGAAGTCTCGTCGACACAAAAACAAAAACAACCAAAAAACAAAAAAAGTTGACTGTTGGTTAGGTGACCTTGTCTAGTACGAGACTCTAGGATAAGCTAGAGGTACCGGCTAAAAAACAAACACCAAAACAAAAAGTGCACGATGCACCAAAATAAAACATCACAATCATACGAGCACCATATTCCAGTCCTGCTTGACCACGTTGTGGCGGGCTTGGAGCCGAAGGCGGGCGAGAGTTATCTCGACCTGACGGCAGGCTATGGTGGTCATGCCAAGGCGATCATTGCGAAGACCGCAGACCAAGCGGGCGCAGTACTTGTCGACCGTGATGAGTACGCGATACGGGTACTCGAAGATCACTTTAACGAAGCACGACTAGTGCACCAGGATTTCCTGGGTGCCAGCCAAGCGCTTCTGCAAGAAGGTCTGCAATTCGATATGATACTGGCGGATTTGGGCGTATCGTCACCGCACCTTAACGAAGCGGGTCGAGGATTCAGTTTGGCAGCCGAAGGGCCGCTGGACATGCGTATGGATCCATCGCAGGCACTGACGGCAGCTGAGGTTGTAAATACCTGGAGCGAGTCAGAACTGATACACATACTCCGTGATTACGGCGAGGAGCCAAAGGCGGGGCAGATTGCTCGGCTGATCATTGGTAACCGGTCGATCACGACGACCACGCAATTGGCGGCTATTGTTGCCAGGGCGTGGCCAGGGCACAGTCGCGTGCATCCAGCGACACGGACATTTCAGGCAATTCGGATTGCCGTGAATGACGAGCTGGCTATGCTGGAGCGTAGTTTGCCCCTGTGGGCACAACTGTTGGCACCAGGTGGACGACTGGCAGTTATAAGTTTCCATAGTCTAGAAGACCGGATTGTAAAGCGCTTTCTGGCTGAACATGCTGGTGAACGCTATGATGCCGAACTGCGCGCGATAACCAAACGGCCGATAACGGCCAATCCCACCGAATTAGTTTTTAATCCGCGAGCTCGTAGTGCAAAACTACGAATCGCAGCGAAAATAAACAACAAAAAAGAAAGGAGCTATGCTCATGCCAATCCCGGTAAAAAGTAGCTCCCGAGCCTATAAGATTGTCGTCAAGGTAATCTCATAGGCGCCCGTGGGAGCGCCCCTTTTCAGGGGGTGCTCCCACACCAAAACAAAAACAAAGAAAGAAATATTCATGACGTATTCTAGTTCATTAGCTATGAGCCGACAGCAATACACTTCTCGTCATCGTAATGCAGTGAGCTTTAAGACGACCGAGCGAACGCTTGGACCGATCAGCAACACCGTTATTCTCATCGTGCTGGCCTGTTTACTGGGCCTGTTGTATCTCACGCAAGTGACCAAGACAAATGCCTACGGCTACAGTATTAACGATCTGAAAGTGAAGCAATCACAGTTGACGAGCAAGCACGATGATCTCGAGGTTGCCTCGGCTCGTTTGCAGTCACTTGATCGGGTTAAGAACAGCCAGGTCGCTACTGCTATGGTGCCAGTTAGCCCGAACGATACCATTAACTAGTGGCGGTTAGTTATGATAGTGCTATCAACTGTCAGGCGAGTGGCGCTCGGTGATGGTAGGTAGGTTCGTTTTTATTTCCGCCGCCCTACGCTATAATAGAATGAGGTATGGCTATCGATTCGCATAGCTCAAATTTACAGCAACTACGTCGCGTCCGACTTATGTACGGGCTACTTTTGTGTGTTGTGGTCGTATTTGGTGTACGACTGTTCTATGTACAGGTTATCCGTCACGAACACTACAAAAACGCAGCGCTGAGCGACCAACTTAAGCAATACCAAGTTCCGGCCTCGCGAGGTATTATTACGGCTCACGAAGGTGATGGTATGACGCCATTAGTCCTCAATCAGACTCTGTATACGTTGTATGCTGACCCGACATTTATTAAACACCCAGACAAAGTGGCCGATAGCTTGGCATCGGTACTGGGCGGCAACTCGAGCGACTACGTTGAGAAACTCAAACGACCTAAGACTCGTTATGTGAGCATTGCTAAACAGATCAATAAGACTCAAAAACAGAAGTTAATGGGCTATGAGTATCCTGGGTTGGGGGTTCAGGCGCAGAGTTATCGGGTGTATCCGCAAGGTGAGTTGGCCTCGCAGCTGTTGGGTTTTGTGAGTAATGACGGCAAGGGTACGTACGGCATCGAGCAGGCCCTTAACAAGGAGTTGGCCGGCTCGCCAGGTGAGCTCAAGGCTATTACCGACGTGCGCGGCGTACCGCTGGCGGCCAGTAGCGGTAATATTTCCAGGCCCGCCACTGACGGCGATAATATTGGGTTGACTATCGACCTGCCCATACAAAAGCAGGTTGAAGATATCCTGAAGCAAGCGCAGAGTGACGACCAGGCACAATCGGTGAGTGCAGTTGTCATGAACCCCAACAATGGAGCTATCAAAGCCATGGCTAATTATCCGACATATGATCCGGCGCACTATGGCGATGTTAGCGATCCGAGTGTATTTAATAATGATACGGTGAGTGAACCCATTGAAATTGGTTCGGTCATGAAGACCCTCACGGCGTCTGCAGCGCTCGACCAAGGCGTTATTAAGCCCGATACTTCCTACTTTGACCCGGCTCGCTGGACGATTGACGGATACACGATCACCAACATCGAGGAGGATGGTGGTGCGCGCCAACAAGACATTGCGAGCATCCTCAACCTGTCACTGAACACCGGCGCAATATGGATGTTGATGCAAATGGGCGGCGGCCAGATCGACACTCAGGCTCGCACGGCGTGGCACAATTACATGACCCAGCACTATATGTTTGGTCAAAAGACTGGCATCGAGCAGGGGTATGAATCACCAGGTTACGTACCGAGCCCGAAAGACAATGGGGCTGCCATCGACCTGACGTATGCCAATACTGCCTTTGGCCAGGCTATGACGGCAACCTCGGTGCAGGTGGCAGGGGCGTTGTCGGCCGTACTGAACGGCGGCACGTATTACCAGCCACACCTCGTGGAGTCGACGACGACTCCAGATGGTACTACCAAGAAGACGCCCATTGTTGTTAAGAAGCGTGATGTTGTCTCGCCGGCGGTGGGGCAGGCACTGGTGCCGCTGATGCAAAACGTGGTGAATAATCACCGCTTTGATCGTAAATTTGACCAGAATAAATACATTGTTGGTGGCAAGACGGGCACCGCTCAGATTGCGTTGCCCAGCGGTGGTTACGATCCGACAAATTATAACGGTACGTATGTCGGCTTTGTGGGTGGAGACAAGGTGCAGTATGTGATTGTGGTGTTTGTAGTGAAGCCCAAGGTTAATGCCGGTGCGTACGCTGGCACAGCGGCTGCCCAGCCGGTATTTGCCAATATTGCTCACTTACTCATCGATAACTCCTACGTGTCACCCAAGAGTGGTACGTAGATGGTATACTACTTAGAAAGCTTAGAAAAGAAAAATTATGCCACAATATCCACCGATTGAACTCCATAGCACGCTCTATGTTGCACTGACCACACCGACCCTGGTACATATCCTGCTCCTCGGCTTCCTTGGTTTTATGTGTAGTATGCTTGTGACGCCGTTGTATACCACGGTCGCGTATAAGCGGGAATGGTGGAAGAAGCCTCGGACTGATGCCTGGGCGGGGGGCAAGGCGGTCGTTTATACCAAATTGCATGCGGCTAAGCACAAACGGCACATTCCGACCATGGGCGGTCTGACCTTTTTGGCGGCCATTGTTCTGGTGACGGTGCTTGGCAACTTGCATCGCAGCCAAACGTGGTTACCGCTAGCGGGGCTGATTGGGGCAGGGGCCATCGGGCTCATCGACGATTTCATGAATGTTCGGAGCACTGGTGGCGTTGCCGGCATGGGTTCGCGGCTTAAATTTGTACTGTATAGCCTTGTGGCGCTGGTCGGTGGCTGGTGGTTCTATGAGAAACTTGGCGTAACCAGCCTGACTATTCCGGGCTTTGACCAAGTGCACATTGGCGTGGCGATCATTGCTGTCTTTTGGTTGATTATCATGGCGACGGCTAACTCGGTCAATATTAGTGATGGGCTCGACGGTCTTGCTGGCGGATTGCTCAGTAGCTCATTTATAACGTACGCCATTATCTGTATGGTTGAGGGCAAGTACGCACTCGCTGGATTCTGTCTGACCGTCGTGGGCGCACTGCTGAGCTATACGTGGTTCAATATTTTCCCGGCGCGATTTATGATGGGCGATGTCGGGGCGTTTGCGCTAGGTACGGCTCTGGGAATTATTGCTATGCAGACAGACACAGTGTTTGTGTTGCCCGTAATCGGTGCAGTATATGTCATAGAGACTGGTTCGGTTATCATTAATCGACTGTCGCGCAAGTTGCGCAATGGTAAGAAAGTCTTTTTAGTGTCGCCAATCCATCATCACTTCGAGGCTATCGGCTGGCCCGAGACGAAGGTCACCATGCGCTTTTGGATATTGGGCCAAGTCTCGAGCATATTGGGGCTCATATTATTCTTTGTGGGGCGATATAGCTAATGGGTTCGGCAGGCTTTGCGCAGCGGCGTCCCCGGCGAGGAGTAAACGAGGGCTTTCGGACTGCCAGTACTGCGGCTACTGCCAGTCTCCGACGACATAGGCCCGACTATTGGTTATTTATCCTGATGGTGGCCATGTTGGCGATAGGTTTGATAGTGGTCTATGCTATTAGCCCGGCACTGACTCAGTCAGCGAAGGTGAGTAGTGGTTATTACGTTACCAAACAGGTGCTTGCGATTGGGCTGAGCCTGGTAGCGTTTGTGATTACCTCCCAGTTACCAATACGTGTTTGGCGGCAGGTGAGTCGTAGCCTGTTGATTGTTGCCGGATTGGCGACACTGCTGGCTATCGTCATGCCAGTAAATCCGAGCTATCCCGCTCATCGTTGGGTACGACTAGGTAGCTTCTCTTTTCAGTCCGTCGAAATTCTGAAGCTGGCTTTGCTAGTGTGGGTCGGTGCGTTTTTGCACGATAGGGCTCGTGAGGGTACGCTGGGCGATATGCAGAAGACTTTCAAACCATTGCTTATCTTGTTGGGCATTGTGGGCGTAGTTGTGGCGGGTATCCAGAGTGACCTAGGCTCCACGGGTGTGATTGTGGCCATGGTGGGTACTATGGCCTTTGTAGCTGGTCTGCCGATGAAGCGGGTTATTATGGTTGGGGCGGTTATTGCCATCGGTACGTTACTTGCGGTTGCTGCTGTGCCATATCGTCGTGAGCGATTGTTGGCGTTTACGCATCCAGAGGCCGATTGCCAAGACAGCGGCTACCAGGCGTGTCAGGCGCTGATCGCGGTTGGCTCGGGTGGTATGTTCGGCTTGGGGCTCGGCCGTAGTGTACAGGCGTACGGCTATCTGCCGGAGGCGGCCAACGACTCGATCTTCGCTATTTATGCTGAGAAGTTTGGCCTGATCGGCTGCCTGATTTTGCTGGCAATTTTGGTTGGGTTCTTCTATCGATTGGCGCTGGTTGCTGAGCGCATCCCCGACGACTATGGCCGATTACTAGTGATAGGAATTTTGGCGTGGTTGGCCATACAGGCATTCATTAATATTGGGGCGATGATTGGCCTGTTGCCGCTCAAGGGCATTACATTACCGTTTATTAGTTATGGTGGAACGAGCGTCGTGTTTGCGGCGGCGGCGGTTGGCGTTGTTTTCCAGTTATCGCGTTACACGAGTTTTACATCGCCACTTGATGGCAGAAAGGGCAGGGGCTATGACTATCGTCGTAACCGGGGGCGGCTCGGGCGGTCACATTACGCCAGTGCTGGCGGTCGCTAAGCAGCTCAAACAACTTCAGCCCGATCTCAAGGTTGTTTTTATTGGTCAGAAGGGTGATCCGCTCATGGATGTCCCTTCGGAAGACCCCAATATTGATGCCGTATACGGAGTACGGGCAGGAAAGTTCCGGCGCTACCACGGGGCAGGGTGGAAACAGATTTTTGATATTCCAACTGTTGTAAAAAATATGCGAGATATAGTATGGATCGGGGTTGGTGTGTTCCAGAGTTGGCGGATACTCGGCAAGGTAAGACCGACAGTTATTTTTACGAGGGGTGGTTTTGTGAGTGTGCCTGTGGCCCTGGGCGGTCGTGCGCGGCATATCCCCTATATAACACATGACTCGGATGCGTTGCCGAGCCTGGCTAATCGGCTTATCGCTCGACATGCGCAACTGCACGCCGTGGCACTCCCCAAAGAGATTTACCCGTACTCGCCCACCAAGACAGTGACAACTGGTGTGCCTGTCAGTGCAGAATATGTGCCGATCACTCTGGAACTGCGGGGAGAATATCGCGCACATATTGGGCTTCACGAGGAGGACCAGCTGCTCTTTATAACGGGCGGCGGCAATGGCGCACAACCGTTGAACGAGGCTATTGTGCGGGCTGCTAGTCAGCTACTCGAGCGTAATCCACAGTTGCACATCATCCACGCCGCTGGGCGTGGCAACCAGGAGGCCGTGGAGCGGGACTATGCTACGGCGCTGGCTCCTCTTGTTCGGCAGCGTGTACGAGTTGAAGGTTTTGTGAAAGGGCTGCAACGTTACAGTGGTGCGGCCGACGTAGTGATAGCACGGGCGGGTGCGACGAACCTGGCAGAGTTTGCTATCCAAGGAGCGGTGTGCATTATTGTCCCGGCAGCATTCTTAACGGGTGGCCACCAGGTCAAGAACGCCGTGGAGCTTGCCAAGGCCGGGGCAATTGTGGAGCTGGATCAAACCACGATAGACACGAGTAATCGCTTGACGGAGACCATTCAACACTTGCTTGATACACCGAGTGCCCGTCAGAAACTGTCCGATAACTTTCGGGAGTTTGCTCATCCAGCCGCTGCGCGTGAGATAGCTAAGATTATTCTTGATATTGCCGCAGAGGATCGTGCGTGAAGCTGCGCCGGAACCAGGCTAGTAATCAGCGCCCGGAGATTCGCCAACGACCTGCCAGGTCTGGCGGTCGCCCGCAAGCTTTCTCCTATTACGCCAGGCGCAATGATATTCAGCCAGTTCATGGGTCAAATCGCATAACGCATCGACCAGATCCAACTAAAAAAAAGCCAACTATTTGGCAATATCTAGGCCAGCGTTTCGGCGCACTTATTGCTGGCTTGGCGGTGCTGGCGTTACTCATCATGTCAGTGCAGGTGTCGGTGAAACCGCGAGTAGTCATTCTGAATGGCGGTAATAGCTACAAGTTGCACCCCACGAACGTGTACCAGCAGGCATTCGAGACGAGTATGCGTAAGTCATGGACTAACACCAATAAACTAACAATCGACACCAAAGGTTTGGCCCGTGACCTGAAGGCGCAGTATCCAGAACTTGCCGAAGTTTCGGTGACGCTGCCGGTGCTTGGACAGCGACCAATATTGTATCTGGCTATGACTGAACCACGGTTGATATTAGCCCCAACGGCAGGTGCGGCTTATGTATTGGACGATAATGGCCGGGCGATTGTACCGACTGCCCAGGTTGATACTGTTGATAGTCTTCGGCTGCCCACTGTTACCGATCAGAGTGGCCTCAAGCCCCGTCAGGGAGAAATAGTTCTTAATAGTTCATCGGTCGACTTTATTCGTACCGTTGTGTACGAGTTACAGGCGGCTCACGTGGGCTACACGCAGCTGGTGCTACCGGCGGCCAGTCAAGAGCTCGATGTCTACGTGGCCGGTAAGCCATACTTCGTGAAGTTCAATCTGCATCAGACGAATGCCCGACAGCAGGTGGGTGCCTTCTTGGCAGTGCAGGCGAGCCTGGCACAAAAGGGGACGGCCCCGTCGAGCTATATTGATGTGCGTGTATCGGGCCGAGCGTATTATCAGTAGACGATCTAATGCGCCGGGACTAAGGTAACGGTCGCACTTCCCCTACCACTCTACTCTGCTAGTTCGTAAAATGTTCATATATATCGCGTCAAACCGTGTTTCATAAAAAACATATATACAATATAAAAATTGTCAAAAAACAAATATATCAAAAAATAAGGGTAGTGGGGCAGTTACGAAAATAACGGCACCACATGTAGAAAAGTATAGTTTTCACGATGAAGCTGTGGAAAAGTCAAATGTGGGAAATGTCACATAGTGTATGATTGGCCTGGCCAGACACTAGACTAATACGACGCGTGTCACGCACGAGGCACGTCAACACGTACAAGGGGTGTTCCAAGTAATACAAGGTTGTGGTTATGCAGGCGTCACGTACTAGCATGTCACGCACTTTGGCCATGATCGGTAAAACTCCCCCGTCGGTAGGGGTATCAGTAATCATCTTACAATCATATGCATGAGTCGCAAAATATACATTGTGCGACGTCTGATTTATGTTTCGATTTATTGCTCTCTGCTGCCTTTTGTCTTATGCTCTTTGCTTCATGTTTGCACTTTGTGCTTTGGCTAGTACCACCATTCCCCCATGATCTTCACTCTGCCCATATTTGATACAGTCACAATAGGTGCCGTTGAGCCTGTCATATTAGATGTGAGGCATGTTCGTAAAATGTT
>CAYRQK010000001.1:102260-549051 GCA_964426605.1 uncultured Candidatus Saccharibacteria bacterium | reverse complement strand
CAATAGGTGCCGTTGAGCCTGTCATATTAGATGTGAGGCATGTTCGTAAAATGTTGGAGTCTATATGTATTGTTCGTAAAATGTTCTGCATGCGCAAGTAACGACAATACATAGAGCCGAGGATTCTACTCGTGATGTTTGTCGATAATAGGTATCAACCCCTTGGGTGTACTTTACTCGGCGTCAGCGAGGGTGTAGGTGGCTTTGGCAACGCGCTTGAACTGTTGCTTGCCTTGCAGGTTCAGCAGGATGGTCGTTTCCTTGACGTAGCGGCTCTTGAGCACTTGCTTGACGATCTCGTCGCGGTGTAACGGCTTGCCGGCTTCTGTGAGGACTTCGGTTATGATGTCGGCGACAGTACCTTTTTTGTAACCCCATTCCTTGAGAGCGTAGATACCGCGACCGATGAGCACGAAGCGCTTGTCTTTGATAAGTTCATTGTGAATCGCCTGCGTGGTTACGTCTTTGCGCTTGAAGTCGCTACTTTTGATGGCCGTGGCGATTTCGTTGAAGTGCATATGCTTGCCGTTTTGCTTCAGGATGACATAGATTTTGTCACGGATGTTCTTGGGGTTAACGATAGGCCACTTCATAAGGCCCCACTGCCCGTTGAGGGTGGCAAGATGTTTGCTGGTGCTCGCGAGGGCTTCGGTGTGCTTGGGGTCGTTCAGGCCGACTTCTCTGGCAAGATGATCGATAGGCTTTGGCTCACCGATTTTCTTAATGGTGTCGATAAGTGTCTGGACGTGCGCCTTGAGGGTCTTCTCGTCGTGTTTGTCGAGTACTGCAACACTGTGGTGAAAGTGATCGTCATCGCTTACAACCAATAACTTAGGGCATAGCTGCGCCAAGAATGCGATGCGGGCTTGATCAAACTTGGTGTTCTCGGCCGTCACCTGGCCGCTTAGTTCACTTACGCGTGCCACATGGCCCATACCGCCGAGAGTTTCGAGGAATAAATCTTGGACGTCAGCCACGTGAGGGAGTTCCCCCTGCTCTGCTGCGTGCTTGAGGCGTGTGACAACAGATTTTTCGAGCTGACGGACGCGTTCACGGGTAATGCCAAGCAATTCACCAATCTGCTCCAGCGTTTCTTTGCGATCGAACAATCCAAAACGACGAGCGATGATCTCACGCTCACGCTCACGCTCAATAGTCGCCAAGATATCGTTGACGACGGTTTCGCTAGAAAGTTGGTTTGCGGTAGTGGTTTCAGCCATAGTGCCCTAAGTCCTATCTCTATCTGTTAATCTCGAGGCTTTTAAGTAATTATAAAACTTATAATCTTAGAAGTCAAACACGCCTTTATGTACTAATGATATTGTAGCACATATATGACATATACGCACAGAGGTTGTTGTAAAAATACGTTCATATCCTACTCTGTTAATCTAGGCAAAAGTATGGCTACGATAAAGGTTTGAGTGACAAGTAGACGGTGTTGGGGGTGAGTGTGTGGAAGAGGTGCGGCCTATTGGCAGCGAATCTTATTAGTGCACACACTCACCCCTGCTCACGCGAGCCTAGCCGACAGATGTCGCCAGTTCCGGGGACACTGTCTCCAGTAACTCCTGCCGGGTAAGTGCACCGTTGCCAGTGAGAGCATCAAGTGCCTTCATGACCAGTGACAGCTGAGTATCTGTGATTGGCTCTTTGCTGCGAAGCTGGATGTCCAACGTGAACTTGATTTGCTCACCGCCGATCTGTGCCGAGAATCCGACGAACTGCTTGTGTTCTGGGGTATCGATGACATTCTGAATGCTTGCCGGCATAGCGAGCACTCCTTCCTGGTTGGGACCGTCTACTTGTCAGTGTCTTGGCGAGAAATCCTCAACAAAACTATACAACAATACCATCATCTATATAAAAATGCAAATCACGCGGAGGCTACTTTTTGGTAGCGCGGCGGCGAGTGAAGCGCTTTTTGGTAGCTGGTGCTTCGGCGATCATTTTCTTGGCCTGTTCGTGGGTGATGGTCTTGGGGTCGGTGTCTTTGGGGATTTTGGCGTTCTTTTTGCCATCGGTGATGTAGGGTCCGAAGCGACCATTGAGCACTTTGATACCGTCGCCGAAGTCAGCGATATTACGCTCGGCATCTTTTTTAAGCTTCTCAGCGTACAGCTCGCGAGCTTCAGCCTCGGTAATGGTGTGAGGGTCAAGTGGCTTAATACTGACGAACGTCTTGTTGACCAGGATGTATGGTCCAAAGCGGCCGATGGCGGCCTTAATCTCGTGGCCGTCTTCAGTAGCGCCAACGATACGCGGTAGCTTGAATGCCTCTAGGGCTTGCTCAAGTGTGACGGTTTCGATACGACTACCGGCCGGCAGTGGTGCGAATTCTGGCTTAGGATCGTCGGACTGTTCACCCTTTTGCAGCATGGGCCCGTAACGGCCGAAACGGGCAAAGATGGGTAACCCGCTCTTGGGGTCATCGCCGATGTGACGGGTCTGGGTTGCTTCGGCGCGGGAAATATCGGCGCTGGCCTCAATCAGCTGATGAAACGGCTTGTAGAAGCTGTCGAGGACTGCGACGCGGTCTTTCTTGCCGTCGGCTACGCTATCAAGCTCGGCCTCGATGTCCTTCGTAAAATCATAATCCATGACCTCGGCAAAATGCTTAACAAGGAAGTCTGTCACGACCTTGCCAGTGTCGGTTGGAAATAGTTTGTTGCTGTCGCGACCGTACTGGAAAGCCTCGATTGCCTCGCTTACCTGGCTGTCGGCCAGGGTGAGTCTTCGAATTTTCCGCTCTTCGCCCTCTAGGTCGCCGCGCTCGACGTAACCGCGGCTTTGAACGGTACTGATGGTGCTGGCATAGGTGCTCGGGCGGCCAATGCCCATCTCCTCGAGCTTGCGTACCAGAGAGGCCTCGGTGTAGCGAGCTGGTCCACGACTGAGCGACTCAAGACCTTCGGCCGACTGCAGAGTGAGTACGTCGCCGACTGCGAGTGGTGGTAGCAGAGTATCGTCCTTACCGCGGCCATAAACCTTCAAGAAACCGTCGAAGACGACAATCTCGCCCTTGGCCTCCAGTGGCTGATCGCTGTCGCTAGCCTGTATGGTGATGGTGGTGCGTTCCAGTTGGGCCGGGGCCATCTGGCTAGCCAGTGTGCGGCGCCAGATGAGGCCGTAGAGCTTCTTTTGCTGTTCGTCGGCGCCAGCGGCCGATTTGCGGACATCGGTGGGCCTAATGGCCTCGTGAGCTTCTTGGGCGCCGGCCGATTTGGTCGCAAAGGTACGGAATTGGTGGTACTGTTCACCGTATTCTTTTGTAATAAAGTCTGTCATGGCTCCGAGTGCTAAATTGCTGAGGTTCACAGAGTCGGTACGCATGTAGGTGATGTCGCCGGCTTCATACAGACGCTGAGCCAGCTGCATAGTCTGGCGCGGGCTGAAGCCGAGACGATTACTGGCTTCTTGCTGTAGGGTACTAGTGGTGAACGGTGCTGACGGGTTACGGCTGCCGGGCTTTTTGCTGATGTTCGCTACGGCGAAGCTGCTGTGGTTGTAACCCTCTAGTACATCCTTGGCAGCAGCGACATCGCTATATTTGACGCTAACTTCGGCGGGCAGTTCAGTGCCATCACTTAGTGTAAAAATGGCGGTGATCTTGAAGGATGACTCAGCCTCGTGGGCTTCAATCTCGCGCTCGCGCTCGACGACGAGTCGTACAGCCACTGACTGCACGCGACCAGCGCTGAGTTGCGGCCGGACCTTGCGCCACAATACCGGGCTGAGCTCAAACCCGACGAGATAGTCGAGTGCCTGACGGGCCTGCTGAGCTTCGACTAATTTGAGGTCGATGGTGCGCGGATGCTTCACCGCGTCTTCGAGAGCAGTCTTGGTAATTTCGTGGAATACGATGCGTTTGGTGGTCTTGGGGTCCAGCTTGAGTACTTCGGCTAGGTGCCAAGCAATTGCCTCGCCTTCGCGGTCTTCATCGGAAGCCAGCCAGACGGTGCTGCCAGCGGCGTCTTTCTTGAGCCCGGCAATAATTTTCCGTTTGTCGCTGTCTACTTCGAACTTCGGTGCATACTTTTTGGCGACATCGATACTGCCGTTCTTGCTCGGTAGCCCACGGATATGTCCCATGCTACTTTTGACTACAAAGTCTTTACCGAGATATTTCTCGATGGTTTTGGCTTTGGCTGGGCTTTCGACGATTACTAAGTTTTTTGTCACGCTGTATATCTTTACCTTACTACTCCGTAGATTGCAAATAGATTCTGCACTTTATATGTATATTACCCGAGATAATTCTTGCTTAGTTTGTAGGCGGCCCACAATCCGACGAACGAGCCAATGGCGGTGCCGAGGATACTCCAGCCGCCGAGCCAGTTGCCACCGTCGACGAGGGCGCCTAGCCAGCTGCCGATGGTGCCACCGATGGTAATACCGATCCAGATCATCAGCTTCATACGCCTAAGTGTAGCATAAGCAAAATATGCTTTGGCTGAGAGAATTCAACCTGCCAGGCCAGCCGGGCTTAGAGTGACCATTGGTTGGCGCCAAGGCTGCGGATTTTGCCGGTGATCTCTAGCATGGTGAGGTGTTGATTGAATTGCTCGATATCCAGGCCGCTTTTGGTCTGTAACTCCGTGCCATCGGTGGTGCCTGCGTGTAGCAGGTCCAGAATGGCCTGCTCGGCCTCGTTGGAGGCTCTAGGAACGGGTTTTCTACTGGAGTGGTCTATACCAAGGCAGAAAAGGATGTCATCGACAGAGGTTACGGGCAGAGCGCCGCGCTTTATCAGGTTGTTGGTACCCTCGCTAGTCGGGCTGGTTATGTTGCCTGGTACAGCTAGCACATCGCGGCCAGCGTTGAGTGCGAACCGAGCGGTGTGCAAGCTGCCGCTTTTTAGGGCTGCCTCGGTGACGAGCACGGCATCGGCTAGACCCGCAATGATACGGTTGCGCGCTACGAAGTTACCTCTGAACGTTTCTGCGCCAGCCGAGTATTCGCTGACCAGCGCCCCACCCTGCTCCATGATGTTACGGGCCAGGCCGCGGTGGCTGGCCGGGTAAATACGCTGGAGTGGGCTGGGCAGTACGGCGATGGTACGTCCGCCAGCGTCAAGTGCCGCCTGGTGGGCGATGCTGTCTACGCCGAACGCTAGGCCACTGACAATTACGACCCCCTGTTCTGCGAGCTCGGTCGCCAAGCGGTTAGTAATCTCTCGCCCGTAGGCCGTTAGCTTACGACTACCCACAATGGCTACCGCCGGACGCTGCAGCAGTTCGACTAGATCCCCCTCAACAAATAATTGTTTGGGCGGACTAGCAACAGAGGTCAACCTATCTGGGATGGTAGTGGATTCAAGCGTAAGCATATTGCCAAATATAGATAATTGTTTTAGAGTATTGACATAAGGACATTATTTTGCTAGAATAGCAACTTGTAAGCATTTGTTTATGAATGCTCTCGCACCTTATAACCCCCATTCTAACTAAATTTTAACATTTTGTTAGATTGTTTTAGAGTCGGCAAAAGTTGTTACCCTCCGCTTTCGTCCCGGCCGCACGAAGTTTACTTCATGGCGGGACTCTAAAACATACTAACCCCTTTAACTAGATTCCTTTTTACCTCGGTAAATTCGGGTCCCCGTCAAAGTGAGCCTAAATGGTGGTCTTCGGACCGGCACATGTCTTAAGGAGTTTGGACAATGATGCTTCGCTGGGGTGGGTTGAAGGGTGGTCGGAGACAACTTTGGTTGTCTCCTAAAATGAGTCCTCAGCGGTGCCCACCCCCTCTGAGGGCTCTTTTTATTGATTGCAAAAGTGGTGCCCAGTCACCTTCGGCGACCCCGAAACTACATCTTTCAAAACAAGTTTTGAAGAGTGGATTTCCTTGCGGCTTGCCGCCGGCAAACCTCACCCTCAGAGGACTCTTCTTAGTTGCAGGGCGTGAGATAATACACGATATGGGCTTTGACCCGAACAAGAATCAATTCGTGCTTCTTGACCGTGACAGAGAACTCCTGGGTGTGGACTCGCAAACAGTGAGTGCTGGTCAAACCGACGAGTTGGTGGCTGCCGCCGAAGCGGTGATTACTCGTGAAGAACTTCGTGATATCACAGAGGTAAACTACAAGGCGCGCACCAGTGAGGCCTATCGCAGCCAGCAAGCTATATTTGCGGCGCGCCGAGTGCTGGGGCTTGTTAGTCTATGGGGTGAGTTCCCCGAGCCCGACTACGACAGCTTACTTGAGGATTAACTAGAAAATAAAGCTGCGGGTTTCGGTGCTCAGTTGGCTGCCATAGGCAAATTCACTGATGATTGCCGTGGCCTCTTTGATGAGAGCCGGCATATGCTTCTGCTCGATGGTGGTGAACTTTTGTAATACAAAATCAGCGCTGTCGATACGGGCAGGCTTCTTGGGGCCGATGCCGATACGTATGCGGCCGTAGTTTTCGTCGCCTAGCATTTGGCTGACAGACTTAATGCCATTGTGGCCTGCGCTGCTACCGCCCACGCGCGTGCGGATGTGGCCGAAGTCGATGTCTAGCTCGTCGTGTACCACCACAATGTACTGCGTGGGGATCTTATAAAAATGCGCGATGGCTTGCACTGCCTCGCCGCTGAGGTTCATGAATGTCGTAGGTTTCATGACGATGACCTTGGCCTCGCCGATGCGGCCGTCAGTAACTTGGCACTTCAGATCTTTCTTATCGATCCAGCCGCCAAAGTCGTTGGCCTTTGCAAACGCCTCGACACACTCAAAACCGATGTTGTGGCGTGTACCGCCGTACTCGCTGCCGATGTTACCGAGCCCCACTATCAGCATGGTCTTGTTCAGACCAGTGCTAAAGTAATTAACTGGGTCGGCCACCTGTGGTCGTCGTTGTAACCATGCCATTACTAGCAAGTATAGTGGGTACGCTGCACATCGGCAATTGTAACCTCTGAGCTTTCTGCCACAATCCTAGCCAAGTATGCATAAGCTGTATGAATTACTGATACCGACCTGGCAAGAAGTTATTCTGTATTTGTTTGGCGGCTTGGCGCTGATGCTGGCGGTGAATGCTTCTGCCCTGTGGCAAGCCATGCTTAGCTCGGCAAACACCGACGCCATTACCTCCCAGACCATCGGTCTAAGCATGCGGCAGCTGGTGGCGCACTTTACGACGCTGCCTAATGCTCAAGTGGTCAATGCCGTGATATGGGGTATGACAGCAGGGCCGGGGCTGATGATAGCCGCTGCCCTAGCGAGTTTTGCACGTTCCACATCCGAAGATCGCCGCGAGGGCGAAACTACCTTCGTCGAGAAGCTGGTGATTCGTCTGGCCAGCGGTATTGGGCTGGTTATTCTGACGTTGCTGTTTATATTTGATATGCTACCCAGTTGGTCACGGACCTTTGTGGATCATGTGGCACATGCCACAGAGCGCTGGTCGAATGTACCGGTAGCGCTTTTGATTGTCGCTGGCGTGAGTCTGTGCCTGTGGGCACTATCGGTGTTATGTCGGGCGATGGCGCTGCGTATACGTGTTTTCTCGAACGTGTTGGAGTAGGGCTAGTAGCCTTTGACCTTGCGTGGTGGTCGAGCTTCGCCCTTGGTTGGTGAGCTGCCGTGTTTGTGGGTGATGTGCTTTTCCATGAACCAGAACTGTATGGGTGTGCCCTCGTAGCCAAAGGCCTGTCGCAGTAAGCGTTCCAGATAGCGGCGATAGCTCCAGTGAATAAACTTGGTGTGGCTGCCAAAGATCTTGAAGGCTGGGATGGGGTTGTCGTCTTCTTGCACCATATAATTGAGCTTGGGCGTGCGATTTTTGAGGCCGGCCGGCGGGTGGCCGTCGGTGGCCTTTTTGAGCCAATTGTTGAGCTCGCGAGTGGTGATGCGCTTGCCACGCTGCTCGTCAATTTGCAGTGCCAGGTCAAATAGTTTGGTTACGTTCTGACCACTGTTGGCGCTGGTGAAAATGAGCGGGGCCCACGGTACGAAATCGTAATTATTCGCAATCTGCGGCGCTAGTTCGTCGCGCGTAAAAGCAGTCTTTTCCAGGCTGTCCCACTTGGACACGACCAGTACCAGGCCCTTGCCAGCTTCTTTGATCATGCCAGCGATCTTTTGGTCGAGGGCGACATTCAGCTCATTGGCATCCATGAGTAGCAGACAGACGTTGGCTTGCTCGATGGCAGCAAGAGCGCGCAGTACGCTGAAATGCTCGATACCCTTGCCGATTTTGCCACTACGGCGAATGCCGGCAGTGTCGAGTAGCTCGATCTCGCGGCCACCATAGCGGATGACGGCACGGTTGGTGTCGCGGGTGGTGCCAGCCCGGTCGGCCACGATGGCCTGTTGCTTTTTGGCGAGTGAGTTAAACAGGCTGGACTTCCCTACGTTTGGACGGCCTAGTAGTGCAATACGCAGCCGATCGTCATCCTCTTGGACGCTGACTTGTGGTATGGACTCCACCAACTTGGTCAGTAGCTGAGTGACCCCTTCGAAGTGGGTGGCTGAAGTGCCGATGATGTCTTTGATGCCGAGCTTGGCGAAGCTGCCAATGTCGCTTTTGCGGGCTTTGTCGATTTTATTGACAACCAGCACCGTCGGTTTGCCGCTGCGTAGCGCTAGCTTGGCTACACGGCGGTCTTCCTCGGTTACCATGATGTGTGCCTCAACCATTACCCAGATGATATCAGCGCTTTCGGCGGCTTGTTCTATCTGTTCCTGGATGGTAAATTCAAAGTCGTCCTCGGGATTTTTGACGCCGGCGGTATCTACGAGCCAGAAGTCGTGCTCCTCGAAAGTGGCTTTGGCCATAATGCTGTCGCGAGTGGTACCCGGTTCGTTGGCCACAATCGCCTCACGCCGAGCAAGGATAGCGTTAAACAGGCTGGATTTACCAACGTTGGCTCGGCCAACAATGGCGACTATCGGTAGTTTTTTACTCATTGCTACTATTATAACAGAGGTACGAATATTGACAAAGGCTATTATTTATGCCAATATCTAATCATATTCTCCCTCAAACTGAGGCGTAGAATCGACAGAGTAGAGAGTGAGCTTGAGGTGGTTGCATGTATTGTGGTCCTGGCCCTTGCCATATGGTTTGTAGGGGTGTTCCTTGCGGAGCACGAGCTTCGGCTTCGTCACCATGGTTACGCCTACCGTCTTACCGAAGACGGCAAGGTCGATCAGTATGAGAATGACCTGGAGTGGGACATAGAATCAATGCAGTGGGCGCCTAGCGTGTTCTCGTGGCTCATCTACGTTCCGTACCGGTTGTACCGCATCAAGCACCCCGTCCCGACGCCCCTAGCGGAAGAGCTCGGCGGAATGTACAGCGTAGTGCCATGAGGCAACGCAGGCAACGGAGATTCCACAACGAGGATGCGAGTCTCCCCCAAGATATGCGACTGCAAGTGATGCTTGATCCGCTCGGATCATCATATTCGTCCCAAAATCTCACTCTGCTCTGTCCTTAACCCAAGTCATGAAAGTTTTGATGGTTTGGGCTTTGCGTAACCATGAGTAAGGAGTGAGCTGATGTCTGCAGAAACAATTAAGATAGCAAGTTGGAATATCTGCGACGGTTTGACGAATCCGGACGCAATGCCGGCTGTTGTGGAGCGCATCAAGGGGCTGGAGGCTGATATTGTGGCACTGCCCGAAGCATTTAACGAAGCCGCTGACACCGGTGATGCCGGGAAAGCTGCACTACTCGAAGAGGCGCTATCCTCGTTCGAGGCAGAGGGCTACCGTGTGCGGAGTGTGCTGTATAACGATACCGATGGTCGCAAAGACCGCCACGGTTTTACGATGCTGAACCGCGAAAGCGAGAGCGAAATGCACGTGGTGGATCTGGGCAATCGCCGGGTGCTCGGTGCGTATGTCGGTGGCCTGTCGCTGCATGTGGTGGGTGTGCACCTAGATGATCGCGCCGAAGTCACGCGCCTCGAACAAGCCTCAAACCTCGTTGGTAGTTTGGATGAGGATGACCATAATGTACTGATGGGTGATTTCAATGCCATGCACCATCACGATATACGCGCACGACTATTACGAATGACAGGGCCGACTGTCCGACTGTTACCCAGTGTAGATCCGGGTGAGCAGGCTCCAAATCTTGCCAAGCTGCGGCGTATTGGCAGCCTGAGCCAGCGCCTGGCCGGCATGGCTACCGGTAGTGCCCTGCAGTACCTACATGACGTTGGTTATCGTGACGTCGACGAGCAGCTTCGCCCCACCAAAGGGCCAGTACAGCTGGATCATATCTTGACTAATTTTGATGAGCTCCATCGGGGCCATTACCTTAACGTTGGAGACTACAGGGTAGATGAATCTTCTGCCGGTGAATCAGACCACCGGCCGATTAGCGCTGTGGTTAGCTACTAGATTACTTTGTAAGTACCTGGGCGCAGATTGCTTAGTGCATATGATCCGAAGTGCGTGCGGTGGAGGGTTTGGACGGCGTAGCCGAGCGCCGAGAAGGTGCGGCGAATTTGGCGGTTGCGGCCCTCGTGCATGATCACCTGCCAAGCCTTGTTGTTACCGTCGCGCAGGCGCTGTAACTGCAGTTTGCTGACGCCATCGTCCAGTGTGATGCCCCGGTCTTCTATCATCTGTCGGTGCAACGGTTGCAGATCGGTACTGAGTGTAACCTCGTACATTTTATTTTTTTGGTGACTGGGATGGGTTAGCTCGTGGGCCAACTGGCCGTCGTTGGTCAGTAGCAGTAGTCCCGATGAATACTTGTCGAGACGCCCGACGGGCTTTAGATTGTGTAGCTCTGGCGGCAACAGTTCGTAGATGGTTTTGCTGCCCTGCCCATCGCGGCTGCAGACGTAGCCGACGGGTTTGTTGAGCATGACGGTGGCTATCTTGACATCGGTGGTAATAGCGCGGTTGTCAAGAGTCACGGTGTCCTCTGGCGCGACGTCATGCCCGGATGAAGGCTTGGTGCCGTTGACCTGTACCCTGTTTTCGGCAATGGCGGTGTCGGCAGCGCGGCGGCTGAGGCCGGTTGCGAGGGCTATGTATTTATTAATGCGCATGGGCTTATCTTAACAGGTTTGTGGCGTAGGGTTGGCCTACTCTTGCTAGAGTGCGATATTGTTCGGATCAAGGTCGTCGTAGGGTGCGGGTGCAGCGTCCACTTGCTGTGGTGTCGGTGTGGTGAGCTGGGTCTCTTCGGATGTAGTGTCACTGACGACAGGCTGAATGGTACCAAGGCCAGTCTCCCTGGCATTTTCTCGAGCTAGTAGCTCATTGAGGTCGGGCTTGGGGTTCGACGCAGGTGGCTGGATGACTTTTTTACCAGCGATGGTGACGCCGTCGTTGGCGGCGTTGGTTTGCGACGGTGGGCCAGTCGGCGCGAGATCTGCTGTGGCAAAAGTTGTTACATCTGTCGTTACTTCGGTGGCGGGCTCTGTGGATTCTACCGGCGTTGTAGTCGATTCGGGCAAGGTTGAAGTTTGGGCTGCAGGAGTCTCGGTGGTCTCGCTTGGGGTTGCAAGCGACTGAGCGGCGTCTGCTAGTAAGCTGTCATCGGCAGTCTCGTCGCTAGTTGGTGTTTGCTGCTCTGTCGCTTCGGCATCGGGGGTTGGAGCGGGCTCGACTTCTTCGGGGGCAGCACTCGTGCCAGTGCTGGTAATAAAATCTTCTATCTGGTGGTCGACGGTTTCCTGCTCGGCGGCGGCGGTACCTATGGGGGTGTCGCTGGTGCCGAGAGGTTGCACGGTGTCCACTACTGGCTCGGGTTCGTCAGTGGAGGCGTTGTCGTCTGTGGCTGTGGCACTTGTTGCTACCGGCGTCACGATCTGGTCAGCGGGAGCTACTGGAGGAGTCTCAAAGATTGGCTCAGCTACGGTTGACCCATCAGGGGCGGATACCCCGGGTGCTGGGGTCGATTCGCTCGCGTCGATGACAACAGGAGCGGGTGGCTTAATGACATCCAGGGGTTCACCGGTGATTATAGAAGCTTCTGGCTGCGCCGTGCCAGTGTCATTGTCTTGTGTCGTTGGCGCTGCTGGGGCTACATCGCTAGCTTCTGGGACTGAAGTAGCGGTTGGTGTGTCTGCTACCGGTCCAGCCGTGGTAGGAGCTACGACGGGCTCGGTGGTAGTCGGACTTGCAACCTGGGTGACACTCGGCGTGGCAGTGCTATCGACATCATCAAGTAATTCGTGCGCGGCTTTCACGATATCCTCGAGCGTTACTTGTGACTTTACGAGATAACGATCTGCTTTGAGACTGTCGGCGCGGGCCTTGTCTTCGGCCTGTCCGAGGGCGGTCAACATGATGACGCGAGCGTGCTCGAGACCCGGGGTATTACGCAAGATATCGAGCATCTCGAAGCCGCTGATCTTGGGCATCATGACATCGGAAATTACCAGATCAGGCCGGAACTGTTTGGCCACAACCAGAGCTTGTTCGCCGTCCTCGGCCGAGGCAATCTCGTAGCCCTCGGCTTGCAGTCGGGCCTCGTATATTTCGCGTAAGTTATTGTCGTCTTCGACGAGAAGCAGTTTTGCCATGTGGTTATATCCTACGTATCATTTTGCTTATGTATGGGCTTATTGTATCACGCGCGCTCCTACGCTGTTAGTATATTTACTTCGGAGTTAGTTTCTTCGCTAGCCTTCATTTGTTCGGCCTTTTGGGTGCTGAGTCGCGGCAAATTAACATAGAACGTACTGCCCCTCTCGAGCTCTGATTCGACCCAGATTCGACCTTCGTAGAGCTCGATAATTTTGCGGCTGATGAACAAACCCAGACCGGTGCCGCCGATGGTGCGAGTGCTGCTGTTGTCGACACGGTAGAATTTCTGGAACAGGTGCGGGATGTCTTCTGCCGGGATGCCGTGACCCATGTCGCGGATGAAGAATTGCACGACTTGGTCATTGCCAGTTAATCCGACGCTAATCTTGCCTTTGTCGGAGTATTTGACGGCGTTGTCAAACAGATTGGTGATGACTTCCCGTACGCGATCGGGGTCGGCATAGGCGTAGTATAACGGGTTGACGGCCTTACCGGTGTTTTGGCGACTGGCATCGATGACTTTGCTGGCACCGATTGTGAACTCTAGTAGCAAGCCCTTCTTTTCGGCCGTGAAGCGCAAGTCGGTAGTAATTTGCTCGAGATAGCTGCCAAACTCGATGACAACTGGGTGACTAGTGAGGCGGCCGTCCTCGGCTTTGGCGCTGCTGAGTAAGTCTTGGAACAGCTTGCCGAGGTGTTGAGTTGAAGAATGAGCCTTTTCGAGATAATCGCGGGCACGACTATCGATGCTGCTAACTTTCTCATTGAGTGCCAGCGCCAGGTAGCCTTCGATGGCGGCGACGGGCGTGCGCATCTCGTGGCTGGCCGTGCTAATAAACTCAGCGCGCTGGGCTTCTTGCTTGCGCTCTTCACTTATATCGCGGAAGACGCCAACGGCGGCGCTGGTGTGGTCTTTGTCTCGAAGCAGCGGCGACACGGTGAGTGACATATCTATGGTCTTACCAGATTTGGTCAGGAGCTGTGAGTCGTTGTGGCGAATTGTCTTGCCGCTGTCAAAGACTTCCTGAATTGGTCCCGACTCGTCCTTGGGTACGCCTTTATTGTCGACGAACTTGAAGACCGAGCGCCAGTCGAGACCCTCGGCCTCGGCCTTTTCCCAGCCGAGCATGGTTGCGCCGGCTGGGTTGATGAGGCGGATGATCTGCTGGTCGTCCACCAGCACTACCCCGTCGTCGATGGCGTTGATGATGATGTCAGATTTGAGTTGCTCACCTTGGAGCTTGCTAACGAGTGAGCCGGTTGCCGACGAGCTTTTGTGTTTGCGGATGCGGCCCAACCAAAAGGAGATGCCGGCTACGACAGCCAGACTCACTACCCCACCAATAACGAAAGACATATCGTACATATTGCTTGTGCCTATTATCTGTTGGCTTGCGTGATTTTGCAAGGTATGTCTGTGCAGCTACCCCTGGACGGTGGGCTGATCTTATGGTAGTATTGACCGGTGTTTTAGACACGTGTGGCCCCTTCGTCTAGTGGTCCAGGACGTCTGGTTCTCATCCAGAAAATCGCGGGTTCGACTCCCGCAGGGGTCACCAAAAGAGACTTTTCTGATACAGAAAGGTCTTTTTTATTTGGTAGGTATCTGTAAAGTGGGCTAATTTTATCGGTTCCAAACTGCATGGTTCCCATGTTAAAGGTTGCGCCCTCTGGAAACAGCATGGTTTGGAACCTTACCCTTAAGTCGTAGTCGGCGTCAATCCATTGCTTGGCAATGTCGTGCATGTGATTTATGGCGTAAGTAATCTTGGCTTCATGAACCGTTTGCTGGTCTTCTAGCTTGTCCAGCTTATCTTTAGCGTCCAATTTGCGAGTATCCAATCGCTCAATTAGTTCTGATAGCTCTTGCTTACGCTTATCGTCTCTTTCTAGCAGTCTGTCTTCAATGGCGTTGAGGCGAGTTTCTGCAATGTCGTCTAGTACCTCTCGTTGAGCCTTAACTTGGCCGTTTATACGGCCATTCTCTTTGGCCGCTTGGCGTATCAAAACCTCTTTGTAGCCTCTTAAGAAGCCCTCTGTTGGCTGTACATTGCGTAGCATGTCTATCCATGCTTGGTGTACCTCTCCTATGCCTAAAGAGCGTTTGGTGACCGTCTTAGGGCATTTAGGCCTGTAGCAATGGTAACGAGCCGAGTTGCTTTTCCCGCCACCTGATAGAGGCGCAGAGCCGTAAAGAGGTAGATTGCAGCCAATACACAGTAGTACTTCTTTTAGGGGGTACGTCGGATTATGCTTAGAATACGTTTCTTTAACTTTAGATTTTTTACTGATTAGTTTCTGATTATGCCAGTATAACTCCTTGCTAATAAGGGCTTCGTGCTTGCCGTCGACCAGCTCGTACTCGGTAAACTTATCATGGACATATCCAGCATACTCTGGTCGCTTTACAATCTGGAATACACCGTTCCTACCAATTAGCTTTGGCGCTACTCTGGTGCCATCTCTTTTAGTGTAAGGCTTAGTTTTAATGCCTAGCTCAACTGCGTATTTATGGAGCTGCATACGATTAATGTCACCCTCGCCGAAACGCTCTAGCAGCTTCTTAACGAGTGGGGCAGTCGCGTCCGGCTTGATAGTAGGGCGAGGCTTGCCAATGTCATTCAATATTGTATGTTTCTCGTAGCCAAGTAATGGCCCGTGTTGCCAGTAACCTTGCATGGCAAGCGAGCGCATATTGTCAGTAGTATTGGAGCCTTTAATCTCATTATCAAGCTGACCATTCAGTACAATTACGCCCTCTAGATAGCGACCAATAGGAGTGTCGTCAACCATTGGTTCGCTTGCCGACCTAATGCCAATACCCTTACCCGCTAGTACGCCTTTGACTTGCGAATAGTAGGACATAGCATCCCTAGAGCCACGATTGAGCTTATAAACAAGCACTAGGTTTATCTTCTTGGAGTTTTTAACAGCGTGTTTTAGAAGATTTTGTAGCTCTGCGCGCTCGGCGTTTTTGCCAGAACGAGCTTCGTCATAGAACCATTCAGTAATTTCTATATAGTTGTCGTCAGCGTACTTTTGGATTGATTTTCGCTGTGTCTCAGGGCTTTCGCCGTCTATCTGTTTTCTATCAGAAATCCTGATGTAAGCTAGCGCGTATCGTTTAACTTGGTCGCTGGTATTCATGTTTTTAGTCTACTCCATCCCGCTGTATTTTTGGAACCTATCCCTGATTTAATATCATGCTACTACTCTCGGTCAACGTCATGATAAGATGTTCTATTTGGTTATCAGACATGCCGTTCCCATCTGCGCCTAATAGCTTGCGCATTTCTTTTACGCTGATGATGAGGTTTTTATTTTCGTATGCTGCCTGTCCATTGCTAGGCTTGTACGGCCCAGCTTTAACGAGTGCTCCCACTGTCTTTACTATCCAATAGCTGATGGTACGGGACGTGCAAATAGAACCGATACCAACTTACTTGTTAGCTATCGGTAAAGACAACTGAGGCTTTTGCCAAGCCCGAACCCGCAAAAAAGCAGGTTTTGTGTCTACTGATGTGTCAGATTATAGCACAAGCAGCATGATTTGTCATCTGTTTTGTGGTCGTTTGGTGCTATTATTAATGCGTCTAGTTCAACAGTGATTTTTTATACCCAAGCGGGTGATTTTACGCATAGTAAGCGGCAACTCACCCGAAAGCAGTAGGCGTAAAATCTTACTGTTGGACTAGACATTCTAGGGCTGGGTTGTCGCTTTTTAGTACAGCCTGACCTTATACTAACCAACAGCAAGGAGCAGACTATGAGTATGCGCGACCGAGTACGCCAAGCCAAAATGGAGTTGGCTATGAAGCAAGGCATGTCGCCCGAAGCAGTGGCAAGCATGGCCGAGACAGTAGACAAGGATACAATCAAAGCATTGGATAAAGTCGGGTTAGATATTGAACATTACTCAACTGCCGAAATAAAGCACTACAATGCCCAAAGTATTAGGAAAATCCGCAGTGAAATGACCGGAAATGGCTTACTCAAGGCAGGGCTAACGTTTGGCGGCTCTGTTACCGAACGTGCTACGCTCGGCTACTTGAGCGCACTAGTGGAGCAAAACTGGATACTAATGCGTCAAAACGAGTTGTTAATTAACTCGCTGGATAAGTTGGCGAATAAGTAGTCGCAGCGTCGGTAGTGTCTTTTAGGCTGCTAAACAGTCGGCGCAGTGTGTCATCTTCTTGTTCACGTTGGCGTTCTTGCACTTGTTGCTGTTCTTTGGCTGCCTGGCTTACGGCACTGGGGCCAAATTCTTCACGTTCGCGACGTTCTAGCCACCACTTAGCGGCATTAAAATTGCCGTCCTTTATGGCTTGTATGACCGTCTTTTTGGCCCGGATAGTAACGTACTTCTGGGCAAGCTCCATTTTGACCGCAAACGCTTCGTCGGTTGACCTCCGTTCATAATAAGCCGTACGACTAATACCAGATACCAAACACGCTTCGGACACGCTAAAACCGTCCTGCAACGCTTCTTCCAGTTTTCGTACAACCTCATTAGTAATAACCGTTGGCCTGCCACCGCTACTCATGTTATAGAGTGTAATACTAAATAACGTTTATGGCTATTGCACAAGCGTGACTTATGAGAGAATTGTTGTATGCCACTAAGGAAGTCAATGAATGTTATACCTACCCATGCGGACGTGTTTAAGGCACCGGCTAAGTCCAATAGGCAAATCATTGCAGAATTAGGTGAATATAACCAAGACGCTATAACTAATGTATGCTCCAAGCTATCCATTACGCTTAATGCCGACCACCAAAAAAAGGTGCAAGTGCAGGCAAGGATTGCTAGGGACTTGCTTAACGAAAGTCACTGGCAAAACGTCGTAGAGTTTGAAAAACAACAGATAACAGAGGATAAAAAGAACCCAGCAATAACGCTTTTTCACTACATTCCGGTGATGATGCTTTTAAAGTTGAACCTTGAAAATAACACTCCTACAGGCAAAGGCATACAAACCCAGGAAGACCGAGACTTGCTGGCAAGCTGGTTACTTTCGCTGACTGAAAAAATTACACAAAACTGGGGCGGTCAAGACCTAGCTGCGCGTCCGTTTCAATACAGAAAAGAAGCACTAAGACGGTTTATGGCAAAGCAGTTCCTTTTAGCCGCCGAGGCAGACCCTTTAATGCACCTAATAGGCCGCAGCGACGCCATACTACAGCTAGTTCAGGCCGACACCAGGTTAGACTGTAATGGAATTTTTGAAAATGCCACCGGCTTAACCATAGACGAATACCAGCGTTTGATTATGATGCTGCTTACTGGTTGGAAAATCTTGGGCAACGAAAAGAGTTTGGACGAAATAACCGTAAGGTCTATAGACGAGTACTTTAAGCATACGAACATTACTAGACAAAAAATTGAAAAATTCATAAGCCTCTTGAGCTTTGAGCCTGCCGAATATCAACAACTACAAACGGCCTATTCCGCCCAATCCAAAGTAGACGCCGGTCTAGACGCTAACTTCATCTGCTTTATACAAAAACCGCTCCTGCGTTATGGGAATAACTTCATGTGTATCAGCCCGAATTTCCTTGCCCTAAAAATGACCGAGGGTATTTATAGGATAATTGAAGACCAGGTACGGACAGATGATAATAAGCACGCAAGGCTCGCCCAGCTATGGGGTACTGCTTTTGAAAAATACATACACGAGCGATTTAAACAAATGCTAGGAAAAAATTATTTTCCCAATCCGCCCGCAACACGAGGTAATGAAACGATTGACGGTATAGCCGAACTCAAGGATGCCGCCCTACTGCTTGAATATAAATATGCCCATTGGAGTTTTAAGGCTCGCTTTATCGGGGACAGAACCGAAATGAAACGTTTCCTGGAAAGAATAATGCGCTACAGACCCCGTTTTGACGCTAAAAAGGGCAAGAATATAAGCAAAAAGAAAGGACTTGGACAAATAAGGCACTACTTGGAAAATGTTTTTACTGGCACATATACATGTCCCTTTGACTTGAAGAATAAGCTGCTTATTCCTGTGGTTGTTATTGGTGAAGAATTTCCATTTGACCCCATTAACAGGATGTACGCAGAGGGCTTTGCTTCATCGCAAGGTTGCCTTTTCCGCCACCCGCAATCGCTCCCGTTCATATTACTTAGTGCAGAGGAAGTTGAAATATTGCAGGCAGTGGTAGAAGCGAAGGGAGTTAATGTTCTAGAACAAATACTTACACGGTATAGCTTGCTATTGCATCCCCAAAACAGTGGTACTAGACACCTTCCCGATAGAATTACTTCCTTAAGGAATGAGCTAATCAACGAGGGGTTCCAAGTCCCTAACAGCCGTTTTATGCAAACCCAACTGGACGGCATGTTTAAGGGTGTTCGCAAATACTTCACCCCGGAACACTTGGCCAGCGAGCGCAGCAAGCGAGCTAAGCAGTACCCCGACAATTAATTACCATGCAGTGCGCTAAGACGTTCCTGCACGTCATCGTAACCAAACTGCGCGGCACTAATTTTTTCATAATGTTTAATGGCATCCTTCTTTTTGCCCTCTGCTTCAAGCGCCCTCGCTAACCAGTAGTGGATTTCAATAAGAGCTGGCGTGAGATTACGAATACGTAAGGGTGCCTGTTTAAGTGTTTCAACTGCTTCGTTGTATCGTTTAAGGTTATAGAAGCATAGGGCTTTAACTTTTAATGTTAAGAGGTTCTGCTGAGCTTCGGACGTCATTTCCGCCAATGCCTCTAATGATTTCTCGTAATTATGCAGGTTAAAGTTTGCCGTAGCGTAAACTAGCAGCATTTCTTGCACATCTGGAAAGTACTGCAGGAACCGTGTGGCCGCATCCAGAGCCTCTTGATTACGTCCCAAGTTGTTGCTGCATAGCGCAAGGACAAAATAGGAGTTCAAATTATCGGGGTCTAGGCTCTGCGCTTCCTCCGCCAACGCCAAAGCGGCTTCATATTTGTCAAAGTTTAGCTGCCGCATTGCGTCACTGACCTTAATACGTGCTTTTGCTTTCGGGTCGCTAGACATTAGCGCTGCTAATTTTGCAAAACCACCGAGTTGAGCAGGCCTATAACTAATACCAATACGTTGTAAGCTCTCAGGCTGTACGCTTCGTTGGCGCTGTACTGCTACACCCTGCCGAGGCTTATGCCTACTAGTCTTTAGCAGGCGGTTAACGCTAACTGATGTGCGGTTGTAAGCCCTGTTGTAGGCAGCTCTTTTTGGGTTCGTAACCCAGCCATATCCACGGGGTGCTTTTAATCCCATGCTATGGCGTACATAGCGTTTAACCGACGTTCTTGCAGCTATTCTTCTTTTGAGTGATGGGGTACGTACGCCGAATTTCATAAGTAAATTGTATTAGCATTAGTGTGAAACGCTATCTAAATGATACAACACGTAGCCTAAAGGTTCACAAAGCCGCAGGGAGAGCTAACGGCCTCTGTTGCCCCTTGAGTATATCTACCCAGCGAAGTATCTCCTCACAGATAAGGTTCCAGTTCGCCTCTATCAGGGTCACCAAATTAGGATTCAAGTCACCAGTATTGGTGACTTTTTCTATTAACAGATGTGATTGGCTCAATATAGCCGTTCCAAAACCCTCAAAGCAATCGAAGTACAATCCATCAGGAAATATCAGGTCTTGAATGCCTTTCCGTACCTGTAAATCACCCAAGTTCCAGAACTGATCTGCGTTTGTTAAGAACATTACGGCACTGTCGATTGTCTGCTCCTTATTTGCCACCTCACTTCCAGCGTCTATGCGTTGCAATTCAAGGTCGCCGATGTCGTCCTGTATCTCTCGAAGTTTGTGGTCTTTCTCTTCATCGGTTAGTTTATTCTCAATAAACAAGTCTATTACTCTAGATTTCTTCTGGTGCAACGCAGCTATGCCGGTATCTATGCTTTTTGACAGTCTCACGGCGTCCTTAAACTCGTTATTCCACTTACGCAGGACAATCTCTCACGAAACGCCTTTGCAACTTCCTCACGCGGCTTTATTTTAGTGAGCAGTTCCATAAACTGTTCGTGGGTCGCGTCGCGGTCTTTGCTTGTCGCTTTTATCTCAGGAGAAACATGGCACTTGGAACAGCTGTACCTTGGATAATGTCTGCTGTGACCTTTAGGCGCGCCACCAGTCATTGGATGTTTGCAGTGAATGCACTTTAGGAATCCGCCCCGCAGCGGCCAGTCTTCCTTTGCATGGCGACTGTTCTGAGGATTCTTACCTGCTACGATGGCTTTTATTTTGTAATGCGTAGCAGGTTTAATAAGCGGCTTATGAATGCCGCCTAAATACGCACCGTCAGTGAAGCTTGAGTATATGTATCCCGCATACAAAGGATTGAGAAGTATATTCTTTATCCCTTGCCAGCCGTAGGGTTTGCCAGTAAGCGTAGACACAATGCCGAGTTTCTTTGCGACGGTAACAGCTTGATTTAAGTTGTACGAGCCAGTGGCAAATTCATTCAGCAAGGTTTTGATTCGCTGTGCATTGTCGTCTGGTTCAATCGTACTAACGCCAGCAGCGTTCTTAACGTTGCGGTAGCCGTAAGTTGCTCGGTGAGGCCAGCCGCCTTGCATAGTTCTAGCTTTCATACCGGTAACTGTACGAGTTGTCCGAATGTCGTTGTCGAACTGCGCAAAGGCAGCAAGTACGCCCTCCATAAGCGAGCCCATTGGGCTTTCATCAATCGGTTCAGTAACCGACTTGAGCTTAACGCCGTACTTCAACAGAATTGCCTTAATTGCGTGGTGGTATTCACTTTTACGAGCAAGCCGGTCGACTTTCCAGACAATACAGTAATCAATCTTGCCACGATTGTTCTTCACGTATGCCAGCATGTTTTGAAGCTGAGTACGCTCCAGCATTTTTGCAGATTCACCCTCCTCGCGGAAGATATTCTCTGCTGGCAAATCCAGTCCTGCCTTCTTTGCGAACTCGACACATGCTTTTTCCTGACTATCAAGGCTTGTACCGAATACTTGTTCCTCAGTAGACACCCGAATGTAAGCGATTGTTTTCATAATGGAACTACTACTCCAATTTCTCACCTCTATTATACGCTATGTTTACTCTGTATTCTTCATCTTTTCGAACTGCCTCAACAAAAGCAGTTGCGAGCAAGCCAAGGTTGTTTAGTAACGCTTGCACATCATCATCTGACATCGCCGCCGTAGTGTCTGGCATGAGCTGGCGCGCTTCAATTACAGACATGACTTCATCGTCAATCATCGAGCTTCTTCTTTAACTGTTTCAGCTCCCATTGTCGTTTAAGCGCATTTCGTTCTTGATTCACATAATGCGTAAACAGTTTTCCCGGAAACCGAGCGTCCGAGACCCGACCCATTATTTGCCGTATCCGTTCTTCGCCTAAATCGTAAATCGCCACGCAATACCACTTGAGGTACGGGCGATTGTCGAATTGAGTTACAAGTTCTTCGGCGAGTGCGTCCACGCGAGCAATCGGCGTCTTCTTCCCCAATTGCCAATTGTCATTCCCAATTTCGCTTATATTCTTCGCTTTACTATTACCAATTGAGTGTGTCGCAAATGAAAATGGCTGTCATGGGTGTAATCCGATAGTTTTTTCTCAAAAAAATCACCCCTGTTGGTGGGGTGAGGTGGAAGAGAACAAACCGTTTTTGGCTACGGTCAGTTTTGTTTTACGACTAACTGTACCTTTTCAGGATAAGCCACATTTAAGGCAATACCTTTTGATTTCATAGCCTTGCGTATACCAGTGACTAAATCTACGAATCGCTCGTGATCTTTGATCCCCGCAGCCTTATTCAGGACGGCGCGAGTAATGGGCTTTCCGGGGACGAGTACAACTCCGCTTGGACTTTCGATTCTACGATTCTTCCAGAGTTTATTGATAAGTCGAGGATATTCAGGCTGTGAAAACTTGTGGCTGCGCGCACCCTGTAAGATTGTTTCGTTCTCGAACGTTACAGCCGGCCAACTAGCTGCCTGCTTAGTCGACGTCTTGTAGCTTTCCAGCACGCTTGGCATTTCGAACATACGTTCTAGTTCTTCGACTTGGCGTAGAAAAATGGCGGCTGGGTGCATGCTCACCTTACGCCTGTCGCCAGTCAGTGCTTTCCCCTTAAACTTTAAGAAGTCCAAATTATTTGCGAAAAATAAATCCTCCGCGTTTGCTGACCAATCATCGTAGGTTTTGAAGTGCAGTCCTTGCCGAACTGCTTCGCCAAAACTGTCGCCCCTGAAGTCAGGGTCGTCGCTTTTCGGTATGTTATCCCAAATCGTATAAAGACGACGCTCATCAATTACAGTTCGCACTATTCGCAGATGATCTTTAAGCTTATCGATATTGGCCACTTCGGTAGCCTCAGTCTATTTTTTTGAGAAGTTCCGATGTCTTCATGCCAAGAGCTTTGGCAATTTTGGTTAGAGAGTATAGATTCGGAGAGTAAACGCCTTGCTCCATAAAACCAATGTATGTTCTGTGAAAGTCGGCCTTATCTGCAAGCTGTTCTTGAGTTAAGCCTTTTTTCTTTCGGGCTTCTTGTAGAATTGCCCCAACTTTTTTAGCAAAACGCTCTTTGTCACGTTTGTCTTTCTCTGACATTGATTTCGTAGGCATAGTACCTACCATTACAGTAAAATGCAGAGCAAACATCTACAGAGTAAACATAGAATTAGATGCAAATTTATGCTATATATTTAATATGCAAAACACTACTACTTCAAAGAAAAGACTAAACCAAAAATCCTATCTACTAACAATGCTTTTCACATTACCGGCATTCATGACTGCAAACTTATATGGGAGGACTCAAGGAAATCAGACTGACGAGTTCATGCAGAGTTTTAGTGGCTTCGCTAGACTCATAGCTCTAACGCTAGGAGTATTAATCGCTGTCTGGACTGTCAGAAGGTTACATGATTTGGGCAGAAGTGGGTGGTATGCCTTCTTTTTGATACCACCGTTTACAGCTTTTCTGTTGGCCTATGTGTTATTTATTCCAAACAAAGATGAAAATAAGTGGGGCGTGGCGTCTAGGCACTGGTCATTATTCGGCATAAAGCTCAAAGGTGCTTGGCGATTAATCGCTGCTGCGCTTGTGGCTGTTATTATGCTCTATCTTGCTGGCCTATTCACGACGTTCCTGCTGAGTTAAAGTTGGTCCAACTCGTTGCTACAGCATATTGTTTCTAAAAGGAATCAACTCTCTGGCATGAAGGTGACTTGGCTAAGAGCAATATTTGTTGGGTCCCATTGTTGACCCCAGTAGTCATAACCAGCCCCATTGCTGTGCATGAGAGCTGTGGCAAAACCAGGGTTATTCCAGTTAAGAGCGGTCGCATAAAATAAATCTGTCTTACCATCGTTATCCATATCTGCAGGAACGAACAGTGTGTTGTTGTAGCTTACTTGGGATGAGCCAGGTGAAGTCCACCAAACACCTTTCCAGACAAGACCAGTAAGCGTGGAGTCAAAAACTGCAGTGCTGAAGCCCCCATCGCTATTTTTAGTTATGTACGCAAATCCTTCTTTACCTGTACCTGTCCAATAACCGGGTATGAGTCGTACATCTTGAAGTGCTAAATTGTTTGGATTCCATTGTTGTCCAGCCCAAGTAAAGCCATTGCCGTTATTGTATTGCAGTGCCATTGCAAACCCGGGCTGAGCCCAGTTGCTCGCTGTAGCGTAGTAGAGGTCTGTTTTTCCGTCCCCATCCATGTCAGATGGCATAAATTTGGTATTGTCATATGTCACACCCGATGAACCGGCAGATGTCCAACGTACGCCATCCCAAACTAGCCCGCTGGCAGTTGATTTAAACTCGGCAATGCTAAATCCACCGTCTGAGTTCTTGGTGACGTAATCAAACGCACCTCTGCCATTACCAGCCCAGTTACCAGGTAAGAATTTTGTTTGGCCAAGAGCAATGTTTGTCGGGTCCCATTGTTGACCCCAGTAGTCCAAACCGTTGCCATTATTGTGGAACAGTGCCATTGCAAAGCCTGGGTTATTCCAATTAGCTGACGTGGCGTAGTAGAGATCCATGAGGCCGTCGCCATCCATGTCGGTTGCAACAAACTTTGTGTTTTCATAAGTTACTCCCGAACTTCCAAGCACGGATTGCATGACGCCTTTCCAGACCAGCCCTGCTGGGGTTTGCTCCCACACGGCTACATCAAAACCATCATCTGCCCTTCGAGTGATATAAGCGAAGTCCTGCCCTGAATCTCCGGATATCCAGTGGCCTGGCATTGTTATACCCTCTCCACTTTGGTTGTTCGGGCTAGTGGGGTTAGGAGTGGTACTGCCGGTTGGGTGTACACCAAAGTCTACAAACTTGCTAAAGCCTAAGTCGCTTACTTTACCTGTTCGAAAATCACCATGGCCTTGTATATCATGGTTATATTCTGAAACCGTAATATTATCGTTCAAAGGGTTACTAGGGTCTGCATAGTTAACTGATTCCACGTAGGCTACATGTCCAAAAGTACCCGATGTATCAACGGCTGCATCTCCTGCTCGAGGTGTTAGTGAACGCTCGCTTGCAGGAGCACTGTTGTACCACTGGCCGCCATTACCGAGGCCATTAACAATGCTGCTGCTAGCACCTAGGCTTTCTTCCTTCCATGCAACATAGTCTGTGCAGTTGCGATATTCATATCCACCTGCCTCGCGGTAAGGGTGAAATACCCCACCAGTGTTAACACCCCAGTCATATTTGTCACTTGGGTTACTTGGGTTAGTGCATGATGAGCCACCTGTTGCTCCAAATTGGCAAGGTGCCTCTGTGTCAGTTGGCCATGGGTAACCCAGTGTGTCCGCGTATGCTGGTGTGGAGCTAACCGTCTCTTCGGCTGCAAATGTTGCAAGCGTGCCGCTAGCCACGAGTAAGCCGACACCTGCTAGCCTACCAAGTCTAGTCCGAAGGTCTACAGCTGTATCGTGGAAGCGCTCAAGCAAGTTAGGGTCGGTTTGTTCTTGGGTAATAAGTGGGGATAATTCGGAGCTCATGGCTTTCTTCCTTTTGCCCCCACCGACGAAATTAGTTTATTGGTAGTAAAACGACTGTAGAACCTTAAGGCAAGTTTGTGCTTCTGGTGTACTAAACCATGCCTTGGCCTGGTCCAAATTAGTGATTGCCTTTAGACCGTTCACACCTGGTGTGGCCGTAAAGCTCATGTTTTCTCCAGAGTTTCTTTGAAACTGGGGGTTCGTAGTGATTAACTGTGCGCTTTCTCCAGCTTTTAGTGCTGACACATCCGTTGCGTTAAATATTGAATAGCTGGGAACGTTGTTATATACGCTGCCGACTATCTTTAAGCCAAGTTGCTTGTCTGTTACATCGGCAACCTGTGCTATGTAAACCGTGTCGGCCGCCTGGTCTTTGTTGTTATAGCCGCTGAAGTCAACATAAGCTGTCTGCGTGGAGTTCTCGAAACCACCGTACTGAGATGTTACCCAGTCACTCGGGTACATGTAGCAGCCCTTTGCATTTTCTGAATCACAGTAAGTCTTCCAGCCCGCGTACGTGTCTATTGGCTTAGGAGCTGTATTTTTCTTGGAGGTGCTAGTGGAATGGCTTACCTGGGTCTTACTATCTTTGTGTTGTGATAGGTGCCAACCAGTCAAGCCAATAGCTGCGAGTATGAATACGGCAATAACGACAGTAACGACTGAGAAGCCGTCGGTTCGCATCTTTCTCGTCATCAAAACGCCCTTCTATTACACTGTATACATAGCATTATTCTTTAAGATTAATCTTTTTGCAAGCATCGTTTTAGTAACGGGGTTAGGCTGGCTTTTTTAGAAGATTCAGAGAGTAGTTACCACACCTGCAACGAAGCAGTTCTTCTCTGCCGGCACTGCCGACAACATAAATCCAGGTTTCACATGCATCGTTATCACAGGTGAATAAGTCTAGGAAGTCGTGCCATGCCTGAACGACCGGACGAAACTCATCAGCCGTCATTGTGGCCCACTCGTTATGATGTACCTGAAGATTGATGGCCCAGTTCTCCCTGTCTTGAGTTAAGGAGGCAGCGGCACGTGCGTCGTTCAGTGTTTGGATTCTATCTAGATCATCAGCATTGCTCCATGAAGCTGCGGATGCCTTTGCTAGCTTTAAAAGGGCGGCGTGACGACCTTTAACGGCGTGCTGGAAGTCACCGAGCTCGTATTTTGCATCGCCTCTAAACGCAACGCGAGCACCCAAGTCTTCTGCGATATCGGGGAGCTCAGCCTCAAGACCGCGGCGTAAAGTAGCGGCTGCTAAGTGAACTTCGTCAGCGGTTAGATTCTCTTCAATTTTATCCCAGAAAACTTTGCCTTGCTCATGTATAGGCCCATCTTCTACACTCCAACCTCGGAATCGAACATCTGCCTTGGCTTGAATTAGCCCAGTAGTTTGCATCTGTTTTGCCCATATTTCGTCATGCGTTGTTAGGATAAATTGAGTATCTGAAAATTCATTCTTCAGAAGGTCACAGAACTCACGACGGTGGTTAACGTCAACAGACATCACTACATCATCGAGCACCGACAAGCTAAAGTTGTCTCCCAGTATTTTTTTATACCCAGTCGGGTGATTTTACGCATGATAAGCGGCAATTCACCCGAAAGCAGTAGGCGTAAAATCTTGCTGTTGGACTAGACATTCTAGGGCTGGATTGTCGCTTTTTAGTTGCAGCTCCGCCCGTTAATAACTAATCGGGAATACAGGAGCAGCACAGCATGAAAAAAGCACTCATCATCATTGGCGTACTAGTTGCCATTGTTATTATCGGTATTGCAGCCAGCCCAAGTGCTCGGCACAGCTTTAACAAGGGCTTAAACGGCCAGTCAGCTGGTAAGTAGCATGAACACTATTGCTGACCTACTATTATTGGCATCACTTGCAGGGCTTATAATGGGGCTGATGAAGCCCTCTTTATTTGAAAAGGTAGTTGGACAGGCTAAGGCTACTCGTAAGGTACTGAGCCTTGGCTTCGGGGCTGTGATTGTTATTGCACTAGTCATTTTAGCGACCCATGCACCAAAAACACCCGTGAAGCAGGCTGCAACACAAAGGTCAGCTCCTACTACGCAAACGACACAGACAGCCACGACCACACCTGCAGCTACTCCTGATACCACTACACAAACCCAACCCGTTACCACGCCAGCTCCCACACCAACGCTACGCCAAGACCTAGCGTTTCAAGGAGACCCAACCTACTGTGATGGCCATTACCGAGCTAATGACAATGGTACGACCACATGGACGCTAGATATTAAGTACAAGGGCGAGATTATCACTCATCTCAGTGATAACAGTGGCCATATCTATCGCCATGATGACAAAGTTAACGCCGGGGAGTATTCCTATACGGCAGCCGTGGACATTAGTAATGTGGCTGAGATTAACGGCGTGCTATACGTGGGCAACGATAGCCACCCGTGCAACATTAGCCCGCAGTCCTAGCCGCAACTTTTTCTATAACTGCCGCACCCCGTTCTTTCATACTGGTCAGTATTTGCTGTAACGGGTCATCAGCCTCATCTGCCTTGCTTTGCGCTTCCCACTCGGCTTCTTCATCTATAGCGTTTAAGCCAAACTCGTCCCGTGCCCTGCGCTCTAGCCACCACTTTGCGGCATTAAAGTTGCCCTCATCTATGGCCTGTACAACTACTTTTTTGGCACATATGGTTACATACTTTTTAGCCAGTTCCATTTTGTCCGCAAACCCCTCGTCGGTGGCCTTGCGTTCGTAATAAGCAGTACGACTAACACCAGAGACCAAACATGCCTCAGACAGGCTAAAACCGTCCCGTAAGGCTTGTTCTAGTTTCCGTACAACCTCGTCAGTAATTACTGCTGGTCTGCCACCCGTATTCATGCCACGAATTGTAATACCAAATACTGCTTATAGCTATTGCACAAGCGTGAAGATTTGACTGCTTGTCGGTGTTATACTGTTGATAATGATTTTTGATTTATCAGTCTTACTAAATGAACAAACGCCGTTTTATCCGGGCGACCCTGCTACTAAGATTGAACCAGCAGGTGTACTTGAGCGTGATGGCTACACTGACCATTATGTGTCAGTTGGTACACACGTAGGCACTCATGTTGATGCACCCGCCCACATGCTTGCAAATGCTAAGACCTTAGACCAAATACCTGTTGAACAATTTGTTGGCCGTGGCCGGTACATAAAAGTTGATAACAAGACGTTTGACTTAGAAGCTGTAAAGAATGCTGATATTCAACAGGGAGACATAGTCCTGTTTCATACAGGTATGAGTGATGTTTACCATGAAACGGCTTACTATGAGGATTACCCAGCCATTCCAAAAGAGATTGCTGATTATCTGGTAGAAACAAAAGTAAAAATGGTCGGTGTTGATATGTGCAGCGTTGACCACGAGCCGTTTGATGTTCATAAAATCTTGTTGGCTGGTGATGTGCTTATTATTGAAAACCTAACCAACCTTAAAGAGTTGGCCAATAAGGACTTTGTCGTTTACGCACTTCCAGTTAGATTACAAATAGACGGTGCGCCAGCTAGGGTTATTGCAGAAGTGAAAGAATAAAATAGTGCGCAAGAGAGCAATCATATTTCACGGCACTGACTGTGCACCAAGCGATTATTGGTACGGTTGGCTTGGCAAACAACTAGAAGCTCGTGGCTTTACTGTAGAGATACCGTCTTACCCTGATATTAACCACGAACCAATTGACACGTTCCTGCCTAAAGTCCTACAAAGTCATACTTTTGACGATGAAACCGTTATCATTGGCCATTCAGCCGGTAGCCCACTACTACTTAGTATTCTTGAACATGTTGATGTTACTTTGCCACAGGCAATACTAGTTGCGGGGTACTCTATGAGGCTACCCGGCGAAGAAAAAGACCCCGTGTTGCAAGATAGCTACGACTGGGCAACCATCAAGCAACACGTCAAAGACATAGTGTTTATAAACTCAGTAAATGACCCGTGGGGTTGTAACGCCGAGCAAGGCAGGCTAATGTTTGATAACTTAGGCGGTACGCAAATCATTCGTAATGACGGACACTTTGGTTCAACAACCTATAATCAGCCGTACTTAGAGTTCCCACTTTTAGAAAGGTTGGTAGCGTAGCATGAGAGCACTTTGCAGATGACAATGTTACTTCGTTTAAGGAAGTCAGATAATTAAATGAATACTAGCCCTCAAGCAATAACAATCCTTTGCTATGGTGATAGCAACACGTGGGGACAGAAACCGGACAAATCAGGCCGTTTCCCGGCAGATGTAAGGTGGACAGGGCTGCTACAGAAAGCACTTGGCAATGATTACTATGTAATTGAGGAGGGCTTGGGCAGTCGTACAACTGATTTAGATTATGCCCGAAAGCCGGGACGTAATGGCAAAACCTATCTCGAGCCATGCCTTGATAGCCACAATCCTCTTGATTACGTCATTCTCATGCTCGGTACAAACGACTTGAAGCTAGACTTTAACCGCAGTGCTGCTGATATTGCCAACGCCATAAGTGGCTTAGTTGTCATGATTAAAGAAAAGGCCAAAACCAAAGACGGCAATCCGACAAAAGTGATATTAGTTAGTCCTATATTGGTTGATGATACCGCCCCACATTTTGCAGAGTTTTATACCGGCTACTATGACCACGAAGCGGTTACTAAATCGGAACAGCTTAGTGCTGAAATACAGAAAGTTGCCGAGGCTAACGACTGCTTATTTGTGAATGCTGCCGAAGTTGCAAGTCCCGGCGATGACGGCTTACATTTTAGCCAAGAAGCACATGCAGGACTGGCCGATAGCCTTGTAACTCTCCTAATAGGCGGTTAAAACATATTCATTGAAATGCCCGTATTTAAGGCGATCTGATTATGGGTCTTAGCTTTTATTATTGTCTCTAATAGCGTTAAAGCTTCACCTGCTTCTTCAAACGTAGCTACATGGCCATTATGTATGATGGCGTTTCGTACCTTACGAACTTTTGATAGTTTGTCGTACTCGTCTTTGCTAAGTTGCTTGCCAAACTCTAGCAGTTCAATAATCTGTGAAACCGTATAGTCCTTGGTCAGAACCTGCTTGCGCTTGCTATTGAAACGGGCACTACCACTCCTGTCCATATACTTTTTCAAGCGCTCGTACAGATAAATCTCAACGGGCAGCCACGCTATTAGAATACAGTCAGAAAAGGCCGTTCCAGCGTACTCGGCTGCTGCCTTATTTGCCCTAGCCAGCAACCTAACATTATCAGCGTTTTTAGTAAGCTTGAAGAACAGTGTGATGGCTTCCTCAATAATAGCCTTACTAATGATTGGTCTAGGTGGTCTGTCAATGTAATCATCTAGGCTATCTATGCAATTTGCGGGCACATTACTGAGAAAACGTTTGTCAATTTGACGTACCGTGGCGCTCTTTTGCGGTAAGCCCATGCCGCTAAACTTGCCGTTCTCGTACATCATGCCAAATATATCGTGGTGAGTAAGCTCAAAGTTTGTATGATACTTAATCTTGAGCTTTGAAGTTACCGTAGACGTAAAGACAATAACAAAAGCATTGAGGATTTGAGTATACTTTTCAATTCTTTGGAATGTTTCACCGCTTGCGGGTGAGCCGTAATCATTAAGTTCTGGTTCGCTGTATGATATTAGCCCATCACGGTATACGGTAATTTTTCGCTTGCCGTCCTTGAGATTGACCACTTCTTCTTCCATGAGCTGATGGAAGCCAGGAGTAAGCCAATGCTGGCTATTAAACATACTGTAATCGGGCTTGGCATCAGCCCAAAAACCCTCAACGAGGTAGAAACCAGTTGCTCGTGTTATCTTGGGTTTCTTCTGCATGGTCTTATAATAACTCCTTTGGAGCGTTGTTTTCCATTAACGACTAACCAATGTAATGGTTTACAACCCCATAGGGAGAGGTAATGGCCTCTGTAGACCCTTGAGTATTTCATACCAGCGCAGTATTTCCTCACAGATAAGGTTCCAGTTCGCCTCTATCAGGGTCACCATGAAAAATGCTCAGCCGAATGGCTGGGCTTTTTTCATGGTAATTCGCAAAGAGAATTGAACCCGTAGGGTTCGATAGCGACGAACACGCGCAGAAGCTTGCTTCGAGCATGAGAGGAAGATATATCTAGATACTCCGCAGGGGTTACCAAAGAAAGAGTCCCAGCTTTTGGCTGGGGCTTTTTCTTTGGTAGTGTCTCTACGAGACGTGAACCCGCGAAGCGGGTGCGGTGGAGTGAGGGCGCGCGCAAGAGTTTACTCTGAGCACGCCGCAACGGAAAAGGCCGAAGGTCGCCGACCGCAGGGGTCACTAGGCCATTCATGCGAACTCCCACCCCTGTTGAATGTATTGACCTTTATTGTGATTAATGCTATAATGTTGTTGACTTTTCGTGAGAAACACTCCGAACTGTTGCACCTGAGTGTGGAAACATACGTACACACTCGCTATTTTAGGGAGAAGACATGACTGAGACCGACAAGGGCCCCACCGAGGCTATGCTGGCGACAATCAGCGATTTCTACAAGCAGGCGTTCGAGGATGGTCGCAAGCAAGGCTTCAATGAGGGCATCCGGGCTGCTCAGGCTTACCTGGCAAACATGCTACCGACAAAGGGAACACCGAGTTGGACGGACGCTACTCCAGTCGAGGACCTCGAGTTGACCGTTCGGGCATATAACTGCCTCAAGCACGAGGGTTTGGATACCATCGGTGAGCTTGTGATGAAGTCAGAGCGCCAGCTGCTTGACATCCGGAACCTCGGTCGCAATTCTGTCACCGAGGTGATGAATAAGCTGCGTCGGCATGGCTACAGTTTGGCTCCGTCGCCATCTGGCTCCGCGTTGTAGTTATCGTACGTGGCGAAACCGGAAAGGTGCAAGCACCAAAGAGGTTGTAGTTATACTACAAACCCTTTCCGGTTGTCCCATCGTCTTTCTCCCTATTCACTTTCCATGAATGTGCATTCATGCCGATGAGCTGGAAACAGCGAAAAAGTGAACTACGGCGCTGCAACATTAGTGGTGATACGGAGTACCGGCGTTAATGGTGCTGGCGCGGTATAGGGTTTCGAGTAGCGTGACCATAGCCAGGTCGTGTGGGAATGTCAGCCGGGACATGCTCCACTGAAAGTCCATGGCCGCCTGGACGGCGCTGGGCAGGCCGTCTGGACCGCCGATGATGAAGCTGACTTCTCGGCTCTCGAGCGCGCGCTGATCCAGGAATACTGCCAGTTGGTGACTCGTGAACTGGGTGCCCTCGATAATGAGTCCCACGCGGTAGCTATTGCCCGTTGCCTCGATGATTTTGCTGGAATCAGCAGCATATTTATCAGCTAGTTGGGTGACTCGTATCTCGTGATAGTGTTGCAGGCGCTTCAAATATTCTTCCCAGCCGAGCTTGGCGTAGCCGAGCTTGGGTTTGCCGATAGTAATAATATGTAACTTCATAGTCGGATTATTCCCATATTGTGACTGACCTGCGCTCGGGCGACAAACTGCGGCGCGAAGTTCTGCACGGCCCGAGTGGCGCCGGGTAGGGCTTCGCGGGCGTAATCATCGATAATGATCGTGGCGTGTTCGGCCAGCCTCGGTACCACCAGCTGCAATGAGCTGTGAATAGATTCGTAGAAATCGCCGTCTAGAAAGGCAAAGGCGATTTGAGCTGGCACGTCGTCTGCTGCCAGGTCACTGAACCAGCCCTTGTGGATGATCGGTGGTTTGAGGTTTGCCTTCTGAAATTCGTGCACGAATTGTTTCTTGCTGACGGCTAGCTCACCTGCCCGGAACTGGGTGCCGACTGGGCTCTCGTCTTCGGCTGATTTGGCCGGTAGGCCTTCGAACGAGTCGTAGACATGGAATTCTCTGTCGTCTTCCCTCTCGTCGAGCAGCCGACGGATGAATAGACTAGTAGTGCCGGCGTAGCAGCCGAACTCGACGACAGCTCCCTCGGGGTTGCCGTCGAGCGCGTGGCTCAGTTCGCCGAGGATAATGTGTAGTTGCTCGCGGCTGATTTGGCCGGAAATGAGTGGATAGTGGTCGAACCGGGCGGCGTTCATGACCCTATTATAGCCGAGCGACAGGTAGTTCGCTCCAGTTGGATGTGTAGCGGGGGCTGGCTAGGCGGCGGCGTGGACGCCAACTGTTGCTTAAATGTTCAGCGGCAAAGCTGATGCGCCCGTTGCCAAAGCGCTTATTGATAGTGTCGAGTGCGCGCATACGACGTTGGCTGCGCCCAACCTGCGTGAGGTCGACGACTCCAAATAGGTCGGTTTGCAGTGCTGCCATCGGTACGAGGTCATGCAGCAGTATATTGGCCTTGTGGTAACTGAGATGAGGATTGAAGTCGGTTTGCAATGCTGCCATCAGCTGGGCACACAATAGTCCAGTATCGGCCGTAGGAGTCGGCATGACGACGGATATGACAATGCGGCGATAGCCGGGCTTTGTGCGGTTGGTTTGTAGTATGACAGTAGCCTGACGGGCCAGTTGGCTGTCTTGACGCAGATGGTACGTGGCCCGAGCGGCCAGGCTAGCTATGGCAGACTCAATAACACTTAGCTCGCTTGTGTCCTCGCCAAACTGTCGGCCACGCATGACCATCTTTTGTAGTTTATGAGTGTATTGTAGCGGCAGACAGCAGGTGCCGTTTAGTTCGGCGGCCAGCTGTCTTCCGTGAATACCCATTAGTTGAGCTGCGAAGCGCGGATCGAGTTGGCTGAGGTCAAGTGCCGTGTGGATGCCGTGGGCTTTGAGTTTTGGTGTTAGCCGCCAGCCGACTCCCCAAATATCATGCACGGGCGTGGCATGCAGATAAGGCGCACTGCTTTCAAATGTAGTGAGGGCTAGGGCGCCACCGAGTTCCGGCTGTTTCTTGGCGTGGTCGGCCGCCAATTTGCAGAGAGTCTTACTTGGTGCAATACCAATTGAAACGGGGATACCGACGTCGTGCGAGATGTGGGCGCGCAGCTCCCTGCCCCACTGGGTGAAGTTGGGGATAGTCAGCTCGGAAAGATCGAGGAACGACTCGTCGACTGAGTAGACTTCGATCTTGGGCGCCACTCGACTAATGATAGCGGTGACCCGCTGGCTGATGTCACCGTATAGCTCAAAGTTGGCAGAAAATGCCAGAACGCCGTACCGCCCGAAGAATTCCTTATACTTGAATGCCGGTGCGCCCATGGGAATGCCAAGGGCCTTGGCCTCGTTGCTGCGAGCGACAACGCAGCCGTCGTTGCTGCTAAGTACCACGACTGGCCTGCCTTCGAGGTCGGGCCGAAAGAGGCGCTCGCAGCTGACGAAGAAATTGTTGCAGTCAATGAGTGCCAGCACTAGGATGTACCCCGGTAAGTGTGAACAATTGAAGTCACGATGCCCCAGACATCGATTCGCTTACTAATGTCACGGCGCCGAGCCAGTAAGAACCCGTCGCCTTGCCAGGCGACGATAAGATCTGTCGGTCTAGCCGAGAGTGACCGATCTACGATTGCCAGGTCACCGTCGTCGATACCCTGCCCGAGCCACGTGTGACCAGTGAGCCGGAATATGTATGTACTGTTAGGTCGGGGTATGAGCGACCGATCGAGGCTGAGGGTTGGCGCGTGGTGGTCGGCTTCAGCCGCCGGGTTAGGGAAACCAGCGTGTACGCCTATTTCGCTGAGCTGGTTCTCCAGAGGAGTAGAGGTATCGTATGGGTAGTTGCTCATGATCGTCACCCGGCGATCTGCTGCATACGTACCAGCTGCCAATTGTCGCCGCTGTTGCGTAGCCGGAAACTACGGCGCCCGTCGCTGACATCGAATAGTTGGACGAGTTGCTGCCCTTGCCGAATGAGATAGCGCAATCCGTTGTCCGAGAAATAATATTGCTCACCTTCGAGCTCCATTTGCTTGGGGAATGATGCTAGCCGCGCCTGCCGATTCTTAAAGTAAAAGGCATTGATGCTGACATCTTTGTTGAGGTTTTTTGGGATGTTTATAGAGGTGTTCATAACGAGTGCTCCTAACTTAGGGTTATACAAAGAGGCTGGCCAATCTGAGTTTTAAGATTGTCAGTGAACGGATTTTTGAGTTTGGAGCTGTCGGGGCGGTCGCGGAACCGTTCTGCGCGCGGCTGTTCCCTGAGAGCTGGAGCGTTATGATGGTGATGCAGTGACCGGAGTGTGCATCCCGGATTGAGTAGTCTGTATGGAGGAATGGGTAAGCAAACCGCAAGCCCACACATGGCTAGGGTCTAGTATACGCGCTTATGGCTGGCCGTGCTATGGGCGATTTGGGTCTTTGGCCGGTCGGTGGCCAGGCCACCAGATGCTACGGCCGAGCAGCGCTGCCACTGATGGCACGAGTAGGGTGGAGATGACGAAGGCGGACAATACGATGCCAAATGCGACCGCAAAACCGAGTTGTGCCAGTAGGCTGAGTCCTGCTAGGGCCAGTGAGCCAAAGGTACCGGCCAGGATGAGTCCGGCTGAGGCTACTGTGGCTCCGCTGTGCTCGATGGTCATGTCGGAGGCCTGGTGGGGTTTGAGGCCGTGTCGGATTTCCTCACGAAGGCGCGTCATTACCAGGATGTTATAGTCCGTACCGATAGCCACCACGAAAATGTACACCATGATGGGTATGAAGAAGATGAGTCCTGGATTGCCTTGAATATTTTGGAACAAGTACGTAGTGCCGCCCAGGGTGGCCGTGAAGCCGAGCGCGACCGCCACTAGCAGGTACAGCGGTGCCAGGACGCTGCGCAGCAGCAAGGCTAAGATGAGGAAGATGATGACGGCTGCAGCTGGCAGGATGACTGCTAGGTCGCGGCTGACGGCGCTACGGACATCAGTGAAGGCGGCGCTTTCGCCGTTGACGTATACCTGTGTGCCGGCCGGAGCAGCGGCGTGAGCAGCCGGCCGAAAGGTATCCTTGACGAAATCGAGTGTGCTGGTGGCATTCGGGTTCCCGGGCAGTAGCACGGTAACAGAGGCGGTCTTCGTATCCTTAGATAGTGCGGCGCCCCCTTCGCCGGCTGGCTTTACGCCAGAAATAGCGTCGATTTTTTGAGCAAATGCATCGGCCTCGGTCTGGCTAATGGCGTGCGGAGCGGTCAAAAGGACTTCGGTCGGTGAAATCTCGCCAGCCGAGAACAGTCGCGAGACGTCCTTGTAGGCTTTGGCCGATTCGGTGCTCTGCGGCTGTTGGCTGACAAAGTCATAGTTGGTCTTGAGTTGTGGATAGCCGCTCGCGAGAGCGAGTAGCAATAGTAGTGATCCACTAGCTATCCAAGTCGGGTGTCGGCTAATAAGGCCACCGACTTTTTTGGATACACTACCCTTCGGTTCGATCTGCCATCGCTTGCTGGGCCAGAAAATCTTGGGGCCGATAACAGCGATAACAGCTGGGATAAGTGTCAGGACGGCTACTAACATGGTTAGTACACAGATGACGAGTCCTGGCGCCAGGTTTTTGAAAATGCCGAAATCCGAGAATCCGAGAGCCGCGAAAGCGGCGGCCACCACGAGTGCCGCCGACAAGATAGCCTCGCCTGCCCTGGACAGTGCAAAGGCTACAACTTCACGACCGCGTTTACCCTCGCGTAACTTCTCACGGTATCGGAACAGCAAAAACAATATATAATCGGTGCCGATGCCGAACAGTACAACGGTGTAGAGGATGCTGAGCTGGTCACTAATCTTGAAGCCAAATGTCTTGGCTGCGAGCGCAATGAGCGATTGTGCCAGGGCGTATACCAGGCTCACGGCCAGTACTGGTGCGAACGCGGCTACCGGGCTGCGGAAAATGAGACCGGGCAGCAGGATGACCAGCGCGAATGTGGCCATGGTAACGATTTTGGTGGCGGTGCCAAATGAGCTGCTACTGTCAGCGTCTAGGGCAATACTGCCCGTCAGTCCGGTGCTGAGCCGTGTGCCAGCTGTTAGCTGTTTGACTTTGGCCCGGACTTCTTTCGCGAAGTTGACGTCTGCTGTGCCACCCGTGGCCTGCCCCTTCACTTCTATTGGTACAATTTGTGCCGTACCATCCTTGGATACATTTTGGGCGATATAGTGTACGCCGACTATTTTATTGATCTTGGCGGCTTGCAGTTTGGTCGCTAGGGTCTGGATGGCTGTGTGGTCGGCAGCGGTTAGCTCACCCCCATCGGTACGTTTGACGAGCAGTATCTCGGAGTCGTTCTTGGACTGTGGGAATGCCTTGTCTGCAATCTTTTGTGCTTGGACCGATTCGTACTTACTGGGCAAAAAGCTCGTTTGGTCGGAGCTGGTGACAGAACTGAGTTTAGGCGCAAGGGCGGTGATGCCGACAGATACGACTACCCATGTGGCGATCACCCACCAGCGGTTTTTAGCAATAAAATTCCCAAGTTTGTTCAGCATAGCGTGTCCTTCATGGTGTTAGTTGATGCGGCTTAGGAACTCGACGAGCTCATGGGGAGTCATCTCGGCCTTCACCAAGTAGCCATCGGCCTGGTTCTCGATATCGGCTCGGATTTTCTCGCGCTGTTCTAGGTTGGTTGTGATAATAATCTTGGCGTGCAACCGAGGTGTCTTGGTGGTGTCACGGAGTGTCTTGAGTACCTCGATACCCGTCAGATTAGGGATCATCAGGTCGAGCAGAATAATATCAAACGTATTGGTCTGGGCAATGGCCAAGCCTTTGGCTCCGTCGACCTCAACGGTTACGTCATAGCCGGCCTTCGTCAGTGCTCGAGCATATAATTCGCTAATAAAGTGCTCGTCCTCAATGCATAGTATTTTCTTTGGGGTGGTGTTTGGTTGCATATAATCTCCTTATCGTCGGTACAGGGAGTGGTTTTTGATCCAACCGTGCGCGCCTCGTACGATCTCTTTATTATCACCGTTCTTTTGTTCGCTGGCAAGTCGGTCGTACGGTAGTAGCGTGAAGCCAACGACAGTGCCCTTGCCTTCGCTGCTGCGCACCCAGATGTTGCCACCGTGGGCGCTAATGATTGCCTTGCAGAGATACAGGCCCAGCCCGGTACCACCAATTTGGGCGCGGTTGTGGAAATTGCGGTAAAATTTGTTGAATAAGTGAGGCATGACGTTTTCGGGCAGGCCGATGCCCCAGTCTTGCACGGTGGTTTCGACGAGTCCGTCTTTTGTGAGTGATGCGCTGACAAGCACGTGATCGCTCTGCCCGCTGTATTTGATGGCGTTGTCGACGAGATTGTTGACGACTTCGTAGATGCTCACCCGGTCGGCCCCAACCGGTGGCAAATCCTTATTTATCTTATATTCTAGCGTAATGCCACGGACTTGGGCGCGTAACTTCAGTGTGTCGATGATGTCTGTGAGCGTCGGTCCCCAATCGCACTCTTGCAATGACAGCTCGAGTTGGTCGTTGTCGATACGGGCTACATTCAATATGTTGCTGACGAAGGCATTGAGCTGCTCGGCAGACGCCTTCATTTTGTGCATAAAATCTTGTAACTCGGGGGTCAAGCTGCCGCTGAGTTCTTCCTCGAAAACTTCAATGTAACCACGCAAGAGCGTCAGTGGAGTACGTAGCTCGTGTACGCTCAAGGCCACGAAGTCGATAGTTCCGTCGTCCTGGTTATACCGGTGAGTGTGGTCAAACATGAGGAGCGTCGATTCGATGCCAGCTGGGTTGTCCTTGCTGTAGTAGGCTGCCAGGTCGAACTGCTTGACGGTATCGTCTACCTTGAGCCGGACTCGGTCCCAGCTGTTCGTGGCCAGCGCCTTTTGTTTGCTAACTTGGCTCAGCCAGGTGTCGAACGTGTGCTCATTGCTGAACGACATATTGTACATTGAGTAGAAGTTCTTGCCGACGATTTCGTGCACTTTGCTGCCCACATATTCGGCCGCTAAGGCGTTGGCGTAGACGATGTTTTGGGTGCTGTCGATCACTACGACGGGTGTAGGGAGACTGGCCAATATTTCGTCGGTTATCGTCGGCTGGTGGCTACCCAGATCGTTCATGTGCTCGACTTGCGACACAAGTTGATAGATCTCAGTTGTCAGAGCGGTGACGAGTGCCCGGCCAACTCGCAGCGATTCAATATGAGGTGGTACAGTGTTGTGGCTCCTCGGACTGACGTGCAAAATCGCCTGCCACAGGGCTTTGGTTGGTTCCAGGATATAGGTGCTACTTATTTTTGTAATCAGCACCGCCCCACTGGTACCGGCGGCAACCAGTGCCCCGAGTACTACATAGGAGTTGAGCGATGTGTACTGTGTAATAACCCACCAGAGAGCAACGAGTATGGCGTTCTCCACGAGGACCACGAACAGGAGGTGTTTTTGTACTTGAGACGTAAGTTGCTGTAAGTAGTCCACCCGTGCTGCCTATTACTTGTTAGTTATAGCTAATCCCTGAATTGGTATCGACTACCGTAATCCAGGTCTGGCCCGGATCAAGCGCTAGTGTCGTACCGTTGTCGTCAAGGAAACTAATTTGGCCACTTGCAGTAGCCTTGGTCCAGGTACCGTGGGTAGCCACGCCGTGCTGGAACACGACGGCTTCACCGCTGCCAACAACCTGGTAGTTGGAGTAATAGGCGCCACTGGCGTCGAGTGCACCGCGTGATTTAGGAACGACCATGGCAACGACGACTTTGGGGCTTAGTTGAGTAGCGGTGCCACTGGCGTCGACGGTGTTGTGTACTGCCCCGCCTTCGCTACGCTTGTAGCTGTTGCTGGCGGCGTCGTAGTCGTAATGGACATCGTAGGCTGTGCCCCCGTAGTTGAAGTTAATGGAACTGACGGTGGTCTGGGGTGGCTTTACGGCCTTGGCGGCACGTATGAAGCCGGTATAGGTGCTGCTGGTGTAACCGCGCTTGGCCTCGTAGTTACCCAGCTGCGATAGGCTAGTGTACATGTTGTGGGGTGCTGCTCGGCTAGACACGCGCTGGAAGTAGCCCGCACCGGCAAATTGATCGAGATTTTTGACACCCCAATCCTTGAGGTCTTGCAAGGCATCAGGGCTGCCGCCGACATGAGCGATGGCGCAGTCAAAGCTCTGGCACCACTCGATATAATATGGGCGGACTGAGCGCACCGGCCCGACGTAGCTTGGTTGATTGTCTTGGAATAGCGCCAAAAAGCGTGTGACACCGCCCTCGGCCTCGGCCTCAAAGACGACTCCCGCTTGGTCGAGCCCCGACTGTGGTCGAGCTGCTGTACTATTTTCTATCATGACACCAGTGACTTGGCGTTGATTGACGCTAGGATCGACGGGTAGCCCGGTGAGCGTCGAAGGTACCATATTGGACGTGACGACGACTTGCTGCTTGACTACTTTCTTGGCTGCGACAGGCTGGGGCTTAGAGCCCTGCGCCATAGCTACTGCCACCACGACGAGTCCAATGATCACGAGTGTCGGTACGGTGGTGACGGTGATCTTTTGCCATTGCTGCAGTCCCGCAAACCAAGCTTTGAGTTTGTGATGCAGCTTGGCGTCTGCCGGCAGCGCCTGGAGTGGCTTGTGGTGCCCCGCGGTGATGGCTCCTGCGCCACGTGGCGTATCTTTTTCGTCAGTTATAGTGATTGATTTTGCGGTGGCCGTATCAATATTGCTCTGGTCGATGATATCATCACCTTGCAGAGGCTCGCTCTCGTAGTCTCTATTCATGGGACTATTGTAGCAATGCTTATGTTTAGAAACTACCCCACTATGCAAAAATGTTATGCAAGTGCAGTCAGTTGAGTGTTGATGCGTGCCAGGGCCCGCTCTTTGCCAAGGACGTGCAGGGTGTCTGCCAGGGCTGGGCTGAAGGATGCCTGGGTAGTGGCGATGCGGATCAGGCTGAAGAGCACGCCAGGCTTTTGACCGGTAGTCTCCAGCAGGCCGTTGAGGCGTTCGGTTAGGTCCTCGGTGCTAAAGTCGCTGTCCTCCAGGCCGGCCTTCGCCTGTTCGAGCCAGGCTTTCAGCTCGGCATGATCGAATTTCTTGAGCTGCTTGTTGTCGTCAATTAGACTCATATCGAGAGGCAAATCCTCGAAGAAGAAGCTGGTGAGCGTCGGTAACTCGGCCAGGTACTTCAAGCGCTCTTGGACGAGCGCCAGTACCTGCTTTTTGTAGGTTTCATCAGAGTGGACTGCGCTATCGGGCCAATAGTCTTGACAACGTGCATATATATCACCGATGTCAAGGGAGCGAACCCAGGCACCATTGAGCCATTCCAGTCGTTTTTCGTCGAAGCGAGCGCCGCCCTTGCCGACGTGCTCCAGGCTAAATTTTTCTATTAATTCTTCACGCGTAAAGATTTCTTGCGTGGTGCCGTCATTCCAGCCGAGGCTGGCGATAAAATTAACCATGGCTTCCACCAAAAAACCATCACGCAGGTAGTCCAGCACGTCCTTGGCACCGTCGCGCTTACTGAGTTTCTTGTTGCCCTGCTCGTTGAGGATGTGCGGCATAGTAGCCAACACTGGTACCTCAAAACCGAGGGCTTCGTACAGGTTGAGGTAGTTGGGCACACTGGCGATGAATTCTTGGCCGCGAATAACGTGCGTGATGGCCATATCGTGATCGTCGATGATGTGTGCGAAGTTGTAGGTTGGGAAGCCGTCACTTTTGATAAGAATAAAATCGTCGATGGCCTCGGCGCCAGCGTGCAGGTCACCCATAACGGCATCGTGCCACTGGTAATCTTTGGGCTTACTCTTGAAGCGTAGCGGCGTGGTGCCGTCCCAGGTCGGTGGATTCTCGGGCCGATGGTTGCGGTATAGAAATGGCTGCTTGGCTTTTTGGGCTTGCTCGCGGAAGGCCTGCACCTCTGCAGCGGTGTATGGGTCGGCGTAGGCGTGGCCGCTGCCAATGAGTGTTTGCGCCCAGGCTTTGTAGCGCTCCAGTCGTTCGGTCTGGCGGTATGGGCCATACTCGCTGGACACGTCTGGCCCTTCGTCGTAATCGAGCCCCAGAGCACGCAGACTCTTGATAATATGTGCTTCCGCTCCCTTGACTTCGCGGGCGCGGTCGGTGTCCTCGATGCGCAAAATAAACTGACCACCAGTCTGCCGAGCGACGAGCCACGCAAATAATGCGGTGCGGATGCCGCCAACGTGCAAGTAGCCAGTTGGGCTGGGCGCGAAACGGGTTCGGACAGACTTCATTAGTTATAAGTTTAGCAGGTTACCTCTGTTATTTCTATCTTTCACAAACCACGATTCTCTCATGAGTTCTGGAAGATAGCAGATGAATACGGGCAGTGGGGAGAAATAGTGGATTTAGCGCATAGGCCAAAGACTTTTCTCGACCCGAGCGACGTGCCTGGACATCCAGGGTGGGAGAGGTTGATGAGGCTGCTGGTTGCAAATCAGCGCTCTTGATTACAGTGTTACCCATAATCGTACATCAACCTCTCCCCTGAGTGATACGATTCCACCTTTTGGCGATCGGTCAGTTCTCAAAAGGGTGTATCACTCATTCCTGGGTGGGGCACGGGCTAGCGAAGCGGCGAGGGGTGCCTTTGCAATCACGATGTCTGTGAAATCATCGCGATACTTCACTAACCTGTGCCCCGGGTGATTCGTAGCGTTAGCTCATCGGAAAGCTGCTACAAATCACCGTTTACGCAGGATCGACAATCCGGGAGTTCGGGAGTATGTATGGCAATGTGCCATACGCATCTCCGTTAGATTGTCGACCCTGCTGTTCGGGGGGTATTCATCTGCAAATGTGCGGTATCACCATAGAGGTAATAGCGTAGCAACTATCATAATAAACTCCCGCTTTTGATGCAAGCATAAGCTATATGCTGGTAGCGACGTTGAGCAGGTCGTTGGTAGTCAGGCTACCGTTGCTCACGATGCGGTACCAAATGCCGCCGTTGACCCAAGTGGCATTGTTGTTACCGTAGAGGTACACGGTGCGGCCGGCGGATTCGATGCTACGATATTGCTGCTTATCGGCGTTCGCGACGTAGTTAGCGACCAATGCACTGCTGTCCCAGGCAGACTGTTTTTGTATCAGACTGAAGCTCTGGTTGTCACCGTTTTTGAAGGTAACACCGACAAGACCTGGGCTGTATGTAAAATTGCCTGCCTTGAAGCCGGCGGGCCTATAGCTGGGTAGATTGGCACTAAAGCCAGCCTTGTTGCTGGCATAGTGTATGGTGAGATTGGCCTCGTTTTGGAATGCGAAAAACCCAGTGATGAGCAAGACTGCCAGAGCACTTGCGCTGGCGCCGAGTACTCGGCGACCAGTCTTGGACTTGCGGCGTTTGGCTCGCTTGATGCCGGTCGGGGTTGGCTCAAGGTGGCTGTTGGCTCGTCGTAGGGCTTGCTCAAAGATGTCGTGAGATTTCTGCGGATGGCTGACTGGTGTGGTGACAGGCGCCAGGCTGGCGGAGGTGGCTACAATCGAAGTGCTGACGGAGGCGAACCGCTCTTTTGGTTTTGCGAAACGCTGAATAAATTTGCTGTGCGGGACGGTGTGAGCGCGCTTTTCGCGCCGAGCATCAATCGTGGGGTGTGATAACTTCTTGATGATAGCTATATCGGGTTGGGCTACCAGAGCGTGACTGTGCGTAACGGTTTTGGCACTGCGCTTGAGTGATGCCTGTGGCTTCTTGACTGCACTGCGCATCAGCGTTTGTGACTTAACGGGCGTGTGGCGCTTGATGTGCCCTGCTGCTGGTCGGGCAATATCCATTATTGGCGTGGTGCGTGTGACGGTTGCCACTGCTTTGGCGGCGTGCGTGGCTGGTCGGGCAATATCGCTTACGACCTTTTTGCTGCGAGGGGCAGTTTGTTTTGCTGGAGTGGTGGCCGAATCAATCAGTGCACCAGTTAGCGCATTGTAGCGTTTGCCATTGAGCTCAATTATATGTGCGGGTTTTGTCACGTGGTATCTCTCGACTTATATACGACTAAGCGTAAGTATGTTTATAGTAAAACGACTGTCCACCTCAATGCAAGTAGTGTACCTCAAAAGTGGTGTGCAGAGCCATTTGTTTTCGTGGCAGTCGTGGTTCATACTAGTTATGAGAACCGTACCCTAATAAACACGGCTCACCCTCACACATTATGGACTTTCTTGACCCTAAAAAAATGCGCCAGCAGAACATTATGCTGCTGGTTGGTTATGGCCTCAGTGCGATCGCTATTTTGATTGCCACGATGGTGCTGTTGTATCAGTCAAACGGCTTTGGCGTCAATAGAAAGGGCCAGGTCATCCAGAATGGCCTGGTATTTACAGCCAGCACACCCAAGGGGGCGGCGATCTATATTGATGGCCAAAATAGCCAGTTCCAGACTAATAAGCGTGTATTGCTGCCAGCTGCGCACTATGTATTCCAATACCAAAAGGATGGGTACCGCGAGTGGACTCAGAGTGTCAACCTGAACGGTGGTGCGGTGGTGCGACTGGACTACGCCTTTTTGTTTCCCAAGATACTTGATACGGCCTTGGCCAAGAAATATGACGCTGCACCACGGCTGATGACCCAGAGTCCAGATCGCCGCTGGGTGCTCACGCAGACTGCCGATGATATACACAACTTCGATGTCTATGACCTCAAGAATCCAACTGATCCGCCTACCAAGATTAGTTTGCCCTCGGCTATCCTGACTGACGGCGCGGCACAGTCGTGGATGCCTGTGGAGTGGTCGAACGACAATCGCCATGTGGTGCTCAAACACACGTATGACGGTAGTGCAGAGTATATCTTACTGGATCGCAGTTCGCCTGATCAGTCACTCAATCTCGATACAACCCTCAACATGAAGCCGACAGAGATTAACCTGGTGAACAAGAAATATGATCAGTATTACGTATATAGTGCCGCCAATGCGTTGCTGCAGCGAGCTAGCCTCAGCTCGCCGACACCGGTAGATTATTTGAAGAACGTGTTGGCATATAAGTCGTATGGTGATGACACTATGTTGTATGTGACGGATGACGTGAAGGCTGAATCGGGCGCGCAGCCGCAGGTTGCCGCTAAGCTCGCCGTGGGCGACCAAACGTATACGATTCGCCGGATGATGCCGGGCTCGCAATACTTATTGGAGATTGCACAGTACAGTGGTGATATGTACGTACTTGCGGGTAGTAACGCGGAGAATAAGGTGGTGGTTTACAAAAATCCGATTGATCAGATTACCAATAAGTTGCTAGGTGTTGCCGTGCAGGTGTCGACACTGCATGTAAATAATCCGAATTATGTATCGTTTTCGAACAGCGCTCGCTTCATGATGACCGAGAACGGGAGTCAATTTAGTGTCTATGATGCCGAACTCGATAAGACGTACACGTACAGTTTTACACGGCAGCTCGATGCCCCACAGCTGCACGCTGACTGGATGGATGGTAACCGACTGACATATGTATCAAGTGGTGCACTGTTCGAGTTTGATGCCGATCAGACGAATCGTCAGACACTTATGGCAGCCAATCCGGCGTATGAGCCAGCCTTTACACCAGATTACACGCAAGTATTTACTTTGTCGCCACAGCGCGACGATCCAGCGCAACTGCGTATGGCAAGCACCTGGTTACTGGCTCCAGCTGACAGGTAACCTAGTCTAAAAGATCGCACGCCACATGCGTGTCCATAGCGTTGGACCATTGCCCGGTAGCTGTGTGCTAGGCTGCGCCGCCGCCGCTTTTGGAGTGGCAGTAACGTTGGCCGTAGGATTGGGAGTGACTTGCTTACCCACGACTACCAGACGATGCAGACTGGTCCCCGGCGGGTCACAAGTGATGAGCGTGGCGGTGGCGGTTTGGCCGGGTACGCTGTTGAGTACACCGACTTCGCTGGGATCAACGATCTTGCGATCGATGACGGTGTAGCCGTACACCTGGCCCCCATATGTCAGATAGAATGTATCACCCTTTTGGAGTTTGTGCAGGAGCACGAAAGCGAATTTGTATTTGCCCTTGTTGAATATATTGTTGCTGCTGTGGCCGAAAAAGGCGGCGTTGCCAGTTTCGCCCGGATTGACAGTGGTTGGGTAGTGTACCACACCGTCTTCTAGCGCATTTTCGATGACATTCTCGTCGCTACTGGTCAGGTTGTAGACAACCGGGATTTGGACATTGATTTTGGGGATAATGACGCTGGGCGTGTTGGCATCGACACTGTCGCTGTTAACGATGATGGGTGTGGCACTAGCTCGGCCGGGCTGGATGAACGGTGCGATGATAACTTCGTTGAAGAAGCCGAACAGGAATACGACGAGTACGATGGCGCCCGTGGCCAGACCGAACATTAGGGATTTGATGTTTTGCTTGGTGTTGACGGATAATTTGTCGGCTTGCTTGGCGACGTGGTGGCGGATGTGCTGCCGGATGGCGCTCGGTGTGCGCTGGTCGGTGGGCTGCAATGGGGTGTGATCGCCGATGATCGCTTGCCCACCCCGTCTATTTGCCGGCCTCACGAGGGTTTGACGGGCTTTATCGGTCGGTATTGCTGGCCGTTCGGCCGGCTTGGCTGTTTGGTTGTTCTCGTAGAATTCGTGCCAGACTTGGTGCTTTTCGTTATCGGGCAGCGAGACGTAGTAGTTGTGCCATTCGGTCTGGATTTCGGCCAAGCCCTTGCCTGATGTGCTGAGCTGGTGCATGAACATTTGGTGTTTGCTACGCGGCTTGGCGACCGCGGCTTCGCGCTCTTCGGCAAATGGGTCGGGCTCCTCCGAGTAGAGGCGCTCAAGCTTGCTACGGATGAGGTCAGCTGCCGGGTTGGCGGCGATTGAGGCTTTTTCGCTATTAGCGAGTGGCTGCATGATTCGGTTTTGGTCAGGCAGCACGTAGCCCGCGCCCTGCTTTGCCGCGGGTTCACTCTGATTCGGGAATAGTGGGTTCTTGCTTGCTGCCATAAAACTTGTGCTAGTTTCCTTCAAGTATAGTACAATAACCCCTGTTCGGGGAATGAGACAAACCAACGACTTTGCTCATTGGCCTATCGGCGTAGCCGAATTCGTGCCAAGTGTACGCCGTGCTGGCCCACTCTTTCCTTTCGCTAACACCTTAGATCGTCGTGGCAGGCGATGGAGGCGTTACACGTTTTTAACAATTTGTGCTGCGGTGTAGGAACGAATGAACAACGTATTCGCCGCGAGTGACAAAAGCATTCCTGGGGGGCGGGTGGCGGAATTGGTAGACGCGCTAGACTCAAAATCTTGTGAGCGTAAGCTCGTGAGGGTTCAAGTCCCTCCTCGCCCACCAGGAATGCTTTTATAACAAATGTGTCCCCGGTTAGCATTTGGTAGAATGAGGATTTTTGTATGAGTGCGAATAGATATCAATTTGAGAAACGACTCATGGAACGACGTGGTCTGCGAGCGCGCCCCAAACACTGCTATGGTCCGCAAGACATGACGCTTGAGGTAGATGAGCCGGTACAAGTTGTCGATACTGGGTCTGCGATGGTCGAAAGCGACGACGTGGAGGCTGCTGCTAGCTGGCACGTACAGTTATCACCTCATGTGCTGCATGCGATTCATCAAATTGCCGTGGTAACTCCACGTCAAGAATCAGCCTAATCCGTAGCGAGGCTAGTTGTGAGTGCCTGGAATGGGCGTGAGGGGTTCTGTATCCACCAGGTTATGGCGTGAGCGGCGGTGTGGACGCGCCACGGTCCGGTCGATGGCTCCACTTTGGTGGTGCTCACTTGGCCAGCACTGGCAACGAGCAGATTATCCACGTGCTTGACGATGATGTGCAGCGGCCAGGTGGCGGTGAATTCGTGAAGTGCGTCGACCAAGTGTAGCAGGTCCATGCTGAGCGTAAACGCCGTGGTGAAGTTGGCGTTGGTTCCGAGTTTTTGTAACTGCGCCATAGTCAGAACGGCGGTGGTCTGGGGTCGTTGTAGACAGTCCGTCGGTGTACTCAGGCAGTGCTCAGCCGCATCCTTGGTGATGGCCACCAGTCCTGTGTATTTTTGTAGCAGGCTTTCCAGAAATATGGCTGTTTCACTGTTGCGCCCCAGATCGCCCGCCAGCAGTAGGCCGTCAGCCCACTCGGCTCGTTCGATACCCTGCTGAAGGGCAGTACGGGCAAAACTGCCGCTGGGCGTGGTGGGCGCAAATTCGGCCTCGGGAAAAATATCTTGCACTATTTTTCGCATACTGTCCGGCAGCAGTACTTTTGCATCACCGATGCCAGCGTTCAGTGCGTCACCGTAGGCATTGGCCGGAGCTTTGAATTCGTATCCGTTGCCGCCAATGATCAGTAACTTACCGGCGTGTCGCCTATTTTCGGGCCGGCTCCACAGCATATCAGGAAATAGCGGTTGCCCCTTCGTCTGCTTATACCAGTAGGTACGATCCATCGCTCTTTTCCAGCTTGTAGATTACATTTTTGCGTTCGATGACGATGGGCCAACCTTTTGTTTGGGCATGCACAAGCAACTCTTGGCTGGGATTGAACGCGATCGGTTGCTCGACTAGCTCCAGCATGGCGATGTCGCTAGCCGTATCACCCACGGCTATGCTTCCGGGCAGTGTGAGATGATGCTTCTCGATGAGCCCCTGCAGCAGCTCGGCTTTATGGCCATAGACGACATCGCGGTGGCCGGTAAAGTGGCCATCAACTTGCTCGTAACGAGTGCCGATTACATCGTCGAAGCCGTAGTAGTCGCCTAGTTTCTGGATAATTTCGTGTTGCGACCCCGAGATGACAAACAGGAGGTAGCCCTGTATCTTGAGGTCACGAACAAGATCGCGGGTATAGGTGTACACCTGATCTTTGTAGGTTCCGAAGACCGTATCGATTGCCTTAGCATAATCGTACACATCGAGGTCGATAAGGGCCTGGTGATAGATCTCGATCACTGCTTCCTCGTACTCATTGAACGAGCTGCTGTGACTGCGACTTTTCCAAGTGTGGCGAGCTTGACGGATGCGTTCGTGCTGGCCGGGTGCTAGATGGCCGTGTTTGCCCAGCTCGTCGACAATGGCGTGGTACAACTGCCATCGAATAACGGTGCCGTCGATATCGAATACTGCGAATTTCTGCATGCCCTTAGCATAGCACTCCCCTCCAGCTGGTGCGCTGCCGGTGTCTGGCAGTAACGAATAATACATTTGTGAGCCGGAGTATTTGGTGTACTATAGGTGACGCTAATCTTCGTACATTACATCAATGAAAGGTGGTGGTGGCTGTGGCCATCGTCAACATCAGGGATACGGGTCGGCGAGCCAATGAGCTGATGCGTGAAATTGGTATCACGCACCGTGCGCTTTTAGTCCGACAGGCCCGGCTGAACAAACACATTCAGACACTGAAAGATCGTGAGGGTCCGGCGATCGATGCGCTCAGCAAGCAGCTGTCTGCACTGACCGCGGAGCTAGTCGAACTGGTAGTGCCCAGCTTTGCGCTGCTTGTTCTTGGTAAGACCAAAACCATACGGACCCGCAATGGTGAGATCAGTCTACGCTTCAGCCCCGAGGCTCTATTTGTGGAAGACGACGAGAACAAGATCATTCAGAATATTCGTCGCAAACGAGGTGCCACCAGGTTCTTGCGTCGCGGCAAAGTCACTCTGGATAAGCGTGCCCTGAAGGCCGACCCGGCATTCGTGGCCCGCATCCGAGGCTTGCGCATTGGACGCAATGTCAGCTTGATTATCAAGCCCAGCAAGACACAGGGCGAAGAGATCGTCCTCGAGCAGAGCAAACTTAGCGTCACCCTACCCCAGGAGGTTTAGCCCCTGCCCCAACTTTTCGTGGTCCGCTGTAGGCGGGAAAAGTTGGGGCATTTCCAGTGTATGGGGGCTTAGTCGCGATCTTCTCGTGTCAGCCTATATTATTCCACCCCGTATTCTTGCCAAAGCCGCAAAACGGTACTATGATGCAGTCACTACCAATCTAACGGAGGGAACACCATGGATGTAGTTGGATGGGGATCACCCGTCGGCCTGACAATCTTTATGGTCGGCCTGGGCGCAGCAGTACTTCTGCTTTGCTTGGCCGCACGTATGGTCAACGGCCGCTTCAAATAGATCACCGCGCGAAGATGCGCGGTTTTTTGTTTTTGGAGACCGGGATAGGGGCCCCGCTGTTATGGCGGGCCCCCCTACGCCACTTAACCGCGCCAGATTGTGTGATGATTTCGTGGATATTCTGCTGGCCGGGGTGCACTTTCTAACCGGTCACATTGGAGTAGTATGAGGGTATGATACTTTTTGAGGCACAAACTATTTTTAGCGCCGAGAATGGCCATGTTGAAGTCCGCGAGGGCCGGCTCTTGCCTTTGATTGATGAGGAACAGACTTTCCGGCGGATCGATGATGCGCATCAGCCGGTACTCGTGCAAGGTATTCGGTTGGGTGATTTTGCGGTCATGATGTGCTTGGCTGATCGTGACAACACTTTTTCAGTGCCGTATTTGATAACAGCGTATGACCCAGAAGTTAGTACGATGACTCCGGCCGATATTGTTAGCCAGGATCCTGGCCGCTATGCTCGGCCAGATCTAGCCCACCAGCTCCAACTTTTATCACCTGAAGAAATTGCCGAATTTGGTGTCGAATCACTTATGAAAGAAATCAATCTGCGCTATCCGTTTAGGCAGGGCTAGGTCGACACGTTTATAACTCGTATTTTTGGATGTGGTCGTTTAAGTTGGCCACGAACTCTTTGGCCTGCGACAGTGTCAAGGCTACCCGGCTGACAACATTTTGCTGGTTCGACCCCGGCAACGCTTGGGCAAAGTTAAAAGTCAGGACATGTTCGTTAGAACCAATCACGTAGGTATCAACGTAGAGGACCGGTACCTTATTTGGATCAAAGTTAAAATTAATTTGTTGCTGCTGTTTTTCGTTCTCGCTCATGGGTTGTAATCCTCTGTTTAGCTTGCTGGTTTACTTTGATTTTACTCCCGCATCCGAGCTCTATCGTGCTAGAATTTCTCGATCTCCAATTTGTGCATTTGCATCAGGTTGGCGAAAGCATGTGGCCGGTTCATGAGCTCGCCCATGTTGGCCGGCACTACTTGCCAGCTGAGGCCGTACTTGTCTTTGCACCAGCCGCACTGCTCGGCCTCAGGCACACTCGAGAGTCGTTCCCAGTAGTAATCGATCTCTGCCTGGTCTTTGCAGCTGATAACGAAAGATATGGCTTCGCTAAACTTAAACTCCGGTCCGGCATTGATAGCCGTAAAGCGTAGGTCTTCCAACTCGAAGTCGATGGTTAGTTCCTTACCGGCGAGACTCTGCTGGAAGTCAGCTAGTCCTTCGGTCGGGTAATAGGCCGTGTCGCCAATCTTACTATTCGGAAAGACGGACAAATAGAACTCTACTGCCTCCTTCGCGTTGCCATTGAACCACAGGTTTGGTGTAATTTTTTGCGTTATTTCTGCCATAGTTCCTCCTAGATCCCTTCGTGATAGTTCATCATCCATCTCGTGCCAAATTGGTCTGCCCAGGAAGCAAAGTAGTCACCCCAAAACATCTTCTCTAACTGCATATCTACCTCACCGCCGGCAGAAAGCGCTTCGAACAGGCGTTGCGATTCTTCGAGTGAATCGGGCTCTAGTAAGATGTGCATGTTGTCGCCAAAGTTGAGTTTGAATCCCATGGATTCTGGGGCGTCGGTGCCGTGTAGTTTGTGTCCGCCCAGTATGGGTAACGTGACGTGCACGATCAAATCCTTGTCGCTGTCCGGAGTAGCTGGCTGGCCGGGTTCGGTGGGCACGGTGCCGAAGCGTGTTACTTCCCCCTCGAATTCGGTGCCAAACACCGTTTTGTAGAACTCAAAGGCCTCTTCAGTGTTGCGGACAAAATTGAGGTACGTACCGACGGCGCTCATGACTGCTCCCCCATCTGACTGGTACGGGGATTGGGCTGCAGTATACTGAAGCGGTTACCTTCGGTATCGTTGCAGGACATCCAGAGGCCAACGCCCGGAATCTCGGTTGGTTCCATAGTTTTACTGCCGTCTGGCAACATGCTGCCGTTGATGACGCCGCCGGCTAACTTCACGTCTTCCATTGCTTGCTTGATATTTTGTACCGAGATGACGATGGACGGGGCTTGTGAGGTTGGGTCGTCCGTCTTTTGGTAGAAGCCGCCGTTGATGGTTCCCGGCGTTTGGACCATGCCATCTGCGTCGGTATCGGCTGTCTGGGCTACTACGTAGCCGCCCATATCTTCGCCCATGTCTTGTGCTCGCCAGCCGAAAGCGGTCTGATAAAAGTTGACCATGCGGCTCTTATCGTTATATCCCATTTCAAAATGTACCACTGGATGATTACTCATGTTACCCTCCTCGTTACGTTCCCTTTAATAATACGGCGACAGGTGCACATGCTGTCAATGAACTTGGCTACTACAGGCCCCTAGTCGTATCTTGTCACTGTGACGGTCGGTCGCTGTCGGTAAGGCCCTGGTTGTTGGGTCGGTGCATTGTCCTTACTGTGCCGGGCCCCAAAGTCACCAAGTACGGTGCATCAATAGTTATACCGAAGGCTCGTCGGGTGTGAGGGCGGTAAAGATGAGGTTGGCAGCGTACAGGTAGCCGGCCATAAAATCGTCTTCGTTTTGGCCAGCGTTTGGGATGTCTTCGTATAGCCTAGTGGTAACCTCGAACAGCTTTTCTTGATAGAGGTCATCTTGCTGATTGAGGACGTCTTTCCAATCGTGGTTTCGGAATGCGATCAGTTCGGCACAAGTCGATCTGAGGATATGTGTATCGGGGCTAGTATAGTGTTCGCTACCGTGATAGTTGAGGGGATTCTGGCCGAGCACGTATTGTCGTACTACCTTCGGCATCGGCCTAACAGTGGTGTGTGGCCAGAATCTCACCGACGTAAAAGTTTGCCGGTAAGGCAGGCCGATCGAGCTCGCTACTGACCTCGTTTGTGAGTTGAGCGATCTTCATCAATCGTGCGTATTTCTGAAGGCCAATCATGAACAGAGTTTTCCTATATATTTTGCCGATACCGATAATACCCCGGCGAAGCTCGGGCCCGCTACGATAGTAGCGCAGCTCTTCGTCAATCACGTCATAGGGTGTGACGACTGGCTGGAGGTGCTCGGCAGCTGGGTATGGATAACTATTGGCCATGGTTGAAGCTCCGCTATATATGGCTTGCAGCATAACACCTCCGGGTCCGTTTGGGTAGCTAACGTGCTTTAGTTGCTAGCAAAGTGTTGCTGCAAGAGAGACTTTTCGTCGGGAGAGATAAACTGGCGATTGTCATGTAGTAGCTCGTTCATGGTCATCCAGCTGTAGTTGCCGTGCTCGTCGGACAGCGTAATGTCGCCGCCCCGATACTGGCAACGGAAAAATATGGCGGCGATGTGGTGCGCTTGACCGTCTTTGTGGTAGAGGCGCTTACTTACGAATAATGTTTGCCCAATGTCTATCTGGACTGCTCCGCCGATCTCTTCGTCCATTTCTCGTTTGAGAGCCTCGGTCCATGGTATATCGCGTTCGGTTTCGTCCACCCGCCCGCCCGGAAAGTCGATGTAGCCATCTGGCGTTTCAAGGACCAACACTTTGTCGTCGTCGAAAATCAGCGCTTTTGTAGCGACCTGATATAGCGCGTGATTGTATAAACCCATAGGTCTCAGTATAGCAACCCTGCTACACTAATACACATGAATCAAAACACACCACTCGAGGGCACTAAACTCGCTGACTTTACGCCAGTTGACGACGTGTCCGAATTGCAAATTATTGACGTGATCGAAGGTACTGGTGACGTAGTGCCGGAGGGTGCGACCATTACGGCGCACTACACCGGCGCGCTGTGCAAGGATGGCACTATTTTCCAGAGTTCACATGATTTTGGTGAGGCCATAACCTTTCCGTTGAGCGGTGTGATAGCCGGTTGGACCGAAGGCGTGCCTGGCATGAAGATTGGCGGTACTCGCCGGTTGGTAATTCCGGCTGCTAAGGCTTACGGCGCGCAATCACCGGCTGCAAACATTCCAGCCAACTCTGACCTTGTTTTTGATATCGAGCTGACAGCCATAGCCTAGAGGGCTAGTGCGATGGATATTGGGCAATGGTCGCTGCCCATGATATCGGGGTGGATATCGGCGACCTTGACTTTGTCCTTGAGCGCTTCGGAAACCAGGAAATAATCGATGCGCCAACCGACGTTGCGAGCGCGAGCGTTGGCAAAATGGCTCCACCAGGTGTAGAAACCGTTGCCGGTTTTGAAGAGGCGTAGCGTGTCGACGAAGCCGGCTGATAACCAGTTGTCAAAACCAGTACGCTCCTCGTTACTAAAGCCCTTTTTCCCCACGTTCGGTTTGGGATTTGCCAGGTCATCTTCGGTGTGAGCGACATTCATGTCACCACAGTAGATGATTGGTTTTTTAGTTTGCAAGTCGGCGCAGTAGGCCGTCATGGCGGCGTCCCAGCGTTGGCGCAGGTCAATGCGCGCCAAGCCGTCCTTAGCGTTGGGCGTATAGGCCGTTATGACGTAAAAGTCCTCAAATTCGGCTGCAATCACACGGCCCTCGTGATTGGCATCGCCGTAGCCATCGGCGATTAAACCGTTCGCCTTGGCAATGTCTTCGGGAATATCGTTGACGACGTGCAGCGGTGTAATCTTCGTGAATATTGCCGTACCGCTGTAGCCCTTTTTGGTGCGTGACGAGTTCCAGAATTCTTGGTATTCCGGCAGATCAATGACGGCCTGCCCTTGCTCGGCTTTGGTTTCCTGGAGACATAGAATATCGGGGTTCTCGGCTTGAACAAACGGCACGAACACACCCTTTTTCATGACGGCTCGGATGCCGTTGACATTCCAGGAGTATACCTTCATATGCCTTAGTATAGCTCATTGGCACTTCTGTTGTCGTGTGCCGCTGTGCTACACTAAGGCTCAATGTATAAACGCGTGCTGCTCAAACTCTCTGGCGAACAACTCTCCGGCAAGTACGATGGTGGAGTTGACGCAGAGTTGGTTGCCTGGTTTGGCAAAGAGATTGAAAAGGTCGTGCAGGCCGGCACGCAGGTGGTGGTGATGGTCGGTGGCGGCAACTATGCCCGCGGCGCACAACTAGCCGGCAATGGTATTGGCCGCGTTACGGCCGACAACATCGGCATGCTGGCTACTATGATGAATGCCCTGGTGTTGGCGGATATCTTCAATAGTAATTCGGTCGAGGCTCGAGCCTTGACCAATATTAAGGCCGACCAAGTAGCCGACCAGTTTACGCATCGTCGAGCTATCAGTGATTTGGGCAAGGGCCACGTGGTTGTTGTAGCTGGCGGTATTGGCCGACCATATCTCACGACCGACACCGCTGCCCTGTCGCTGGCCCTAGAACTCGATTGCGAAGCAGTTCTTAAGGCAACCAAGGTTGACGGTGTATATAATAGAGACCCAGAACGATTTCCTGATGCCGTCAAAGTTGATCACGTTAGTTTCGAAGATGCAGTTGCCAACGATGCCATCAAAGTCATGGACAAGGCCGCACTTGGCTTGGCTATGGAGCACAGGCTGCCGATTGTAATTTTCAACGCTCTCGAGGCTGACGCCATTCGCAGAGTTGCGGCCGGTGAGGCCATCGGCACCAAGATAGGCTAGTTTGTTTCTCTATTCTTCGGTGAGGTCGCTTGTGTCGAGGGTTAGAGTATCACCAGGGTTAGTCTCGCCACGTAAAATCTTTTGAGCGATGGTGTTTTCGACCGTACGTTGCAGGGCGCGGCGCATAGGGCGGGCGCCCAGACGCGGGTCGTTGCCCATATCAACAATCTTGGCAACGGCTGCATCAGTCAGGGCAACCGAAATATTCTGCGCTGCCAGTGTTTTGTTGATGTCGCCGAGCATCAAACGTACCACTTGCCCTAACTCGCTCGGTTTGAGCGGCCTGAATAATACAATTTCGTCGAAACGGTTAAGTAGCTCGGGCTTGAATTGGCCGGTGTTTATGAGCTGATCGGTAAACTCTTTCTCAAACGTTTCTAGCTCCTCGCCCTGCTCGATGTGGGTGCGAATGATGTCCGCGCCAGCGTTGCTCGTCACGATGACTACAGCGTCCTTGAAAGACACCGCCCGGCCGCTGCTGTCGGTCAGCTGACCTTCGTCGAGCATCTGTAGTAGCAGATTCAGGATGTTAGGATGGGCTTTCTCGATTTCGTCCAGCAGCACGACGCTGAATGGTTGCTGACGCACGCGCAGTATGAGGCTGCTGGATTCACCCTCGCCCGTCGAGAGCAGCCGGGCCACGTCAGTCGGTTGCTGGTATTCACTCATGTCGAGACGAATCATGCTCGATTCGTTGCCAAAGTACGTAGCGGCGATGGACTTGGCGAGTTCGGTTTTACCCACACCAGTTGGGCCGAGGAACAAGAAGCTACCGATGGGACGATTGGGCGTGCTGACACCGGCGCGGTTGCGCCGTAGAGCGTTGGCGACCACACTGACAGCCCGAGTTTGGTTGATCATACGTTCGTGAATTTGATCCTCGAGATTCAGTAGCTGCGAAGCTTCCACTGGTCCGGCACCGCTGACTTTCACACCTTGTGTTTGTTCGATAGCAGCCTCGACCGAGCGAGTAGTGACGACGCTATGCTGGGCATGCACAATGGATTGCTCCAGTAGTTTGATAGCCTTGCCGGGATAGGCCATATCTTGCTCGTAGCGGCCGCTCAGGCGGTAGGCGGTTTGCAACGCCTCGTAGGTAACGAGGACATTTTGGCGGACCTCAAAGTTGGTGGCAGCGTTGGTTAGGGATTTCATGACATCCGCTTGCTCGGGCTCGCGCAGCATGACTGGCGTCAGCAAGCCAGCAAAAGCCGGGTTCTGTGCGCGTAACTGCTGGTAGTCATGCGGAGTCATGGCCAGCACAAATTGCACGGCCCGCGATTGCATGACAGGTAGTAATATCTGCGTGGCATCGAACATGCCGGGTCCATTAGCGAAAAACAGCTGCGCGTCGTCCATAAACAAAATAATGTTACCGGCGTGGGCAGACTCGTTCATGAGGCTGGTCACGATGTACTCCAGGTCGCCCGGCCGCTGAGCGGCCGAAATGATGTGCGTTGGGCTGAGACTGATAATCTGCCGATGCTCTAGGTGTCGGTCCTTGGTCTCGGCCAGCAAGTTTTCGGCCAAGGCGTAGGCGGTGCTGGTTTTGCCGATGCCCTGCTCGCCCACCAGCGCCACGGCTGAGGCGCCTTGGCCGAAGGCGGCCTTAATGGCCTGGACACCCTCGCTTTGGCTTAGCTCGCCAAAGTGTATATTCTGCTTTTCGATGCTGAGCGATACATTACGCCCGAACTGATTGAGTCGCGGTGTAAAGCCATTGGCCCAATCGCGACCGATGCCACCGAAGTTTTGTTTGCCACGGCGCATACCAGCTAAGTCTTGGCCGAGCCAATCAGCGATAGCTTCGACATCAGCTGGCGTATGTTTGAAGCGCTTGAGTTGCTCAAGGAGCGTTGGGGTGTGCAAGAATAGAGCCGTCACCACGTGGCCAGGCTCGATCGACGGACAGCCCGTGCGGTCAGCCCACTGGGCGGCAGCGTGCCAGATGTCATCACTCACCGGCTTGTCACTTAACAAATCAACGACAAGCTCGGGCGCAACCAACAGGTGGTTAATAATGAACACGCTCTGCCAGTGTGTTTGCAGCGCTTGCCACAGGCTTTGGTCCGTGAGTGCTGTGCCCGGTTTCAGCCGCACCAGCACTTCACGGTCCAGCCGGCCATCTAGTGCCTGGCCATTTATTGGTACCGGCAGCAGGTCGTATTTGAGCCATTGAGTCAGACAAAATAATACAATTGCCAGCGCCGCCAAAAACCAGCCGTAACTCGTTGACTCGTAGATGAGCACTGCCCCACCAACAAGGCCTGCCAGTGCTGTCAATTGTGTCGTAACTAGTGTGCCTTTACCTAATCGCTTGCCTAGCCGGGCTTTGCGAGCACGGATACTTGACAGGTTCGGGCCGTTCACGTCACGACTCCTAGTATTAAACACGCTACGATGGCCGGTGGTAACAGTGGCCAGACAACCAGTTCGGCCAGCCACAAAACCCCCAATACTATCACTGATACTGCTGCTGCCAGCAGTACAAATATACGGATAATGAACCCAACTAGTCGGCTAATGAGATTGTCGAGTAGTGCCCGCATGTGGTCGCCCAACCCAGCACCTGGATAACTGATGATCCGCCGCCACGGTGCAAACAATGTGCGCAGCAATATATTGACCGAGAAGAGTTCGCCAAATGCCCTCAACTGGCCACGGATCCGACCAATAAGCCCAGCCAAGCCTCGGCCATACCACCACGAAAAGAATTGCAGCATAAGCATGATTGGTTTCATTGTACCATTAACAGGGACGAAGACAGTCAAGTAGTACTGGCGGAGAGGACAGGATTCGAACCTGCGAGAGACTTTCGCCCCAACACACTTTCCAGGCGTGCGCCTTAAACCACTCGGCCACCTCTCCGTATATGAGACAAACCTACGGTCTTTCTCATCGCTCATCAGCATAGCTGAGTTTGCTTCGCAAACCAAGCTCGCTGCTCTTTTGCCCGCAGCTCCTTATATATTTATACCTTAAAAATTACTACAAACACAGGTTGCGGCGGGTGCAAATACAGGGTTACACTGGATAACAGATATGCCGCTCATCGAACTCAAAGACGTCAGTAAGCTGTATGGCTTCGGCGACGCAACAACGCTTGCGCTCGACGAAGTTAATTTGACGGTGGAAAGTGGCGAGTGTGTGGCCATCATGGGCCCTAGCGGCTGCGGCAAGTCGACGCTACTGAATATGATCGGTCTGCTCGACCGGCCGACACATGGCACTTACGCGTTCAATAATCGCTCGGCCGCTAAACTCAGCCCGACGCGGGCGGCCAAGATGCGCCGTGATACGTTTGGCTTTATCTTTCAAAACTACAATTTACTACCCAAAATGACAGCGCTCGAAAACGTTGCCTTACCCTTGACGTACAAGGGGTTGATGCCCAGCCGGCGCGCCAAAGTTGCCAGTAGTATTCTCGACAGGGTTGGCATGCAGAGCCGCGAATATTTCATGCCCAGCCAGCTGAGTGGTGGCCAGGCGCAAAGTGTGGCCATTGCCCGTGCGCTCGTCAACAATCCGAAGGTTATTATTGCCGACGAACCAACCGGCAACCTGGACAGTGCGAGTGCACGACTGGTGATGGAGCTATTGAGCGAAATCCACAAAACTGGCAACACAATATTGTTTGTCACGCACAATCCCGAGTTGACACGCTACGCCACGCGTGTGGTCTATATGCACGATGGTGGCATCGTCTATGATGAGAAAACGGCTCTCGGCCGCGTAGCCGATCGTGCCCGACGCGTGATGTACACCTTGCCGCAGACAACCGAGGACGATGACATGGCCGGCGTGTCGGCACTGATGCACGCTTTGCCCGATAAGCCCAATAAGCCCAGCAAAAAACCGGACAAGAAACCCAAGAAAAAGTCGCGTCGTTCGGGCAGCAAGACCAAGGCTCGGAGTAAAAAAGCATGAAGTGGCTGAGTAAGGGCAGCGTTAGTACGGCGGTACGTACCATTCGCAACAATCGCGGGCGCAGTTTCATGACCATGCTCGGCATCGTTATTGGCGTGGTGGCGGCCATCGTTATTGTGGGCGTTGGTCAGGGTATACAACACCAAGTGCAGGGGCAGCTCGACAAGCTAGGAAAGGATCTCATTACGGTTCAGCCCGGCGTGCCCAACAAAGGCGGCATCATCGGTAGTCTGACTCAGTCTAGCCTGGGTGGTGTTTTGACGGCCCGAGATGTCCATGCTGCACACGCGGTGCAGGGCGTGGCATCAGTGACGCCTCTCGCCCTGGTCGACGGCTCGGTGACTGCCGCTAAAGGCAGTATGTTTCATGGGCGAGTTGTTGGCACGACTGCTGACTTTGCCGACGTGCTGCATCAGCCGCTGGCCTATGGTTCATTTTTTGGCAATAGTCAGAATCAGGCACAGATGGCAGTTATTGGTTCCAACGTTGCTGCCGGGTTGTTTGATGAGAACGTGCCGCTGGGTCGGGCGTTCACACTCCGCGGTCAAACATTTGTGGTGGTTGGCGTACTCAAGCCATTTGAGGTGGTACCGCTGTCATCAGCACTCGACTTCAATGACACTATTTTTGTTCCATATGTAACCGCTCAGCAATTTACGAGCAATACAGCCCCAGTATACGAGATGCTCGTTCGGCCTGCTGATCCCAAGGGCGTCGACGCCGTAGTACGTAGTCTGAACAGCGAATTGCTCAAGGTGCACGGCGGGCAGCAAACATTCTCGGTACTCAAGCAGGGCCAGAGTCTGCAGGTGACCAATGGTATCTTGAGCCTAGTATCTAAGTTAGTACTGGCTGCGGCGGCTACTGCCCTGTTTGTGGGGAGTATCGGTATCATGAACATCATGTTTGCGTCAGTGACGGAACGGATGCGTGAGATCGGTATTCGTAAGGCAGTCGGTGCAACTAATCGGCAAATACTGGGCCAGTTTATGACCGAGGCACTAATGATTAGTCTATTTGGCTGGATCAGCGGCGCGGTTGCTTCGGCGTGCATCATTTGGTTGATTCGTCTGTTCAGTACGCTGCAACCCGTCTTCCCGTGGTTTATGTTTGTCCTGAGTTTTGCGGTGGCCATAGTGAGCGGTACGCTATTTGGCGCGGTACCAGCACTCAAGGCAGCACTCAAGGATCCGATCGACGCGTTGCGCAATGAATAATAGCTAGTCTTTAGCTAAAAGATTAGAGTCTACCGCTCTCTGGTGAGCGGACTACCAGTTACTTTTGCCATGATGCAAAAGTAACCAAAAAATCTAGGCCTGCTCCATCACCTCGGTCAGCAGTTGCTGATAATCACAACCAACGGCAGAACTCGTCGACCTAGCAAGCCCTCGGCTTGCTAGCCTCTCCTCAAACACCTGCCGCTGCCTGTCGGAAGTTGTGATGTATCACAACAGCTGAGCCGGGGTGATTTTACGGGGGCCGGGCCAGTCTGGCACCTCCGAAGGCTTGACAGATGTTTTATATACACCCAAGTGTCAAGAGCGCTTATGACACGAGGGCGACGATGGCAGCGACGCCGCTGACGGCCATAGCTATCGTGGTAATCCAGCCGATGGTACGTGCGACCGGGCCAATACGCCACTTGCCCATGATCTTTTTGTTGTCGGCAATACGTACGATCAGGAATAGGATAATTGGTGCCACAAAACCGTTAGCCAGTGCGGCGTAAATGAGTGCCTTGATGGGATCGATGCCCACGAAATTCATAACTAAGCCAACCAGCATCGAGATGATGATTACGCCATAAAAAGCGTATGCTTTGCCGAGGCGGTTGTATAGGCCCTCGCGCCAACTGAAGCTTTCGGCAATCACGTAGCTACTGCTGCCGGCTAGTACCGGAATGGCCAGTAGGCCGGTACCGATGATGCCGATAGAGAATAAGAAGTAGGTAGCATTGCCAGCAAACGGTCTGAGTGCCTGAGCGGCATCAGCCGCAGTGTTAATCTGTGTGATGCCGTGCTGAAACAGTACACCACCACAAGCCGCGATGATGAAGAACATCACTGAGTTGCTTAGTAGCATGCCGGACCAGACGTCGACCCGCATGCTGCGAACATCGGATTTGGGGGTGGCACTTCGACGTTGCCTGAGAGTAGTTTTGCCCTGCAATATTTGCTCTTCGACCTCTTGGGATGTTTGCCAGAAAAATAGATACGGCGAAATGGTGGTGCCCAGGATGGCGCAGATGATAATCAGCTCTTCTTTGTTGAAGTGAATACTCGGCATATATGCTTGATGGATGATGCTGTGCCAGTCGAGGTGTGCCATCAATGCTGACGCTACATAGCTGAACAACACCAGTGCCAGCCACTTGAGATACTTCGCATAGCGAGCGTACGGTGTAAATATCTGCAAACCGAGACTTAGTACGGTAAAGCCGATGACCAAGAACGCAAAGTTGAAGTGTGGGCTCAACAGTTGGACGGCTTTGGCCATGGCGCCCAGATCGGCTCCAATGTTGATGCAGTTAGCAGCAAATAATAACATGGCGCACAGATACAAAATACGCTTAGGGTAGTGCGCACGGATGTTGCCGGCCAATCCCCTGCCTGTCACAAGGCCGATGCGGGCACACATTTCTTGTACGGTCGCCATCAATGGGAAGGTCCAGACGCTCAACCACAGCAAGTGGAACCCGCTCTGTGCACCGGTCTGGCTGTAGGTGGCGATGCCCGAAGGGTCATCATCGGATGCGCCGGTAGTTAGGCCTGGCCCGAGCATATGCCAGTAATCTTTGGTCTTCTTGGCAAGTCGATTGCTGGGCATAGCCGTGGCCAGTGCCGCTGTGCCGCTAACGGTACGATCTAATAGTTTTGCTGGCGCTTCGGCGCTTTGCTTCAGATAATTTTTGCGTTTGGCCATCTGTTTTTATCTTTAGAATTTGTCCACCGAAGTATAACAGATCTACAGGTGTTTGCCGTAGTAATACCAGAAATGGTTGAGGATGATGGCGATAATAATAATAAATATCGAGACGAGGATGTCGAGATGGTATCGTCTGGCGAATGCGGCTACGCGCCTTAATCTGTGTGGCACCGAGATAAGTTTGTTCTCAATGAGATACAGCTTGGTGTACCAGAACATAGTGATGATCGAGACATCGACAGCGAGGCAGTATGGGCAGAGTGCCTTGATGCGATATATGCTCTCGAACAGCAGCCAGCCAGCAAAGATCAGGCCGAGTGCCATGCCGCCGAATAGTCCGAGCCAGAACCAACGCTCGAACGTAGCGCCAGCCAGCAGCGCTACACCGATAGTGATGAGCACCGAGAAAGCTGCCAGGCCAATCCAAGGGTTTGGAAAATTAAAGACAGACCCCTGAGGAGAGCTCATGACGCTGCCGCAACTAATGACTGGGTTCAGGTCACAATTGGGGGTGAATGATGGGTTTTCGAGTAGCTTGAGCTTATCGAGCGTAATAATAAATGACGAAATGAGCCCGATAATGCCGCCACCAATCAACAGCCACGGTAGGATCTTCTCGAGAGATTTCGGTTTTTTGACAGTCATGGTCTTCATTGCTATAGGTAGTATACCATTACCGTTACTCGGCACAATTGCTAGTATCGACGGCGCTGTGTTGCTGCTTTGCTTGGTTGACCGCGGCGATGACCTTTCGGGTGGTCAGTGCGTAGCCGACATTCTTATACGAAGTAGACTGGGCAAACACGACTCCAACCACGACACCGTCGGCAGTGACCATCGGTCCGCCTGAATTGCCAGGGATGATGTGGGCCTGCACCTCATAGATTTGGCGTTCGGTGCGGCTAGTGCCATAGATGTTGCGGCCAGTGGCAATAAATTCGTCCAGTATGATGCCGCTGCCAGCCGTAAGTGGTCCGCCGCCCGGATAGCCGAGGATCGCTGTCTTGGTATCGTTGCTGACGATTTTTGGGTTGATATCGAGTGGTGGTCCAGCCAGATTCCCGACTCTGAGCACGGCAAAATCAAGGTTGGGGTCAAACGATACGACGGTTGCCCGGTGGGTGCCATTGCTATCGACAACATAGGGCCGGTCGATGCCGGCGACTACGTGGGCGTTGGTGGCGATGAGTCCGTTACTGGCGACAAAACCAGAGCCCTCGACTAGTCCGCCACAGCCTTGACCCTCGATTTTCACGACCGAAGCTTTGTCGGCAGTAATAGCGGCATTGAAACCAGCCAGTGATGGTGCGACGCTACTGCTGCCTGGTGATGGCTCGTGGCCCGAGAATACTTCAGGAAAGCCGTTTGGGTCGACGAGCTGGCCAAGTGTAGCGATGACATTCGGTGTTGCTGGCAGATGATCGGTGAGGTACGAAATGATGCGCGAGTCTTTGATTTGGGTTCGCAGGCCTTGTGAAGGTACGGCCGTGAGAACCGCTGCCCCGAGCCACACGAAAAGTAGCACTGATGCCGTGGCCAGTATGGTGCCGGTCGTGCTGTCGGCTCGATTGAAGATCGGTCGTTGCATGCGATGTTTGATGCGGGCGGCGAGGTACTCGGCGCCTGACATTACTACGAAACCGCAGCCGAGCGTCACGATGACTGTTATGAGTGCTTTAAGGTTTTGGTCGTGCACGGACCGTATTATATGTGACTGGAGGATTGCCCCTAGCAACAGCCCACTAAAGAGCCCAATGGTTGAACCGAATTGGCGCACGAAGCCGATCTCGAAGCCTCGAATAATTGCTATTAATACTAATAAAACGATGAACGCATCGAGTAAATCCATGTGTCTATTGTATACCTCGGAGGCGCAGACGGCCCCTTGACATATAGGTGTGTATTAGTGCATTCGTCAATAGATACTTTAAGCCATCAGTGGCAATGCGCTCCGCAGGGCAAGCTTTGGGCTGTGTGGAGATTCCTGGTAGTAAAACGCAGCCCTGGCCTTTTGGTTACTTTTTTGCCAAGAGAAAAGCGTGAGGCACCGGGCCAGTCCGGCCTGAGTGGTCTAGTAGCCTTCGACGAATGTCAGCGCATTGCCAACTTTACCGGCACGGCCAGCACGGCCGATGCGGTGGATGTAATCTTCATAGCTTTGAGGCTGCGTGTAGTTGATGACGTGCGTGATGTCGGCGACGTCGATGCCACGAGCGGCAACGTCGGTTGCCACCAAGATACTGATCTCGTTTTTCTTGAACTTGGCAAGTGCGCGTTGACGTTGGCCCTGGCTTTTACCGCCATGAATGGCGTCGGCCTGGAAACCACGGTCGATAAGCATTTGGCTCAAGCGTTCGACGCGGTGTTGCGTCTCATCGAAGACAATTGCCTTTGTAACGTCCTGGCTATTGAGGATATCGTGCAGCTTCTCGATCTTTTCGTCCATACCGCGGTAACGGACAACATCTTGATTGATGTTGGCGTTTGTCTCGCCCTGCTCTTTGAGCCTGACGGTGACGGGGTTCTCGCTGAAAGTGTGGATCAAGTTCTTGACGCGGGTATCGAGTGTGGCCGAGAAGAACAGAGACTGACGTTCGCTGGACAGGCTGTCGAGAATCTCGCGGACGTCATTGACGAATCCCATGTCGAGCATGCGGTCAACTTCATCGAGGACCACCAACCCGAAACCTGACAAGTCGAGGCTGCGGCGTTCTTGGTGATCTTTGATACGGCCGGGGGTGCCGATAACGATACGTGGTCGAGCACGTAAATCGCGGAGCTGTGGGCCCATAGCCGATCCACCGATGAGCAGTGCGCCAGTAAGGCCACTGCCCTTGCCGATGCTGCGGAGTTCCTCTTCGATTTGCTGCGCCAGCTCACGGGTTGGGGCAACGATGAGTGCTCGGGCGTCACTGAATGTAATGAGCTGATGCAGGATAGGCAGCGCGAAGGCGGCTGTCTTACCGGTGCCAGTGTTGGCAATGCCGATGACGTCGTAACCCTCTAAGGCTATAGGGATCGTCTGGTCCTGGATGGGTGTAGGTGCAGTGAATCCTTTCTTGGCCAAGTTGGCCTTGAGGACGTCACTGACTTCAAAATCACTGAATTCATGGATAGGCACGTACTTTTCGGCGGCGACGACCGGCTTGGCCTGTTTGACGAAACGGCTGGGGTCGATGTATTGGCCGCGACCGCGCTTAACGGGTTGACGGCGAGCTGGGCGTGAGCCAGGGGTACGGCTGCTTTTATAGGCAAAGCCGCGGTTAGAGTTGTATGACATAAAAATAGAATCCTTTGTTGTAGCTTAGTTAATCTTTAGTGATTGCCAGAGAATCCTAAAGTAAAAACTACGAACAACTTCTGGATTCTGTAAGTGCACCGAAATCGTGCAATAAACAATGCTATTACATTAGCACAATTAAATTGCTAGGTCAAGTTAGTTTTAGCGTTTACGCTTTTTAGGGTCGAGTTCTTTTTTGCGGAGGCGCAGGTGCTTGGGGGTTACCTCGAGGAGCTCGTCGTTTTCGATGAAGTCCAGGCATTGCTCGAGACTAAAGATAGTTGGCGGGGTTAGCTGCACGACACCATCACTACTGGAGCTGCGCATATTGGTCAGGTGCTTGGCTTTGCAGACGTTGATTTCCATGTCCTCGGAACGTGTGTTGAGACCGATGATCTGGCCGGCATAGACTTTCTCGGCTGGGCCAACGAAGGTGCTGCCTCGAGCCTCGGCATTTTGTAACGCATATGGGGTTGTGACACCTGCCTCGAATGAGATAAGTACGCCGTTGCGTAGTTGCTGGAGTGCGGCACCTTGTGGCAAGAATCCCGTCACGAGGCTGTTCATGATGATGGTACCCTTGGTGTTGGTAAGTAAGATGTTGCGCATGCCGAGGAGTGCGCGTGTGGGCATCTCATAGACGAGTTTAGTGACGCCCTTGGGGCTGGCAAACTGTTCTTTGAGGGTGGCCCGGCGTTGACCCAGTTCCATCTGGACGGTACCGACATGTTCGGCAGGAACTTCGATAACGACCTCTTCGATTGGCTCGACGGTCTTACCGTCTTCTTCGTGTGTGACAACTTGTGGGCGGCCGACCTCGAACTCGTAGCCTTCGCGGCGCATGGTTTCAATGAGGACACCGAGGTGTAACTCACCGCGGCCAGCAACGGTAAAGCCGATGCCGTCATCCTCGACCTTAAGGCCGACGTTGATTTCGAGTTCTTTTTGTAAGCGCTCGGCGATCTGCCGGCTGGTGTTGAATTCGCCTTCTTGGCCCTTGAATGGACTCGTATTGGGTCCGAGGTAGATGCGTAGCGTTGGGGCTTCGACTTCGATAATAGGCAGTGCTTCGGGATTGTCGGCATCAGCGATGGTTTCGCCGATTTGGGCATCACCGACTCCGGTCAGCTGCACGATGTCACCGGCTACACCGCCTGGGACTTCAAATTTGCTGACGCCCTGACTCATGAAGACCAGGTCGACCTTGGCTTTGGCTAGTGTGCCGTCTTTCTTGCATAGCACTACTTGGTCGCCAGCCTTGACGGTACCGCGGGTGATGCGCCCGATGGCGTATTTGCCTTTGAAATTGTCCCAGGCTAGCGCTGTCACGAGCATCTGAAATGGTTTGTCGAGTTCGATGGTTGGGGCTGGGACGTGGCTAATAACAGCGTCAAAGATAGGATCGAGATTGGCGTCGGCAGTTGCGTCGGCTGGTGCCTTGTCCCACGCTTTGCCATCACGCCCGGTGGCGTAATAGACTGGATAATGTAATTGATCTTCGTGCACGGCCAGCTCTAGAAACAGATCGGCTAGTTCGTTTTCGACCTCGGCAATGCGGGCGCCGGGCTTGTCAATTTTGTTGATAATAACGATGGGTTTCAGCTCGGCCTCTAGAGCCTTTTCGAGTACGAACTTGGTTTGAGGCATGGGGCCTTCTTGGGCGTCGACGATCAGCAGACAGCCATCGGCCATGTTGAGTGTGCGCTCCACCTCACCCGAGAAGTCGGCGTGGCCTGGGGTGTCGATGATGTTGATGCGATAATCTTCGTGTTGGACGGCTGTGATCTTAGCAGTAATGGTAATGCCCCGCTCACGCTCCTGGTCGCCGCTGTCCATAATGAGATCTTGGCTCATCTCGGCTTGGTTGTCGCGAAAAGTTTTGGATTGCTTTAAAAGGCCATCGACCAGTGTGGTTTTGCCGTGGTCAACGTGCGCGATAATCGCAATATTTCGAATTTTGGACGGGTCTTGGTTTACTTGGGCCATATAAAAAGCGCTCCTTATGGCGCATCACTTGTGGTGATTATAACACCTTAGATCAGCCATGCATAGGGCTTGTGTTAAAAATACAGAGGAAAGCAAGGATTTACTTGCATATTCCCGACTACCGGGAGGCGTGCTTGTCGGATATACTGAGGGGTATGGAAGGTTGGAAAATAGCGACGAGCGCTACCCTGCATTGCCTGACGGGCTGTGCCATTGGTGAGGTGTTGGGCATGGTTGTTTCGACAGCTTTTGACTGGTCGAACGTGGCCAATATTGTGGCAGCACTGCTACTAGCCTTTGTGTTTGGATATGACCTGACTATTTGGTCGCTGCGTGGACATCAGCTCGGCGGTGCGCAACGGCTTAAGTTGGCGTTTGCCTCCGATACGGTCTCGATCGGGACCATGGAGATTGCCGATAATGGTTTTGTATTGCTGGTACCCGGAGCGATTAGTGCTGGCTTATCGACCGCGCTCTTTTGGTGGAGTTTGCTCGTATCGCTAGCAGTTGCTTTTGTGGTGACGGTGCCGGTTAATCGTTGGCTGATCGCCCGCGGGCGCGGCCACGCGGTGATGCATGGATTGCATCATCACGAATGATCGAGATAGCCCTCGTGTTCTAAGTGCAGGATGATTTGCTGGGCCAGTTCATCGACTGAATACTCGAGTGTGTTCAGAACGACATCGGCATCGACGGGCATTTCGTAGGGGTCGGAAATGCCCGTGAATTCTTTGATCTCGCCGGCTCGAGCCTTACGGTACAATCCCTTGCGGTCGCGTTTTTCGCACTCTTCAAGTGGGGTATCGACGTATGCCAGTACAAAACCGCCGCCTTGATTTGCCACCAGACCGCGAACGATTTTGCGTGTGGCGTCGTAGGGCGCGATGGGCGCGCACACGGCGATACCACCGTGCTTGGTTATTTCGCTAGCGACGAAGCCAATGCGCTCGATATTGAGGTCGCGGTGCTGGCGGCTGAAACCTAGCTCGCTTGACAGATGTTTGCGCACAATGTCGCCGTCGAGCAGGGTGACGTTGCGACCGCCAAGCTCGAGTAGTTTGGTGATGAGGGCGTGTGCGATGGTGGACTTACCGGAGCCACTGAGGCCGGTGAAGAAGACAGTAAAGCCCTGACGGGTGCGCGGCGGTGTGGTGCGATATAGTTCGCGGGCAACTTCGGGATACGTAAACCATTCGGGCAGCGGCCGGCCGTCGCGCAGCCGTTCGCGCTGCTCGGTACCAGATATACTGGCAGTTTCGAGACCTTCGGGGACTTCATCGACGGGCATGTAGGTGTCACGGGACGGTACGTATACCATCATCTTGAAGGGTACGATTTCCATACCCAGCTCGGCAACATGCTTTTTGACGAGTTCTTGGGCATCGTAGGGCCCATAAAAACTATTACCCTGACTGTCTTTGCCTGGCCCAGCATGGTCTCGGCCAACGATGAAGTGGCTGGCGCCATAGTTCTTGCGGATGATCGCGTGCCACAAAGCCTCGCGGGGGCCGCCCATGCGCATAGCTAATGGCAATAGCGAGATCATGGTAGTGCTGGACGGAAAGCGATTCTGCAGTGATTTATACACGCGTACACGAGTGAAATGGTCGATGTCACCCGGCTTCGTCATGCCAACGACTGGCTGGATGAGCAAATTGGCCTCAGTTTCTTTGGCAGCCCGCATGGTAAGTTCGACGTGTGCTCGGTGCATAGGGTTGCGTGTTTGGAAGGCCACAATTTTGCCCCAACCACGCTTGCCAAAGATTTCGCGCAGCTCGGCCGGCGTCTGGCGCATCTCACTAAAATCGTAGTGTGCTGGCAGCTGCAGTCCCTCGAGTTTGCCGCTGATATAGACTGGTTCGCTGCGGTTGAGTAAGAACTCGACGGTAGGATGGGTGGTATCCGTGGTGCCGAATACGGCTTTAGCTTCTGCCGTGCGGTCGGGTGAATACAATTCTTCGATGGTGAGGGCAGCTAGCATAACTCCTTCGGGATCACGCAGAGCGATCGACTCACCTTTCGTCAGCGATGCTGCGAATTCTTCGGATACATCAAGCGTGATTGGCATAGGCCACAGTGTGCCATTACCGAGACGCATATCGCGTAGCACGCTCTCGTAATCGGTCTGGCCCATGAATGTGGTCAGTGGCGAGAAGCCGCCGCCTAATAATAATTCCAAGTCGCACAGTTGGCGTGGTGTCAGGTCGAGACTTTTCCAGCCTGCACTACTGGTGCGGATGGCCTTGGCTCGCCTGGCATCAACCAAGAGATTTATAAGTGTGCCACCGTGTGGCGTGTTGAGTGTGTGTGGCATTAGCCTCCTTATGTACGAAACCTAGTATACTAAATGATATATGGATAATGATAAGCCAGCGCTGATCCAGGCGCTTATCGGACTGGCGTGGCGAGTTTCAGCTACGGTGATGGAAATCTATAACAGCGGTGATCTTGATGTGCAAACCAAGGCTGATGAATCTCCGGTGACGCGCGCCGACTTAGCGGCCAACGAGATTATTCTGGCCCGCCTGAAACGGCTTACTCCAACCGTACCGATTGTTTCTGAAGAGGCGCTGATACCCGACTCGGTACGGTCGGCAGCAGACAGTATCTGGCTGATCGACCCCATCGACGGCACCTATGAGTTTATTCAGCACAACGGACAGTTCACTATTAATATTGCGCTGATTGAGCATGGTGAGCCAGTACTGGGAGTACAAGTTGTGCCGGCTGAGGGTTGGGTATATTACGGTGCTAAGGGCTTGGGCGCATTCCGGGTACGCCGGAATGGAGAGCCGGAGCAACTAACTGCTATGGGCGAGGGTCTATTGAAGGCGGTGGTGCGTAGCACTACATCGGACGAGCGCCAAGAGTCGTGGCTGGTCGAGCACGATATTCACGAGGTTGGTATTGTTGGCGCTTCGCTCAAGTTTTGTCGCTTGGTTGATGGCACGTATGACGTGTATCCTCGTCCCAGCCAGCAAATGGAATGGGATGCTGCAGCTGGTGATGCCATTTTGCGGGCTGCCGGTGGACGGATGATTGATTGGGATAGTGGTGAGCCAGTCGTGTATAACAAGGCCGATCTGCACATTCAGCCCTTTATCGCCAGCGGACGGCGCCTCAGCTCACTTTCATGAGAATATGTACAATAGTTTATAACGTATGCAGCACCCGGTAGATTTTTTCATTGTTGGTGAGCCTAAATCTGGCACCACTGCCCTGGCCTATTTCCTGGCCCAGCACCGCGATATTGGTATTTCGACGCCCAAAGAACCGCATTATTTCGCAACTGATCTACAGGCCGAAAGTGATGCTTTCCATGGTGGTAAACGGCGACATTTTGAAGTTCGTACCGTGGACCAGTATGAACGTTGCTTCGATACCGTATCAAGTAAAAAGTTATGGGGTGAGGGTTCCACGCATTATATGTGTTCGCGCGATGCGGCCCGCAATATTCACGAGTATAATCCGCAGGCCAAGATTATCGTGATGCTGCGAAATCCGGTCGATTTTTTGCATTCGTTGCACATGCAATATGTTAATAACGCGACCGAGGATGAGCCGGATTTCGATAAAGCGCTGGCGCTGGAGCCGTACCGCAAGGCGGGCCACCGTATTCCGCGGCGTGCTCGTTGCCCGTCGCACTTGTACTATTCCGAGCGTATCAAGTACGCCGAGCATCTGGCGCGATTCCAGCAATATTTTCCGGCGAGTCAGATTCGGGTCATTATCACCGAGGAGTTCAACGCCGATAACGAACGGTTTTATAGAGATATACTACAGTTTTTGGGCGCCGATGCGACTGCGCCGTTACCTGAGTTTAAGATAGTGCATGGTAGCAAGGCACCACGTTCGCGAGTTATGCACGCGACGTTGAACAATCTGGCACTCAAGAATGCTGTCATGAGAGCCGTCGGGCCGAGTCGCTACGATACCATTAAGAATGGTGTCGCCAGGCTAGTACTCAAAAAACAAGCGCGTCGCCCGCTCGATGCTAAGTTGCGGATACGACTGATGGACATGTCGCGGCCACAAGTCGATACCCTCGCCGAGCGACTCGGCAGGGATGACTTGCCAACCCTGTGGCAGTATACTGATCGGTAATGTCTCGAGATTTACGGCGAATTCTTATTACCACCTCGACGTTGCCCGTTGGGGCTGACGATCCAGTGCCAGCGTTCGTGCGCGATCAGGCCATTGCCCTGAAGGTGCTTCATCCTGAGCTGGATATCCATGTGTTGGCACCGCATAATGCGTACACCGAAACTCACGGCTATGTCGAACACGAGAACTATACCGAGCATCGCTTCCACTATTTGTGGCCACACAAGCTGGAGTTGCTTGCTGGGCGTGGTATTGCACCGGCGCTCAAGGCTCACAAGTGGCTGTATGCGGCGATCCCCTTCTTGTTCCTGTTTGAGATGATTGCTACCTATCGCATGGCCAAACGGTTGAAGCCGGATCTACTGTATGTGCACTGGTTTACACCACAAGGTATTACGGCTGCGCCAGTTGCCAAGTGCCTGCACTTGCCCTTGGTATTTACGACGCACGCTTCCGATGTGGCTATTCTCAAGAAACTCCCGCTCGTGAGCAAACTGGTGAGTGCTATTTGCGGCCAAGCTGCGGGCTACACGGCCGTGTCCGAGCAGACTGCCGAGCGTTTGCGCCACTTTTGGCCGCCTGGCAAAAGGGCCCAGCTCGAATCAAAGTTGCACATTATCCCTATGGGCACCGGTAGTGTCGATGTGCAGCGCAACGAGGCAATAGTGCCCAAAGATCAGCAATTATCCGGCAAGCAGGTTGTATTTTTCATTGGTCGGCTGGTATCGCGCAAAGGCATTTTTGATCTGGTGCGAGCTTTTGATGGGGTACGTAAAGCAAGCCCAGAAGCCGTGCTAGTTATCGCGGGTGACGGTCAAGACAAAGGTGCCCTGCGCCGTGAGGTAGATCGGCTGCAGCTCACTGATAGTGTGCGGTTCGTGGGCTATGTTGGCGGCGAAACCAAAGCGGCGTGGCTCAACCGCGCCGATATTGTCTGTATCCCCTCGGTGAATGAGGGCGCCCATGCCGAGGGTATGCCCGTGAGCTATATGGAGGCATTGGCTGCCGGTAGTATTGTGGTGGCTAGTGATGTGTCGGGCGCCCAGGAGTACACCAAAAACGGCGTGGATGGCTATATATTCCCACAACGCGATGTGTCGGCGCTGACACTGGTACTGACGAACGTCCTGGCCCTGAGGCCTGCCGACGCCACGAGCATGCGTGCTGCCGCCAGGCGCCTGGGTGAAAACTTCGGTTGGCCAAAAGTCGCGGCTGAGCACTATACTGTACTACACGATGCCGTCACCCGATACGACCGCCAAAAATCCTAGACGTATACTCATTCGTCGCCTCGTCATGGGGGTGTTTTTTGTGCTCATTGTTGTGTTTTTGGTGCTGTATATCCGCAGCATTGACTTTGATAAAATTCGAGCCATTCGCCCCAACTGGTGGTACGTTGGTCTGGCTACTGTCGTAAGCCTACTCTTCCGATATCTGGGAATTGTGGTGTGGCGAGGTATTTTGCGCGACCTGGGCAGCAAGGAACTACCCAGTTTTGCTGTCATGGCGGACGTATATGCAACGAGCTGGATGGGCCGCTACATACCCGGCACGGTTACCTGGATTGCTGGCAAGGTTTACCTAGCAAGTGCCTGGGGTATTAGTAAAAGCCGCCTGGCAGTGGCGTCGCTGCTAGAGGGTGGCGTGCAGGTTGCTGCGCTGACGTTTGTATCTTTCCTCTTGCTTGGTTTTGATAAGCGGTTTGATGTGCTGTCTGGTGGCGCCAAATTACTACTGATGTTGCTGGGGATTGGTGTGTTGGTGGTGCTGATTCCGGCGGTGTTCAATCACCTGTTCGTGCTTGCCTTCCGAGTCCTCAAAAGAGGCTCGCCGCATGCCGATCTGCATATCAATGGTCGTGCGGTCACGCGGGCGTTCGCGCTCTACACTGTCGGTGGATTTTTGTCTGGTGGCGCGTGCTATCTGGTTGCCAAGGCGGTGATGCCGAGTTTGCCGCTTGATACGTATCTGTATGTCGTTGGTTCGTTTGGACTGGCTACAGTGGCTGGCATGGCGGCACCGTTTGCACCGAGTGGGCTAGGCATTCGTGACGGTGTACAGCTGGTGCTGCTGACGGCAGTCATGCCTAAAGAACTTGCACTCGTTGCAACGATCTTTATCAGGCTATGGTCGGTCGTGGCTGATGCATTATTTCTTGGGATCGCCCGGGCAGCCCGTCCGCACAGTGCGGATACAGAAGATAAAACCGAGGCTTCGAAGTAACCGCTAGCGAGTGACGCTGATTGTCACGCCGTTCTCGGCACCGCTGGCGGCAACGGTAAAGCGGTTGCCGCTGGCACTTTTGGCGATGGTGTAGCCCGTGACGTAGCCGGTGGTACCGGTACTACATGGCGTACTGCCGCCTGTAACGCTACTAACTGTTGATGATGGATCCTTGGGTAAGTCGGCGATATAAGTCGGTGTCAGATAGCTACAGAGGTCTATGTTACTAGCTCCAGATGACAATGGCTTGGCGGTCGTAAGAGTCTGTAGTGGAGTGGGCAGCTGGCCATTATTACCCGCCTCATAGGCGTAGATAGCATCGAGAATAGACGTGACATCGGCCTGGCGCTGCGAGTTACGGGCACTGGCAAACTGTTGTACGGGGTTGATGGCGATAATGGTGATAGCCATCAATATAGCCAGTACGCCAATGACGACCAACAGCTCGATGAGCGTAAAACCGTGCTGATTTTTGTCTGGAATTTTTGTCATGAGAGCGGATATCCCTAGCTTTTATTAGCGGGTTACGCTGATTGTGGCGTTCTCGGCTGACGGAGCGCTGACAGTGAACCGACCACCTGTTTTAGAGATAGTGTAGCCCGTATCAAATGCCGTAGTCCCCGATGCGCACGGTGTTGCCCCGCCGGTCGGTGTGGTTGCACTAGGGTCCATCGGTAAGTCCGCCAGGTATTCTGGTACGACGTCACACAAATCAACACCTGTTTTAGAAATGGCTAAGGGCGTGGTCGATACACTGCTTAGGCTAGCTGGCAAGGATCCGCTGTTATGAGCCTGATATTCGTAGATGGAGTCAAGTACCGCCAGGACGTCCGACGAACGTTGCGCGTTACGAGCGCCTTGGAAGTGCTGGTTCGGGTTAAGAGCGATTAATGTGATAGCCAATAGAATGGCCAATATACCAATAACAACTAATAATTCGATGAGCGTGAAGCCCTTTTCGCGCAAGCGGAGTTTATGCATAACCATTACCTTTTTAAATTATGATTCTATCATCGGTCATCGGAGTAAAAATGTCAACGTCGATTCGCTGCAATAAACCTCCGGCACCTAGTGGCCGGAGGTTTATTGCGTGGCTTCTCTGCCAGATTAGTACAGTTTGACAAGAATGAGGACCAGGAAGACTGCGATGAGCGCCAGCCACGAGATTACCAAACCAAGGGTAAAATTGGTGTATTCCCCGCTGGTGATAGTAAAGCTCTTGGGCTTCGCGGCGACAGTAGCTTTCTTCGCTGGAGCCTTTTTGGCGGAGGCTTTACGCTTCGCTGGAGTCTTTGCTTTAGCTTTTGTTGTAGCCATATATCATCAACCTATCGTGTTACCGAGATTGCTGGTGCACCAGTTGGCTCTGTTGATGGCGCACTGATAGTGAAGCGACCACCCGTTGTCTTGCTGATGGTGTATCCGGTGTTGTAGTCGGTAGTTGCGGCTGCACAAGGGGTTGAACCGCCAGAAGGTGCTGCCTCGCTTGGGTCCATTGGCAGGTCAGCGATGTATGCCGGAACAAGGTCGCTACAGAGGTCAACTTCACCTACCACTGTTGGTGTGTGCTTGGCAAGCGGTGAATCTGCAGCAATAGTACCGTTGACACTTGGTGGTAGATTACCACTGTTTTGAGCCTGGTACTCATAGATAGCGTTTAGTATTTCGCTGACGTTCGACGAGCGTTGTGCGTTACGAGCACCCTGGAAGTGCTGATTCGGGTTAAGCGCAATTAATGTTATGGCAAGCAAGATGGCTAGAATACCGATGACTACAAGGAGCTCGATAAGCGTAAACCCACCCTGGTTTGCTTTTTGGACACGGTTGATAATAGGTAACTTCATAATTAGCATAACCTTTTTACGTTAATGCTTACATCATCGGTCAGTGAGGCACGTATGTCAATAACACTTAAGATGTAACAATGACAACGTTTGTCTAATTTCTTATCTACACTGGTTCGCAGTCGGCGAAGTCGGCTTGCTTGCGAATGGTGGCGTCTTTGAGTAGCTTGGCAACAATATCGTTGAGAGGTCTGCCAGGTTCAAGTCCGTACAAGTTAACAGGGGTAACGGCAGTAATTTTGCTGACTCCTGTAGCCTCGAGTGCGGCGGTGATGATGGAGTATAGCTCGTAATTAGTCGCATATAGACGGACATCGCCACGCGTGGTGACAGTTACGTAGGCGCGCTTGCCGGCCTCGAATGGCATAGCGGCGATAAATTGATCAAGGATCTCAGCTCGATTGCCCATTTCGTCGGCGGCGAGCGTTTTCTCGAAGATAATATCGTGGTCGAGAACGACGAGTACGCGTTTATGTCTGAAGCCTTGATCTGAAAAAAATGCCTGACATTGTTCGCTGAGGCCTGTGTTGTCGAGAATTTCGAGATTATTGACTTGCTTGGCGCCAAACGTGAGTCGGGTCGGGCTGATACGCTTGCCTGCCACGATAAGTCCGCTGCGACGAATAAAAACCAGTGTGTTCGGTTTAAACATAAGCTTAGTATAACCTACGGTGTTTCGCTCCAGCTGGTTTCGGTCACGGCAGTATTGCTGATGGTCGCAGTAGCCGTCACGGTACGCTTATTGGTACCAGCGGTGCCAATGGCAGTGATGGTTTTGGTGGTACTGCCACTGACTGCGACGACTACGCTGCCACTACCGAGCGTCATGGTTTCACCACTGTAGTTGTTATTGCGTTCCAGCTGCAACAGAGCGTTCTCTATACCTGCTTCGGCATTGGATAGTGCGGCTTGACCATTGACGTAACTGCTGTTGCTCTGGGTATTAATAATAGTAATAGCAGCGGCAGTTGTGGTGATGGTAATAGCCAAGATCATGAATATCAGTAGCGCGATGAGGGTTTGACCGTCCGAGCTACGCACCACATTGACCTGCCAACCAGCAGAGCTGGTTGGCAGGTCAATGTTCATGGCACCAGTCACGATTTTTCTCTGCGGTGCACAGTCGTCGTACATCTTGTACGACTTCTTGGTGCTCCTCGAGAAGAAATCGCGTCTGGCACTCATGTGCGTAACTCGGTCGTAATGACGACCGTTGTCTCCCATCTTCTGTCCTTTGTATTTCATGATCAGCGACGCTCCACGGTACTTGTGTAGGTTTTGGTGTCTTTGCCGCTACCCGAAGCAGCGGTGCTCGTGAGTGTGAATGTGTAGCGGATGGTCTCTTTGCCGCCGCTGTTGCCGAGGCGCTGGAAATTGAGGGCCGATACGGTGACATTGGCATCGCTCAGATTGGCTGTGCCGCCACCATCAGTCAGCTGTAGTACCCCGCCGTTGACAGTGTAGGTGTATGTTGTGCCGTTGATAGTCATGACCATATTGGGACTGGTGGCACCGAGGCTTGCTGGCGCACTGATGGCGCTGGCTCGAGCGATATCATAGTCGAGCCGGACCGTTATGAAGCGACCGCCACTTAAGGTTGCCGAGTAGCCCTGACTTTGGCTCTGGGTATCAACTGCGGCCGTGAAAATGGTGACGATCACCGTTAGGAAAACAGCCAGCATGCCCATAACGACTAGCAGCTCGACAAATGTGACGCCTTTTTGACCAAGTGTACGTATACGCATCATGGCGAGTAATTTACCACCGTATCTTGCAAAACTGGGGTTTGCTGACCGTTGCCGGTCGGAGTGAGGTAGGCTTTGTAGCGGAAATATCGGTTGCTAGCGACGCTGAGCGGAGTGCTGCCAGGTGTGGTGTAATATGTGCTGGCCGTGCCATCGGGTCCGACGTAATTCCAGCCGGAGCCGGTGTTATTAGCGGCCACTTGCAGTCTCAATGTCGACCCGCTGGGCACCGAGCTGGCAAAGTCCAGGTGGCTATAACCGACATTGACACCCGGATCAAAGGTGCTCGATTCGAATGTGCCGCTGGGCCGATAACCGGAATAGATTACCGTGAGCTCCTTGGATGTGTCAGCGGTGCCGACGTAGGCATAGCTGCCGAATATTTTGACACTGTTGCCATTGCCACCGAGCGCGATGTTGTTAACCAGACTTGGCGCAGACGGCGTTGCCACATTGAGTATTGCTAACTGTTTGTTGGCAACTGAGGTCGTAACGGCAAGGTACGTTGGATTTGCGGTGTCTAGGCCAAGGCCGGTGGCGTCGCCGCCAATTTCGTAGCTGCCCAGTGAGGCTGGTGATGTTGGGCTGGCGACGTTATAGACTCGGACTTCCCCCGTCGACGTATTGTTGGCGGTGGCAATATAGGCGGTGGTGCCACTTATCACTACGCTGCTAGCGTTGGCGCCCAAGTTGACTGTGGCAGCGGAGCTGATGTTTGTCGGGGTGGATACATTGACGACCGTAAGCTGCTTATTACTTATCGCATCAGCCACATAGGCGTAGTTGCCGCTAACCCAGACATTGGCGCAATTACCGTTCAAGTAGAGGTAATCACTGATCGAGGGATTGGCCGGATTGGAGATGTTGATAACGTTGAACTCTCCGTACTGATTACCGAGCAGACCGCCCAGCGCCTGGGTGACTTTATTTTTGACGACATAGGCATAGTTCCCTGATACGTAGACGGCTATAGCAGCCGAGTTGGAGTTGTCGGTAATGCGGAACGCGTCGGTGAGCGTCGGTGCGGCTGGGTTAGTGACGTTGACGATGGTCAGCTGGGCGGTCGTGATCGAAGTGGCCAGGTAGGCGTAGTTGCCGCTAACGAATACACCGTTGACTGCTGCGCTGGTTGTGTAGGTGCTGGTGAGCGTCGGTGCGGCCGGGTTACTAATATTGACGATTGCCAGGCCGCCCGAATAGCCGACGAAGGCATACGGCGTACTGCCGATGGTGGCAACATATACGTCGTTACCAGCCACGCTGCCTGCGACATCATAACCGCCGTAGACACTTGGTAGTTGCCAGGTGGCTGGTGAATCTTGTAACTGGACCGAGTTGCTCTGGAAGTTGAGATTGGTATCACAGATGGTCGTCGCGCAAGTGTTAGTTAGTGTGCCGGCCGTAAAGTCAGCCTGAGTAGCTTGGCTCCAGACGGTGTTATTTTGCCATCGAGTCAGGTAGCTATCGGTGGACACCGAATTGTTGTAGGGCGTCGTCCACGACACGGTAATCACTACGTGTTTGGTTGAGGGGTCGCTAGTGCCGCCACTGGCCACGATAGTGCCCGCACTATTGCGCTGAGGCGTACTGATGACAATCTGACGGTTGAGATTGCCAATGGTTTCGCTGCCAGTGGTGAGTGCCCACGAGCTGCCACTAATCACTGGGTGGTATATGCCGTCGGTGGCAACGTTACTCCAGCCCTTTTCGCGGACTGATCGAACGGCTTCCTGGGCTTCCCTTACAAGGCTAGCCGCCTGTAGCTGCTGAATCGTGGTTGGTCGGCTGGCATGGGCTGTCACGAGTGCGGTGGCTAGCGCCGGTAGCATGATGCCGGTGAGTGCAATTGCAACCAACACCTCGACTAGTGTGGCACCACGCTGCCCTTTGTGAATATGCCAGACCATCAGGTTGTACTGACCGCTCCGAGCCGGCCAACGGTTATGGTGCGTGTGCCACCCGTCGTGGTGACGGTGATGGTGTTGTTGGTGCCCGAAAAGCCTTGAACTTCCCCGCTGCCTTTACCAAATACCACCTGCGAGCTGCCAAACGAAGTACCGAAAGTGACATTCGTTGGTGCATTCACCACAAAATTGTTGCCGTCGCTGGCGCTATAACTCGAGCCGGCAAACAGTGTGTAACTACTGGATTGTACGTAGATACCTTGCGGCTGCTGACTACTAGCACTACCTACACTACCGGCCATGGCGTCCAACTGCTGGCGCTTGATATCGGACAACAGCGTGTCGGTGACGCTGGCCAGCGAGCTAGATGTTTGTGTTTGCCCCAAGTTGATGCTGATAAGACCGAACAGAACAATACTGATCGCCATGACGACGAGTAGCTCGACGAGGGTAAAACCAGGGCTCACATGTCGTTTCATGGGACTCCCTACGTCTTCGGTGATATTTGCGATATCATATTATAAATTGGCGCGATGATGGTAATCATCAACAACCCGACCATTATTCCGACAACGAGTATGAGGATTGGTTCCAGTAGACTAGTTAGCACTTTGAGAGTCTCATTGACCTCATTGTCAAAGTATTCAGCTAATTGTTGCAATGTCTTTTCGAGCGTGCCAGAAGTCTCGGCGGTCTCGATGGACCTCGCCATGATCACGGGTACGATACCGTCGGTACTGCGCAGGTGCTGCGACAGTGGCAGTCCGGCTGTGACATCGCGGCGCATCTTGGCGACGATGGCACCCAGGTCCTTCCGCTGCACTACGTCAGCACTCAATCGCAGAGCTTCTTCTACTGGTACGCCGGCGTGCATGAGCAAACTGAGGCTGCGTGTGAAGCGCGTCAGATCGATATTGGTGCCCAGTCGACGCATGCCAGGCAGACTCAAGATGAGTCGGATGATGGCTCGGCGGTGTGAACGAAAGAACGTCACAGCCACAATGATGAACACTATGAGTCCGGCCATGATAAGTAGCCAGTGCTGCACGAAGAAATCGGAGGCAGTCATGGTTATGCGTGTCACGGTCGGGATATGCACGCGCAAACTCAAGAACACTTTGGCGATGCGCGGAATGACAAATGTCAGCATCAGTAACACAATGCCGAAAAATACAGCCATCACAAAGATAGGGTAGATGGTAGCTGTACGAATGGTATCGCTGAAAGCGATTTCCTTTTTGGTGGAGGCGACAATGTCCTGCAGGGTTTCCTCGAGTGTTCCGCCAGCTTCGGCGGCGCGGATGAGGTTGATAGTAATCGGGTCAAAGGCGTCGGGCATGCGCCCCATGACGCGTGATAGTGGCTCGCCGTTACTCAGTCCTCGGTACAGGCGGTGTAGCACTCGCCGGAAGTTGCCCTTGGCATCGTGTCGCAACGAGTCGACTGCTTCCAAGATGGGGATGCCGGCCGTTAGCATGGTTCCAAGGTCACTGAGCAGCGTCAGGCGATCTTTGGGTTTGAGCCGGATTTTTGCTGCCATTATTTCTTCCTATCCTTGCGTTACCCGTACGATTTCGGCCAACGTCGTTTGGCCAGTCAATACCTTTTCCATGCCATCGTCCAGCATGGTGGACATACCGTCTTTCTCGGCTTGAGCTAGCAGTTTGTCGCTATCGGCTTTAGCGACAATCAGGGCGGCAAGTGGCGGGGTGATCTCCATGACTTCAAATATGCCCAGCCGGCCTTGGTAACCGGTGTCGTGGCAGGCTGTACAGCCCACACCGCGGTAGACCCGGACATGTGTCTTTTTGCCCAAATGGTCACTGAGTAGTTTGATATTCAAGCTGTTTAGTAGCCCTACTTGCTCGGCGTCACCCTGCCAGCCCTTGGCGGTTTTGCTTAGTTCGATACTGGCTTTGCAGTGCTCGCATATTTGGCGCACCAACCGCTGGCCGATGATGACATTGATGGTCGAGGCAGCCAAGAAGGGTTCCACGTCCATGTCGATGAGTCGTGGCAATGTCGTGGCAGCGTCGTTGGTGTGCATGGTGGAGAGCACCAGGTGACCGGTCATGGCCGCGTTAATGGCAATGCCAGCGGTTTCTTGGTCACGGATTTCGCCGACGAACAATATGTCTGGATCTTGGCGCAGTAGTGACCTCAGCCCCTCGGAAAAGGTCAGGTTGGTTTTGGCGTTGACCTGAATCTGATTGATACCTTCTAGCTCGTACTCCACCGGGTCTTCGATAGTGGCGATATTGCGAGCCCGAGTATTTAAGATCTTGAGGATGGAGTACATGGTGGTCGTCTTGCCGGAACCAGTTGGGCCAGTCGAGAGAATCATGCCGAAGGGGCGGTTGAAGCCCTTTTTGACGAGCTTGAGGTCGGAGTCGTGCATGCCAAGGTCTGTTAGACTGAACTGCCGGCTGTGTTTGGCTAGTAACCGCATCACAACTTTCTCACCGTTGACCACTGGTACAATCGATATTCGGGCAGTTAGTTCTTCGCCCCCAGCGGTCAGATTTAGCCGGCCGTCTTGGGCGCTGAGGTGTTCGTCGGTGCGCAGACGGGCGATGACTTTTAGGCGTGCAACGATTTGGGCGTGTAGCTTCTTGGGGAACGCCGCCTCGTCGTGCAGTACGCCGTCGATGCGGAATCGAATGATAGTTTCGTTGTGCAATGGTTCGATATGGATGTCACTGGCCCGGGTTTCGTAGGCGTACTCGAACAGTTGATCGACGAGTACTGCGACTGGTACCGTGCCGCTACCTCCCTGGGCTAGGAGCTCATCAAATACCGATTGCAGCTGCTCTTTGTACAAGTAGAGCGCGGCGCGAATACTCGACTGACTGGTGTAGGACAGACGGTAGTTTTTGGCACCGGCCTTTTTGGTCAGCATGGTAAATAGATCGATGGCCTCGGGTTGGGTAGTGGCGATATGCAAGCCGTCATCGGCCAGCTCAAACGGTACCGTCTGGAACTGCTCGGCCACATTTTTAGGCAGCAAATGCAGTAGCGAGTCGGCGATATCAGCGCTAGCTAGCGACATATACGGCAACTGGTAGTGGTAGGCGATGACTTTCCCTAGTTCATCTTCGTTGAGGTAGTCGTGCTGGACGATGGTGTCGTACAGGCTGACGTGATCTCGCTTGGCTTCCGTACGGGCGGTGGCAAGTTTCTGGGTAGGCAAATACTTCAGGTCGGTCAGCGCCTGCGCCAGTTCAGTATCTGTCAGTGTCATTACCCTGTCCCACCTGATCTTGTTAGTGCGAGGAGTAGTATCTCTTTAGAGCGCTCCTCGTAACTCCACATTCGAATAGCCATATTGTATCAATACGCTCATGTTTTACCAATGATTTTTGAGAGGTAGACTGCTATAGTAGGCGCAGATGCGACCCAAAGAACTCACCTCCACCACAAGCAACGCACTCGGCGTGCTCATATTGTGTGTGGCGGCGATAGTCCTTTTCCTGGCCATACAGTACCCTACCGCAAAAGCACTCATCGTCAGCCTTATTGGCCTTGCCTTTATGCTGTTCGGGGCATTTTGGTGGTCATTGCGCTCGCGCCATCACGAACTGGAAGAATCAAAGGATGAATTTGTGTCGCTGGTGTCGCACCAGTTGCGTACGCCACTAACCTCTATGCGCCTGTTTGTCGAGATGCTGCTCGATGAACAAGTGGGACCGCTCAACGACAAGCAGCACGAATATATGCGCATGGTGGAGGTTTCGACGGGTCGCATGATTGATCTGGTCAGCGATTTTCTAAATACGTCTCGTCTGGAATTGGGCCAGCTGGACATCAAGCCACAACCAACACATATGGAAGACATTGTTGCCAGCAGCGTTGACCAGATTGCCCCGCTCGCCAGCCAGCAAAAGCTAACCATTTTATTCGACAAGCCGGACTTGCCTACCGTGCCTATCGAGCCAAGTTTGTACGGCCAGATTGTCAACAACTTACTGAGTAATGCCATCAACTACACGCCAGAAGGCGGCACCATAACCGTGACACTTGGGAAAAATAACGAAGGCTATCAGTTGGATGTCGCCGATACGGGCATAGGTATCCCGGTAGCAGCCCACCCGGAGTTGTTCAAGCGTTTTTACCGGGCTGATAATGCCAAGCACGTCATCGGCCAGGGGTCGGGCTTGGGTCTGTACCTCATAAAGCGCATAGTCGATACCTGTGGCGGCCATGTCTGGTACGAGAGTGCCGAGAACAAGGGTACGACCTTCCATGTTATAATTCCCCTAACAGGGATGACGGCCACACAAAAGCGGAAGTCACCTCGGGTATAAACTATGGAACCATCGAACACAAAGACACTACTACTGGCTGACGACGAGCAATTTATCGTTATCGCCTATAAGGATGGCCTGGAACGCGCTGGCTACAAGGTTGTCGTGGCACACGACGGCGAAGAAGTGCTACAGCAGCTGGCAACAGTTAGCCCCGACCTTATTCTGCTCGATCTCATTATGCCCAAAATGAACGGCTTCGAAGTCCTCAAGGTGCTCAAAGCTGACCCTACCTACGCAGATATCCCCGTCATGGTGCTGTCTAATCTCAGCCAGCCGTCCGACGAACAAGAGGCTCGCGAGTACGGCATTGTCGATTTTGTAGTGAAGGCCAACGCATCGATGCATGAGTTGCAAGAAAAAATTGACGGTTTCTTTGCGCGCAGTGCCTAAGCCGCTCGTATAACGGGAGAAGTTATAGTTATGATTCTGAATTTTGCCGCTACTAATATCGATAAGACTCTGCAACGGTCGCAAGGCACGCTCGAGCAGCTGTCGAACAGTATTTTTAACCTCAAGTCGCTTCTTGTGCTGGTAATTGTACTAGTTCTGGCCTATGGGATCGGACGGTTTGTGGCAACTGTGATGCGCCGTATTACGACCGCTATTGGCCGCCGGGCCGACAAGGCGGAGAGCCTGGAGCGCGTCAACAGCTTGCGCCGCGTGGAAACGATGGTCGTCATCTCGATTGCCGTTATTCGAGCGTTTCTCATCGCGCTGGCGGTGTATTTTTGGTGGCTATACATCCACCCCACACAGCAGCCGACCGCCCTGATTGGTGCCAGCGCAGTCATTGCGATTGTACTTGGTGGTGCACTCAGCCCAGTACTGCGCGATCTGGCTTCAGGCAGTGTGATGATGGCCGAGCACTGGTTTGGGGTTGGTGACCACATTCGGGTTGAGCCGTTTACCGATTTGCAAGGCGTTGTCGAGCGGGTTACGCTGCGCAGTACTCGCATCCGTGGTATCAATGGTGAGGTCATCTGGGTCAATAACCAAAACATGCAGGCGGTCCGCATTACGCCCAAGGGCAGTCGCACGATTGCTCTGGAACTATTCGTGACCGACCTAGACAAGGCGTACAGGCTCATCGAACAAGCCAATGTGCGCATACCAAGTGGGCCAATGATGGTTGTCAGTCCCCTGACCATCATGACCAGTACCGAAGTCGGCACTGATATTTGGCACATTACTGCCATTGGCGAAACCGGGCCAAGTCGCGAATGGTTGCTCGAGCAGTACGCCATCAATCTTATCGGTGAGATCGACAACGAAGAAAACCAGGAGTCGATCCTGCTCAACGCGCCCATTGCCCGCTATGCCGATAACGTCGCCGAGCGCCGCTTTGCTCGCACGTTGCACAATGCCCGCAAGGAACCCACTAGGCGTCGTAGTCTGTCGGAGCGGGCTATCGAGCGAGCCAGGCGTAACCGTCACCAGGACTAACTTACGTTTCGAACTGTGACACCGACAAAACGGCAAACATACCCAGCAAGTGCTCGAGCCGTAGGCCCATGCTGGCCACATTGCCATGCAGGCCCGTTGAGCGATATTTAACTTCTCGTGTACCCATATGCTCGAGATCGAGTGATAACTCGGGGCTGGACTGCATAAGTCTGAAATCTGGATTGAGTAACAGTGCTATGAATTGCTGCAATTCAGGTTCCTCGTAGTCAATGCCGAGTGTTTCCAGGAGTGTAGTGCATAAACGCTTGACTTCTATCCGGACTGCCGTGGTGGCTTCCGGCGCAGCCTCGCTGGCTTCCAGCAAACGCAGGCCGTGTATGCCGCCAACGATATTCCGTAACACTTCGGCCACATATTCTTGATCGGATGGCTCGAGCGTGGCAAGTCGCTCGGCCACGACGCCGATAATTGGCGGCATATTTTCTGGTATCTCGATACCGCCTTCCGGGTGTAGATCATGTGTCACTGGCATTGTTGCCATGTCTATGGGCGGGCGTATCTCGGTGAGACTTTGCAGCGTGGTTATAAAATCGCGATAGATGTCCAGCGGCTCTTTGGCCAGCTCATCTGACCAGTAGACTGTTTGCTCGAGTGGTGCCATATGAGCCAGCTCTATTTCCTCCTGTGGGGCTTCTACGGGTCCGCTAGTGGCCTCGTCCGTAAGGAGTAGTATAGATGACTGCTCGGTTGTGCTCGGGGCTGGTGGCCGTATAGCGGCATCTGCTACCACCAGTGAGTCGTATTCGATAGTGACACTTGTCGGCTCTGCAGTAGCAGGCCTTTCGGTCTGCGCGACTATTGCTGGCTTTTGGGGCGTGTCTACTTTGGCGAGTGCCGCCGGTCTCGACACTTCCCGTGTCGACGTATGTTGTTGCGCTTGCTTTGGGGTTTCTTGGCTGATACCGAACCGCGCCTCGCCCGGTGTGTTGCGAACCGCCATGTCTATGTCATGCATGACGCGCTCGGCCTGCTCTGTATCGCCAGGTTGAGTAGTGGCTGTCTCGGTCACGAAATCATGGCGGCGATGTTCGGTTGCCATCGGCTGCACGGGCGAGGTTGCTGCTTCCCTCGCCCGGCCAGGTCCTACCTTGCTAAAAAATCCGGCCGCTCCGGTTGTTGGCTCACCAAGTCTTCGCGGCTGGTTGTACCTGCATGATACTCCCGTGTTTGCTCACTGATTGCCACCGTAAAATCAGGGGACATGGCGTGGAGCAGGCCCATTTGTTTTTCGACACCCGCGAGGCCTTCGGCTTGGTAGGCTTGGGCCATCATGCCACCGACTGGACAGCGCTCGTCGCTTAACATACCACCCATCGTCCCTCTGTGGTTCCCAAAGACAGCTTCGGCGTTGACCTCGTCTGGGCCTAGACCATACGTATTCAAAAAGTGATCGTAGTCAGGGGCCGGCTCCTGCTGCACACCATCTTCTATGACCGGAAATCCCTCACGACTCATTATGCTTATGATAGGCCGTGTGACGACATCTGTAAAGCGCGACAGAAGCAATATTGCATAAATATAATAATAGTGCTATAGTTAATAGGTTTGTTGCATACATTTTTGCTTCAAACGCACCTGACAAGTAGAGTCGATTAGATAGGGATATTTGTGGCCGATCACGATAAGATGATTTTTCACCCCTGCCCCGTGCTGTGCCCCGACGAACGTCGCGGGAATGGACACTTGTTCATTACCTCAGGGTATGATCCTGACTACGAAACGTGCGGTCAATACAGGCCAGTACGTTTCAGCGGGAGTACCATCCCAAGTGCGTGGAGCATGATCGGCGCAGCTGCGCAGTTACCCTTTCGGGTGCTTGGCGATCAGTAGTCGATAGGAGTGAAGCTGGCGAGTAGCCGAGATGAGACGTGCAAGGTTTGCATGGATCCCGGCCCTATTGGCCATCCATCGCCCCTTCCCTCAAACTCATCCTCTACTTGTCAGCTTCACCAGATATTTCGGCCGCACCATAGTCGTGCGGTTTTTTGATATAAAAAAACTGACTGGCGCCAGATGTGTAGATACGGTGTGTTGAGTGTATCCTGCGGGTGAGATGGTTTCCTTGCGTAAAGGAAGATCTCACCCGCAGGATACTGATTGTTGAGCGTTAGCTCAACGTTCTTTCCCTCTCTCAGGCACCAGACGGCTGAAAGTCGTCTGACATGAACGCCGGTATATCGAGCTCGTCGTCACTGTCGGTGGCGGTGGGCTGCTCGGCGAGCATGAGTTCCGGGCGGATGGGCTCGGGCTCGTTGTCGAAGAACGACAAGCTCTCGCTGGGCGGTTGTGTCGACGTGGAGCCAGTAGTGGTCCACGACAGTTCGGCAATCAGAGCCTGCACGTATTGGATGGTTGTCCAGTAGTCGTCGGCCAGCTCCTGATCTTGTGCCAGGGTCTTCATGTAAACGTTGTTAAGCATCTCTTCGAGGCGGCCAAGTGCCTGAAGGTAGCGGTTGCTACGCAACTGGCGACGGTTAGAGCGTACGTCCATGCCAGAGAGAGACCAGAGGTCCTCAAGGCATGCTAGCAGCTTCTTGTCGGCGTTGTCTTCGCTCGTTAGGGTGGCAAACCAGCCTTGCGCAGACTTGTCAGTCTTGTGCTTGTCAAAGATCGTCTCGCGACGCTGGGCCATGCGCAGCTTGATCTCACGGATCAGCTGGTGCAACGCGCGGTTGCGACCGTTGTAATCGCGGACGAGGTTAATATACGTGAACAACATTGTTCTGACCTTTCGGTAGGGGGAAGGAACAAACAAAAACAGGAAAACCCGCTTATGTTAGGTGTTACTTTATCATATATTGTTATATTATGCAACTATATGGCGACTATTTGTACTCTTAAGCCTCTGGGACTTGGCCCATCTCGTTCGTCGGTGTAACACGGAAGCCGCTGTTGACTGTGGTAATTTTGTTGTCTTGCACGAGGTCTTGCAGATCCAGGTGGAACTCGAGTACCTCCAGGCCGTTCTCTGTATAAACGGCGTTATAGTTCATGATAGCTTCGTCGCGGAGATCGGTCGCACTCATCGTATCCGTGCCGTCATTCGCCCGTAATGATAGTGATCCTAGAATACTTGCACGCATGTCGACCTCTCGCGTACGTACGTCTTCGAAGGGGTGCTCGGCCTGGTTTAGCTGCCCAAGGTTAGTCATGGCGCTACTATAGCATATATTTTGGTGATGTAAACTGTGGCGCGTAGTCTAGTTGGTTTGGATGAGCTGAAGAGTACCTAGGCCTCGACGGCCTTTTGCAGCGCATCGACCATTTTATCGGTGTGATTGACGCTGTAATGGACGTAATTGCCGTTTTTAGTTTTGGTGACGAGCTCAGCCTGTAACAGTATCTTTAGGTGCTGGGAGGCTAGTGACTCAGAGATACCTATTGCGGTAGCCAACTCGCCGACGGTGATTTCGTTGTGCTTGAGGAGTGCTCGAAACAGCAGGCAGCGATTTGGCTCGCCAAGCGCGTCAAATCCTGCCGCAAGCCGTGTAACATCCATATTCTGGACGTACTTTCCGAGCTTTTTATGTTCGCGAGCCGATAGCATCTAGAATGCCTCGTAACCTGGGAAGTAGTCGGCTTTGACATCTTGTTCTTGTACACCTAATTCAGTTAGGACTGCCGTGAAAGCTTCGACCATTGGTTCTGGCCCCGACACGTAGACCATTGGCTGATCAACTGACTGAATGGTCTTTTGGAGTAAGTCTTTGTCGATCATTTGTGGTGCGTAGATATATTCGATAGCAAGTTTCGGGTTAGCGGCCTGGATGGCGTCGAGTTCGGCCTTGAATGGTACGTCTGTGGTCTGGTTGGCGTGTAATAGTTTGATAGCCGGCAGAGTGCCTTGGGCTACGAGCTCCTTGATAATCGAGTGGAATGGCGTAATGCCGATGCCACCGGCTACAAATATGTAGTTACGCGCGTTGTCGGTGAGCACGAAGTCACCACCTGGCTCATCGGCTTCGATGGTGTCACCTGGTTTGAGGGCCGCCAGGGCTTGCTTGAAGGTGCTTTGGCGCCCAGCCACGATTCGGGTAGAGATGGTTATCTCATTGTCTGATGGTGCTGATGAGATGGTGAACCAGCGCTCATCACCGCGGTCATCAGGGTTATCGTGCTTCAGGGTTACGTGGAGGAATTGACCTGCGGTCCAGTTTGTCGCCTTGTCAGCTGTAAATATAAAAGTTCGGACGTCACCTTCGAGTTGTCTAGAGCCAGCATATGTCAATGTCATAATATTAGTACCTGTTTAATTACTTGATTATTGTAATCCTAACAGATACAAAAGTCCAGTAATTGGTTCATAATGCCGGTTATTATTAATTGTGACATGCCTATATCGCACTATTATCAGCTACTAAGCAGTGCTAGAATACGTGATATGACTGTTGTTGATGATACTGCCTATTACTTGGCTGACTGTATACGGGATAAACTTGCCGAGTCGAAGTCAGTACTTTGGTTGGTGTCTGGCGGATCGGCTATGGAGGCGGCTGCGGCGGCCCGAAACATTCTAGGTGATGTGTCGAGGGATTCGGTATTGCACGTTGGGCTGATTGATGAACGTTATGGACCAGTTGGGCACAAAGACTCCAATTACCAGCAATTATTAGACGCCGGTTTTAGGACCGATCAGCTAATCATGCATGCCGTGCTACATGATGGTGTGTCGCGAGATACCTGCACGGCAGAATATAGTCAGACGCTACAAACACTATTTGCGAATGTTGGGTATACGATTGGCCTATTCGGCATGGGTGCCGATGGGCATACGGCTGGGCTGTTACCGGACTCACCGCTGACACATGAGGACACCGAACTCGTCGGTACATATACTGGTCCGGACTTTGAACGGATCTCTATTACCCCAGCTGCAATCAGACGACTCGACGAGGCAGTCTTATTTGCGGTTGGTCAGAGTAAGTGGCCCGCCCTGCAGCAGTTTCTGCAAGATGGACCAACCGATGCAGTGCCGGTGAGAATATTAAAGACGGCGCAGTCGTATACACTACGAAGTGATTACCAAAAGGAGGCAGCATGAAAATAGGTTTTATTGGGCTCGGCAAAATGGGTAGCCAAATGGTGGCTCGTTTGTTGGAGGCGCAGCACGAAGTGGTGGCATTTGATGTTAACAGTGAGGCTGTGGCCAGTATGTCGACGCTTGGCGCCACTGGCGTAGCCAGTCAAGCCGAGTTAGTTGCTGCACTTGGCGCATCGCCCACTATCTGGTTAATGATACCGGCCGGCTTCATGGATGCTGCGCTGGCCGAACTACTGACGCTTCTCCCGGCTGGATCAACGCTGATAGACGGTGGTAATTCTGACTACCGCCTGACAGTTCAACGTGCCGAACTATGCCGCGGCAAGGATGTTCAGCTTATCGACGTGGGCACCAGCGGTGGTATTTTGGGCGCGGGGCATGGTTTCTCGATGATGGTCGGTGGTGAGACGGCAGCAGTCGAGGCGATTACGCCAATTGTTGAGGCTCTTGCTCAAACTGATGGCTGGCACTACTTTGGCGAAAGCGGCAGTGGCCACTATATCAAGATGGTGCACAACGCCATCGAGTATGGTCTGATGGAATCATATGCCGAAGGCTACCGCATGCTCAAAGACGGTCCATTCAAGAGTATCGATCTGGCTGCTGCTGGCGAAGTCTGGCGACACGGCAGTATCATCAGTTCCCTGCTCAATGACCTGACGGTCGAGGCACTGCGGGAAAATCCAGAATTGACTGGCATCGACGGCTTTGTGGCTGAGTCTGGCGAAGCTCGCTGGACACTCGAAGCAGCTGCGCAGCACAACGTTGCTATGCCGGCGGTCCAAGCGGCTATGGACGTGCGGCTAGCTTCACAACAGGGCCAGATTAGCTTTGCGACCAAGCTACTAGCAGCTATGCGCAATAAGTTTGGCGGCCATGCTATTAATGCCGACAAGGTCCAGGCCAAGGACGCCTAAGGGTCATGAATATTCCCGAGCCAGCAATTCTGGTTATTTTTGGTATAACCGGTGATTTGGCTAAGCGTAAACTGTTGCCCTCGTTGTATAATTTGGCGGCTCACAAACTCTTGCCGGAGCCGTTCCGTATTGTTGGTTTGTCGCGTCGCAACACGACCGTTGCGGATGTGGTGGAAGTGATTCGCTCGGCCGTAGAGGATACTGGCCGGCAGGCTGACCCAGAAACGCTGGCTTGGTTAGAAACGAACATAAAGATTATTAACATGGATATTGCCAAACCCGATGACTACGGCCTGCTGAAGCAAGAGCTCGACGGTATCGAAGATGAATTGCACGTCTGTTTGCACCGGTTGTACTACCTGGCGATTCCCTCCAGCTTGTTTGGTGAAGTTATCGATCGCTTGGGCAAACACGACCTTAATACTGGTTGCCAGCATCATAAGGCCGAGAGTCGATTACTCATTGAGAAGCCATTTGGGTACGACCTGGCATCGGCAGAATCACTAATAGATACGCTGAGCAAATACTTTACAGAGCGTCTGACTTATCGTATCGACCACTACCTGGCCAAAGAAACAGTGCAAAATATCCTGACCTTCCGGTTTGCCAACCCATTATTCAACGGTAGCTGGGATCGAGAGCACATAGCCCATATCGAGATAACGGCTGCGGAGTCGATTGGTATTGAGGGCCGCGCATCATTTTATGAGCAGACCGGCGCGCTACGTGATCTTATTCAGAGCCATTTACTGCAGCTGGTAGCGCTGATTGCCATGGAGCAGCCAGCTAGCATGTCGGCCGAGGATATCCATGCCGCCAAAGGGGCTTTACTCGATAGCATTAATCCGATTCGTGGTGATGACATGGCTACGCAAACCCTGCGCGGCCAGTACGACACATATCAGGCCGAGGTGGCCAATGAGCATTCGCAGGTCGAGACGTATGCTGCGCTTGAGCTGTCGGTTGATTCTGGCCGGCTCAAAGACGTGCCGATTTATGTTCGCACCGGCAAGGCGTTAACCAGAAAAGTTTCCGAAATAAAAGTAGCGTTCCAGAATGATGCTACACCTGGCAAACTGAATTATTTATGTATTCGAATTCAGCCGGACGAAGGTATTACTGTCGATTTGAGTATCAAAAAACCTGGCTTCGATAATGAGATTCAGCAGGTTAAGCTTGATTTTTACTATGGTGGTGACCTCGATATGGTCAAAGCTGGTGCATACGAGCGCGTCATAATGGATGCCATGCGCGGTGATAAAACGTTGTTTGCGACCAGCCAAGAGGTACTGGCTGGCTGGCGAGTAACCGAGCCAGTGCTGCGTGCGTGGGAGCACAATCACGTACCCCTCTATGCCTATTCGACTGGCTCATGGGGACCGCAGACGGCTGCCCCACTTTCGACAATATTCTCGCCCGATAACGAGGGTGATACGATCAGCAATAATTAGCGCTCAACGCAATCTGATGTTACAGTAGTAGTGTATCTCGGCAATTGCCAAGATTGTACACCTACTCTACGAAAGAGGTTTTGCGGTGAACACACCGTCACATACGCGTTTTAAATCGCGCCGTTGGCCTATTTGGCTTGCGTTCTGTGGGGCGGTGGTGCTGGCTGTGGCTGTGCTGTTTTCTAGTATCAACCATGGCACGCATCCAGTTCCCGTCTATCCCGCCGAGGCGCTTCCTTCATCGATGACCACGTCGGTCTCCAGCCAGTCGTCGGCAATACCGGCACAGTACTTTGTTAAGCCGAGTGCGGTAACGCAGTTGTACGTACCATCCGTCAACGAACGGCTCGTCATCAACAATCAAGTCTTGCCGATGCCAAGCAGCTGCAAGACTGTCATTCAGCCACCTCTCAGTGGTAGCCATGTGGGCAGCGTGTTCCAATGCGTGGATTACGCCATGCCCGGTTCACCTGCGACAGGCACGACTGTGTTGGCTGGCCATTCATCGCTCAGGATTGCGACGGTTTTTAATAAACTGTATCTTCAGGGTAAGTCATTGGTCGGCCGTCAGGTGCTGTTGAAGACGAAGACGAGCGGCCGACTGTGGCTCGACTACACGATCTCGGCAGTCTACATGCCACTCAAAACAGACCTTCCGTACATGGGAGAAATTTGGGGCGATGGATCTGCTAGTTCGCGTGGTCGGCTGGTGCTGGTTACGTGTTTTCAGGATGCGAGCACCGGGGATTCCAATAAAAACTTCATAGTAGTTGCTAGCTTTGCTGGCGTAAAATAAGGTGTAATTATCCTCCTATACTTTGCGTGGCACGCAAACACTATAGGGGGATTTTACATTGACCGAAACCCGGCGGTCTGCTTAACTGTACTATGCTTCGTACCCCACTGGGAGTATCGAACGCACATTGACATAACCAGATATTTCTCATCTAGGCTAGGAGCTCTTTTGCTTACCGTGGTCATCCCTTCGCATAACGAAGGAACGGTTGAAGCTGAACACGTAGTACACACGAAGGAAGTTATTGATAGTAAAAAGTACAAGCTGTCCGAGTCACGACCCCGTATACCTCCGATTGTTGAGACGCTTCGAAGTATCGATCAGCAGACCGTCAAACCCGACAAGGTTATTGTCATTGCAGATAACTGCACTGATGATACCCGCGAGCTTGCGTTGCGCGCTGGTGCACACGTTTTTTGCACAGAGGCCAACACCGACAAAAAGGCCGGTGCACTCAACCAGTGGTTGGATGTCAATCTGGCTGTCATGGACCCTGAAGATCTTGTGATGGTCATGGACGCAGATTCGGTACTCAACCCAGACTTCATGGAGAATGCTTTGCGCTATATCATGCGAGGCTACCATGCAGTTGGCGGTGTGTTCCTTGGTAAGGATGGCGGTGGCTTTGTTGGTATGCTGCAGCGTAACGAATACGCACGGTATGCCCGTGATGTTGCCAGGAGGCGTGGTAAAACACTCGTTCTGACCGGTACGGCAACTGTTTTTACGGCTGAGTGTCTCAAAGACGTTGTGTCTGGAAGGGCCTCTGGTCTGATCCCGGATACAGGCGACATATCGCACGTCTACGACACGAAAGCCCTCACTGAAGATAACGAGCTGACCTTTGCGCTGCTCCACTTGGGATATAAGATCATCGCTCCAGCGGAATGTGGCCTCAAAACTGAAGTCATGGAAAGCTGGCGCGACTTGTGGAGGCAGAGGTACCGATGGAAGAGAGGAGCAATTGAGAATAATTGGCACTATGGTATTACCCGCTACACCGCAAAATATTGGGGTCTCCAAATTTGGGGTACTCTCGGTATTTTGGCAACTATCGCCTATATGACTACTATGGTCTATGTGATAGGTAGCAATCAGTTACACTGGTATCCTCTTTGGATAGGCGTGACGGTAATATATGTACTTGAACGTGCTGTTACTGTTGCACGGCGAGGAATACGACAAGTATTACTTGCTGCTACGCTTATCGTTGAGATGCCATATGACATGTGCTTACAAGCGGTACATGTGCAAGCCCTTGCAACCTCCGCCTTGCGGACTCGCAAGAGTTGGTAAACTCCTACTAGAAAGAAGAATATGAATATTTACGGACCGTCCGCTGCAACTGGGATCGGTGCAGGAAGTGCCACCTTGTGGCTTTCCGGCTTCGGCCTAGGTTTCGCACTACTAGCTGCATTTACTATGGTGAGTGCAGTCTGTGCCTTGTTGCGGATTGCCCCGCACTTCGGGCGTCGTTAACGACGGTGCGGGTGACAACTTTGGTTGTCACCCGCATCTCCGCGCTTTATCTGGTTATGTCACTTTTCAATTTTATTCCGTAACGGCGTTACGTGCCTACTACTTTACTCGTACGTGAGATATATCTTTACGTATAACATGAGCTAACTCTCGCCGTGTATATCAAATAGAATAGCCGTAATATCCAAAGAGAGGTATTTATTTACCGATGGCTGCAGCCGAGCCAGCAACACGGACGACGTATTCCTTGCAAGAGTTCTGTAACAGTGCGTTCGATGTGGTTCTGTCTCGTCTCTGGCCTTTTGGTGGTAATGACCCAGCAAATCCACTCGTTGCGCGCTAGTGGCGTGAGGTCCTCCCATCTTTCTAGGGCGGACTCGTCGGCAAGTAGCGCTGTGCGTAGGTCTGCTGGTACTTCGTGCACCACTCCACTTGCGAGGTCAGTTTTACTCATAGTTATGCTCACTCGTTGAGCCTGCCGCAAAACCGGAGCCTATCTTTTGTAGTTGGCCCACCTTTGTGGCGCGGGTCACATCTTTGCATTGGCGAACAGCTCTAATTCCCATTATTCTATTATATCAGCGGCGAGCAAAGATTGTGGGAGTGTTGCGGCCCCACCGGGGCGTGGTAATGGTAATAGCTACCACGCGCCCGTCGCATGTGCGTCCATCGGCACCACTCCGTGTCGTCCTGTGGGCTTCGTGGTTGGATCCCGCGACACGAGTATGTTGTCCTGCACTGTGAAGTCCCTACGACTTCACAGTGCAGGACATTAGAGAGTTGTGCTACTCATCTTGCCCTTCCTGAAATTCTTCGGGCGTCGACAAATTGTCGGATATTTCGCGCGAATTAGCTATTAAACAAAAGTACCATCTTCGTGGTACTTTGCGCATCGTTTATGCTTGGCCCTGATTGCTTGGTCGGCTTCGGCCCTGTCACTCAGCCGTACTCGATGCTCGCATCTGTGCGTAGCCTCGCTTCACAAGCAAAGTAAAAGACCCTACGAGAGTAGGGTCTTTTACTTTGGCTCACAACGATAGAGGAAGTTATAACTATAGTAAAGCAAGAATCTGGGATATAACGGTTTTGTTTGGGCGTGAAAAAGGGAGCATGACAGTCGGCTAGTGGCCAAAGGTCGGTGCTCCCGAAAGTATGAAAGGTGGTGCTGAATGCTCGTGGGGCGGATGAAGCTCTAGTGAATCTGTGGATCCTGTACGTTGCCGGATCAATCAACTTGTTTTGCGAATCAGAGTGTTACAGTGAAGAATTTTCCTCGAGTGAAATTACTCAAAGTAGTGCTTCAATGCCTCCTTCTCGTTGAGGACGTTGTTGTTGGCGTCGACTACGATCTCAGTGCTGCTTGCACCGTAAGGAGTGTAGTACTCCTCGCCGTAGTCAACTGGGGTCACCAGATACTCGCCTTCGGATACAGCGCACACAACGCGGTTGCCCTTACGAGTGGTACGGATGACTTCAAGACGGGTGTCGTTGTCGCGAAGGTCAAAGCCCTGCAATGTCAACATCTCCTGGAGCTTCATAGCTCTCAACCTTTCAAGGTTCTACTACTGAGACTCTCTCACTAGTATCAACATTATAGCATAAGCTTAATAAATTGTCAATAAGCATGATAATAAAGTAGGTTTCAGCTCTAGTCTGCCTATATAAAAAGTCAGAACTGAAATACAGCTCTGACTTTCTCTTTCTTGGCTTGGCTCACCACGATAAAGGAAGTTATAACCGTAATCAAACAAGATTATACGAATAAACTACAGCGGATTTAGACTAATCAAGGTTTGTCTTTGGCTGATTAATAACTTTTGCGAGAAATACAAAATCAAAGCCTGAAGTCGCAGCATACTGCATGAACTCTTCTGGTTTATCTGGTAACTGGTACGTAGTAGCTGCAGTTACGGGGCTTGCCTTATCCCACTCTTGATCATGATTAACATGTAAAAGTTCATACTTATCATCAGGATTCCATTCTGAGCGTTTTTCGTCCATTTGTTTTTTGACGTGATCAATAGAGGGAACGTAGTCCTCGACGTATAAACAGTATCGCCCGCTGTCTGTATTGAAGATCCAGATAAAACTGTCTGGGGTTAACGTCTCGTACTTTAATAAACTGATTTTTTCAGCTTTTACACCAAACTGCTTTAAAAAACTTAGAACAAGTTTGTTAGAGTCGCCATTCCATTCACGTAATGTTTTCATGTGTTCATTATGGCACAAGCTGCGGTTTCACTTCCATCGTGGTTATATAAAAAGTCAGAACCGAATTAACAGTTCTGACTTCATCTAGTCTGGCTTGGCTCACCACGATAAAGGAAGTTATAACCATTGTGAAGTGGGAGTTTTCAGCTGTCCAAAAGAATGCTAAATATATTGACACTATTAACCGTTAGATCAATTCATAATACGACCATTAATTGGGCTAAAAGTTGGAGTAGGTATTTGCTATCGTAGTAGTCATTGTCCGCCCAGAGCGAGTGGGATCTGGCTGATGGTCTGATGAGAATATAGCCACCTGTTGTATTTCTGCTCGCGTGGACGTACTTGGGCAGATCGTCTTGACAGGACAATATGCACAGTACTATTGTTAAATAACTATTTAATAATAGGAGGGTACGGCGAACAAAAACCATGTCAACACAAAACAATGCCACATAGGTAATTCTAAGAGGAGTTCAGAGATATGAAGAACAACATTATTATAGCCGCAATCGTGGCTTTACTGCTTGGTGGTGTTATCGGCTTTGCAATCGGAAATAACAGAGATAATGCTACCCCCATGCAGAACATGACGGCTAGCAATAAAGAGACTACATTAACAAATAATATGCAGAAGCTGTGGGCAGATCACATGACCTGGACCTACGCGACAGTCGACGCTTATTTTAATGAGCCCAACCAGCTGCAACCAAAACTCGCTAGATTATTGCAAAACCAGAAGGACATCGGCGCGGCAATCGTCCCTTATTACGGGCAAGCCGCCGGTGACAAGCTAAGCGTTTTACTGACAACCCATATCAAGGACGCCGTACCAGTACTGGCCGCCGCTAAGGCAGGTGACACAGCAGCACTCAACCAAGGCCTAGTAAACTGGCAAGCTAATGCCAAAGAGATCGCCGACTTCCTTTCTTCGGCTAATCCCGACGCTTGGCCCAAGTCTGCTACAGAGCCGATGATGAAAGAGCACATCGACCAAACGGTGGCTTACTCGGTTGACTTACTCAAAGGCAACTACGCACAGTCAATCATAGATTTTGACAAAGCAAACGACCACATGGTGATGATGTCGCACGCATTGAGCGACGGCATTATTGCGCAATACCCACAAAAGTTCTAGAATAGTACTGAAAGGGTTTATAAGAGAACCGGCGTACACAAACTGTATCTGGTTCTCACCTGCCATGCTATCAACGAAAGAATTGCAAAAAGTAAGACAATACCTCGGCAGCGAAGATCAAGGGCTCGCCGAGGTATTTGCCGTACTCAGCGAACCCAACCGTTGCAAAATGTTTCGAGCTATTGCCAAGAGTCAATCACTGTCGGTAAGTGAGGTAGCCGAGATTCTACATGTGTCTTTACCGCTAGCTTCCCAGCACCTGAAGATTCTCCACCAGGGAGATTTGCTGGTAAAAACCAAAGAAGGTCGTACGGTCTCGTACAGCCTCAATAGCGCCAATCATATAGTCAGTTCAATCCTCGACGCTATCAAATAGTTGTCACACGCGTGATAGCTCGTTAGCCCTAATGGTATTGTCGGTACTGTATCCCCCGTCGCCCTTAAGCCATTATCATATGCTGCGACCTGTCGTTTAGGCATATTCTCACCTTCAAGTAGTGAGTCTCGAATCGGAAAACCGATTCTGGTTTTTCTGGCTCTCCTTAAAATCGGTACTAATACATTGCGACTAGCCTGGCATAATCGCAGATTTAGACATTAATGACCCTAATTCTGTAGCTATACGCTAAATCGTGTCTAGCTATTTGCGAAGAACTTTAAATGACAAGTTCGCCCAAAAGGTCATTAATTTTGACTCTTTTTTGATCGGTCGTGTCACGATTGCGAACGGTCACAGTGCCGTCTTCTAAGCTGTCGAAATCAATTGTTATACAGTATGGCGTGCCGATTTCATCTTGTCGACGGTAGCGCTTGCCAATATTGCCATTGTCATCAAATTCGCACATATACTGCTGCGATAAATGCGAGTAAACCTCTTTAGCTTTCGCCACCAACTCTGGCTTGTTGCGAAGTAGCGGGAAAACAGCAACCTTGACTGGCGCAATTGATGGATGAAACTTAAGTACAGTGCGTGTTTCGTTGCCGTTTTGTTCTTCGGTATAGGCTTCGCAAAGCAATGCCAGAAACGTGCGGCCTACGCCGACCGATGATTCAATAATATGCGGAATAAACTTTTCATGACTAGTTGGATCGACATATTGCAAATCTTTGCCGCTGCCAGCTTGGTGCTGGGTTAGATCGTAGTTACCCCGAGCGTGTACGCCCTCAAGCTCTTTGTAGCCGAACGGATATTTGTACTCAATGTCGTAAGCTTCCTTGGCGTAGAATACAAGATTTTCGTGCTTATGCCATTTGAGATTTTTTTCATTAATACCAATTGAGGCGTAGAAGTTCCAGCGGTATTCGCGGAGTTTTTCATATTCCTCAAGCTCCTTTTCGGGCCTAGTAAAAAACTGCATTTCCATTTGCTCAAGTTCTCGAGTACGGAATATAAACTGGCGTGGGCTGATTTCATTTCGAAAGGTCTTGCCGATCTGCGCGATGCCGAAAGGTACTTTAAGACGGCCTGTAGCAAGCACGTTCTGGTAGTTAACGTAAATACTTTGACATGTCTCGCCGCGTAGGTAGGTGGGGTCTAGGGACCAGTCTTCAGAGAAGTTACCGAGATTCGTTTGTACTAGGAGATTGAAGCTCTTCGGATCGGAAAAGTCTTTTTTACTGCAAGATGGACACTTGATTTTGTCACGGTGCTTTTCAAAGAGAATTCCGATTTCTTCGTCAGACATTTTTTCATCAGCTTGTTCACCGAGATCTTCAAGTACATGGTCTACGCGAATCCGATGGTGGCAATTTTTACATTCAGCGAGTGGATCTGAAAAGCCACCGACATGGCCACTAGCACGCCAAATCGCCGGATGCATAAATATTGCCGAATCTAGGCCAACAATGTCGAGGCGCGCCTGTACCATGTATTTCCACCAAGCGTCTTTAATGTTCTTGGCAAGCTCGACGCCGTAGGGTCCATAATCATATACTCCGGCTAAGCCGCCGTATATTTCGCTGCTCGGGAAAACAAATCCCCGCCGCTTGCTCAAGCCAACTACGTCATCAAGGGTTGGGATAGAAGGCGCGGCCGCTATTACTTCCTCATCAACAGGGAACTGTTCACTCCGGTGCTCGCCCATATGTTAAACTCACTGTTCTTTCTCTGATTATAATATATTCTTTACTTCGTGTACAGATGGAAGCTAATAGACATAACTATTGATTAAACCCAATGAGATTTTTACACTATTCCTTAAACATAACTCAAAGATAGTACACGAGGCAGACGCTGAGTTTGAGGGCACTCGCTTTTATGAAGGACGTCCAGGAGTGCTCATTTTACGCGAACTTCCATGGGTGACTTTAGTGCCGGTTTTAATGAGTATTTCATTCCTCAAAAGGTAAATAACACCGCAAATGAGCCTCAAATAATGGTTAGAATCGACGATTTGAAGATAAAAACCCCTGCTTTTCAGCACGGGTCTCCATCATGGCTCCGGGGAGAGGGTTCGAACCTCCGACCTGGGGATTAACAGTCCCTCGCTCTACCACTGAGCTACCCCGGAATATTTGCAACTAGGTATGTGTGCGTCGATTTGCTGCCGTGTCGCACAAAATAGACATACCGTTACTTGGCATCCCTATATTATACCCGTTATCATGGAGATAGTAGGTTACAGAGAACACGAGAATTATAACTGAAGACCCCCGATGTAGCAACTGGGTTGACACTGGCGCTGGGCAATAACTAGCTGACTTTGAGGATAATGCCCTCGTGTGGGCGCAGCTGGGCAGCTGTGGCGCCGTGTTCTGGGTGTGTGGATAGCAGGCGTTTGCCCTTTGCTAGCTCGGGGGTCAAGGCAATCGGTTTGTCGGAAAAATTCAGCAAAATGGTCACTGTTTCATCGGCATTTTTCCGCTGGTAGCCGAAGATATTTACTGGTGTTTCGAGGGCAATGTACTTGCCTGCGGCGATGGCCGAAGAACTGCCGCGGAGTGCTAGTAGCTGACGATAAAGATTCAGCGACGATGACGGCTCGGCGAGTTGTGCTTGGACGTTTTTGGTCCGATAGTCGGAGTTTACTGGCAGCCACGGCTGGCTGTTACTGAAACCGGCGTTGGCGGCGGCACTCCACTGTAGCGGTGTCCGCTCTGGGTCCCGCCCCAGCCCCATGCCCGGTACATTTTTCTCAAACGGGTCTTGGATACGATTGGCCGGTATCGAGCCGTCGACCATGCCGAGCTCCTCGCCATAGTACATAGTTGGCATACCAGGTAGGGTCAGGAGCATTACGGCGGCCGTGCGGGCAGCTGCGGCACTGCCGAGCCGGCTAGCTAGCCTAGAGCGGTCGTGGTTGCCCAGGCAGTAAATTGATAGGTAGTTCGGCTTGAGTGAAGCCTCGAAACTATCGATAAGTTGCTTGAACTCGGCGGCGTCCCAGGGTGACAAGATGCCCTCAAAATTGAAGGGTGCGCAGACACGCGGGTCGACCTGACGATAGAATTGCAAATAAGCCTTGGCGCTGTCCCACTCGTTGGGGTAAGCCTCGGTTATCATGAAGGTATCAGGATATGCGCGAACCGTCTCGGCCATGTCGTGGAGATACTCGTAAAGCTTCGGTCCGTTCTGGCTGTATATTGGCTGATGGGCGTGCGCCGGATCGTCTGTGCCAGGATGGTAGTTTGCACGGAGCGGGTTGTCCCGTAATTGCGGGTCTTTGGATATCCAAGGCACCGCGTCAACGCGGAAACCGTCAACGCCCAAGTCGAGCCAGAATCGCATCTCGTTGCACGTGGCTGCACGGACCTCTGGATTGTCCCAGTTAAGGTCGGGCTGTTCTGGCAGGAAACTGTGTAGATAATATTGATTGGTCGTTGGATCGAATTGCCAGGCCGATCCCCCGAAAGTGGCTTGCCAATTGTTTGGGGGCGTGTCGGCCGCCTTGCCGTCGCGCCAAACGTACCAGTTGCGTTTTGGGTTGCCTTTGGAGGCGCGTGATTGCCTGAACCAGTCGTGCTGGTTTGAAGTGTGGTTGGGAATAAAGTCGATCACAACCTTTAGATTACGAGTGTGAGCCTGATGCAGTAGCTCCTTGAAGTCGCCCAATGTACCAAAAATGGGGTCAACTTCTCGGTAATCGCTGACGTCATAGCCAAAGTCGGCCATGGGCGACGGGTAGAATGGCGATAGCCAGATGGCACTGACACCGAGTGAATCGGGGCCACCTTTGAGATAGTCTAGCTTTTGCGTGATGCCCTTTAGATCACCGATGCCGTCGTCGTTGGAGTCATAAAAACTGCGGGGGTAAATCTGGTAGAGGACGGCGCGCTTGAACCACGGGATCGGAGGGATTGAGGACATAGGGGCAGTATAACAGCTCTGCCGGGCTGGTTGCGGACTTAGGCTCTAGCTCTTGCAACGGGGCCGATAACAGCTAGTAGCGAGTTGACTGACTCTTCGAGCGTAAAATGCTTGATGGCTTCCTGGCGCTGGCCAGTGGTGATTGCGCCAGCTTTGGTGGCCATCTGGATAGCACTGGCTAGGGCGTAGGAATTGCCCGGTTCGTATAAAATTAGCTCGCCGCAATTGGTTTCGGGCAGGCCACCTGAGTCACTGCCGACAACCCGGCAGCCGCTGTGTTGTGCCTCGACTGATACCATGCCGAACGCTTCGTGCCAATACTGGTGATTAGAGGGTATGACGACGATATCGTAACGACCGAACAGGCGTGCCATCGGCACAGGGTTGGCTCGAGCAGCCGTGACGCGCACCCACGGGTGGTGCCGTAGTATGGATTCGATGATCTGGCCGTCCTTGGTCTGGTTACCGGCCGTCGTTGCAGTAAACGTGTAACCTGTACGAAGTGGTCCGTGATGGAGTGCTTCTAGCAAGGAGTAAATGCCCTTCTCTTGACTGAGTCGTCCTGCATACAGCACTCGGGTGGTCTGGGGGTCCCTTTTGGCACGTTTGACAGTGGCGAAATGGGGATCGGCAAAAGGATAGACGATGTGAATAGAACCAATCTCGATGTCGAGATGCTCCGCCCAGATTTTGCGCATGAACCGGCTATTGGTAATAATCGTGGTGTCAGGTGCAAGAAACTCTCGAGGGTTTTTAGCATGTATACGCTCATCACTCGGTGGGCAGTGCAAGATGACGTAGGCGGGGTGACGAGTCGGTACGGCATGTGGAAAGCTGACGTAGACGATGGTGTCGTCGAGCGTCTCCAGGTCGTGTGGGGATTTGATTGACAGGAATTCGATGTCCGGAAAATACTGGCGGCCGTCGTTCTCGCCAAGACCGATGGTTATTAACCGCGCCGGAAAACCGAGCTCGTTGAGCTTTCTAATATGGCCGATGGTATAACTTTCCGTGCCACCACGACCTGAGTAGACAGGCAAGCTGTCAGACCACACGAACGAAACCAATTTTGTCTCCGACCTTTAGGATGCTCCACGTCAAATTGTGAAGTAGTATCTCCATACTAGCATAATTACACGTTGGCCGCTACCATCACCCCTGTTAATGATCCCGTGACTAATGGCCGATGGCGATAGTCTCGCCGCCGAGCTTTTTGGCAAAGAAGCTGTCGTGTGAGATGTAGATGACGGCACCGTGATAATGAGCGAGCGCATCCTCCAGCTCCTCTATACTGGGCAAATCGAGGTGATTGGTCGGCTCGTCGAGTATCAGCAGTAGCGGCTCGCCCAGCAGCATGCGAATTAGCTGGAAACGGGCCTTTTGTCCACCGCTGAGACGTTCAATGGGCGTGTCACCGTCGGTGGCCGGGTTGAAGAGGTATTCGCCCAGCAGCTGCTTCACTCTTTGTTCGCTCACCGGTACATCTTTCTCGAAACATGATTTCTCGATAGCCTGGCGCAGTGTTAGCTTGAGGTATTTGGCGTCGATCTCTTGTTCGTACTGGCCGATATTGAGATCGTTCTCGACGGCAATAGTGCCACTGAATTTTTGGCTACTGGCAGGTTGTCCGACTGCCTTGGCGATGATGGCATTGACGAGTGTGGTTTTACCGGCGCCATTGCGACCGTGCAGACGGATGCGCTCGCCCGCATGCAATGAAAAGTTGATATCTGCGAAGAGAGGCTTATCGTTGTAGCCCAGGCTGAGTGCGCGTGTTTCTACCAGTAAACGCGATGACTTGCTAGCCTGGCTTTTGGTGCTCAGCTGGATATTCTTGGCCTTATATTTTTCGTAGGCTCCAATCAGCTTGGGATCGAGATCTTCCACGTTCTCACGGTCAATCCAAAACGATGGTTTCTCGGACTTCGATAGCTTGGCCAGTTCGGCTTCGGCCTTTTGCTCGGAAGATTTGAAGCGCTTGATGGTGCCAGGGTCATGCGCCTTTTCTTTGAGGCGTCGGAAGCGAATGATGTCATTTGCCAGGTTCTGGATGCGCCGTTGCACCAAATCGTACTCGTTGACCTGCGAGGTGATCTGATTTTTATTGATGCGGAGGTATTGTGCGTAATTGCCCTTAAAGTTATAGGCCCGACCATTACGGATTTCGATAATTTTATCGACTTCACCGAGTACGTCGCGGTCGTGGGTGATGACCATTACGGCTTCCGGAGCGGCCTTGAGCCATTTTATAAAGGCTTGTTTGGCGACGTAGTCCATGTGGTTGGTCGGTTCGTCGATGAGCGCTAGGTGGCCACGGGCACGCTGAACTTTGATGAGTTCGACCATGCGCTTTTGCCCACCGCTGAGCTCTGATAGCTTGCTTTCGAGCTTTGACGGGTCAAGCTGGTAGGCTTCAAAAGCCTGGCTCAGTTCGTCTTCTATCTGGAAGTAGCCTAGGTGATTGAAGCGCTCGAGGGCATCGCTGTAGCGCTGCAACTTGCGGACGTCATCGCCCATGTGTTGCGGATAGGTTGTGACAATGTGGTGCAGATCAGCGAATTCCGGCAAATCGCCCTGGATATACTCCAGTACAGAATTATCTTCGTACCCATGGTGCTCTTGACGGCTGGCGATAATGACTGCCCCGCGGCCCAGCTCGACACTGCCCTGGAAGTCTTTGTCGTCGCCCGTAATGATGTGCAGGAGCGTGGACTTACCCGTGCCGTTGCGGCCAATCAGACCGATCTTTTCGCCGGGCTGGATATCGAACTTGAGATCGTCGTAGAGCACTTTGTGGCCAAACGATTTCTCAGAAATATCAAGATTTAATAACATGCTAATACCGTGTAGTTCTTTAGCGCTGCGTCTTCAGCAGTGCGTTAATGGCGCGTTTTTCGTCACGTGCCTTTAGTGTCTGACGCTTATCGAACATGCGCCGGCCCTTGCCGACAGATATACGCAGTTTGATATAACGGCCGCCGGTCAGGATTTCCAGTGGCACGATGGTGCGACCTTGCTTCTTGGTGTCGATGAGCGCGTCGATTTCGCGACGCTTAGCCAGCAATTTGCGGGTACGGGTTTGCTCATCCTCGGTCAGGCTAATGCCCGGCGCTTGGCCAACGAGCGCATTGAGTAAATACAGCTCATTATCTTTAACGGTGACGTAGGCGCCGCGCAGCGATCCCTGCCCCATACGTAGTGCCTTGGTCTCGCGACCGTTCAGTTCTAAACCCACCACCAAAGAATCGCCCAGCTCGTAGTCGTGCCGAGCGCGGCGGTTCTGAATAGACTTAGACTGGTTGGGTTTCTTCTTGGCCATAACAGCTCTATTGTACGGCCTCTGATACGGCCTGCCAAATGGTGTTATCACCGTGCAGGTGGCGCCAGTACCACCATTCGGCACCCCACAGGTCGATTGGGTAGGCGTTGATGGCTTTGGCGGCGGCAATATTATGTTGGATTTGCGTTGGACTCATGGACTTATATTGCTCGTCTTTGCTCATCTTCCAGATGGCCGTTGGGCCCCATGGCTCGCACTGCAACTCGTGGATGAATACCGGCCGGTCTTGCATGGCTTGCAATAGTCGCTTACGTGCCCGGTGTAACACTGGTGGCTGCAGTGTCGAATGATAGCGGCCGTGGCTATAGAGCCGGAAATAGCACGAGAAGCCGACGATATCTGGCCGTGGACTGCGCACTGGCAAGCCCCAGCCATTGCTGGTGCTCATGATGATCGGCCGGTTTGGGTCGAGCTGTTTTATAAGAGCGTATTCGGTCCGGAGCCGCCCACGATCGATGTTTATGCGCTCGCCAAAACCTTGCAGCAGCGCTTCGTTTTCGAGTTGCCAGCTGATAATAGTTGGATTATTTTTGTAGCGTTCGACCACCGTGCGTACATACTGCAACAGTGCTTCTCGTTTCTCTTGTTTGCCCAGTTTTAGTGTCCATTTTGGCCAGTGGTATTCGGGCCAGCGAGGTTGCTTGACGCCCAAGCACAATGTCACCACTCCGCCGGCTTTGGCGACTGCCGCAATTTGCCAGTCCAACTGGCTAAAATCGTACTCGCCGGGCTGCTTTTCGTGCTCGTTCCAATAGCTCATCAGACGAAAACGCCGCCAACCTTGGGCAGTCAGCCAGTCAAGCGTTTCGTGCGGATCAATCCCGAAATTACGGCATTGCTTAAGCGAAAAACTAACGCCAAAACATTCTGGATCGATCATTGTTGATTAAAGATAATTTGAGCGGCATTCCACACCGATGGGTCATGCAGTGTGACTTTTCGGTAGTACCAGTACTCGGCACCCCACAGGTCGACGTGTTTGATGCCGGTTTGCTCGGCAAATTTGACAGTACTTTTGAAACGCGCGGCATCGAGGGTCTTATTTTGCTCGACTAGGCTGACGCTCTTGATGTCTTTACCGTTGGGTGGCCAGGGCTCGGCTTGCAGCTCGTGAATAACCGACGGCTTGCCGGCTGCGATCTGCTCGGCTCCGGCCAAAAATGCATAATACCAACTGGGAAACGGGTACTGAAAATAGCGGTGCGTCACTTGTGCGTCCCACACTCGCCGATAGACCGATATCCCCACAATGTCCGGCAACGGCTTGCCCAGGCTCAGGCCGGCGTAATTGTTGCTGCGGCTGATGATGACGGGGTGATGCGGGTCAAGCAGTTTGACGAGTGCTAATTCACTCGTGAGTCGCGCACGGTCAAAGTTGTTACAGGCCCCGAAACGGTTGAAGAACTCATTCTCCAGCTGATAACTCGAGAGCGCCGGATTGTCTTTGTAGCGATTGATCACAGCCGCCATGTAGGTCTTGAGCTGGGGCTCCCAGGCACTTTCGGCCTGACTGGTATCGATCCACGACGGTGCGTGGCACTCTGGCCAACGCGGCTGACGAAGACCAATAGCTAGCGATACTTTGGCACCGTGCGCCTGAGCCTGCGCCATCTCGTAGTCCAGCTCACTAAAGTTATATTGGCCTTGCGTTGGTTCGATGTCGGCCCAGTAGCTGACCAGCCGCAAATGCTTGGCATGCAGATCGTTCAAAATGGCTTGGTACGTTTGGTGCGCATCCAGTCCCAAATAGGTTGCATAATCTGCGATGAATGTCACACCCAGCGTGGTCGGTTTGCCCTTCTGGCTATGCTGGTACCACACGGCGATGCCGTACATCGTGGCCACGCATAGTACGATCAGCACAACAATGGTTGTGATGGCCTTGTGCCAGACGCTGCCGCGCCAGTAGCCCACAAACTGCCGCCACAGCCACACGGGCAGCTTAGCTACGATTCTCAGGAGTTTTTTAGCAGATACCATACAATGTATTCTTGTGAGCGATCTACGCATTAGCCTTATCATACCTGCTTATAACGAAGAGCGCTATCTGGCGCGCTGCCTCGATTCGGTCGCCGCACAGACGATTAAGCCGTTTGAGGTGATTGTCGTCGATAATAACTCCACTGACAAAACCGCCGAGATTGCCAAGCGTTATGATTTTGTACGGTTACTGAGCGAGGCAACCCAAGGTCGAGTCTATGCACGCAATGCTGGCTTTGGCGCAGCCACCGGTGACCTGCTCGCTCGTATCGATGCCGATGCTGTGTTGCCGCCAAACTGGACGGCCCAGGTACAGCACTATTTTGAGCGGCCGCAAGCCATGCAGACTGCTTGGACTGGTGCTGCATTTTTTTATAATGTCCGATTGCCACATGTCGTGAGCGCTGTGTATAATCTGTTTGTTTTTCGATTCAATGCTCTGCTCGCGGGACACCCCGTATTGTGGGGTTCTAATACGGCTCTCCCAAAAACGTTATGGCGTGAAGTAAAAGAGGATGTGTGCTTGCGCAATGACATCCACGAGGACCTTGACCTAGCGATTCACCTGCATCACCTAGGTGTGCCTATCGTGTATGATAGGCGTGTCAAAGTACACGTGCAGCTGCGCCGGGTGCGATCGAGTCGGCACGAATTGTGGGAGTATCTGCAGATGTGGCCACGCACACTGCGGATTCATGGTATCAAGACGTGGCCGATTTGTTGGCTGTTTGGCGATGTGTTGCTGTACGCCATCACACCCTTGTTTGGCCTGGCGGAATGGTCGGCTCGAGTTGTTGGCCGTACCCCGCTAGACGATTAGCCGGCCAGTTCGTTCATCTTGTAGCCACCGTCATCGCTGGGCGTGGGGTGACAATGACCCCACAGGCCCAGGTGCTTGGCCATGGCTTGCTGTTCGTCGGCCTCAAAAGCGGCAGACTTGCTGAATGGAAAATATGGATAATAGAACGCGTAACCTTGTTGGACGTTCAGCTCGTTGACATTGGTGCCGTCCGGTAAGTACACGTAGCGTAGCAAACGGTCGTAGCGATCACGGTTGGTGCTGAGGCTGTCTGATACCAGGCGTACCCTGCCGCCGGCTGCGGCGATGACATTTTTGGTATGCGCCGCAGCGGCTGGACCATAGCACTGCACTGGAGTGTTGGGTTTGTGGGTTTCGGGCGTATCGATGCCAATAAAGCGCACATTCTCGACCGTGCCATTCATATTGATGGCGATGGTATCACCGTCGACATAGTGGTCGATACTGTAGAGACCTGGGTCAGTGGTCGTTGCGGCCTGGTCAAGCTTGTTGAACCAGCCATAGTGCTGGCCCAGTAGGATGAAGATGGCAATGATCAGCGTCAGCCACGAAATGTGTCGCCGCCTTAATCGCATCGTGCTCATAACAGACCTAGTTTGTCTAATACCTCTGTTTTTTGTAGTTTTTTACCGATGAATACAATAGGGTGCTCGCTGGTTTTGGGCTCTTCTAGGTGGCCGGCAATCCGCTCAAACGTATCGCTGCTCATATTGCCATACAAACGTGTTGGTTGTCCGTGCGAATCGTTGACGGCTCGATGTTGCGCTAAGTCCTTGCCCGTTTTGAGCCAAATGAGCTTAACGTCAGCGCCAGCCTCCTGGGCGATGTGCCGCAGATGTTCGCGGTCTCTATAGAAGTTGAAGTTAGTATCGAACACCACACTGGTGCCCTCCGAGAGCAGCCTACGTGTCTCCTCATTGAGGTGCTCATACAGTTGCTGGCTTTCCTTGGGGCTGTGGGTTGGTTCGCCAAACATCTGCTGGCGTTCACGATCGGCCCAGATATGCACCGCTCCTGATGCACCGCAAATGATCTGCGCCACGGTGGTCTTGCCCGCTCCAGGATATCCCACAAAAATGTACAGTGTTGTGCTCATGTTGCTTATTATACAAGCTTCAAAACTTCTGCAAGGTTCGCACTGTCGGCTTCTTTTTGTCCGATGGGTTTGCCGCTGCTGTCTGTCAGCTCAACCAACCAGACGCTGCGTGATAGGTCGTGGCCCCGGAAAGCGGTAATGACGTATGGATCATGGCGCAGGCTCCCACCCAAACCGGCCAGGCACAGATTGAGTTCGTTTATAAGCGGGTCATCTTTCATGTTTGCTTGGTCTATGGCACTGTCATATCCGAGCGGAGCGTCTTGGCAAAACTCACTAACGTATAACTGAGCAATCTGATTTTGGGTATACAGTGCGGGGGCATTGGCGATACAGTCGGACATGACACCGAGTAACCTTGCCCGTGAGGTTTCATCGATAGAGTTCTGCTCGGGTGTGTTCATGGCTCATTCCCTTGTTGTCTATGACTACACTATGTAACCGGGCAGACTAGAAGTCAATGCCTTTGTTGGCCAGAAATTTGTCATCGAAATGGTGTTTGAGTTTGTGCATGTCGGTGGCGATGTCGGTGTATTTGAGTAGCTCCTTGGGGAAGTTGCGACCCGTCAGGCACAAGCTAGTATTGACCGCATGGCCTTCCAGGAGGGCCTGCAGCTGGTCTTGTGATAGTAGGCCGTCATGGACAGCGTTGTTGATTTCGTCGCAGATGACGAGGTCGTAGTCACCACTGGTGGCTAATTTGAGAGCCTCCTGATACGTCTCAAGGGCGGCCTGCTTGTGCTGCTCCTCGGTCACAAACTCGGCACTTAGCTCGCCTGCCTTATAAAACCCTTTTCCACCCTTGATAAACGTCAGCTGATCCTTGTAGATGGGCATGATGTCACGAATAAACACGTGCTCGCCGACGCCCCAATATTTAATAAACTGAATATAGGCCACATTCCAGCGGTTACCGAGGGCGCGTACCATCAGGCCCAGGCTTGCGCTAGTCTTGCCCTTGCTGTCTCCGGTGTACACCAGCACCACCGATTGTTTTGTCTTGTAATCCTCTAGTGACATTGCGTCTATGATAGCACTTTGATTATGCCGAGTGCCGCAAGTCGTCTTCGGTGGTTTGGTTCGGTCGCGCTGCTTGCCAGAGTGCGACTCGGCCAGCAAAGATGGCGATCCGCGACCGACCGACCAACTCCCTGGCCTGCTCCCGTTTGTCTTCCTTGGCACTCCGGAACTCGCTAACCACCCGGGCGTGTTCCGGGTTGGTATCTAGTGATTCTTCAGTCATCTCATCAAACCCAACCTGTTTGTAGTAGCCTTGCTGGAAGAAATTAGCGAAGCGCTCTTGGGCCTCCTCGTCTAATCCTGTCGCCTGATCTGACGACGAATCCTGATAGGCTTCTGGATGTGCAAAGATGCTTTCCTCTAGCAGGCGTGCCGGGATAGCTGCCTCATCGAGATGGGAAACAATAAACTCCGGCTTGCTGAGTGGTGATTGCCCGGGCATAGCGCGTTCCTTGTTTAGCTACCTTTATAGTAGCAGATACATTCCGGGGACGATGTGAGATATATCTCACATATTTATGTCTAAATCTAGGCTTGGAGGGCGGCGTCGATGCGGGGTCGATCGAAACCAACAATGATCTGACCGTCGATGTCTAGGACCGGGATGCCCCTTTGACCAGATTTCTGGACGCATTCCTGCGCATACTCTTGCTTTTCTTCGACGTTTCTCTCTTCGAACTTGACCCCTAGTTTGTTTAGATAGTCTTTTGCAGCGTGGCAGTAGGCGCACCAATCTGCCGAATATATGGTGATGGATTTTGTGTTCATGCTTTCAGTATAGCACTGCACTATACTTTGTAAAGTATTAGATGTTCTGGTCGGAACATAGATCTTCTATCACGAGAAAGATGCACGGCAAACTGTCGGGATATTCTCAGCAAACCTGTTGCACAAGGTCATCCCCATCTGTTATAGTATGAGAAAGATGAGTAAATCCGCAGCGCACCCTACTACGCCGCATAGTGCTATGGGTGGAAAGAATACGACAGCTTCCGCTAGCCGAGAGGCGGCAACACAGCGCAGTCAATTTCTGACGATGGCGCTGAACATGTCGTGGCAATTGGCAATCGCTATGTTAGTACCAATACTTATTGGTGTGCAGTTGGACAAAACATTCGATACGTCACATCTGTATGTATTTATTGGACTAGCCATTGCGCTGCTGACTTCGAGTGCGGTGATGTGGCGGACCATGCGGGTTGCCAATAGCCTGCCAGTGCCAAAACTGACTACTGCCCAAAAGCGTGCTATCCAAAAACAGTACGAAGAGGACGACAAGGATGCTTAGTATGCTCACCCGCTTTGCTGCTGACGGGCCAATTGTGCACGTGGCGCCGGGCACCGATTTTATGCTGTTTGGAGCGCACATCACCAATTCGATCGTATATGGCTGGGTCATCGCCGTGCTTATGCTGGTGCTGCTGCTGGCTGTTGCCCGCAAGGCGACAGTGCGACCCAAGGGTGGTGTTGTCCAGTATGTCGAGGCCATTGCTGGTTTTATGATCAGTACCGTGGAGGGCGCCTTCACCGATAAGAAAACCGCTAAAAAATACATTCCGTTTTTCATGACATTGTTTTTCTTCATCTTGCTGCATAACTGGTCAGGGCTTATCCCGGGTGTAGGTGATGCGCTGCAGGTGCATGGCCATCCGCTGCTTAGGCCAATGACAGCCGACCTCAATACGACGTTGGCGCTGGGGCTGGTGACGATGGGTGTGGTGTATGCGGCTTCGATCCGGGAGGCTGGCGGGCTTGGTAAATATATCCGGCACTTCTTCATGGGTAGTCCGCTCAACCCGTTGTATCTGGTGATCGGCATCATCGAGATGATTACTGACCTGACGCGGGCGCTTAGTCTGGCGCTTCGATTGTTCCTGAACATGGCTATTGGCGAGATTGTCATCGCTGTGTTCGCTTATTTGGGTGGCTTGCTGGCGCCGGCCAGTGTGCTGTCTCCCATTACGGCACTGCCATTTACACTGCTCGAATTGGGTGTGGGTGCACTGCAAGCCTATATTTTTGTTATCCTGGCGGTTAACTACCTGGCTATTTCGGTTAATAGTTCGGCCGAGAAGCACGGCGAGCACGACTTGACCGAAGTTGCCGGAGCTGAAACAATGAGTGCAGTTCCGCAGGGAGCCAAAGGATGATGACGCGTGTGTACTTGCGTGGTCGGACAGGGCTATCTTCTAACCAAGAAGATGTCTCAATTCCGGCCAGAGATAGTATGGACGCAGATATTGAACATAACGTAAATAAGGAGAAATAACACATGTTTCCATTACTCGCAGCTGCAGTTACGCAGCCAGAAGCCACACAGACGCTGGCACACGGCATTATGATTGGCGCCGGTTTTATTGGCCCGACAATTGGTATGGGCCTCATTGGCGCCAACTACCTGTCGGCAGTCGGTCGTAACCCAGAAGCTTCCAAGTTCTTGGGTCAGGCGCTGGTGTTTGTTGGTCTGATTGAGGTGTACGGATTGCTGGCCTTTGCCGCAACCTTCTTCGTAAAATAATAGGATTTTCCACGATGCACATTTTGCCCGAACAGCTCCGCTCCGCACTCACCGTACCGTATAGTACGGCTCGCTTACGGTACTCGCTGTTCGAACAAACTGCACTATCGTGCAAAAATCCTCAGCAACAGAATCTTAATAGTGGTATGACAAGTGAGAAAGTGTAATGATTAATCAACTGACACAATTTGGCGAGGGCGCGTCCGGCATCGGGGCACTCGGTGTCGATGGCAAGGCGCTTGTCATCCAGCTGGTGAGCTTTTTGCTGGCCTTTTGGGTGCTGAAGCGGTTTGCGTTTGGTCCGATCGTCAAGCTAATGGATGAACGCCGCAAGACCATCGAGGACGGTGTTGCTCTGGGCGAAAAAATGAAGAAAGACGAAGCCAAGCTCGAAGCGGCCATTGCCGAGGAGATGGCCAAAGCCCGCCAGGAAGCCGATGGCATCATTGCAGCCGCCCAAGAAACCTCGCGCGACACGGTGCATGAGGCCGAATCGAAGGCGCAAGACAAGGCTGCTGGCATCCTGAAGGACGCCGAGGAGCGGATCAAGACTGATACCGCCCGAGCCCGTAAGAAGCTTGAGGGCGAGCTAGTCGGGCTTATTTCTGACGCCACCGAAGCTATTATTGGCGAAAAGGTTGACGCCAAGAAAGATGCGCAGCTGATTGACCGCGCCCTGCAGAGGCAGAAAGCGTAGCATGAAAGCCCCGCGAACTCGGATTGCTAGCGTAATAGCTGACCGCACTCTACGGAGTGGTGTGTCGGCTGACCTGGCGAAGCAGGTGGCGGCATATCTGCTGGCCGAGGGCCGCGTGCAGGAGCTTGATTCAATTCTGCGTGATGTGCAGGCCGATTGGGCCGAGGCTGGCCAGGTGGAAGTGCTGGCCTCCAGCGCTTTTCCGCTGTCGATGGGTATCCGGGCAGATGTTACCAAGCAGATTAAGAGTCTCTATCCTGATGCCAAGCAGGTTATCGTGACCGAAGTGCTTGACCCCGAGATCATCGGTGGTGTGCGCCTGAGTCTCGCTAATCAGCAATTGGATTTGTCGGTAGAGGCTAAATTGAACAAATTCAAGCAGCTTACCGCTGGAAAGGATTAAATAGTGGCAGATTTATCAATAACAGAACTATCAGCCGATATTCGGGCGGCGATTACTGAGCTGAAAGCTCGTCCGGAGATCGAAAGTGTTGGCGTGGTGACGCGCGTGGGTGATGGTATCGCCTGGATTTACGGCCTCAGCGCCGCTGGCTATAACGAAATGCTCGAAATCGAGGGCGTGGACGGCCAAAAAGTGACGGCCTTTGCCTTCAACTTGGCAACCGACGAAATCGGTGCCGTATTGCTCGGCGAAGACACCAATGTGAAGGCCGGTGCTAATGTACGCCTTTCTGGCCAGGTGCTGGAAGTGCCAGTCGGTCCAGAGCTGATTGGCCGTGTGGTTGATCCACTTGGCAATGTGCTAGACGGTGGCGAGCCACTCAAAACCAAACTAAAGAGCCGTGTCGAGAATCCTGCCCCGGGCGTGTTAGATCGCAAGTCGGTCCACGAACCGCTGATGACGGGGCTGATGGCCATCGATGCTATGGTGCCGATTGGTCGTGGCCAGCGTGAGCTGATCATCGGCGACCGCCAGACCGGAAAAACGGCAATTGCTATCGATACTATGGTCAACCAGGCCAAGCAAAAGACCGGTGTTATCAATGTCTACGTTGCTATTGGCCAGAAGCTGTCCAAGGTGGCTGCCTTGCAAGAGCGCCTGAAGCGTGAAGGTGTCATGGACCAGACGATTATTGTGGCCACCGGCCCATCCGACCCAGCCGCCATGCTGTACTTAGCGCCATATGCCGGTGCTGCCATGGGTGAGTATTTCCGCGATAACAAGCAACACGCGTTGATCGTCTTCGATGACCTGACCAAGCACGCCCAAGCCTATCGCCAGATGAGCTTGCTGCTTCGTCGTCCACCGGGCCGTGAAGCCTACCCTGGTGATGTCTTTTATTTGCACTCACGTCTGCTGGAACGGGCGGCCAAGTTGTCTGATAAGCTGGGCGCTGGTTCGCTCACGGCCCTGCCAATCATCGAGACTCAGGCTGGTGATATTTCGGCCTATATTCCAACCAATGTGATTTCGATTACTGATGGTCAGATATTCCTCGAGACCTCCCTGTTCTATCAGGGCATTCGCCCAGCTATTTCTGTGGGTTTGTCAGTCTCCCGCGTCGGTGGCTCCGCCCAGACCAAGGCCATCAAAGCGGCTGGTGGTAGCCTGAAGCTGGCTCTGGCCCAGTTCCGCGAACTCGCGGCCTTCAGTCAGTTCAGTACCGACTTGGATGCCGAAACGCGTCACACCATTGAGCGTGGCCAGCGCCTAACCGAGCTGCTGAAGCAGTTGCAGTTTGCGCCGTACGCCGTCTGGGAAATGTACAGCGTGCTGTACGCTGCTAACGAAGGTGCCTTCGATGTTGTGCCGCTCGAGAAGATCGATGCTGCTCGCGAGGCTCTGCTGCGTGAGCTCAAGAGCAAGCATGCCAAACTGACCGAAACGCTAAACACCGGCGACAAACCCAGCGACAAAGATAACGAAACCGTCCTGAAGGTCGCCAACGACATCGCCAAGCAGTACGAAGTAAAGGAAGCAAAGAAGTAGCAATGGCCAGTGATAATAACGTCGTGAGCTTTCCAGAACAGCGCCCAGCTGTTTCAGAGGAACATGCTCCGACTTATTACATGGAAACAAATCCAGAGGCTGGCTTTTGGTATTTTGTAGACAAAACCGTGAGTGTACTCGAACGCCTAAAGCAAGGATTGGGTGAAACTCCGCTATCAAAAGCAGATGATAGCCCGAAGCTCGCTCTAGAATTGGCTCGTATGCAACTCGAGATTGCTCGGCGTTGTTTGGAAAACACGGTAGAAAAGGATTCTAATGGCTAGTACAATTGCCCTCAAGCAACGGATTAAATCCATCAAGGGTACACGCCAGATTACTAAGGCGATGCAGCTGGTGAGTGCTAGCAAATTGCGCCGGGCGCAGGAATACGCGCAGCGTAGCCGCGCCTATGCCGACCTGGCCAACGAACTGCTGGCTCGCCTCAGTGGCATCAGCGAAGTCGAGCGTCAGCCGCTATTTGAAAAACGTACGGTCAAAGCTCGCCTGTACATTGTGGTAACCAGCAACAGCGGCTTGGCTGGAGCCTATAACGCCAATGTGCTGAAGCAACTAACACAGGGCTTGCACGCTGACCGCAGTGACAAAGTCAAAAGCCATGCCATTGCCATTGGCAGTAAGGGTGCGCAATTTGCTCGGCGTCTGAACGAAGTTGAGCTGGACGCCGTCTACCCTGCCCTGGGTGACCATCCCACGGCCAACGACACGCGGCCCATCCTCAATACCATCATCGAGCTGTATAAAGAGGGCGCAATTGACGAAGTTCGCGTGCTGTATACCAAGTTCAGGTCGACAGTTGTCCAGGAGGCACAGAGTTTACAGCTACTGCCGGCTGAAGCACCCGAACTAGACGAATCAAAAGTCGCCAATGTCAGCACTTTTGAGCCGGACGTCGAAACGGTAATTGACCAAGTCACGATTCGGTTAATCGAGGCTCAGATTTGGCAAGCGGTGCTGGAGTCACTTGCCAGCGAGCACGCCATGCGCATGGTCGCCATGAAAAACGCCACTGACAACGCCAAAGATTTGATAGATGATTACACCTTGGAGCTTAATACGGCGCGTCAGTCGGCGATTACCCAAGAGCTAGCAGAAATAACTGGTGGAGCAGAAGCCCTAAACGGCTAAGGAGTATATGAGTATGGTGCACAAATATGAAGAAAAAGCGTTGACGGAATCGTTGTTTGCGAATGAAGATATCTGGCACTACGCGGCCGTACCGGCCGAACTGTCGGAGGCGATTGCTGACGAATATGGCGAGGAAGATCGGCAAGGCTTAGCTGACGCTGCGTGCGAGGCTGCATTTCAGGAAGTGTCGGACACATATGTCAACAACCCAATTGTGAAAAATGTAGCCTATAGTGCTGTTCGGATGGCACTTGGCCTTAAACCACTACCAGAACGTCAAGAAGGAGATAACTAATGGCAACAGCAACAAAAGAAAAAACTATGACCGGCACGATTACTCAAATTGTGGGTGTGGTGGTGGACGTAGAGTTTGGCACTGACAATTTGCCGGCAATTTACAACGCCCTCACACTTGAGCACGACGGCAAGCTCCTGACGCTCGAGGTTGCACAGCACCTCAGTGAATCCAGTGTTCGTGCCATTTCGCTGGGTTCAACCGACGGTCTGCCGCGTGGTAGCAAGGTAACCGATACCGGAGCGCCCATTAGTGTGCCAATCGGTGACGATACGTTGGGCCGCATGTTTAACGTCACTGGCCAGCCGATCGATGGCATGGCTAACAAGTTCAGCAAATATGCACCGATTCACCGCACGCCACCACCGCTGATCGACCAATCTGGCACGGTGGAAATCTTAGAGACTGGTATCAAAGTTATCGACCTCATCTGTCCAATGACCAAGGGTGGCAAGGCTGGACTCTTCGGTGGTGCCGGTGTGGGTAAGACGGTGCTGATTCAGGAATTGATTGGTAACATCGCCAAATTCCACAACGGCGTCTCTGTATTCGCCGGTGTTGGTGAACGTACTCGTGAAGGTAATGACTTATACGGCGAGATGGAAGAGTCGGGTGTGCTCAAGAACACTAGCCTGGTCTTCGGCCAGATGAACGAACCGCCAGGTGCCCGTTTGCGTGTTGCCCTCTCGGGTCTGACGATTGCTGAAGGTTTCCGCGACAAGGGTTCTGACGTGCTACTGTTCGTCGACAACATTTTCCGTTACACCCAGGCCGGTGCCGAGGTATCTGCTCTGCTGGGTCGTTTGCCATCTGCCGTGGGCTATCAGCCAAACTTGGCTCAGGAAATGGGCCAGCTGCAAGAGCGTATTACTTCTACCAAAGAAGGCTCAATTACGTCTGTACAGGCCGTCTACGTACCAGCTGACGACCTTACCGACCCAGCTCCAGCTACCACCTTTGCTCACCTTGACTCCACCATTACTCTGAGCCGTGCGCTCACCGAAATCGGTATCTACCCGGCTGTTGACCCGCTCGACAGTAACAGTACCATTCTTGACCCCGAAATCGTCGGTGAGGACCACTACAACGTGGCGCGTGAAGTGCAGCGTGTGCTGCAGCGCTACAAGGACCTGCAGGACATCATTGCTATCCTCGGTATGGAAGAATTGTCCGAGGAAGACAAGCAGCTGGTGGCCCGTGCCCGTAAGATTCAGCGATTCCTATCTCAACCGTTCTTCGTGGCCGAGCAGTTTACCAACAACCCCGGCCAATACGTAAAGCTGAGCGACACCATCCAAGGTTTCAAAGAAATCCTCGATGGCAAGCACGACGACAAGCCAGAAAGTGCTTTCTACCTCAAGGGTGGCATCGAAGATGTCGTCAAAGCAGCCAAAGAGGCTAAGAAATAGAGCTACTTATGGGCGAGCAGCTATTCCACGAATTTAAACTGGGTTCAGACATTGCCATCGAAACTCAAGAACGATGCCAGAGCTCTAGTATTGATTGTGGTTTTGCAAGCTCGGATGTTGACGGTTATGAAGTCGGGCTTGATGGTGAGGAGCTGAGCACCGTTTGGTGTCTAGCCAAATTTTGTAATTTTGATGCATGTGTCCCTGGTGGTAGGGATATTGAGAGGATTGTATGATTCACTTTCAATTAGTAGCACTATCTGGTACCAAGTTTGACGACGATGTATACGAGGTCGTTTTGCCCACGCTGGACGGCGAAATTGGCGTGCTGCAGGATCATATGCCACTTGTCAGTGTTGCAACCACTGGCGCGATTATGGTGCGCCGTAATCCACGTGATGGTGACCACGAACGTGAGTACTTTGCTACCAACGGCGGCGTAGTAGAAGTCAGCAATAATACACTACGCGTGCTGGTTGATGAGGCCGACCATGCCGATGATATCAACGAGGCCGAAGCCGAGGCAGCCATGGAACGTGCTAAGCAAATGAAGCTAGAGGCCAAAGATCAGGTTAGCCTGGAGCATGCCCAGGCAATTGTCGACCGCCACGCCGTGCGTTTGCAGGTAGCCGGCCTTAAGCGCCGCCATCAAAAACATTAAGTTGTAGCTGTACTAAAAAAGACGCCGTTGGAGGCGTCTTTTTTAGTGGGCAAACGTTAGGATTTCTTAGTAGGCTTGCTGACGGCCGTGCAGTATTTACAGCGCTTGGCGGCAGCCGGAATACCACTGAGGCACTCTGGGCACTTACGTTCGGCAGGAGTATCTACTTCGTCGGACGGCTTTAGGTGCGTCATGAGCTTGTTCAGCGGCTGCACGACAAAGAAGAAGATCACAGCTGCGATGAGGAGGAATGATACGATGGCGTTAATGAAGTCACCGTACATGAACTTGCTGCCATTGAGCGTGAACGACAAACCGGAGAAATCTGGCTGACCACCAATGGCTGCAATAAGTGGTGTCACGAGATCTTTGACGAGTGCTGTCACGATGGCGCCGAACGCAGCACCGATGACAACTGCAACGGCCAAGTCAACGACGTTGCCGCGCAAGATGAACTTTCTAAAATCTTTGAGCATTGTGACCCCCTTATTTATCTATAGCTTCAGCATAAAACAAAGTCAGTAGTTTGCAAATGATTTTAGATACTAGCGAACGGCTATTTGTGTCACACCTAGCGCGCGCATGGTACCGATAATGTCTACGAGGCTGGCTGTCGTCAACTGATCGTGGCTGTAGTTTGTAGTGGCTGGAAGTTGGGCGAGGAGATCGTTGCTAGCCCAGAGGTCGTGGTCATATGTTGGCAAGCCGGCAGCCACGCTGCTGTTGTTGTCGAAGGTTGTGCCGGATTCTAGGTTGATAATGCCGTCTGTAGCAGTGTGGCCACCATCCACGAGCATGGGAGTAGCGCCCTCACGAATTGCCGATAGCGCTATCTGTCGCGGCTGGCCAAGTACGGTTGGGTTGGTGGCGAAGTAGCCATGGGCGGCCACGACTTGTCGGGCAAAATTTTTTCCTTCGTCAGCAAACAAATGTGGTAACAGTTGGTCCATCTCGGCAAGGATGGACTCGCCCTGCTCGCTAATGAGTTGACTGATGTCGCGGCGCAGCGCGATGTAGCCGCAGCCGAGACCGCCTTCAGTCCGCTGTGTCTGAAAGTAGTGACCACCTTCGGCAGAAACGCTGCTGTGGACGCCTTGGTGTTGATAACCTCGGCTAGCAAGCTGGCGGATAGCCGAGGCGGTGCTTGATTCTAGACTTTCGACAGCTATAGGTTCGTTGATATGACCCAAGATCATGGTCGAGTAACCCAAAAACGTTGCACCACCAAAGATGTGAGCATACAACTGCCAATCAGAGGTTTGATCGTCACCGCAATTGTAGCCGTTGGCCCGTAAATCGATAGGGTTAAAAAATTGTTCTCGGCTGGCTATAAGTTCGTTCGTGTCTACCGCGGTCATTGTCTCTACTCCACTCATACTACTACGTGCCCGTGAGGGCACAGTTTCCCCTGTTAATTGATTATATTTGTGATATACCTCACAAGATTATACGCCCGCTGATGAGATGCGCAACCCCGGTGGCAAACATAAACCCTTTACAAAATGTGACAGGGGCGCTACGCTGAAGCTACTAAATAACGGAGGTTATATGTTTTCAAAAAATAAGTTAGCCGCGCTGGCTGCCGAGTTCTTGGGTGCGGGCGTGTTGACGTTGGTCGTCGTCTCGGTCCAACGTTCGACAATTGGCGTACCTTACTTCATTGGTATAGCCGGTGGTTTGGCAATCGCTATGCTTGTACTCGTGATTGGTCGTGCGTCTGGTGCACACCTGAACCCAGCTATTACTATTGGTCTGTGGACCGCTCGTCGTGTAAACTCACTGACTGCTGTTGCATACGTCGTTGCGCAGCTGCTTGGTGGTCTTGCAGCTGGTCGTTTGTACCAATACTACATTGGCAGCGACCTCACAGCCGTCAGCGATAAGTTCACTGGCCGCCTGCTAGTAGCCGAGGCTATCGGTACGGCAATATTCGCACTCGGCTGGGCTGCCGTGACGTTTAACCACTATCTTGACAACAAAAAAGCCGCTGTTCTTGGTAGCGCGTACGCTCTTGGCGTTATCGCTGCTTCATCGGTCTCTGTCGGTATGCTGAACCCGGCAATTGCTCTTGGCTCAAACGCTTGGGCATGGGGCACATACGTGCTTGGCCCAGTGCTTGGTGCGGTTATCGGTATCAACCTGTATGGCTTGTTGTTTGCGCCTGACGCGCGAGCAAAGAAGGCTACAGCTGGTGCAGCTACGGTTGCGCCTAAAGCTGCTACTACCGCTAAGGCAAAGACGACTGCCAAGGCAACGACTCGCAAGAAGACCGCTACAAAGCGCAAATAGTCTTTCGAGCCTGTACACTCTCAAATCCCCCTGGTTATTCCAGGGGGATTTGTTGTATGGTCGAAGCCGCGGCATGTGTGGATTTTGCGAGCGGCTTTTAACTGGCACGTATAAGTTTAGCTGTAGCTGTCTAGCAAAAACTTTTCGAATGCCTTGGTGCCCCTCAGATCTTTCGAATATGCAGCGACATCGGGCAGGTCGAGACTCTGAATGATGTCCCACACTGCTTGTATAAGGCGTTCCATGCGCATTTCTTCGTCAGTGTCAAAGGCGACCAGCAACGGCGGTTGTATGGTGCCTGTTGCGTTCTGGTCAGGCTCTACGAACTCGAGCCGTGCTTCCTCGACGCGGTATCCTTTCCAGGAGCTGCTGTGCTCAATCAGAAACTTGTAGAAATATAGTTGCTGCTTGTACTTGAATGATTTGATCGTATTGTCCCACCTGGCTAGGGGTTTGCCAGTTTTGTAGTCGACAACTCGGACGGTTTTGGCCTGCTTGTTTATCTCCAATCGATCGATTTTACCACTCAAGCGAGCCTCGCCAAGCACTACACCTTCACTATAAAGATTGACCTCGGCTTTCGCCGGGCGCTCAAACATATCGGTCCGTGCAGCTAGATATTTTTGTAGTGAAGCCCGGCCTTTGGCGCGGGCATGGTCACGGTCGTGATCGGTCATGTAGCGCCGGCCTAGCTCGTACTCAAACCGTTTGAACGTCGCCGTGTTGCCTGGCTTATCGCCTGTATTGAGCTGGTTTTGGTACCATTCGAGCGTGTCGTGCACGGCCGTACCGTACTCACCACTCGCCGACGGTGCCTGCGGGAAGCGTAGTAGGGTTTGGACTAGGAATGCCTCTGGCCCACCACGTTCCATATCCATGAAGGTGTTGAGGTGGGTTGGACTCATCTGGTAACGCTGCAGGCGATCGGCAAGCAAGCTCCGGAGATCCGCTGGCAAACTCACCTGCCCGGCTTGCCATAATGTCTCGGTGTCTTCCGCTAGTTGTTGGGGCTGCATATCTTGCACGATGATTGACCGTGCATGAGCCGGCAGGTTCGTGGATATGCCATCTACTTCAGCCAGGTATTTGAGTGGCGTGGTGGCCTTACCGTTGTCTTTATTGGCGTGGGACGTGATGTAGAGGCTATGTCGGGCTCGAGTCAGCGCTACAAAAAATACACGTAGCCGTTCATCATTTGTCGAGTTGGTGTAGCGAATGTGTGCTAGGTTGGGTGGCAAACTGAGTTTGTTGTTGCCGCCTGTGCTGGCGCTGCCCCATACATCGTCATGGGCCTGTAGAATAAAAACGGTATCGAACTCGAGGCCCTTAGCCTTATACGCCGTCATAAGCTGTACGGCGTGTTTGTTTTGAGCGATAGGGTGCGAATTAATGAGTGCCGCCTCGGCCGCCTCGTACATACTGAAGAAATCAAGGAAATCTTGAAGTCGCAATTGATGGTCGGAAGTAGCTTGATAGTCGCGCAGTCGTGCCCGAATGACGCTGAGGTGGGAAACTGCTTCGTAGTATTTGAGTGACTCGGTCACTCGCTTACCGGCATCAAAATAATAGTGTTTGAGGGGGGCTGTGATGGTGTTGCCAGCGGATTCTACCGGCAAGCTACCGGCAAGCTTGTCTAGCGTTATCTCTAGGGGCTCGATGACAGCGGTACTAGCGAGTGCAAGATAAAACGTAACTGGAGCTTCGAGAGCTGATGACTCGAGTGCTATCTCTGCCCATGGCCTGGTCTCGTCTCGCTTGGCAAATTGCCAATTCACCTTCCAGATGTCCTTGGGTTGAATATTCCAATATGGCAAGCTGAGTACTAGTGGAAAATATTGATTGATGAGAGCCGTATTGCCAGAAGTGAGTGCGCCGAGCAGCTGGGCTGCCAGTCGCAATCCCTGTACAATCTCTGTCTCAAGGATATTCTCGCGTTTTTCGTACGAGACGGCGACATCGACTTGTTTTAGAAACGGCACCAAATTTTCCAGCAGACTGTGCTTGGGTGCCAGCACAGCGATCTCCGACGGATCAGCACCCCGTGCAATAAGTGCTTGTATTGTGCTGGCTACCCAAGAGTATTCACTGGCAGCGGCGGCAAATTCATGCCGACTTACTTGCGCATCTTTGGGTAGGTTGGTTGTACCGGCTAGCAGGACTTTATCGATACCCGTCAGTTGTGTGTGCAGCCGATCTTCGATCTGTTGTGCGATGTTGTGTGCAACGTGCAAAATATCTGGGTGGGAGCGATAGTTGGTGACTAGATTGATAACTTTCACATCCCGGAAACTATCTATAAAATCTTGCATGTTGCCAACGTTGGCGCCCTGGAAAGCAAAGATTGCCTGATCGTCATCTCCGACGGCCATAATGTTTGGTCGACCTTCGTGAACCGGGTGATTGGCAATACGCTTTACCAGTTCAAACTGCGATGGATTGGTGTCTTGAAACTCATCCAGCAGGATGTACTGATAGCGCTCTTGCAAGTTAAAACGTAGCTCATCGTTCTGGCTGATGCCGTCAATGGCCCGCAGAATCATGTCGTCAAAGTCGTATGCACTGCGGCTTTTGAGGGCTTTCTCATATGCCTGATATACGTCAGCCAACTCGAGCATTTTCTGACTACGTAATGGCTCGGTCAATACGAGTGCGTCCTGGCCGTTTTTGTGTAACCATTCATTTTTCCAGGTAGTGAGAGGTGTTGGCGAGTTTTGGATTTCGGCTTTTTCGTGGGCTTTTTGCAGGGCTGTGGCCGCCTGCTCTATGAGCGGGCCCTGTAGGCTTTCTAGACCATCGAGTAGCTGCTGGTACTGCTGTGCTTTTTCGGCCTTTTTACGCGAGATACCGCCCGCGCTATTGATAATGTCATCGAGGATAGGCTGGACTAGCTCTATCTGTGCTAGGTTATCGTGAGCCAGCTCACGGAGTTTATCGGGTGTGATCAGGTGCTGTTTGAGGTCGCTGATGGTACCTACAACACTTTTGATGTAGTAACGAGCGCTGAGTAACGGACTGTCGAATGGCAGTCTGCCCACGATTTGTTCTATGATCTGGATTTGAGTCAGCTCGTCGATGGGCCGCTCCATGCGGACATCATCCGAGCGGTCAACGCCGATGTGTTGGAAATATTCGGCATAGTTTTTAATAATGTCGCTGCCGAAGCTGTGGTACGTACTGATAGCGACGTCATATGCGTCATCGCCAATCAGGCTACGCAAGCGATCTCGCATATTTTGAGCACCCGACTCGGTGAATGTCAGGCATAGAATGTTGCTGGGGTTTACATCTGTCTTGCTAAGGATGTTGGCCACTCGGGCACTGAGTAGTTGAGTTTTGCCGGTACCCGGCCCGGCAATAACCAGTAGCGGCCCGTCGATAGCGTCGACGGCTTGCTCTTGCTCGACATTGAGTTGTCGGTAGACGGTCTGAAAATCGGTACTCACGTACTTATTGTAGCGTACTGTCGCTTGGCCGTGCCGCGAGGCAATCGGAACAAGGGGTATCTTCGCCGCTGTCGTGTAGCCATTGGCGGGCAGCTTTGGGCCATGATTCGAGGTCTTTGAATGCCACGAAGTCGGCTGCGCTGCGTAATATCCAACCAATGTAGCCATGAAAGTTCATGTTGTGCCAATTGACCACCGCCCAGCGGTTGCCAACCGGTATAACGCTGATGGGGGTTCGCGGTCGATAACTTTTCATGGTTTTTCCGTCCTTGCGACGAAGGATATTCTTGGCTACGAACGTGCCGTCACGGACTGCCGTTTGGGCCAGGCCACTGTAAGGTGTATTGGCATTGTCTCCGACCACAAAAATACCGTCCTCGGTTTGCAGATAAACATCGGTGGCAACCTTGCCGCGGGGCATGAGTACGAAATGGTTTGCGGCGAAGAATGGGTGGTTGGTGACACCAGCCGTCCAGACCACGGTGTGGGATTTGATCTGCCGTCCGTTCATGGTCAATGCGTCGGCACTCTGACCCTGTACTACTTGCCCCAGGTGCAGTTTAACTCCGAGACGTCGCAAACGTATGCGAACACGCAAGGAGGTGATTTTGGGCATGCGTGGTAGCAGACGCGGGGCGGCTTCGATAAGATGGACCTTTGCCTTCTTCGCCGGTATGTGGTGCGTCTTTTGCAAGTGCTTGACGTAGGCCGGTAAGGAACCGGCTAGTTCGATGCCAGTTGGACCGCCGCCAACGATCAAATAATTGGCATCGGGTTTGCGCTGCTCGACAATTTGCTGATGTAAATGGGCCCGGAACTCAATAGCGTCTTGGTTGGTCTTGATGCCGTACGACAGTTCGGCTAGGCCTGGAATTGCGAAGTAATTAGTGATGACGCCCAGCCCAATGATAAGCGTGTCGTAGGGCCAGGCTTGGCCGGTTTCGGTAGTGATTGTCTTGGCCTTGCGGTCCAAGTTGACGGCTCTATCGATGACAACCGTGATACCCTTGCCCTCGAATATTTCGGCAAGTGGCACTGATGAGCTTGCTCGCTTGCCGCCAGTTGCTGTGTGATACAGCGTTGGATAATAACGAAAGCCTTCGTGATCGGTCAGCAGCGTCACCTTGAAACGGCTGTCTTTACACAGTTCAAGCGCCGCTTTGATGCCGCCAAAACCACCACCCACAATAAGTACTTTTTCTTTGGCCATGTATTGGCTACTAGTGTACAACAAAGCGTAAGCATTGCGCAACAGATGCCGCGGTTGTATAAATTGGCTAGAACGGTTATGCTTGGTACAGATAATGCATGAATTTCTGCAAAAATTAAAAGCGGCTGGTTTTCGGGGTGAAATTGATACCTCAGACGAGGCACGTGAGTTTTATAGTCACGACGCCAGTCTATTCGAAGTTGTACCCGAAGCGATCGTGTCACCAATGGACGCTGCAGATGTCACGACGCTCGTAGGGCTTGTATCTGCCGAGAAGAAGCACCATCCCTCGTTGTCGTTGACGGGACGTTCGGCGGGTACGGACATGGCTGGTGGCGCAGTCAACGATTCGGTCATTGTATCGTTTACGCCACACATGAATCACATCGGGCACGTCAGCCACCAGCAAGCCACAGCGCAACCGGGTGTGTTCTACCGAGATTTTGAAGTTGAGACATTTAAACACCAGGCGCTAATGCCCACCTTTCCGGCCAGTCGGGATTTGGCGGCGTTAGGCGGCATTGTCAACAATAATTCCGGTGGTGAAAAGTCGCTGGAATTTGGCAAAACGGCTGATTGGGTTAAGGAACTTAAGGTTGTATTTGCTGATGGCGTCGAACGTGTCGTCAAACCGCTCAACAAGACTGAGTTGGATGCCAAGATGGCCCAGAAAGACTTCGAGGGTGAGGTGTACCGCGGTATCTTTGAGCTCTGTGACAAGAATTACGAAATCATCAAAGCGGCCAAGCCACGGGTCACCAAGAACTCGATGGGCTATGGCATCTGGGACGTCTGGGATCGTACCGCCGAGACGTTCGACCTCACGCGTCTCATTGTAGGCTCTGAGGGTACACTCGGTATGCTCACGGAGGTCACTTTCCGCCTGACAGCCAAGCGTAAGCACTCGGGCCTACTGGTCTTTTTCCTGAAAGACATCGACAAACTTGGCGAAGTTATTAACACGGTACTTTCTTACAAGCCAGCTACGTTTGAGGGATTTGACGATCAGACCATGATCTTATTTTTCAAGCTGATGCCGAGCCTGCTCAGAGATATGGGTTTTAAACAGTTTTCGCGATTGATGATCAGTCTCATTCCGCAAGCGTTCATGGTGCTGCGTGGCTACCCGAAGCTTATCCTGATGGTGGAATTTGATGGTGACACACACGACGAGGTTCACGACAAGATTCGCAAACTACACAAAGACCTGAGCCTCAAGAATCGTCAGTCTCACTATCATATTACGGCCGAAGAAGACGATGATACCGAGGCGAAGAGCGAGAAATTCTGGTTGATGCGTCGTAAAAGCTTCCAGCTGCTTCGCTCCAAGGTCAAAGACAAGCACACTGCCCCATTCATCGATGACTTCATCGTACCACCACCGTGTTTGCCGGAATTCTTGCCTAAGCTGCAAAAGATCATCCGCAAGTACAAGCTGTTTGCGACGATTGCTGGGCACATGGGTGACGGCAACTTCCATGTTATTCCGCTCATGGAGATTGAAAAGATTAGCGAACGCAAAAAATTGTTGCCTGCCATGAAGGAAGTCAACGAGTTGGTGCTGAAGTATGGAGGTTCGCTGAGTGGCGAGCACAACGACGGTTTGGTTCGTGGCCCATGGCTCGAACAACAATTTGGCCACAAGATGATCGTTATTTTCCGTCAAGCCAAAGATGTCATGGATCCACAAGGTATCTTCAACCCTCACAAAAAGGCCAATGCCGACTGGGACTACAGCTACAACCATATTCGCCAAGAGTTCTAGCCCGCCTTAGATAATCAGAGTTATTGTGTTGGTTTTTGTAGTCTGTGCGTTATCAGGCTGGACGAGCGGCAATGCCTTGATGAGTGTACTATATACACCTGGTTGTCAATGGCCTAGGGGAGCCAGTAATTAATGACCAGCAGCAGGCTCATGAGAGGTAATGCCAATAACGATTGCAGGAATATGCGCTTGGCCCATGTAGGTTTGTTACTGGCCGACTTGCCACGTATGATGTGCCACAGCCACCACAATCCGTAGGCCGTCATGACGATTGCAAATACCGAGCCAGTGTAGCCACTGAGTGTCAGACGGACACAGGCAACAATGAAGATGATGGCGAAGATATACATCTGGACGTAGGTACTGTGGAAGCCGTAACGGGCGGGCCATATCGGTACCTTGGCGGCCTTATATTCATCCAGCCGACGGATGGCAATGGCATAAAAATGCGGCATCTGCCAGCAAATGAGTATGACGAATAAAAGCAGCGTAGCCGTATCTAGGTGACCCGAAACGGCCGTGTAACCCGCTACTGGCGGGATGGCACCTGGGATAGTGCCGAGTAGTGTGGCGTATGGTGTGCGATGCTTGGTGAATGTATAGAGCCCGGCGTAGCTCACGAAACCCACTAGGCCGAGTGTTGCAGTCAGTACGTTAGTCCAGGTGAGTAGCACGGCGAAACCGATCCCTCCGAGCAACGCTCCATACATTAGGGCGGCAGCGGGGCTGATGGTACCACTGGCCAGTGCTCGTTGTTTGGTCCGGCGCATGTAAGCATCGATGTTTCGGTCGTAATAGTTATTAAACACGCACGCCGAGCCGATGACGAGCGCCATGCCGAACAACAGGCTAAGTAGCAGCCACCAGCTGACCGTTCCCCGGCTTGCCAGAAAGAACCCACCAATAGCGGTCAATAGGTTGCCCTGGATAATACCGGGTTTGGTGAGTTGGTAGTATGCCCGGATCTTTTGCAAGGCTACAGACTGTCCTGGCTATTGAGATACTGGTTGGTTGCTCTGGGTGACATGTGGCTGTTGAGGTTATCCATAATCCAGACGCTGCCGCCTACAATAATAAACACAGTGATGACCATGAGCCAGAAGACGAGTCGTTTCCAGCGTGGCTTTGCTTCGCCACCCAAGTGCAAAAAGCACAGCAACTGCACGATGAACTGCACAATTGCTAGGCCGCCAATGACAAGTAATGCACCCTGTCCGCGTAGCCAGTGCTCGGTGACAATCAGGTATGCAATGACAGTGAGTATGGCGCTGACCGTAAAGCCAACGACGTAGGCCTGACGGGTTGGCGGAGCGTCGCTCGGCTGTTGGGCGATGACAATCTTTCCAGAATCTTGACTCATAATCCAAGTCCTCCGCCTAGGTATACAATGGTAAATATAAAGATCCAAATGAGGTCCAAGAAGTGCCAGAACATGCCAAACAGCGCTAATCGCCGAATAGTAAAGGCCGTCAAACCCTTGCGAAGTGTGTTGATCACGAGTACGACGAGCCAGGTCAGGCCAACGGTAATGTGTAATCCGTGAGTGCCGACGAGCGTGAAGAAGGCCGACAGGAAGCCGCTGCGTCTCCAACTGTTGCCATCGGCAATCAACTGATGAAACTCACTAACCTCGATGAATAGGAACATGCAACCAAGCACAAAGGTCCACGCGAGCCAGGTCAGCACTTGTCGGCGGTCGTGTCGCCGGGCTGCCAACATGGCTAGCCCGCAAGTGAAACTACTGGTCAGTAGTACCATGGTTTCGAGTAGTACGGTCGGTAGTTTGAAGAGCTCTTGTCCTGACGGCCCACCATTGACACTGCCATGTAACACGGCGTATGTCGCGAACAGGCTGGCAAATAGGACGCAGTCGGTCATGATGTAGGCCCAGAAGCCGAGCGTGGTTTTGGATTCGTTCTCGATTACCTCTGCTCTGTGGCGCAAGCGCTCAACCTGGTCGGTCATGAGGCACCTCCTGTCCTGGCCAGCTCAATTTTCTCAACAGCTGCCGCGGAAATAGTGTACTCGGTGTGCTCGTTGTTGGCGCGGACCAGCATAATGACGATGATAGTTAGTAGCGCAAATGGTGCTAGCCAATATATATGCCAGATGATAGCGAAACCGAAGACAAATGCGGCGGCGGCGATACCGATGCCTGCTCCGCTGTTTTTAGGGAGCGTAATTGGTTCATACTCTTCATGCGTCGTGTTGGTAGACTTGTGCTTGGCAACCCAGAACGCATCGCGGTCGTGAACTGGCGTCAGGTGTGCGAAGTTATATACCGGCATCGGTGAGGGAGTGGACCATTCGAGTGTTCGTCCGTCCCATGGATCACCCGTGAGGTCGCGGTTGTCGTTGCGCTGGATAACACTGACAATAATTTGCAGGATCTGAAAACCGGCCCCCATGATGATTATCCCGACACCTACGGCGGCTACCACGAAGAGGCCTTGCCAGCCCATGGATGGATCGTAATGGTCGAGACGGCGTGTAGCGCCCATGAGTCCTAGCACGTACAGTGGCACGAACGCTAGCAAAAATCCACTCAGCCAGCACCAAAACGCTAGCTTGCCCAGGCCCTCGTGCAAGCGGAAACCAAAGACCTTGGGGAACCAATAGGTGATGCCCGAGAGATAGCCAAACACCACACCACCGATAATCATGGTGTGGAAGTGGGCGACCAAGAACAGGCTATTGTGTAGCTGGAAATCGGCTGGCGGCATGGCTAGGATAACACCAGCTACTCCCCCGACCGTGAAGGTCGCAATGAAGCCCAGGAACCACAACATGGGTGTTGTGAGCGTGATGCGCCCACGATACATCGTGAACAACCAGTTGAAAACTTTGACGCCTGTTGGTATGGAGATGATCATGGTCATGATGCCAAAAAATGCATTGACATTGGCCCCTGCTCCCATCGTAAAGAAGTGGTGCAGCCATACCGTGAATGCCAAGAAGACAATACCCCATATAGCCCACACCATGCTGGTGTAGCCAAAGAGTGCTTTCCTGGAAAAGGTAGAAACTACCTCAGAGAAGACACCAAACGCTGGCAGGATGAGAATGTAGACTTCTGGGTGACCCCACGCCCAGATAAGGTTGACATACATCATGGGGTTGCCCCCTCCACCGGCTGTGAAGAAGTGCGTACCGATAGTGCGGTCGAGTGCTAGTAGTGTGAGCGTAACGGTCAAGATGGGGAACGCTAACATGACCAAACTCATGGTGCCGAAGACACTCCAAACGAACATTGGCATTTTCATGAGGGTCATACCAGGTCGGCGCATCTTGAGTATGGTCACTATGAAGTTAATACCCGATAGTAAGCTGCCGATGCCAGCAATTTGCAGTGCCCATATCCAGTAATCAACCCCGACGCCTGGACTAAAGTGCAGTTCGGATAACGGCGGATAGGCCAACCAGCCAGCCGCCGAAAATTCACCGATGATGAGCGAGACGTTGACCAGCATCATACCTGCGGCAAAGAGCCAGAAACTGACAGAGTTGAGGAATGGAAACGCTACATCGCGGGCACCAATCTGTGGCGGCACGATCAGGTTGATGAGCCCGAACATGATGCCCATGGCCATAAAGAAGATCATGATGGTGCCATGTGCCGAGAAGATTTGTTGAAATTGTGACGAGCCGAGAACTCCGTGCGCAGCGCCAACAGACGTTGCTTGCTGAGTACGTATGAGCGCGGCGTCGGACAAGCCACGCAGCAGCATGAGGATACCGATAATGATATACATGACGCCGATCTTCTTGGGGTCAAGTGTGGTTAGCCATTCTTTCCATAGCCAACGCCACCGTCGTTTATAGGTCACAAATGCCATTGCTGCTAGCCCGATGACGACCATGCTAATAGCACCACCCAAAGTAATGGGGTCGTGTGGAATTGCACTGAGGTTGAGTCGGCCAAGAATAGATGCGAATATCATGCTAATAACCTCCGTGGGCATGCCCATATTTGCTGACAACACTGTCGAATAGTAGCGGCTGGACCGATCCAAATGTGAGGGTACGTGTATCGTTAGTAGGTGCAGATAACGCTCGGTACCGGCTGGTCGTCAGCTGCTGTGGATTGTGTTGGGCTTGGGTCACCCAGCTGTTAAATTCGGCTTGTGTCCGTGCCCGAGCGATAAAGTGCATGTTGGCAAAGCCTACGCCACTAATGTTGGCCGAGGAGCCAGCGTAATTCCCAGGTCGTGAAGCCAGTAAATGCAGTTGTGTGATCATGCCGGGCATGGCATATATTTGTCCGCCCAACTGAGGTATCCAGAAAGAGTTCATGGGTGCGTCGGCTGTAATCTGAAAATTGATTGGGCGACCAGCGGGTGCCACGAAATAATTAAGGCTGGCTATATGCTGCTCGGGATATACAAATAACCACTTCCACTGCAGGGCTATCACTTGGACGGTGAGCGGCTTTTTGCTACTACTGAGGGGCTTGTACGGATCGAGCGAGTGAGCGCTGTTCCAGGTGACGACTGCCAAAAATGCGATAATGAGTGTCGGAATGCCCCACCAGATTGTTTCGGCGATACGACTGCGATCGAACTCGGGTGAGTATTTTGCCTGGCGATTGGTGGCACGATATTTCCAGACGATGTACGCCGTCATCGTGAATACTGGCACCAGGATAAAGATAGATAGTCCAAGCGCCAAATACATGAGCCCCCTCTCTTTGTGGGCGATGGGGCCGGCTGGGCTCAAGATGGCAATCGGATGGTGCAGCGCACTATAGGTCGTGACACCTATCAATACACTAAAGACAGCCAACAATAGTACTACTGGCCGCTTCACAGAACACCCCCAATTACCCGTTTCATTACAGACAGTATAGCACTTATGCTTTGGGTTTTAATGGCGCTACTAACGATACCGTTACGGTAGTGCCGTGATTGGGTTTGCTAGCGATCTGAATATTGGCTCCGTGGACATCGGCAATGAGTTTGGCAATTGATAGCCCGAGTCCGAAGCTAGACGTGTCGGTACGTGTACGAGCACTATCGGCACGATAAAAACGATCGAAAATGTGTGGTAGAGCCAGTTCGTCGATACCAATGCCCTGATCAGCAATAGTGAGGTTGACTAGATTGTCACCGACGGCAGTAATAGTGATTGATGAGTCTTTGGGGCTGTATTTGATGGCGTTATCGAGAAATATAACGAGTAATTGCACGAGACTATCGCTGTCGCCGATGACCCTGGTCGTGAGTGGCACCTTTGTCTCGATATGGATCGCGTGTTCGCTGGCCCGAGGTTTCACGGTTTTCACGGCAGCTTGTACGACTGATTGAAGCTGGACCGGGACGAATGTTTGTGTGACTTCCTGACCATCGAGGCGTGTTAGTCGGAGCAGATTGTTGATAAGTTGCTCGAGGCGGCTGACGTCATCGAGATTGCTCGTGAGTGCTTCGCGTAACTCGGCTTTGCTGGCCATGCCGTTCATGAGAGCAACTTCACTGGTCATCTTGAGAGCTGTCAGCGGAGTACGCAGTTCGTGTGAGACATCGGCTGTGAAACGTTTCTGCTGTTCGTGAGCCTCTTGGATTGGCTCTAGCGTGCGTCTGGCGAGGGCGTAACTGGCGAAGCCCGCCACCACCAGCACAACGACGTTGAAGTAGCATAGGTTTTCGATGAGACGGTGGGCGCCACTGGCGTACTCAAGTCGTGTCCGTAATGCTGGATCAAAATCGAAGCCTGGGAACTCTTGGACGATACGATGCGACTGGCCGTACAATCCACGATGCAACTCTTGGCTGGCAAAATGATAGAGTACAACACTAAACGTCAAGCAAATGACGGTAATGATTGCTAGATAGTACAGCGTGAGCTTGACAGTGGCTGATCTGAACATTATGCAGTCAGTTTATAGCCAAAACCGCGGAGTGTCTGCAGTAGAGCTTGCTTGTGTCTGAACGGTCGGTCGATCTTGTTGCGCAAGTAGCCAATGTAGACTTCGACAGTGTTTGGCAAGATATCGGATCCTTCGTCCCACACATGGCTGATAATCATATCTTTGGTGAGTACATGATCTGGGTGATTCATAAAGTACTCCAGCAGTGCGTATTCTTTGTGTGACAAGTGGATGGTCTCGCCGGCTCGAATGACCTCACAGGAAATGGTATCGAGCGTTAAATCGCCAACAGTCAGTACCGTACCGGTATGCTGTGCCGGCCGGCGCAATAGTGCTTTGAGTCGGGCAATGAGTTCATCAAACGAAAACGGTTTCACCAAATAATCGTCAGCGCCACTATTGAGCCCCTCAACTTTGTCACCGATAGTGCCGCGAGCAGTCAGCATTAGAATAGGTACTGAATTCTTCTGGGCACGAACGCGCTTGGCGATTTCCACGCCGTCCATGCTACCAGGCAGCATGCGGTCCAGGATGACGGCGTCGTAATCGTCGTCAACGGCATAGCCAAAACCCGTATCAGAGTCGTGGACGGTATCGACCGCGTAACCCTTTAGTTCCAAGCCCTTTTTGATGGTGGCAGCAATTTTTTGATCATCTTCGATAACAAGTATTCGCATATGCCCTTAAGTATACGGGAGATGCTGGTAGTTAGCTGTGAAAATAGTGGCCACGGCTGGCCAGATACGCATAACAAGCTATACTACGTACTAAATGAAACGACTCGCAAAGTTGCCAGGTGCCGAGCGCCTGCTGTCGATAGCGGCTTCCGACCTGGTATGGAAGATTGCACTTGGCTGGTTTGGTGTTCAGTCAGCTTGGTTGGCGCTCACCGTACGCTACCCGCAGGCCTTTGATGAGCAGTTCCACTTTGGCCTCATAAAATTGCACGCCACACAGTGGTGGCCGTTTTTCTCGCATGAACCGCCTGGTGCCGAGCAATACGGTTCGGTGATATCCGACCCGTCCATGCTGTACCACTACGTGATGAGTTTCCCGTATCGATTGATTGCAGCTGTCACGGACAGCATGACCGCGCAAATTATATGTTTGCGGTTGATGAGTGTGGTGATGGCGCTGGTCGCACTATATATATTCCGTAAGGCTTTGGCCTTGTTGCCTCTGAGTCGGTGGGCCGCCAATACTCTGATTGTGTTTGTGACATTATTGCCAGTCTTCCCGATGCTGGCTGCCCATATCAGCTATGACAATCTGGCGCTCGTTGCTTCGGCCGCGTTGCTGTACTACACGCTCCGGCTCATTCGCTCGATCGGTTCCAGTGCCACTGAATATTGGCTCCTAGTGCCTATTTTACTCATTGGTGGCTATGGCAGCATGGTTAAGTATGCATATTTGCCGATCTTTGCGGCAGTGGTTATATTCTTGGTCTTTACACTATGGCCGCAGCGCATGGCGGCGCTGAAGGGGTTCTGGCTATGGTTACGTGGGTTACCGCGCTGGGCACTTACGAGCTATGGAATCGCGCTGCTGATAATGATCGGCATGCTTGGCGGGGTGTATGGCAATAATTTGGTGCGCTATCATAATATTATTCCTCGTTGCGATAAAGTTTTGAGCGGCGAAGAGTGTTCACACTATCCGCCGTGGCAGCGTGACCATATATCGGCTCAAGACAAGCAGCCAACGTCACTCAGTAAGGATGTCCAATATGTCGGTACGTGGTACAACCAGAACATTTATGAGACGTTCTTTACTATATTTAGTAAGTACGATGACGATGGCGTTACGGTATTGTATTTTGTGTCTAAACCGATTCCGATTCTGTACGCTGCAGCGCAAGTTATGGTAGCGATTTCCGGAATAGTGCTATTGCTACGACTTCGGAAGATATGGAGTATACCGGTACTGCGACTTTGTCTCCTGGTGGCTGGATTGTATATTGCTGCACTGTTTGGTCAAGATATGCGGGGTTTTCTGCACTCGGGTAACCCAGTCGCTATTCATGGACGATATTTCTTGCTCATCATCGTTCCGCTCATGGCCTGTGTATTCTATGGTTTGGGCGACATAGTAAGGCAGTGGGTTAAGCCTGCGCGGATTCGGGCCCAGATACAAGGGGCGCTGCTGATCGCTATTACGCTGCTCTTTACGCAGGGTGGTGGTGCAGCCACCTATATTGTGCGTAGTAATGATGACTGGTATTGGTTGCAAAGTCAGCCAGCCCAGCATGCAAATGCCACAATCAAGGGTGTGCTGCGAGATGTGACCTTCGAATAAACACCCTGCCCACGCCTGTTTGCGCTGGCGGCTACGTCGTATGATACAATCATAACCAATATGATAGGTGTAAAAAGGGTACGGAAAACGCTGCAACGAGGCGATACCATCGTCGAAGTTTTGATATCGATAGCGGTTATCGCGACCGTACTCGGTGGTGCATTCGTGGTGGTACGTACTAGTAACCGCAACGTTCGTATCTCGCAGGAGCACGTCGAAGCCCTAGGGTTGCTACGGGGGCAGGTTGAGCTGCTGCGTTCGATTGCTACGGCCAGTGGCGGGTTTGCTAAGTTGAGTACTGCACCAGCCACAGCCAGCTTTTGTATTAATACAAGCGGCACGCTCGTGCCGAGTAATCCGGCCAACTGTACAATGAACACCTGGTATCTGCTATCGATTTCTCGTGATCCCGGTCCAATTGATCTAGCGGCTACCACGAAGTATACCTTCGCGGTTAGCTGGGATTCGCTTAATGGTGGCAAGGATCAAGAGCAGCTCGTCTACGGTGTTGCGATTGCTAACTAAGGATTTGTGTAGTCTTCTCGGGCGAAGTGTCTCAGGATGATAATTTTTGCGGGCGCGTGTAGTATACTAGTTTGTGATTTGCTATGCATAAAAAGCCGCCCAAGAAGCTAGCTATGGATATGACGCTGCCTACCTCGGGCGGTTCATCTTTTACGGGCGTACGTCGGCGGCGGCCGACCTTTCCGGACGTCGGTAAGACATTGTCGGCCTACCAGCCACCAAAGGGTGGCCGACGGCCACGTCAAGGTCAGATGTTGACCCGTCCGGCCTTGGCGCAGCCACCTAAGTCACCCAGCGTGACCCCCCGTGGGCCTGGAGATAGTGCGAGGCCACCACTACGGCCGGTTCACCACAAGAAGCGCTGGTCTAAGAAGAAGATCGTGCTGCTAGTGTTGCTGCCATTTGTTGTTGTCGGTATCTGGCTGGGTATTAAGTTCGGCTATAATGCGACGCGAATATTCCACGGTAACATCTTTGATATCTTGACAACCACAAAACTCAAGGGCGAAGCCCAAGGTCGTGTCAATATCCTGTTGGCCGGCAATAGTGCTGACGACATTGGTCACAATGGCGGTGACCTGACCGACTCTATCATGATTATCAGTATTGACACCCATAATCACAAGGCGTTGCTGCTTAGTATCCCTCGTGACACGTATGTTGATATCCCCAGCTATGGTCACGCCAAGATCAACGAGGCGTATGTAGCCGGTGAGACTCAAGGTTTTTCGGACTCAGGCTATCCGCGCGGTGGTATGGGGCTACTCGAGAAGACCATATACCAATCGCTTGGCATCAAGACACAGTACTACGCACTCGTTAACTACAGTGCCCTGCGCGATTCGGTGAATGCGGTCGGTGGCATTGATGTGCATATCCAAAGTAGCGACAAACGTGGTTTATATGACCCGAGTCGCGACTATGCAACCCGCGGCATCATGGTCAAACTAAGTAATGGGGATCACCACTTAAACGGTGAGCAGGCGCTTGACCTGGCTCGAGCTCGTGGTGATGCACGTGGCTCATATGGCTATGCTAATAGTGACTTTACCCGAACCGCCAATCAGCGGCTGATGCTGTTGGCTCTCAAGAATAAGATATTTACGAGTGGTGTGCTGGCAAACCCGGTGAAGCTGAGCAGTCTGGCCGACGCGTTAGGTAGCAATATCAAAAGCGACATGAAGCTCGATGAGGTCAAACGAGCCTATGCACTGCTCAAAGATATTCCGAATGGCAGTATTACCTCCAGTGGACTCAATGCCATCCAAGGTACAAACTATCTGATGCCATACCGGACGTCGAGTGGTGAATCGGCGCTGGCTCCGACCGCTGGTGTTGATGATTATAGTGATATCGTCAATGCCCTACATCGTTTACTGAGCACGAACCCGATCATACAGGAGAATGCAAAGATTGTGGTGCTCAACGCTACCGATGAGCTTGGGTTAGCGGCAAAGAATAAACAAAAACTAGAAGACATGTACATTAACGTTACGAATGTCAGCGATGCAAAGGCCACGCAGCCTACGAGTCAGATCATTAATATTGCCGGTACCTCGATGCCCAAAACCCTGGCTGCGCTGAAGAAAATCTATGGCCCAAATGTCACGACGACGAGCCCATATACTGCTCAGTATCCCGATGCTGACTTTGTGGTGTTGGTCGGGCAAGATAAGACGTCGGCGGCCGCTAAAACCCAAAATTAATCCACGTACTTGTATAAGAGAGTAGAATGGGCGTATGGCAGATAGCAAGCAAAAGCTTATTGATTTTCTCGAGAAGTTTCCAACCCGAGCCTTCCAGAAGGGTGAGATTGTCGTTTTCCAGGGTGAGGCTCCGCGCTATAGCTTTGTGATTAAGTCTGGGATTATCAAGTCGTATAACCTTAGCTCGAGTGGTGACGAAAAACCCATCGAATTCATTGATCCGCTAGGACTCTTCCCTGCTCCGTGGACGTTCCATAGGGCTTCAAGCTCGTTTTACTATTTCGAGGCGTTTACTGATTGTGCCTTATACTGTGTGCCGCGAGATGAGTACTTGGAGTTTGTGCGCCACGATGCGACGCAGTTATATGGGGTCCTCGAGGGGTATATGACACTGTATATCGGTAGCACGATGCGTTTTAATGCGTTGCAGCACTCACGGGCCAGTGACAAGCTTCTGTATACACTGCACTACCTCACATTGACGCATGGCCGACCCGTCAGCACGGGTATTGTTGAGATAACACTTAGTTTGACGCACCAAGATTTTGCCAATCTCACGGGCTTAACGCGTGAGACAACTGCCACGGAACTCAACAAGCTTAAGACTCAGGGCGTAATATCATACGGAAAACACACCTTGTACCGCATAAAGATCGCCAAATTACACGCAGCCATCAATGACGAGTTCATCGCCGAGATGCAGCTGAAACTTTAACGTACTTATGACGCTAGAGGGTGCTAGCACTTCGTTGATCGGCAAGAGCTTCGTCGATGACTTGTGTCAGATTTTGTGGCGCTGTCCATGATTTGATGAGGCAGCGATGGGCACCGAGCTTGTACGCTTCATTGACTTCTGGCGAATTCTCCATGTTGGTGAATATCAGTACCTTTACGTCATCGTGACTTTCCAGATTATAATTTTGCAGGAACTCTAGTCCCCCCATGATTGGCATTAACAGATCGAGTAAAATCAAGTGTGGTTCAAATGTCTCGACGGCTTTGAGCGCTTCTTTTCCATTGAAAACAGAAACGACTTTGTGTCCTTCGTTCTGCAGGATAATCTTATAGGCGACATTGAGGTCTTTGTCGTCCTCCACAACTAAAATATTGGCCATATATACCTTCCACGATTCTCAATTTGCTGAGGTGTTACTTATATAGTATTAGCATAGTTGGGCGTGACTAGTGTCGGATTTCTTACGATATTACGTTGTGCTTACTACAACGAAGGATGTGTTAACTTTAGGTGAGGTTGCTTGAATCGCTTGGGTAGCCAGAAATAGAATGTCGTACCGACATGCTCGGCGCTCTTAAACCAGATTTTTCCACCGAGCGCCTCGACAAGTCCCTTGACCAGATACAGACCCAGTCCTGTGCCCGAAGTCTCTTTACTAATAACGTTCTGGGCTCGAAAGAATTTAGTGAATACATGCTCTTGTGAGTGCTGCGGGATACCCACACCGCTATCATTGACCGTGAATAACGCGCCATCTGGACGGCTAGTGACTTTTAGTTGTACTCGGCTGCCACTATCGCTGTACTTGATGGCATTTGAGACAAGGTTGATAAGGATCTCTTTTGAGATTAGCACATCAGTTTTGATGCTGGTGGGATTCTTTGGTGGACGGAATACCAATTTAACATCCTTGTCGTGGGCCAACAGGCTCATCTCTTTGCGTACGTCTTCACACAGGCGTGTTGTGTTAGTTGTTTCGGGGCTGATAGCGACATTGCCACTTTCTACGCGCGTCACATTGAGTAACATGTTGACAAGCTCGTTCATCCGATTACTCGCTCCGATAATAGTGTCTAATGACTTGCGTTGTTCGCGAGATAACTCACCCATGTAACCATCGAGCAACATATGTGAGTACGTCTTGATGGCCGACAAAGGAGTGCGTAATTGGTGCGATGCTAGCGAGATAAATTCGCTTTTCATCCTGTCTACCTCATGCTCGAGTGTGATATCTCGAAAAACTTCAACTGCTCCCAGTGGCCGACCATCCAAGATGATTGGTGATATGGTAGCTGACACTGGTCGGTATAATCCGTGTTTAGTGCGATACAACATCTTGGCAGATACCGGCTGCCCTGTTAAGAATGCTTGAGTGATGGGTCGGTCGATGAGGCTGACAGGTGATAACGAGTCATCTAAAGCAACAACGATCTTGGGGAACCACTCGCCCAAAGCCTCGGATTCGGTGCAATCAAGTAACTCAAGGGCAACCGGGTTGATGCGGACAATACGCCCGAACTCGTCTGTGGCGATAACGCCGTCGCCGATGCTGCGAAATAGTGCATCACTCTGGGCGATAATGCCGGCTGTATCGCTGGATGCTGCCCGTCGTGCATGAGTATTGCCTGAGTCCTGGGCCACGCTAGTTCCCTTTTGGATTGTTAGTTTTCTCGTTGGCTAGACTACGCAACTCGTGGATATAATCTTCGATGATGTCGCTGTCCTCGGTCAACAGAGACACTGCTATTTGGATCCAGTCAATTAGTTTGTGTAAATCGGCCTTGGTAAGCTGTTCGGGCCGTTTGTGCAGGTGATTTTGTACTTGGCGTGCTATAAAACGGTCGGCGGCGGGACCGAGATAAACGTGCGTGGTTTCGACAACTTTTGAGTAGATAATAGTGCTAGCCATAGTGATTAGTCTGAGTTATATCTTCTCAATTCGCTGTAATTTTTTCGCACTGGTACCTATGACCGCGAACCCAAGCGCCAAGAATCCATAGAGTATATAGCGTACTACCAAAACTCCACCGAGCACGAGATGATTCTGTTGGGGGCTGGCCGAGCTTACGTACTGGACTGCGATTGCGGCTAGTATGACGATTAATATGCCGCCCGACAAGCCTCTTAATGCCTTCTGGTACAGCAGCCCCTTAACCTTATTACCATATGCATTTAGGTCGAGTACTGCCAACAGGCCCATGAACCAGGCGAAGAAGAAAGGGATTACAATAGTGGGTAATAGCCAGCCAAGTGGCAAATAGTAGTTGGTACGGCCGTGGAGGCTCTCTGTAATCACGAAATAGCAGTACAGGACACTGATGGTAATGGCTGCCAATGCCATTATCCGTATTTTGTACTGAGTTGGGCGGGCTTTGGTGCTGTCAGCTAGCTGCCGAGCCCCGGAACCAAAGGCGCCCATGGCAATGAGCGTAATGAGTACAGCGAGGTAGTTGCCTATGACCTGTCCTGGTCCGCGAAACTCGGGTGCGCTGTTGGCGATGCCGCTCAGTAGCAATGCGGTAGTAGATACAACAGGCAAGTAATACGCGATCCAGCGGCTGCCTTTGGTTAATTTATCAAATGCCATGCCCTCTTTACTGTCTTTGATGAGCTTTGAATACTGCTCCAGTTGCGCATAGCCGTAAAACGCGGCAAGCCACGTCAGGAATGCTGGTAGCCCGGTTGTTGCCAGTAACAGGACTCTGTACGCTGTGTCACTCAGGTGATACAAGGATACCGTCGCTGGATTGGGTGGCGTGATCAGAATAATCAGCATGTACAGGAGTACGAAAAGTACGAATAGCTTGTATGTCCTATAGTGCTTCATGAGTGTGCAGTATCAACCTTATCTACTTAAAGTATACAGTAGTGATGATGTGAGATTTCTAACAACGATGATGTGCCTGGCGCTGGCGCTCAGCTCATATTTTTTGTATAATCTCCGAGGTTAGTATTAGGGCGTCGCCAAGTGGTAAGGCACCAGTTTTTGGTACTGGCATTCGGGGGTTCGAATCCCTCCGCCCTAGCCAAACTAAGAGTCGGTCGAAAGACCGGCTTTTTGTTACTGATGAAGTTGAATATTTAAGCCGTTATCTGCGGTGGGTGTATCTGGGTTTGATGAGTCATACACATTAGCCACCATTGCCTAGTTGTAGTTGGTGCCACCAGATATGTTGAAGAATTCCTCGAGAGTTTGGATACCTTGCCTGTGCATTTCTTGTGACAAGTCAGTGCCGACGTATCTGATGTGCCATGGCTCGTATTCGTAGCCGGTGACACTTTCCTTTCCCTGTGGGTAGCGGACTATAAAGCCGTATTCGTAGGCATGTGCTGCAAGCCACTGACCAGCTGGCGTGGTACCAAAGCACTGGCTGAGGTCGCAGGTGCCATCGGCTGGTGCGACATCACTAGCTAGTCCCGTTTGATGCTCGCTGAAGCCCGGGCGGGCGCTTTCGCTGTCGGCTTTTGCCTGGCCGTAGGTCTTGACCTCGCCACCATACACACGGACTTGATAATTGTACGAGCGGTAACCGCTACTCAGTTCCAGCGGTACACCAGCAGCTTGGGCGGCCGCAAATAATTGCTCCAAGTGTGGCGCCATGACACTCGATACGTGCATATTTTCGGCACTGGTACTTCCCTTTAGCTTCACGGTAGGCACCACGAGAGACGGCACGTAGGTAACTGGGTGTAACTGGTGCTGCTTGTTGGCAACAACCCATATGCTGGCCGGATCTGTTAGCGAATGGGCGGATTTATTAAAGTTGGGTGTCTGAACCTGTGTCTGTTGCTGCATGGGTTGAGCCGTAGTCGAGTTATGCGGTACGGCCTTGTGGTGCGGCCACAACAGCATTACACCGATTATGATGAGCAGTATGCTGACGAGACCATAGATTTTTTTCTGTCGTTGTGGCGTGGTAGGATGGTTCATAGATATGTACATAAGTATACCATCGGCACTCTGCTCGCCGATGATCGCATAGCAAAAATAAAAGCAGATCCTCTCATCACATGACCTCACAACGTACACAGCCTTCAGATTATATTCAACCGCTTAACATGAACGGTCTGTCTGGCCGCATGCTGCACATGCCAGCCACGCAGCCTGGTGGCCGTGAAATACTGCTCGTCTACGGTCACCACGCCCTACTGGAGCGGTGGTGGGGTTTGGTGGAAAACTTGCATGATTTCGGGACGGTTACTATGCCGGATTTGCCTGGATTTGGTGGTATGGATGGCTTTGGAAAGATTGGCGTTAAACCGACTATCGACAAGTATGCAGACTACCTAGCTGCCTTTGTACGACTGCGTTACAAGCGTCGTCGCATTACCATCATTGGTATCTCGTTTGGCTTTGTGGTCGTAACTCGTATGCTACAGCGCTATCCAGAACTTGCCAAAAAAGTTGATCTGGTCGTTAGTATGGTCGGTTTTATGCACCGCGATGATTTTCATTTCAAGCCATGGCGCCGTCGGTTTTATGGTCGTGTGACCAGAATTATGTCGCTGCCACTTGTCGCCTTCTGTATCCGCTATGGGGGGCTCAACCGTTTCGTAATCCGAAACATATATGTACGCTTGCCGGCCGGTAAGCGTCGGTTTATCGAGATGGATCCGGAAGAATTCGACGTTATGATGGATTTCGAGGTTGCGTTGTGGCAGCGCAATGACGTCTCGACTCATTGGCGGACAACCAGTGAGTTTTTGAACCTTGATAACTGCACGCGTCTTATTGATTTGCCATTGTGGCACGTAGCATCTAAGGGTGATCATTACTTCAACAACAGTGTCGTAGAGCAGCATATGCGCGTGGTCTACAACGACTATCACCAGGCGCTTATGAATACCAAGGCTCATACACCGAGCATCGTGGCCGACAAAAAGGGTTTGGCTATCATGGTGCCACCGGCATTGCGCCGAGTATTGCGCCGTTCGTAGTGGCCCCTGGCCAAGATACTGTATAATGAAAACTAATATGAAGATCGGACTAGTTTGCCCGTATAGTATGGCACGCGGTGGTGGTGTCCAAGAAATAGTTCGGGCTATGCGTACAGAGCTTGTCAAGCGTGGTCACGATGTCAAGATCATTACTCCGCAGCCTCGAGATATTTCCGATGTCGACACCGACGGCTTGTTGTTTTTAGGTTCTGGCAATGATTTTCGCTCACCCATGGGCACGACTTCGCAGGTTTCGGCGAGTATTGATAATGAAGCTATCGAACAAATGCTCGAAGTTGAAAAATTCGATATTTTGCACTTTCACGAACCGTGGCAACCGATATTGAGTCGGCAGATCCTGACCCGTAGCAAGTGCATCAACATCGGTACGTTCCATGCCAAAATTCCTGAAACTATCATGAGTCGCACCATTATTAGAGTGGTGACGCCCTACACCAAGTCTGAGCTCAAGTACTTACATCAGCTGACGGCGGTATCCGATGCTGCCGCAGAGTATGTGGGCAGTCTGACGACGCAACCGATTACCATTATTCCTAATGGCATCAATCTGAAACGCTATCGCAGAGTTGCTTCCACTCGGACTGATGCGGCGAAAACGATATTGTTTGTTGGTCGGTTAGAGCGGCGCAAGGGTCTCAAGTATTTATTGCGCGCTTACCAGCTACTTACACAAGATCAAGAGAATGTCTCACTGGTGGTTGCTGGCGACGGCCCAGACCGTGAGAAAATGGAACAAATGGTTACAGACCTGCATTTGCCAAACGTTACATTTTTGGGGTATGTCAGTGACGAAACCAAAGTGGAGCTGCTGAATACAGCTGATTTATTCTGCGCACCAGCCATTTATGGCGAGAGTTTCGGCATCGTACTGCTAGAGGCTATGGCCTGCGGCGTCGTGACGGTGGCCGGCGACAACTCTGGGTACGCCAGCGTCATGCAAGACACTGGCGCACTGTCGCTTGTCAATCCGCACGATAGCGTCGAGATGGCTCGCCGACTACAGCTATTACTCTACGACGAACCGCTACGCAAGGTCTGGCAGGATTGGGCTCAAGACTATGTGAAGCAGTTCGGCTATCCAAAGGTGGTTGACCAATACGAAGATTTGTATAAGAGCGCCATGGTACAGCACGCCGATATTATTGAGGCCGCTTATGCCAAAACCTAAGACGACACACGTACCGCTCAAGATAGGTTTTGTACTCGATACGTCACTTGACCCTACCGATGGTGTCCAACAGTATGTCGTTACACTTGGCGAGTGGCTGCGCGGTCAAGGTCATGATGTGCACTATTTAGTCGGTCAGACCGAAAAGCGTGACTTGCCAAATATCCACAGCTTGTCGCGCAATATGAGTGTGACGTTCAACGGTAATCGCACCACTATTCCGTACCCGACCAGTAAGCGTAAATTGCGGGCTTTTATACAAAACGAGCATTTTGATGTGCTACATGTGCAGACACCGCATCATCCCTTGATGGCGCAGCGACTCGTCATGGCTGCCGATCCCAGCACTGTCATTGTCGGTACGTTCCATATTTTGCCGTATGGGTCGTTGGCCCGTTGGAGCAATCGTTTGCTTGGGTTATGGCTGCGACCGTCGCTCAAGCGCTTCGATAAAATGTTGGCAGTTTCACAAGCAGCAGCTGATTTCGAGAAGTGGAGTTTTGGCCTCGAGGCCCAAGTATTACCCAATGTCATCGACGTGCCGCGCTTTGCTGGCGCCGAACCGTTCGAGCGTGATGATAGACTTCAGCTGTTGTTTTTGGGACGTTTAGTACAGCGAAAAGGATGTGATATTTTGCTGAAAGCACTTGCCCAGATAGATCGTGCATCACTGCCACCATTCCGATTGGTTATTTGTGGCCGGGGCCCGTTACAAGCTCAGCTCGAGACGTATATGCGTGATCATGGTTTGCAAGACGTGGTCGAGTTTGCTGGCTTCGTGAGCGAAGATGACAAGCCGCGTTACTACGCTAGTGCCGATATCGCACTATTCCCGAGTAGTGCCGGTGAGAGCTTTGGCATCGTACTAATCGAGGCCATGGCTTCAGGCAAGGCTGCCGTACTGGCTGGTGACAACCCGGGTTACCGCAGTGTTGTGGCTGAAACAGATCAGTTATTTGATCCACTCGATGATACTCGACTGGCCGAAAAGCTCATGCAGTACATGCAGGACCAAACACTCCGTGCTCAAGTGGCGGCCAATGGCGCGCAACATACCAAGCAGTATGACGTGGCAGCGGTAGGCGCGGAGCTCGTGATGCTGTATCAAAGTTTGTTAACCGCCAAGAAGGTGCAATAATAGAGCGTATATGGCAGTCAAAGACATCCCTGACGAAGTTTCCCTTACCATCAGCGCCCGTACTGTTGTCAAAGTTATCTTTATTATTATAGCCACCGTTATCGCACTTAAGGCACTACAGATGGCAGCGCACGCCCTGTTACTAGTATTCACTTCTATATTTTTTGCTCTAGCACTCAACGCACCTGTCAGTTGGGTGGCTCGCAAGGTACCCGGTAAACTGCGTGGTAACCGTGCTTTTGCCACTACTGTGTCGTTCATACTTGTTGTACTGGTGTTGAGCGCATTCATTGCCAGCCTTATCCCGCCTGTTGTGCGACAGACTCGTTCATTAATCGATTCGGCGCCGAGGATTGTGCGCGAGACTCGAGATGAGAACAGTGATCTCGGCCACTTTATTAAGCGCTATCATTTGGAACCACAGGTTACGAAGTTCTCAAAAGAGCTATCAAGCCATCTAGGTAATGTGAGTGGATCAGCCGTCTCCACGGTTTCGAAGGTTGGGAGTAGCATTTTTTCGGTGCTTACAATTTTGGCCCTGACGTTTATGATGCTCGTGGAAGGCCCTCGGTGGATTAAGTTCGGCATTGAGCTGACGCCTCGGCGAAAACGGAAAGAAACTAAAGATGTGTTGCACGACATGTACCGGGTTATCCGGGGCTACGTCAATGGCCAAGTGCTACTAGCAGCCATTGCGGCCTGTATGCTACTGCCAGGGCTATTGATATTTGGTGTCAGTTACCCGGTTGCTTTGCTAGGTGTCGTGTTTATTTGCGGCTTAATCCCGATGATCGGCCACACTATTGGTGCTGTGATTGTGACGATAGTTGCATTATTTACGTCTCCGCTGTCGGCGCTTGGTATCTTGGCCTACTATATTTTGTATCAACAAATAGAAAACTACCTTATTCAACCGCGTTTGCAGGCTAATTCGACCAATATGTCACCACTGCTGGTGTTTGCTTCGGTGGTAGTGGGCGTCAGCTTTAGCGGCCTATTCGGTGGTCTAGTGGCCATTCCGATAGCAGGTTGTATACGTATACTTATTCTCGACCAGCTTCGTAATCGCAAACTTATCGATAGTCCAGAAATCAAGCACGAAATCAGGCAAGCGGAAACCACGTCGTAGTACCATCACTGCCGTCACGTAAGCCGATGTCGGCAGCCACTAGTTGGTCTCGATACTCATCGGCTTTGGCCCAATCGTTGATTTCGCGTGATCGTTGTCGCTGAGCAACGAGCTGCTTGTGCTCGCCACTAATGTCCCGGATGTTGCCTAGTTGAGTGCCAAGTAGCGCATCGATAGCCTGCAACATGGCCACAAACTCGTCCTTTTCACGATTAGCAACGCCGATCATCAGTACTTGCTTCGTTAACTCGCTTAAGAGTGCTAGTGCCGTCTCGGTGTGTAGATCTTCGCTCAATATTCGGGCAATCTCATTACCGACATCACTGTACGTAAACGTCGTTTGATCGTGTACTGTTGGCACAGTCTGCCACTGTAGTGCTGCCATGGCTTTGAGGTCATTCAAACGATTTTGGGCAGCTTGTAGGCTTTCCCAGCTAAACTTACTCTGACTGCGGTAGTGGCTTTCGAGTACGTGCAACCGAAATGCCTCCAGACTAAAACCCTTGGCTTCAATATCCTCAAGAGTGATGCCATTGCCGAGTGATTTGGATATCTTCTCGCCGTTTACGGAGATGTGATTGGTATGCATCCAGTAATTGGCAAAGCGTTTACCAGTGGCGGCTTCGGATTGGGCGATCTCGTTGGTATGGTGTACTGGCACGTGGTCGATGCCACCAGAATGAATGTCTATGGTCTCGCCTAGGTACTTCATACTCATGGCCGAACATTCCAAGTGCCAGCCGGGGAAGCCTTTGCCCCACGGGCTGTCCCACTCCATGTCACGGTTAATACCCGCGGGTGTTAGTTTCCACAGGGCAAAGTCGCTGATGTTACGCTTTTCAGGATTGTGCTCCACTCGAGCACCGGCCTGCAAATCGTCCAAGTCGAGTTTGGCAAAGTGGGCGTAGCCCGGGAACTTGCTGGTGTCGTAATATACCCCATCCTGGATGGTGTAGGTGTAGCCCTTGGCTTCGAGTGTTTTGACGAGCTCGATCTGTTCCTGGATGTGGTCAGTGGCTTTTGGTAGAAAGTCTGGCTGGCTGATATGCAGACGGCCCAAGCCTGCCACAAAGTAGTTGCCGTACCGCTTGGCCACGTCCCAAGCGGTTTTGCCTTCGCGCCTGGCGCCCTTCTCTAATTTATCTTCACCATCATCGGCGTCAGACACCAGGTGGCCGACATCGGTGATGTTCATTACCCACTTGGGTTTTAGACCGTTTGCCCTGAGTGCGCGAATCAGCACGTCATAGCGAATGAAAGTGAACCAATTCCCAACATGTGGATAGTCGTATACCGTCGGCCCGCAAGTATACACCGTGACTTCCGGTGCGTTCAGCGGTTTGATGTCTTCGATTTCCCGAGTCAGTGTGTTGTATAGTTTCATGCGGTTTGTTCCTGTACGAGATTATTCAATAGCTGCGTGGCGTATGCTATACAGTCGGATTGTACCTCGGCAAAGGGGCGACCATCAGTCACCTTGAAGCCGGCGGCATAATTGTGTCCACCACCGCCCATATGCTCAGCTAGTTTACCAGCGATTGGCGAACCGTGGTTGGCACGCAGTGCTGCCGTGACGTGACCATCATCGTAGGTCTTGAAAACGATACCTAGTTGCACATCACTAATCTGCAGCATGTCGAATTGCACCAGTGCTGCTGGGTTGTATAGCGGGCTATACTCGTTAATCTCGGTTTGCGGCACTGTCACGTAGGCAATATGGCCGTCAGCTACCAGCTCGGTGCGCCGAATGAGCTCGCCTTTGTACTTGTAAATAATCGGTACCATCTTACTAGCATTGCGGCGGAGCTCTTCTAACTTAGGACGGTCAGCTCCGAGCTCGTACAGGTCGGCCATGGTGCGATAGGTGCTGGCAGCCGTCAGGCCATTGGTTAAGCCCTGCGTGTCGCCCAAGATGGAACTCATGATATGCTCGGCGGCTTCGACGTTTACCTTCCAGCCGTTGGCGTTGGCCAGGTGGAATATCAACTCGCCTGCTGATGCGACCTCGGGATTCACTAGCATGACTTTGGCAAAATCTATCGGCTTCTCGACCATGGCGTGGTGATCGAGCACAACACATGGCTTGGTCTTGAGCCAGGCCAGCTGCCCGGTCTTCTCGAGCTGCTCGAGTAGTGTATAGGTGCTGGCATCCACGATGATACTCAGGTCAAATTGCTTCGGCAAATCCTTTTGTACGCGGCCCCAGCCCGACATGTGTCGCAGATAGGTCGGCATATCGACCCCGCAGTATAGCTGTACATCTTTGCCCAGATCGCCCAGTATATGCTCCAGCGCCAGTGCGCTGCCCAGACTGTCCGCATCCGGATTATCGGCCTGCACCACGACAATCTTATGTGCGTCATTGACCAGATCTTTAATTTTATCTTGCATCACACTTATTTTACCAGTTTCATAGTGTTTGCCTGCCTTCGAGGGCGCGGCTGAGGGTAATTTGATCGGCATATTCCAGGTCGACCCCAACCGGTAGGCCGCGAGCTAGGCGTGAAATCCTGACCGGACGGTCGCCAATTTGCTGTTGAATGTACAGTGCGGTCGATTCGCCCTCGACGCTGGCATTGGTGGCTAAGATGATCTCCTGTACTTTATCTTCGTCGATGCGCTGCAGCAGTTCGGCAATATGTAGTTGCTCAGGCCCGATACCGTCAATTGGCGATACTAAGCCGCCCAGCACATGGTATGTGCCGTGAAAGCCATTAGTCTTCTCGAGCGACACGATATCAAGTGGCTCAGCCACGATGGCAATCAGTGTTTTATCGCGCCGTGAGTCAGTGTATAGGGGCGAGATATCCTCGCTGGCGTCAATCAACGCAAAAGTCTTAGGGCATAGCTTGATGCCACTGTGTAGCTGCGTCAGCGCTTCGGCTAGCTGTGATGCCTTAGATGGGTCGCGCTTCAGCAAATAATACGCGTAACGTTCGGCGGTACGCGAACCCACCCCTGGCAATACACCAAGGGCTTCAATAAGGTCCTTGAGAGCTGGTGGCAATAATTGCATGGAAATACAGTCTTACAGTCCGAGGCTACTCAATGCGCCCATCATTGGCTGCATCTTCTCGGCGGCAATACGCTGACTTTCCTGAATGGCTTCCTTGACGGCGTCTTCTATCCAACGCTCTAACTGACCGATGTCGTCGGTGTCGACGTACTCGGGATCGATGTGAATCTTCTTGATCTTTTGTTCACCACTAATCTCAACGCGCACGGCACCATCACCTTGCTCAACCGTAATAATCTGCTTTTGCAGTTCTTTCTGAATTTTCTTTACCTGTAGTAGCATTTTTGCTTGGTCAAACTTACCCATGTGAGTATTCTCCTCTTTCGTATGCATATTGTAGCAAATATCTGGTTATTGCTTAAGTACTGGCGTCGTAAAGGCAGCGGTTGTGTCTGGGCTAAGCGGCCAGGCCACGAAGTAGTGTCGAAGATTATATATGCACGCCAGCCCGATAGCGACACAGACCAGACTGATACCGACATGTCGAGCCAAGATATTGCGCGGGAATAGCCTGAGCCACGGGTGGAGCAAGTAAGCCACGCCACCGGCGGCCACTGTGTATATGATGGGTACGATGACACTGCGAGTAACCGCTCCGCCTAGTGCCACCAGAATGGCACCCAGGAGGTAATTACTCAACAATAGTTTTGTCCGATCGGCATGCAAGTGCTTTGCGTAAAACAAACATCCTGCCACGAAACAAACCGCCGCAAGTGCCCCTAGTAGCGGCAAATGTCCGAGCCAGTGCGCTGGGTCGGCTGGTGTCCGGACGATGATAAACAGTATGCTATAGCCCAAGCGCCCAATAATATCGTGCAACCCCGGCATGTGAACCGGCAATCCAAGCCAGGTTAGCAAATATGTTTCGGTTGGATTCTTGAGCACCCCCCATACGAATGGTATTAGGCCTATAAGGCCCAGCAACACGAGACTAGTTGCCGCGAGTGGTCGTCGAAAAACCCGAAACGCCTCCCTGAGTGTACGGCGCTGCCAAAACGTGTTCAGTATTACGAACCACACCATGCCAGGTATGTAGAGTACGGCAATCTGCACGGTCAGCCACAACGCGAGTCGTCGACTACTGGTGGGCTTCTCGTGAAGAGTGACGTGTGCCATGACCAACATAGGTAACGCCCACAGGTAGGCGATGTCATAATCGGCCAATCGCCCCATGTGGAGCACCCAGGCGCTGCTCGCGAATAAGGTAATCCCGAATATAGCCGTGCGCTGGCCGTACCAGCGTCGTAACGCGTAGGCGAGCCCCACAATCGCCATGAGAGCAAAAAGTGTGCTACTGAGTCGTAGTGTGGCGGCCGAGTGAGGCAGGACGGCACCGATGAGCCATCTCACGAGGTTAATGGGTAAAAATAGTGGCGTGTGCGCAACGGTACCGAGCGATTGGCTATCGGCTATGGCCGCAGCCTCAGTCGGACTCAGTTTGTCGTGGGTCAGACTGCCAAGGCGCGTCCAAAATAGCAGGGCAAACAATAGCAGACCCGCGGCGTAAGGGCCTGCCGCTCGGACTCGTTTTTTGAACTTGACTAACCTCTTCATGCTTCGGTATATCCTCTGGACTATCATCAGTATAGCTGCTTATGCTGTTATTGACACACTAGCCGGTGAACGGATCGCCGCCGCGCCGCTTATCAACTGAGCGGAAACGCTGTTTCTCGTTGTCAAAGTATAGCTCGACACCACCGGTTGGGCCATTGCGGTGTTTTTTGACTAGGATATCGGTCAGTTTTTTACGATCGGTATCGGGGTTGTAGTATTCCTCGCGGTAAATAAATGCCACCACATCGGCATCCTGCTCGATGGAGCCGGACTCGCGGAGGTCGGCCAGCTGTGGAATTTGCGGACTACGACTTTCGACTGAGCGGCTGAGCTGGCTGAGGGCAATCAACGGCACGTTTAGTTCGCGGGCGACGCCTTTGAGCCCTCGAGAGATTTCAGAGATCTCTTGGACGCGATTACCTTGATCACTGTACCGGCTACCGCCGCTCATCAGCTGCAGATAATCCACGATGACCAAACCGAGCGGGCGCTGGTGCGCTTCGCGGCGGGCCTTGGTACGCATGTCACTGACGGTGATACCCGGGGTGTCATCGATAAATATTGGCGCTTCCGACAGCGTACCCATGGCCTGACCGATCTTCTCAAAATCGCTATCGGTGAGGTTGCCGGTACGTAGCGCCCAGGCATCAACACCTGACTCCATGGCCAGCAGTCGGTCAACCAGCTGTTCTTTACTCATCTCGAGACTGAACAGCAATACCGGCTCTTTGGATTGCACAGCCACATTGTGGGCCAAATTGAGGGCAAATGCGGTCTTGCCCATCGACGGCCGGGCGGCCAACACAAACAGATCGCTGCGCTGCAGGCCCGCCAGCAAGTTGTCCATATCCCTGAATCCAGTTGGGATACCACGGATCTTTTTCTTGTCTTTGTGCAAGTCATCCAGGCGCTCAAAGCTTTCGGCTAAGATAGCCTCCAGGCTGACGACGTTTTGCTTGACGTGTTGCTGGCTAACCTCGAATAGGCGCGTTTCGGCTTCCTCAATCACTTCCTTAATACTCTTGGCCTCATTGCCGCTAGTGGCGGCAATGTCCTGGGCAGCGGCCATCATCCGACGACGCAATGCTTTCTGACCGACGATGTCGGCGTATTGTTCGGCGTGAGCGGCAGTCGGTACGAAATTGGTGAGTTCCGTTAAGTAGCCTGGGCCACCGACGAGGTCGAGATACCCATTATTTTTGAGTTGATCAGCAAGGGTGAGCACATCGATAGGGCTACGCTTCTCATATAACTGCGAGGCGGCTTCGTAGATACGTTGGTGCTTGGTGTCAAAAAAGTCAGCAGGAATAATCTGATCGGCAATCTTGACGATGGCGTCGCTATCGATGAGGATAGCACCGAGTAGACTGGCCTCGGCGTCGGTGTTCTGTGGCTGAATTTTAGTTGTCGGTTCCACGCTACTCCCTCTGCTTGCTCTTACGATTCTAGCAGCTCGCCGCCACCGAAGATATTGCTAATGGCTGAAAGTGAGCTAGAAGGCATGCTGACGGCAGGTTCTGGGACTGCTGGCTCGGCTGCTCCAATCGGTTCACTAGCCAGTGTAGCAGCGGTGTCGTGGACGCACTCAATATGTGGTATCTGCCCTGTTATATCTTTGATGATATCGATAACGATTTGTCGGTGCTTGGTTTCGTTCATGCGCTTTTGATGGAAGGCAAACCGGAAACGCAAGGTTAGCTTATCGCCTTCAAATTCCGGCACCGCCATGCGCATGACGCCGTACAGTGTGTTGTATTGCTTCTTGAGTGCGTCGAGGACCTTGGGCCAGGTGTTGGGGTCGAGAGGCTCACCGGTGGCCGTGATGGTGTCAGCCTCCTTTTCAGCCGGTATGATCTTGTCGGCTACTTCGACTATTGGCGACTTTGCTGGTTCAGGTGGTGTCTTGGGTGGTGCTTTAGGTGCGAGAGGGGTACTTGTGGCAACGGGTGGCTTGTCCTTTGGCTTAGGGGTTGGCGGGGCTGTCACGGTGCGTACGGCATCGGTACGTGGCATTGCCTCGAACAAGACAATTTCGAGTAGTCGCGTCGGGTCGGCTGCCGCCGGAACTGGTATCAGCGAGCGCATCAGAGTCAATTGTTGAGTGGCCAAGAGGCTACCTGTCTGACTCAAAAACTCGTTGCGGACTGTCGCTCCCAGACGTTTGGCGACGGCAGTAGCCTGGAAGCCTTGCACCGAGAGGCTCTCGAGCTGAGCGATAACTTGTGCACTGTCAGCGTCCGTTACGGCGGCTAGGAGCGCTGCGATGGCTTCCTGCGGCGGCACGCCGAGCATCGTCTGGGCCACGTCTGCTGTAACTTTGCCGAGTCCGCTTGCTTGGTCGAGTAGGCTGATGCTGTCGCGGAAACTGCCTTCGCCATGGGCCGCAAATAGCTCAAGTGCCGCGTCATCGATATCGAGCTTCTCTGTTTTAGCAATGCTGCGCAAGTGTTCAACAACCTTTTGTTGGTCGACTGGTCGAAAAATGTGACGCTGGGTGCGGCTGATGATGGTCTCGGGCAGCTTATGGGCTTCGGTAGTGGCCAAGATGAATACCACGTGCTCTGGTGGCTCCTCGAGTGTCTTTAACAGCGCATTGAAGGCCTGAGTGGTCAGCATATGAACCTCATCAATGATGTACACCTTGTACTTGGCCGAAACAGGTGCCATATAGACTTTCTCGCGCAGGTCACGAATCTCGTCAATGCCCCGGTTGCTAGCGGCATCAATCTCGATAATATCGATGTGATTGTCTTCGTGGTTGTACGGCAGACCATTGATTTCGTGGGCTAAAATGCGCGCAATACTGGTTTTGCCGACACCCCGTGGCCCTGTAAATAAATAGGCATGACTAATCCGACCGCTTTTCAGTGCCTGTGTCAATGTTTCGGTTATGTGTTCTTGGCCGATAATCTCTGCCAAGCTCTTGGACCGATATTTCCGATATAATGCCTGCCCCATTCAAGGTTATTATACTCGGCTATATGTCAAAATGCTGCTGTAAAAACTGCTAAGCCGTGCGCCCCGGTGCATCCTTGAATCGTTGATAGCAAGCACCACAGAGGGATTCGTATTCCACACTGTTATGGCCATCGATGGCTACTTGTTCGCCACTAAACACAAACTGGCCGTTGATCTTACGGCCGTTGAGCATGGCTTTTTTACCACACCGACAGATGGTTTTGAGCTCTTGCAATTCGTGTGCCATTTCGAGCAACCGGCTGGCACCTGGGAATCCCACGGTTGAGAAGTCGGTGCGTAGTCCGTACGCCATGACCGGTACACCACTATTGACCGCAAACCAGAACAACTCGTCGACCTGAGCTGGCTGCAAAAACTGAGCTTCATCAACGAGCACGCAATGGATATTCGAAATATCACCAAGGAGCTGTCCGATGTCATCCGCGGGAGCCACCAATATATCTGCAGTACGACTGACACCCAGTCGCGAGACTACCTTGTCGTCGCCCTTGCGATCGATGGCAGGTTTGACGATCACGACTTTCATGCCCCGCTCTTCGTAATTGAAGGCGGCTTGCAATAGCGCCGTGCTCTTGCCGCTGTTCATTGCGCTGTAACGGAAATAAAGTTTGGCCATATCTATGTACTATTCTAGCGCAAGTCCTCGATTTGGATCATACATCCAGCGTTGTCACCTTGGTCGGGCCGCCGTAGACTGCCCCCCTGCTTTGTCTTAGTATAAAGGAGGAATAATCGGGGTTTACTTTACGCTACAGGGCAGCTTCGAGGGCGGCCCACTCGGCGTTAGCATCGTCTTCGGGAACGTTGACACTCACTTGATCACCAGGCTTCGCCTTGAAGTACGTCACACTTGCTAGTAGTACACGGAGCTTCTTTGCACCGGTGTCGACAAAATAGTGGCCGTTCTCGAGGATCAATGCGCCTACAATCTGTTTGCGAGGTACGGGCCCAATCTGCTTGTATAAAAATGCGCCGTCGTCGGCAATAGTCAGTTTGAGGATATCACCCTGTACGAGTTTAGATTTGCTGGCGTAGTTAGCGGGCACGGGGTACATCTTGCCATCTGACCCGACCATGTTCTGACCGTCGAATACACCCTCGATAATTTTACCAAGCGTGTCTTCGCGAGCAACTGGCGCAACTCTCTCGTCGTCACCAACAATACTCACCAGCAGTTCAGTCGCTGCAGCAAGGTTTGTTTCAGCCTCTTGTATCAGAGCCCGTAGGCGTTTAATTTGTTTTTCGGGTATATCTGCCATAGTGGTTGTTTCTCGTTTGTTTCTACTCCAGTAGTGCTCTCAAGGCATACTTCTGGCTTTACCCTACCATGTCAGATTGTGCGTGTCAAAAAAATCTACGAAACCTGTGGATAATTAGTTGAGCCCTTTTGACCCGTACCCGTACGTACCCGAATCGTCCTGGAGACTATATTCTGGGATCTAATTCTGAATATATTACGTGCTTGGTGCGCGAACCTCTGCTGTCTTCGTGATCGTTTACGTCTCACTGGATTGTTGCTGACACCGGTCGGTTATACACGTATAGTGGCATGGAGTATACGAAAATAAAATGCCGCCCATGATAGGCGGCATTTTAGGGTCAACTGCGATTACTACGCGAGTTCGACAGTTGCACCAGCGGCTTCGAGAGCCTTCTTGTGCGCTTCAGCGTCTTCTTTGGCAGCCTTCTCGACGACAGTCTTAGGGGCACCATCGACGATAGCCTTTGCTTCACCAAGACCAAGGCCAGTGATGTCCTTGACAGCTTTGATGACAGCGACTTTCTGAGCACCAGCGTCCTTCAGGACGACATCGTACTCAGACTTTTCGTCAGCAGCAGCGGCATCGCCGCCAGCAGCTGGGCCGGCAACAGCGACAGCTGCAGCAGCTGGCTCAATGCCGTATTCGTCCTTGAGGACAGTCTTCAGTTCGTTTACTTCGAGGACAGTTAGCTTAGTGAGCTCTTCTGCCAATTTTTTAATATCAGCCATGTGATTCTCCTTAAATAATTGTTATGCGGTTGCTTTTGCTTCAACACCATCGAGTAGTGCGTGCAGGTTGCCAGACAGCGCGTTGGTAACGTCGTGTAGCGGTGACAACAGTGTTGCCACAACCTGAGCAATGAGCTGGTCCTTGCTTGGCAGGGTTGCCAGAGCTTTGACTTCATCAGCGCTTAGGAGTTTACCCTCTGCGGAGATGGCGCCCACGAACTCGATAGTTGGATTAGCCTTCGCAAATTGAGCCAAGATCTGTGCTGGTGCAACTTCGTCTTCGCTGTTGAAAGCGTAGAGAAGCATACCCTGGAAGTCAGCAGTGTCGATGTCTTTGAATGCGTCGATACCTTTGAGCGCCTGGATGACCAAACGGTTCTTGACCACTTTAACCTTGGTGCCGTTGTCGCGTGAATCGCGGCGAAGCTGCTGCAGGGCCTTGACGGTTGTGCCTTGATATTTGGCAACAACGGTCATCTTAGACTCCTTGAGCAATTCGCCGATTCCAGCGATAACGTCACTTTTTTCTTGCTTGGTTAGTGCCATATGTGTAATTTCTCCAAATTATTTGGAATATGCGGTACGAACATCGACCAGTTTCGTATCTGTTGCCAAACAAAAACATCTCTGTTTCCAAAGATGTTCAAACGCTCCGCTAGGAGTGGTTTGTACCTCGGTAGCATTCTTAAGCCTTTTTGGGGGCCGCTACTGTCTTTGGCAACTTAGGTACGAGTATACTTGATTTCTCAACGGGGGTCAACTGGCCTTCGTCTCGATTGTGCCATCTTCGTGTTGCTGGTAGCAAAACTGGTTTAGGCCCATCTCGCGGTATTGCTGCCGCAGTACGGCTATGCCAAGTGGTAGATAGTCGCCGCTAACGTCTTCGTATATTCGTACGGCCATATCGTCATATATCTCGGCTACGACTGTTGGATCCACGAATTGATTTGCGACAGCGAGCGCTGAAGCACCAATGTTCTCCAGCCAACCGCGGATTTCGTCTTGGGTCTCAGGTTCCACGAACGTGTAATGCGCCCCGTGCCGTTCGTAGGGCATGAAGTCTGGTCGAGGCTGCCAATCGGGTTGGTCACCTCTGTTTGCTGGCATGGCTCAGTACTCCTCGTGCGTCATACTGTGCTGCATAGCGACGTATGCAATGCCCGCTGACAGTGGTCGCTCGGCCTGCAATAATTGCGTGAGATGTTCGGCTTCATCTGCACAACGGCGCGCCTCGGCTGCAACATCAAACGGGTCGGCTACCAGTTCCGGGTCAACACCCTCATCGCGCCAGCGTGATCGTTCAAGCCCGTTCGAGGCTCGTGCTGCCGTATTTGTAGGGTTTTCGTAAAAATACATAAGGTCTTCTCCTTGAGAGTTATAAAAAATGACTTCGGTTGAAGCCATTTTAGGGTTACAGGGCTGTGCGGTGAGCGCTAGCGCTCGGTGGCTTCAACCATAGTGAAGCACAGCCCTCGTTGGCTGAGAATAATAAGAATAAGCTGCTTCGCTTGGTTAAATTCCATAAGATGCTATCTATCTAACGCCTCGTAGCGAACATTGTCAAGTTACTGATGATGTTCATGCTTGCTGATTTGCCCACAAGGTGTATGATACGTTGTGGATTTGATATTTTTTGAGAGAAACGAACCCATGAGTATTACTACTGCCCCGGAGTTACTAGCTGACGGTATACAGCCTGAAGAACAGCGTCGTAGAGTCTGTGGCGCTGCTGCGCAAATTATGAGCTATTGCTGTGAAGTAATCCCTAAGCCACTCAAGACTGAGATGTTTGCCTTCGCCTCGAATATGTTACTGAAGGCCTCCCAGTTTGATGCCGATTGGCAAGGTACGACCGATCGTGAAGTATCTGGCCCACGCCACCTTGTGGAGCCGCTCGTAAAACTTACTCAAGACGACAAAGACCTAGAGATTGACCAGGCCAGCCAGTCAATGCTGCAACGACTGAGTGGCGATTCGATGACCGAAATAGTCGATTACGCACAAAAGGGTGCCGAATTTGCCATACTCGTGACGACATACCCAGTGCAAATGGGTCGGTGGGCTTTTGATATAGTGCGGACTCGCTCGTTACATGACCCTGACGGTCTTATCGACTACACCATCCAGAACCAAGCCTCCTTTGATGACTGAGAATGAAATGACTCATCTATAGCTGATTGAGCTTGAACTGCGTATAGCGCTCGGCGGCTAAGCGTGTGAGTTCTTCGTCTTCGCCGGTGTTAACGAATTTCATAGCTTCGCCCATTAACGGATGTCTTTGGGTTAATTGTTCGTGCATTTGCAGCACCAGTTTACGGTAGCCAGGGTGGCCCTGTGGACTGGTGCGCAGCTCGTGTAAGTGGAAAGCCTCGCGAGCGTTATAAGTGACTTTCCAGCGCATGCGGTGGCCCAGTAGCGTGGCATATTGTGCCTCCAGTTGGTACCCAGCCTGCTGTAACAGGCTATATAGTTTGAGACTAAGGTCAAAACAGGCTTCAAATTGGTCGGTCAGTCCGGCGTCTTGGACTAACTGCGGCACTTCGTAGCCAAAGCGTGGCGTTAATTGTTGCCACTCCAGATCGTCTACCATACGATGCCGTTGCAAATCGCGGAAAATGCCATAATCGCACATGACGTCCCAGCTGTAGTGGGCCTTTTCGAGTGCTCGGCCGGGACGATGGCGACGATTGAGCCGCTCGCCTATATAAGCCTCAAAAACGTTGAGTTTTTGCTCGAATGTCCAGGCGCTAACTTGCTCACGTATCTGTTGCAGTGGTAAATCGCTGTGTTCGTAGATCATGTCGGCGACTAGATCAATTTCGTTGCGGGGCCAAATATCGGTTAATGTAACTGCGTCATTGGCATCGCCGTAATGAGCGGGCAGATATTCCTGAGCAAGTGTTCGGACGGCTTCTTCGGTGTTGGCGCGGTACGCAATAGCTGCCCCACCACGCTCCGGTTTGTCAGCGCGCTCTAGGAATGTCGGCACGACCTTGCGAGCCTCGTCGAGCAACTGCTGGCCAACGGTCTTGGCCTCGGGGAGGCGGTCACTAAGTAAGTGCATAATCAGACTTTCTAAGGCCTGTCCAGACGCGAAAATACCCACTGTCGACTTCGTAGCTGTGGGTAAGACTGCTCGGGCTGCATCACAGGCCTGGGCCCGCACAGCGCCCTTCCAGGCCGCATCGCGCTCTTCTCGGGGCGTTTTGGAGTTACTCGAAACATAGTCGGTCAGATCATGCACCATGCTGGAATAAGTCTCGAAAATAGCGTCCATGATCTCGCAATAGCTGTTTTTGGTGGTGGCATCGAAGTGATCGGGCACATAGTAGCGGTAATTGCCGTTGTTATCGCGCTGGTCAAAGTAAATGTAGCGAGTTGATTGCTCAAGATAGGTAGCCAAACGACCCCACTCCAGTTTCTTGGTCAACAAGTTGCTGGCGTTCTCGACTACCAGGTGCAGGCCGACCAACTGCTGCACCGAATCGTCACCATAGGCAGTAATGACGCGTTGCAGTAACTTTTCGTCCTTGCCCATTGCATGAGCAAATTCGTCGAGGATGGTTAGGCGCATATCGTCGCCGCGGCGGCTCAGTCGCGCCATAGCAGCCGCGATGGTTATGGGGCTGAGAGTGTCATTGAAAGCGTACACGTTACCATTAGAATTTGTGACGGCTCCGGCTAGGTATTCTTTGCCTGCTGGCGTGATGCTGGTCTTGCCTTTCTCCTTGATGACGTAGGGGTTAACATCGACGATTGTAGCTTTGGAGCCAGGTTTATCAACTGCAGCAGCGACCGTGTTTTTGCCTTTGTGTATTTCTGGTAGTTTGGGGCTGATTTTCTCCCAGAGCAGTTTATGAACCTCATCGATACCGAGTAAGCGATCGCCGCGTACACAATCGATACGGGTGAAATCCTTGGGGAAGAGGTCGCACAAGTCATCGTAGACACCGACGGCACGCTGCAAGTGGCTGAGGTTAGCTTCGTGAATGTCACGCTTCTTGTCGGTATAACTGCGTGCTTCTTTCTGGTCGACTAGTTTCTGGGCGACTTCGGCCGGTACACGTAGCACAAAGTTATAGTCAGGTCGCGGAATCTTGAGCATCTGGAATTCGAGATTGTCCAGCCAGATGAAATAGCCGCGGCGTTCTTCGGCATTGGCAAACTTGGTGCCCTGGTGTGCCATGTTGCTACCCGTAAAGCGATTGGCGACGACAACCTTGCCCTCATCAAGTGCCTGACGGATGTTGGCCGCGGCCTCATAACGATCGAGCGAGAAGAATAGTGAGCCGGTGTAGGGGCCTACTTCGTCAGCTTCACCATACTTGCCGTTGAGGTATTCGCGAACAAAATAACTAGAGGGCGCTTCGTACTGCGGAAAGTCGAAGGTAGCGATATCGTAGCCGTCTTTCTCAAGGCGCTCGATGAGTTTGGTGAACTGCGTACCTTTACCAGAACCATCGGTGCCCTCGATAGCGATAAAGATGCCCTTGTTTGGCTGATTGTTCATAGTACTCCCCCACCCGTTATGCTGACGGTTGTAGGACAGTTAATCACCGGATAGACCCTCGATTGGCTCAGGTATGTGCCGGACATCTTTGTGGGCGCGTGGCAACATCATGGAGGGCTGCCAGGTCTTGATGAGTGCCTGCAGGTCGGTGCCAGTCTGGTATTTACCACTGAAGCCGCCGTCACGTCCGCTACCATAGTTCCCTTCAACCTCGCCAGTCTCGTGAAAAATAATCTGTGCAATACGCTCGCCAACGGGCAGTAGCATGGTTTCGTGTTGATTGAGGTTGTAAATCTCGAGAGTTAGGCGGTTGATATAGCCTGGGTCGATCCAGCCAGCGTCAAAGCAAACGGCAATGCCGTTGCGACCCCAACTGCTGCGGCTCTTGACCTCGCAGGCGCCAGGCGGCACAATGCCGAAGAATTCGTGTGTGTGGGCAAGTATACGCTCGCCGGGACGGAGTGGAATTACCGGATGATTAGCCGGAATACCCTTCAATAGCGCGACACCATTTTTATCGCACCATTCTTTGTGTCGGACGGCTTTGAGCGGCTCACCAAAATAGCGTGTGACGTCGGTTTCATCAAATGGATTATACGTGGGGTGGTCACCTGTTCGCTCAGTTCGATAATAGTTGTAGCCGAGTGTCACGTCGAGACTGGCGTGGCTGACGTGCTTATCATCAAAAGGGATGCACTTAATGTGTCCTTCGTCGATAGCTTGCCGAATTTGCGTATTGCTGAATACTCCCACAGGTCCCTCCGTGTTTATTTTATTCTACTCAAGCTATGGGTGCCAGCACAAGGATAAGTGTAAAAACTACTACTGATTTGCTACAAAATCTAACTTGTGTCGTCGCTATACTGCCTGATGCAATGGACGAATGTACTCAGATATAGCAGACCCGCCCCTAGTGGAGGCGGGTCTGCAGCGAGCATCGTGACATTGCTAGCCGACCGAGCTAGTGTCGACTGTAATTGACGGGCCCATAGTGGTCGTGATGTGAATGGTCTTCACGAACGCACCTTTGACGCTGGTAGGTTTGCTACTGCGTAGGGAGGCAAACACGGCATTGGCGTTATTCAGGAGCTTGTCGGTGCCGAAGCTGACTTTACCAATACCGAGGTGGACGATACCAGTGCTATCAACACGGTATTCGACGCGGCCAGCCTTTGATTCGGCGATTGCCTTTTGGACATCAGTTGTGACCGTGCCACTCTTGGGGTTTGGCATCAGACCACGAGGGCCGAGCAAACGAGCGTATTTACCAAGCTTGGCCATGTTGGCCGGGGTACTGATAAGAATATCGAAGTCGATAGTACCTTTATCGAGTGCCTTGCTGATAGTTTCGATACCGCTGACATCGGCATTGTCGATGTTCTCGTCGGCAAAGACGGCGACACGGACAGTCTTGCCGGTGCCGGAAGGTAAGATAAGGTTGTCACGGATGTTTTGATCGGCTTGGCGCGGATCGACATTGAGGTTGACGTGTAACTCGACAGTTGCATCGAACTTGACGGGGTTGGTCTTGACGGCGAGGTCGAGAGCTTCTTTGACCTCGTATGCTTTGTTTTTCTCGATCTGCTCGGCAACTCTGCGAAAACTCTTGCTGCGACGCTCGAGCCGCGAGCGAGTTGGCGTTACTGGTCGCTTTGGCTTAGACTCTGTTCCCTCGGAGGGGCTTTCGTCGCGATGCTTTTGATGCTCGATCTTTTCGGCTTTGGCTTCTGCTTCCTCGAGTCCTTTAGGGCTGCGCTTGCCAGCCTTCGTGGTAGCTGCTACTTCTTTTGCTTCAGCTTCGCTAGGACTGCTGTCTTGACCAGGCTTTTGAGTAGACCCATTGAGTGCCTCTTGTATTTCTGCCACCGTATTCTTGGCGGTGACGTTTAGTCCGAGAACTTTTGCTTCCTCGAGTAAATTTGCCTTAGTTTTTGCCATACGTAGTTCTCCTGTCGTGGTGCATGCGGCTCACTCTCGTAAGCCTCCCACAAATTATTTATTGATTGTCAGGCTCGGGTGATTCTTCTGCTTCGACGCCCCAACTTTCGGCGTGGTCAGCGAACAAGTTTGCAAAGTAAGCGGCACGTGGAGCACGTTTGTGCGGTAAATCGATGCCGATAGCTCGTGCCTCACGGTCCTCATACTCGTCGATATTCGGCTGGTTCGCCTCGGGTTGGGGGTTTGTTTCCATCTCGGCTAGGCCTCGATCTCGACACCCATGCTACGAGCAGTACCAGCGACCATTTTCATGACGGCTTCGACATCGTTGGCGTTCATGTCAACAGCCTTTTCTTCAGCGATTTTGCGCAGCTGAGCCTGACTCAACTTCTTGCTGACCTTTTCGCTGTTGGGCTTGCCAGAACCCTTCTGGATACCCAACTCGGCTCGGATGCGATCGTCGGTCGGACCGCTGACGACCCGAAAGTCCATGCTGCGATCATCGTAAACCGTAATATGTGCGGTCACGATTTGGCCCTGCATGTCGCGTGTCGCGTCGTTGAACGGGTTAATAAAGTCCATCATGTTGACACCATACTGACCGAGGGTGCTACCAACGGGTGGCGCGGCGCTGGCCTGACCAGCCTTAATTTTCATTTTGAGATTTGCTTTGACGGCTTTTGCCATACTACATAAGTCCTTTCTTCGAACGCTCGGGTGAAGCCCCTACTAGTTCTCCTACTATTATTCTCTGACTCTGCTTCGCAGAGATAAGTAGTGCGTAACCTGTTAAATATAGCAGACTTTATAGCTGTTGTCCAGATTACCTGATTGCCATATGGGTCGGCTACGGACGTAACCAAGACCTCGGTCTGCAGACCCTTGGTGCTATACGCGTTTGACTTGGAGGCCATCGAGTTCGACGGGTGTTTCGCGCCCGAACATGTTGACCAGAACCTTGAGCTTGCCTTTGGCAACATCTATCTCATTGATAGCACCGTCGAAACCCTTGAATGGACCGTCAATGATATTGACTACCTCACCAATTGAGAAGTCGATGTGGTGCTTGGGTTGCTCGAGGCCCATACGCTTCTGAATTTTGTCAATTTCATCCTGACCAACCGGTGTTGGATCGGTACCGCTCCCGACAAAGCCAGTCACACTGGGAGTGTTACGTACAATGTACCAGGCATCTTCGGATAATTTCATCAGTACGAGTACGTAGCCTTGGAAGATTTTTTTCTCGACTACTTTGCGCTTACCATTCTTGATTTCGATTTGTTTTTCCTTGGGAACCAAAATCTCAAATATCTTATCCTTCATGTCGAGAGATTCGGCACGCTGGCGAATACTTTCGGCGACCTTCTCCTCGTATCCACTGTAGGTGTGAATGGCGTACCATTGTTTGCTTGCGTCGTATCGTTTGTTGCTCATTATTTTAGTAGTACCTCTTTAAATAGTTTATCTAGTCCAAAATCTAGTCCAGCAATCAGAGCGCCGAATACTGCTGCGAAACCGAGTACCGCAAGTGTTAAGCGTCGCGTCTCTCTCCGGTCGGTCCAGGTAACTAGGCGAAGCTCCCGGAAGCTATTGCGAAAATACGGTGGCCATAGGACGAATCCTACCCAGTGGCCCACAAAGCGAAATGGCTTCCAGGCTTTGGATTGCCACACAGATAGGTTAGCCAGCTTGTGGAATGGTTTGCCGAAAGACCCAAAAGATCGACGAATGCGGCTCGCTGGTTTTGCCGCCTTTGTCTGGGCACTTGTTTGTCGTTCGCGAACCGTTTCGCTGGGCGTTTTTAAGCGGCGTTTAGCCTGCTTAGGTTCTGACTGCTTGTCTGCCACTGTCGCTCCTCATTCTATGCGTTTAAACTAAAAGAGCCTACGATTTGTAGGCCTATTCAAGTCAAGGTTAGCAAGTTTATTGCCAGAGGTCAAGTTTCTGTTTGGTTAGTACGTGCGGACATATGTGCGGTATAGTAGAGCCATGTCAACGGCACTGTCTATTTTTGCGGTGATTGCCGTGTGTGAACTTATGATCTGGTTGCCGCCACTGTGGCGCTTCCATGTCTGGACCGGCCGCACATGGATGATGCTCGTCGGAGTATCGGCACTGTGGTTATTTGTGGTTGAGCCAACCTTCCTGGTGGGTCTATTGGGCAGTTTTGCAGCGTATCGAGTGGTGAACCTGGCGCGTGTTGCGGCCAATCGGGTTCGTGATGAATATCTGCGCCGAGTGACCTGGAGATCTGCGCTCGCTATATTGGTATTCGAATGTATCACATTGGTATTTTGGTGGTTATTACACCACAATGCGGTGGGTCAGAGCGCATTTTGGCATGGTGTGCTTATCGTGCAATTGTTGATTGCGGTTGGGCTGTTGCTGACGACACTTCGCCACTTTCATACAACTCGTCCACCCCAGGAGATTCGAGCCATGACAGACAAGCAGCTACCTTCGCTAACAGTGGCAATTCCAGCCCGCAATGAGACAAAATCATTGGAGTTGTGCCTGTCGTCGCTAATCACGAGTGATTATCCAAAGCTCGAGATACTTGTACTGGATGACTGTTCGCAGAACCCACGTACTCCCGAAATTATCCGTAGCTATGCACATGCTGGCGTACGTTTTATTGCCGGCGAGCCTGAACCCGAAGGTTGGCTGGCCAAGAATGCCGCTTACGAGCGACTGACCGAAGAAGCTAATGGCGAGCTCATTCTCTTCGCAGGGGCAGACGTTCGGTTCGCTCCCCAGAGCTTGCGTCGCTTGGTCGAGACATTACTCGAGAAGAAAAAAAGCATGATAAGCGTTATGCCCAAGAACATTGCCGCGCCACCACGAGTGGGGCTGTCACTATTAGCCCAGCCAATGCGATATGCCTGGGAGTTTTCGCTGCCCCGCAAAATGTTTGGCCGGCCACCGGTACTCAGTACGTGCTGGATTGTACAGCACAAGCTCCTGAAGAGTTCGGGTGGTTTCAAAGGTGTCAGCCGCTCCATTGTACCGGAGAGTTACCTAGCACGTGTAGCGGCAGCACACGATGGTTACAGCTTTATGCAGAGCGATGTCGCCATGGGTATTTCCTGCGAGAAGGATGCCGCCGACCAACACGACACAGCTACCCGGACTAAATATCCGCAGTTGCACCGCCGGCCAGAACTGGTAGCCTTGCTGACGTTAGCCGAATTACTAATACTTATATTGCCTATGACATTCCTGATTGCAAGTATTGCAGCGCCTGAGCTGCACACATTGGCGATACTGAGCGGCCTTACAAGCCTGACACTCGTTATCTGGTATGCCTGTATCGTGAACCTGGTGTATCGACGCTTCTTGCCTCTCAGTTTGCTGGCGTTGCCATTTGCAGTCATTCACGATGTGGCAGTCCTGAACTATTCCATGCTCAAATATGAGTTCTCGGCTGTCTTGTGGAAAGGCCGCAACGTTTGTATCCCGGTAATGCGTGTCGAACCTCGGTTGCCCAATATCAAGTAGACAGGCGCCCGAAGCTAGGCCAGAGAGACTAGGCTGTGACTTCAGTCTTGAGATCAGGTACAGTGACCGTAAATGTCGAACCCTTATTGAGCTCACTATCTAACGTAATATTTGCTCGCAACAGGTGCACCAGCTTCATCGTGACGTACAGGCCCAGACCGGTACCGCTGCTAGAACGAGTACGATAGTCTTCGGAACGAAAGAACTTATCGAACACTCGCTTCTGATCGGGCTTGGCAATGCCAATGCCAGTGTCACTGACCGTGAATGCCGTGCCGCTACCATCGGGCTGGCCGATAGCGGCGAGTGTCACGCTACCCTTCTCGGTGTATTTGATGGCATTGGTTATAAAGTTCTGCAGCACCTCGCGGACATACAACTTGCCACTATGTAAAAGCAGGCCATCTGGGATTGTGCCCAGCTTCAGTTCCAGCCCTTTGTCAGCGGCTTGCTGACGATAGTTGTCAAGCAGCTCCTGGAGCAACTTCGTCACGTCGATCTCCTCGGTCTCGATCTTCAGTACGCCACGTTCGGCTCGAGACAACGTGCTGAGATCGTTGATCATATCGGCTAAAAACAAGACCTGATTGTGTGCCTCATCGAGCGCTTTGGTGACACTTTCCTTGTCGCCAGTCTTATTGACGATAAATTGAGCGTTACTGATTTCTCCCTCGGTGATGGCTATCGGCGTGCGCAGTTCGTGACTGACAACGCTAATGAACTCATCGCGTTCTTCTTCAAGTGATTTTTCGCGGCTAATATCACGCATCATCAAAACAAAACCTTGGCCACCGGCCTTGCCATAGCCCAAGTGCACTGGCGCAATCGATACATACAGGGCTGCTAGGCTACCGTCTTTGTAGCGAATCGACAAGTCGCGCTTAATAGTCGGAGCCTTGGTGGTTGTAATGAAATTTGTGACATCAAGTGGCTTCTCGGACTCGTCAACCAGATTGATATATTTATACAGAGATTTGCCTTGCAATGAGGTGTTAATATCAAGAATATTGAGCGCTGCGGCATTGTACAAGATGACTCGAGCGTGAGCATCGACAGCCACAACGGCATCGGCCATCGAATTAATGAGGCTCGTGAGTTGTCCATGCTCGTAGTCTTGTTTGGCATGGGCAGTCTCCATGTTGCGAATAGAGTCACGGGCCAGCCGCCAGACGTTAAGCACCAGTAGGCATAAGATACCAACTGCCAATGCCGAAAAACCGTAGGCTAGCATTGTGGCTCGACTCAAATCGTGGTTATGTATAGTCAACCATACAATCAGCGCAATCACCATGAGCGCATAGCCGGCCACCGCGCGTCGGACACCAAAAAAGATCACTGTTATCATAATTAGCAGTGTCCACCCCATGAAGATCATGGTAGAGAACCCTAAGACGAGTACACTCAGAGGTGCACCGATGAGCATATATATGGTCACGTAGGTTGATACCTTAGCCTGTGTATATGGGTTCCAGAATGCCTCTAATAAGCCAAGGATGGTGAGGCCTCCGGCTAGCGGCAGACAGGCCCAAAGGTAGGCTCCACCAATGACGAAGACACCGGTATATACCAGCACGCAAATGAGAGCCAGCGAGACCGAGAAAATTAGTCCAGTCGCGCGGATAGTACGGACGACTCGTTTGTCCAAAAACAGCAACTTCTGCGGATCCATACGATTAGTATGCCACAGACGTGACAGACTGCTAAGTAGTTCTGTATATAACAGGTCTGTGAGCGCGCATCTCGCGTCGGAGTGTTTGCGTGGCTGGCTCAAGTTGGGTCATCGCCTGCCAAAACGTCGGCCCATGGCGCATAACACGTGTGTGCGTTAGCTCGTGCAACAATACATAATCAATGAGGTGCCACGGCAGCTGCATAAGGAATAAGTTTAATGTGATATTTTGGTCTTGATCGCAGCTACCCCAGCGACCTTTGAGTCGTTTGATGCTCACGGAACGATGTACGAATTCGTATCTGTTAGCCAGCTCAGCCAGGCGTGGTGGCAGCAGCACCTCTGCTTCATTCCGTAACGCACGGATACTGGCACTTTCCGCCAAGGCCTGCACCTCGGTACTCGCCGGGTCCATGTCGGCTGGATATCGCACAATTATTTCTGTTTCGGTAACGCGACTACGGGGCTGCTGCAATGTAAAATCAGCAACCAGCTGCAAACGGTGAGACTTACCAATTTGTTGGGCATTCTCTAGCTGAGGAGGCGTTGTGGCCTGGTCGTGCAACCACTGCTTGTGCGCATACACAAAAGCCATCGCCGCCTGGTACGGTGCGTGGTGTGGCATAGTGACCCGGATGGTTCCATTGGCGGCGATACTCAACCGGATAGCGCGAGAGTCCCTGCGTTTATAGAACGCAACCTCACCAATGCCGTCGAGAGTGACGCGCTTAACAGCCATAGTTACATGATTCGAATGTCGCGGCGTGACATATCGACTCGTCCGGCTGTTGGTGATGGCACGAGGTTTACGAGGCCTGGCTTGACAGCGCGCACGCTGTCGTCGCCGGCTCCGATCAGACCGAGTTGTCGCATACGCTGCGCCACGGAGGCAAATTGTGTCGAAAAGGTATGTTTGCCGCTGACCACCTGGTAGCTTTCGGCGTTTGAAGGATTCTGCATGTGGGTGATGATGGTATCGAAACTCTTGCGATCAATTGGTGGAGAATAACGGTCGTCAGCTCGACGATGGTCGCGTTTCATACTGCGTGCGAAAGCCGTTTCTGGATCCATCTGAAACCAGACGATAAGGGGTGTTACATTGCTGCGCCTGGCCATCTCACGAAGCTCGAGACGCTGTTGAGCACGCATAGCATTCATGTCGTAGACCACTGTCATCCCGGCTGCCAAGAACTCTTCAGTCATATAGTTCATCAGCTGACTGACTATCGCATTCTCTTGTCGGTCATAGCGAGGCTTTTCAAATAATTCAGCGCGAATCCGGTCGCTGTGGACATGCGCAGCCTGAACCGCATTGCAAAATTGCCTGGCGAAATAGGTCTTACCACAGCCCGGAAAGCCGTACAACAGTATCAAAGCCGGTTTTTGGGGCACGATCTTCGCCATATACACCTACATGTATAGCAGAAATCATTGGCTTTGAAAACCCGTTACAGATGACATTTTGTGTATTTTCCAGTATTATTGAGCAGTCCTCACGCTTCTGAAGCTCAGGGAAAAAAGCAGCCTGAGACTTTGGCTTTGCCAAAGCCCGGCTTAGGTGAGAAAACTCGTTGGGTTTGTCTCACGCTCGACGAAGGGGTATAGCTCAGTTGGTAGAGCACTGGTCTCCAAAACCAGGTGTCGTAGGTTCGAGTCCTGCTACCCCTGCCAAAACGGAATTAAGCCGAATCTAATCTGTAAATTAGGTTCGGTTATTTTTATGTCCATATTTTTCCACCCCTGTTACGCATGTTCGATTCCGCTTGCCCCCTTTGACAAATTCGTCGTCTATTTAGTAATCAATAATTCAAGTTCTGACTTGTAGTCGTGAGGATTTCTTTTGACATTTATGTAGCTAGTACAGATCTCTTTCACGAGTCGAGAATACAATTCCTCGAGATGCTTGAGATCTCCCTCGATAACATCAGAATCAGGAAATTTAGATAAGACCTGCTTAATGCTCTGTTTGTCTTGATGTGCATGACCCTTGTCCAGGAAGTACTTGTAGTGCCCATATACCGTCTTGAGCTTTAAGAGTTCATCGTCCTTAAATTCGTCTCGAACAAGCTGATTGATAAGTGCTTGTACTCCTCGAGTGCTGATGTTGTCAGTTAGTCGTCGCATTGCAAGAGGGAAGCACTGTAGGGCCATTGCCTGCACGCGGTAGATTAGTTCAGATCTAGTATCAAAATCAATGTCATGCACTTGCTTTGCAATCTGCAAATACTCATGTGCTTCCATAAGATTATGTGCAAACTTGTAGAGAAAATCCCTAAGTTTCTCATGATCAGTCGCTGGTACAATGTCATGGAACTGAAAAGCTTGTGCAAAAGCCTCTTCGCCGTCAGAACGTGTGTTCACGCTAATTTACCCGATTGAGGAATTTACCCTCGACTGCGCCGGCTATGTTTTCAACGAGTTTCACCTCACTGTTGTACATAGAATCAAAGGTAACCCAAGCATACGCAGGTGCCGCCCAGACATTACCTTCGTATTCATTAAAAGTAGCTGGCTTTGCTTCGAAGCCGTATCCAAAAAGATTGCCGTTCTTGACCATATCAAGCGGAACTTGTTCATTGAAAAGCCCGTGAGCAATATCAACTAGAATAGAAGACGGTTTCATCATGCGAACTAAATCTTCCGTGATCAGTCCCAGTGTTTCATTATTTTTAGCTACAGCAGGAAAGATAACGTCTGCACCTACCATAAGCTCAGCTAGTTCTACTTGCTTATATTGGGATTCTTTGGGTGATCGTGACCAGTAAATTACCTCCATGCCTAAACCGACAGCACGCTCGGCGATCGCGGAGCCAATATTACCGAGTCCGATAATACCGGCAATTTTGCCCTTAATTTGCATACCGCGATATTTCATAAAGTCGCCATCAAAATCCAGCGGAAACCCATCTTTCATAAGTCGAGGTGTCTGTCGCGCCAAATTGAGCATCATGGTGATAGCCCACTCAGCTACAGCTTGTGTCGAAAAGTCTTTGATATTGCAAATAGGGATATTACGTTCATTTGCGATATCTCTTTCAATCCACTCAAAACCAGTAGAAGCAGTCAAGATGGCTTTGAGCTGAGGAATATCCTTATAGTCATCGTTGGTTAATTTCCAGCCAACGTAATCAGGGTTAAGGCAGAGTACGCGTTCTTCATCACCAGCAAATAATTCCGATATTTCGGCTAGAGGTTTTACTTCCGTAATGATCGTGATGTCTGCACCTGTCTCGGTGAGTTGCTGCTCAAGTTTACTGTCCACTAGTTTTGTCCAGAGTGGATCAAGGATAAAAGCTTTCATGATTCTATTTTACTCCTTTCTTGAGGCGATTTCTTAATTATCTCGCCATGTTAAGTATTCTTCGTCCCTCATTTTCCCATCAGAAAAACTAGCTATACCACAATAGGTTCGGTAATGTTCCGTTAGCTCCTGCCACGAGAATTCTGAAAGTCTACAGGTGTAATCTGTAGACTTTTTTATTACAGAAGAGACCAATGTCCCGACTTACCACGGGCAGATTTCTGTCTCAGTACCAGGTTGGACTTCTTGGTTGCCCCATGCCAGTGCATGTTTTGCCCAAAACTCCTTACTGTCTGGGGTTTCACGTTCCGTGCCCGGAAACGACGGTGAATCACTTGGTCCAACCCAGGTACTTACTAGTGCGTAAGTACCATTTTCCTGTAGTTCAAAAGCAGTTGTTACAAGTGAAGATGGCTGTGGTGACTTACTAAGATTGAAGACGGAGTAATTGTCACGATTAAGCCTCTTGGCGTACAAAAGCTTATCGCCAGCCACCGTCTCCACAAGGTCACTATTACCAACGATGTGACCCATATCTGTATGAAACATTTGAAAATCGCTAACAAGTTTAGTGTGTTGAGTAACCTCTTTTGCCAATTCGATCAGCCCAGGGGTATCCTTGATGTGTGTAGCAGTATGGGAAGATATCGTGTCGTACCAAACCACTTTATCGTTAATTGAAGTTGCGAGGGGCTGCTTTTTAACTATTTCAGTCTTCTCTGTCATTGGACTTATTATGCCACAATAGGTTCGGTAATGCTCTGTTAGCCCCTGCCACATCGATTTTTAACTAATGTAGTAAAACTGTTCAAAGGCTCCACTTCTGTCGGAGTTTTTGTTTTTTGTGAATCATGTAATATCAGCCGATTCCGATACGGAACGGTATGTATTCCGCTACCACGCCAGCGATACTGATGCTACAGGGCTGGTCGGGTCAGGTACAGCGTCGTGCCAGGGTGCCATTTGCCCGATTCGTCTCGCACCACACCTCGTAACATATCGCGGTATGAGGTGATAGCTGTCAGTACAAAATGGGTTTCGCCGGTACCAACAAGCTGTTCTGAGCCAAAAACCTCACCCAACTGGCCCATGTGACGCGCCTGTTGGCGTTCTCTATCATTTTGTGGGTGCCACATGGCCTGCAATTCACCGCCAAGCGCCACAATACCAGCGGTAGCCAGTACGGTCTCAGGGGCGCCGCCGGAGCCGTAAAGCATATCGAGCTCATCATCGGGCATGGCGGTGCGCAAGGCTGGGATGATATCACACCCACTCAGTAACACAGCCTGGGCACCAATATCGTGTGCGGCTTTGATAATAGCACTGTTACGCTCGCGCTCTAAGATGGCCACCTTGAGGTCACGTGGGTCTTTGTCGAGACGATGAGCGACTTGCAGCATGTTGTTGGCTGGGTCACCGTTAACTCGAATCGTACCGTCGGCCATCAGTTCGGCGGCTTTCGGCCCAACGGCCAGCTTCATCATGTAGTTGATGTCGGACCACGGTAGCATCGTGCCCTCCTCGGACAAAGCAATGGTCGCGATGCCGCCCTGGCCTCCTTGAGCAACTTGAGTCGTGCCATCAATTGGATCGACAGCTAAGTCGAAGTGTCGGTACGGATGCCGACCGTAAACCGCGCCATGCGGCAGCATCGGTGCCTCGTCTTTCACGCCTTCACCAATAATAACCGTAACTCGCATCGCCTCTGTAGTGGTCAGTACACCATCGATAGCCGTGACAGCCGCTTGATCAGCCGCAATTTTATCGCCGACCCCGATCCATGGCCCCGCCTCAATAGCCGCCATCTCGGTTGCATTACTCAGTACGTCTTGAACGGTATGGTTGGCTGTTAACATCTCTGACATAAGGGGTCTCCTTGAGGTTTATACCACACATGATACTGGACATACAGTAAAGTTGCTTGATGCAAAAGTGATATAATAATGACGACTACTAGATTATGTTGTATACCAACCACAATTACACAACGACGTTTTGCCAAGAACAACTGACCGATCTGCAAGCCAATATTACGACGAATACGTCATGTAACCTTGTAGCGATGCCTGGTGTCGGGGTGACCTTTTTGCTGCAAGCACTGGCCCAGGATTCCTCAACCGATTACATATTCATTAACTCGTATGAGATGCAGGAGTTCACGAAGGATACCGTGTACGCTCAGTTAGCTCGCAAGTTAGGTGTCGCTGACAACGATACTCCAAAGTTAGAACAGATCCAGCAAGCGCTCATGGAGCGCGCCAGCCAGACGCGGCGCTTGGTTATCGTGTTCAACCGTGTCGACAGGCTCAGTGCAATTCTTGACCAAAACTTTTACGGCAACCTACGCTATCTACGTGATGCTTCTAGGGATAACATTTGTATTATATTAGTATCGTCGTTCCCCTTGCTCGAAGCGCCAGCCCAATCCGTACAGGGTGTGTTGAGTATTCTGACAAGAACAAGTTATTTCCCTGGGTACAGCAACCACGACTTAGTTGAGGTATTTGAGTCTAGCACCGAACAAAAGGCCGATCCACGAGCCATCACCTACTCGGGTGGTCACCACATACTACTGCAGGTGCTCATGCGTTGTCAGGACCTCGACAACCCCTTGTCCGACCCAATGGTCGAGCTGGTCATCAAAGATCTCTACCTGGGGCTCGGTAGCCGACGACGACGTCTACTGGAGGCGACTATTGCCCGTGGTACTGCGCCTAAAGATAGGTACTTACTAATGGCTGGCTACGTGCGCCAGCAAGCTGGGAAATACGTAGCCTTCACGCCACTACTCGCAGATTACGTAGCAACCCTGGGCAAGCAATATTTACCGCTGAAGGAAAAACGACTACTGCAAGTACTCAGCCAACACCAGGGTCAAGTCGTGAGTAAGTCGCAGATCTGCGATTATGTCTGGCACGAGACCAACGGCATTGCGAGCGACTGGGCGCTCAATGCGCTTGTATATCGATTGCGGCGACACCGAGCGTTCGACAGCCAGCACTATTCCATTGAATCGCGTAAGGGTGAAGGCTATATCTTGCTCAGCCACAATTAGGCACCTTATACCATGGTACTAACCGGATAGTCACATCTGGGATAGACGTATTAGGCACATCCAAAAGGACTCTTTATATAGCGCGCGGCAATCATCCGACTTCTCGTCATTGTTGTATGTTCCGTGCCATGTAATCCATTTACGAGCAACTAGCCTACCTAAAGCACTATCCATTAAGACGAGCATCACGCCCCGGCCTACACTCATAAGATGCCCACATTGCTTATTCGAGCGGAAACCAGTTCTGTATTTCTCCATATTTCTTCGTAAAAACCAGATTGCACAACAGAGTACGACGATCTATAATCAGGCGTAAATCAACATTAGCAGTTTGGTAGGACGAATACTGGAATGAAAGTTCTGATGCTTGGGTGGGAATTGCCTCCGCACAATAGCGGTGGCTTAGGGGTCGCCTGCTACCAACTCTGTCAATCACTCGCGACAAAAGATATCGATCTTGAGTTTATTCTGCCGTATCGCGCTAACCACGATCACAGATTTATGAAAGTCACTGCAGCCATTCCGCAGGATGTTACGGCCGTCATGAAGGCCGGGATTGCCTATGACAGCCAAAAGTACGTATTCACGGACGGTCACGAAGAATATCACGACATATTCAGTCAACAGGCAATGTACGAGCGAGCAGTAGCACGCCTGGCAGAAACCGCCCAATTTGATATCATCCACGCCCATGATTGGCTGACTTTCCGTGCCGGACTCCGATTGAAAATGCGCTCCGGACGACCATTGATACTACATGTACACTCTATTGAGTCCGACCGCGCAGGCGGCAACCGTGGCAACCCATTCGTACACGATATTGAAGCGACTGCATTTGCAATGGCTGATCGCATCTTGGCCGTCAGCAACCACACGCGCCTGGCTATCCACCACGACTACGGCACTCCACTCGAAAAAATCGAGGTCGTGCACAACAGTATCGATCTCGACGCCTTACCCGAACAGTCTGACGAGAACTGCTATCGTTATTTGGCCCAGCTCAAGGCACAAGGCTACCACGTTGTCAGCAATGTGGGCCGCCTGACATTACAGAAGAACCTGCCTAACTTGCTCCAGGCGGCAAAACTAGTCGTACAACGCGAGCCTAAAACTATCTTCCTGATCGTGGGGGCTGGTGAGCAGTATCAGGAGCTCGTGCAACAATCGGCCGACCTGGGTATTGGTAAGAACATCATCTTTGCTGGTTTCCAGCGTGGCCACGTCTGGAGAGACTCATTTTCCATTTCTGATCTATTTGTCATGCCTTCCATCTCTGAGCCTTTTGGTTTAACCCCCCTCGAAGCGGCAAATTTCGGTACACCATCACTCATCAGCAAGCAATCCGGTGTCGCCGAGGTACTCACGGGTGCGCTTAGGGTAGACTTCTGGGACATTAACGAAATGGCCAATCAGATTATCGTCGCCCTGCGCCACGAACCGCTGCGCCGCACGCTACTCGAACGAGCCCAGCACGAGATATCGAGCATGTCTTGGCAACAGGCAGCCGACACGATCTATGGTATCTATCGCCAACATATCGGCAAAAAGACGGTCGCCGCATGAGCAAAGCAATCGTTTTGTATCTGCACGTGCACCAGCCGTACCGCGTGCGACACTATACGGCACTTGAAGCCGGTTACAGTCACTCGTACTTCGACGCACCCTATGATTCACCAACCAGCAACGAGCGTATTCTCAAGAAAGTTGCCGAAAAGTCGTATGTACCCACCAATCAACGTCTGCTGCAATTATTACGTAACCATCCGGAATTCAAACTCAGTATGTCCATCACCGGTACCGTCCTGGAACAGCTAGAGCGTTGGTCACCAGAGGCGCTGCGGTCGTTCCAAGATCTCGTCGCGACTGGCCGAGTCGAAATCGTTGCCGAAACCTACCACCACAGCTTAGCCTTTTTCTATTCTAGGGCCGAGTTTGAGATGCAGGTACGCATGCATGCCGAGAAAGTTCACGCTCTGTTCGGCGTCACGCCAACTGTCTTCCGTAATACCGAGCTGTGCTACAACAATGAAGTGGCTGCCTGGGCTGACGACGCAGGCTACAAAGGAGTACTAGCCGAGGGCTGGGATCCGATCTTGGGCTGGCGCAGTCCAAACTTTGTGTACCGCCCGGTAGGTACCGAGAATATCAAGTTACTCATGAAAAACTACAAGCTGAGCGACGACATCGCCTTCCGTTTCGGCGATCGTAACTGGTCGGAGTGGCCACTGACTGCCGACAAATTTACAAACTGGCTCAGTGAGACCGGTGACGCCACGAATTTCAATCTGTTCATGGACTACGAGACCTTTGGCGAGCACCAATGGGAAGAAAGTGGTATTTTTGGGTTTTTGGAGCACTTGCCGAACGAATGGCTCAAACGCGGTGAGGGTAACAGCTTTATGACCGTCAGCGAAGCTTGTGATACGTTCGAGCCAGTCGATAGCGTCGATGTGCCCTACACTATCACTTGGGCCGACACCGAACGTGACCTGTCAGCATGGCTCGGCAATGCCATGCAGCAAGGCTCTATTCAAGACCTCTATGATCTTGGCCCATCCATACTCGCTACCGACGATCTGGCGCTCATCGAAGATTGGCGTCGACTACAAACCTCAGATCACTTCTATTACATGTGTACCAAATGGTGGAACGATGGCGATATTCACGCCTACTTTAGCCCATATGATACGCCTTTTGAGGCCTACATTAACTACATGAACGCCTATCACGATGTGCGCTCGCGACTCATGGACAAAGGAGTGACTATATAAATGGCACGAACAGTCATTCTCGGTAACGGCAGCTTAACAGTCGGACTCAATGAAGTCGGCCTAGTGCACGATTTCTACTATCCGTACGTCGGTCTTGACAACCTGACAACAGCCCGCAGTATGGACCACAAAGTTGGCGTCTGGGTCGATGACCATTTTACCTGGATTGATGACGGTAGCTGGGACATTCACGTCAACTTCGAGCAAGATGCCCTGGTCAGCGACATTACGCTCACCAATACGGAACTAAACCTGGAGATAACTTGCAGCGATTTTGTCGACTACGAGCTTAACGCCTTTTGTCGAAAACTCCGGGTTAAAAACATCGCCGATCACGAGCGTACAGTCCGAGTCTTTATGCACCAAGTATTTCAGATTTCTAGAGGCGGTCGCGGCGATACTGCGTTGTTTGTACCAGACGATAACTACATCCTAGACTACAAAGGGCGCTGCTCGCTGCTCATCAATGGTTTTACCGAGAGTGGTCAGCCATTCGATCAGTTCTCGGTCGGTAACTATGGTATCGAAGGCAAAGAGGGTACATACCGCGACGCCGAAGACGGTGAGCTGACCGGTAATGCCGTAGAACACGGTGGTGTCGACTCAGTCATACGATTCAATCTTGAGCTGGCTGGCAATTCGACGAATTTCATCGATTATTGGATCGTAGCGGCCGACAGTCAGTACAGCGCCGAAAAGATTGACCGAAAATTGCGCGAGGACGGCCTGCAAGCTCGACTCGAGGGAACACGTCATTTCTGGTACAAATGGCTTGATACGGCTCGCGACGAACTCCAAAATATGAGTGATACCCAGCGTAACATGGTCAAAAAATCTCTGATGGTCATCAAGGCGCACACCGATAAGCGTGGCGGCATTATCGCTAGCTGTGATTCAAGTATCTACAATTTCGGACGTGACTACTATAGCTACGTTTGGCCGCGTGATGGTGCCTATGCCATTTGGCCGTTAATCCGGCTTGGCTACACCGAGGAACCCAAACACTTCTTTGAGTTTTGTCGCGACATACTAACCGACGAGGGCTACCTGATGCACAAATACCAGCCCGATCGCGCTATCGGCAGCACCTGGCACCCGTTACTTCACGGCAAGCACAAGGAATTGGCCATACAGGAGGACGAAACGGCTATTGTCATCTACATGCTCGGAGAATATTTGGCAGCTACCAAAGATCAAGATTTTGTTAGTAGTCTATACGTAACGCTAGTGCAGCCAGCCGCCAACTTCATGACTGAGTTCCGTGATGACGAAACCAACTTGCCACATGCCAGCTACGACCTCTGGGAAGAGAAATTCGCCACGCACACGTACACCGTAGCCGTTGTCTACCAGGCGCTACTGACTGCTGCTGATTTTGCTGATATCTTTGAATTCCCCGATGACGCTGTCAAGTGGCGTGCCGCTGCCGGGGAGATCGCTGCCGGCGCACACGTGCTATTTGACCCCGAGCGGAACGCCTTCCGAAAGAGCTTCTTGTTACAAGAAGACGGCTCCTTGCAGTTTGATAATACACTTGATGTCTCTAGTATGTACGGTGTCTTTAGCTTTGCCCTTAAGGACTTTGGGGTCGAACAAACCAAGCAAACCGTGGCTGTTATCGAAAGTATATTACTTGATCAGTCACCATCGGGCGGCTCGCCACGTTACGAACATGACCAATATTTCGCATCGAATCCAGCCTATATGGGCAACCCTTGGTTTGTGACAACACTGTGGCTAGCCCAGTACTATTGCCGCACCAACAACCAAACGAAGGCCCAATTACTTATTGATTGGACCATGACCCATACACTTCCAAGCGGCGTCTTGAGCGAGCAGGTAAACCCACAAAACGGCTCAATTCTATCCGTTACACCACTGGTATGGAGCCATGCCGAGCTTATCAATACTATTCTCGATCTGACGCAAGAACAGTAAAACAGCCGGTGTATGACCGGCTGTTTTACTGCGTAATCTTGACGCTATTTCTTGGGCTTGACTTCATTGCGACCAAGGTTTTTCTTGGTCTCCGTGAACACCACGTGCTTGCGCAGCTTAGGGCTGTACTTCTTGAGGCTCAGCTTGTCCGGCGTGTTCATGCTGTTTTTGCTGGTGTAGTAAATACGCTCACCGCTTTCCTCGGATACGAGCCCAATTAATTTACGCTTGTCGCTTTTCTTTGCCATAATGTTTGATTACCTTTATACGTTCAGTCTTTTCTATCCTAACAGATGCCAGACCATCTGTAAACCGTCTCAGGATACAAAAGTAGCGGTTAATCAAACCGCCATTCTTTATCTTCCTCGCAAGAAGGATAATTTTACAGGTCCCAGTTGTAGTGCTTGCCTACAATATATGTACGCTTCTGCCAAGTACCCTACCCTAAAACTAACCCCGCTCTGTCTGCGGGGTTATCTGGTGCTTTAGCCTTGCGGCCTTCTGTAGAAACATAAAGTTGTTCTCAAGCACATCCCCATATAACACCACAGCACATGTTCATGACTATGAGTATTCTTACTCTGGACTATCTGGAGCCGTCTTCGGGATTTGAACCCGAGACCCCTTCCTTACCATGGAAGTGCTCTACCACTGAGCTAAGACGGCACGATAACTGTGTGATTGTAGCAAATAACAGAGATAATGCCAAGATTCACCTACTTTGGAGCAATGTACTCAACTGAGGTCTGAAGCACTCCATAACGCTTCCATGGTCCCACAAGAGCGGTTGAGTATCACTAGCACTTGTGCGTTCGGATCACTTCACGTACGGGCCAAACGAAAAGCCCAGCCTATAGCTGGACTCTTGGTTTGGTGCAGGGTGAGGGATTCGAACCCCCGAACCCGTAGGGAGCTGATTTACAGTCAGCCGTGTTTGACCGCTTCACTAACCCTGCGCATGTATTAGCTGGAGCCACCTGTCGGGCTCGAACCGACGACCTACGGTTTACAAAACCGTTGCTCTACCAGCTGAGCTAAGGTGGCAAGAAAATACCTAAGCAAGTGTAACAAAAACAGAGGTACCTTGGCAAATTGTCGAAATTATCGGGGAACGTTATACGACAACACGACGTGGACGCTTGGTGCGCTTGGGTCGGCTAGAACTCACTATCATGCTCTTAAGTTTGTCACGAACGAGATCGGCATCTTCTGGACGATTGTGCGATTCATACTCTTTGAGTAGCAGCGTATACGTTTCTTTATTTGGTTCGAGCTCAACAGCCCGTTCCAGCTCCTGGAACATCAGTTTTTCATTGCCCAGCTTCTCGATAACCTTAGCATAAGCCACGTGGCGGGCGGCCAAACCTTCTTCTTGCTTGAGTGCCTGTTCGAACGCTACTGCCGCCTTGTCGTAGTTCTCGGTCTCGTAATAAATAAGGCCTAGATTGTGCAAGCTAGAGGCCGTTGCTTCGATACTACTAGCAATCTCAAAACAGTCGATAGCGTCTTTATATTCCTTTTGCTTGGCATACAAGATACCCAGGCGGTTATAGGCAGCTGCATTCTTCTCGTCAATTTTTAGAATAGTCAGTAGTGCTTTCTCGGCACGCAAGAAACGATTCTCACGCATACCTTGATGGGCGATGTCCCAGAGCTTACCAATGCGGTCGCCAACTTTACGCGAGACGTCGGCAAATTCGTCGTCGCGGATCCGTGAGTTGTGATAGCTAAGCCAGCCAAAAATAGCTACTAGCGAAAGCTCAAACATATGAACTACAGTATAGCAAACTTAGATTCTTAGGCATAATGCGCTCAGAACCAGTTTGGGCTGAGCGTAACCATCCAACAGCTGTCCGGCATTTGTCGCTTCTCGCATGATTTTCTGCCAGGTGTGCTGTTGATTCGTGGACAAACTACTCTTTTGCAGCGCGACACCGGCCATACGAGCCAACATATCACACATATTACGTGACTCTTGCCGCTGCTTAGCAAGCCCGTCTACCATGCACAGACGCTCGAATACAGTCGCCTTCAGGAATGTACGAGCCTGCTGCGCCGCCTGCGTAAGCGGGTGGTTCTGCCCTTGCCGTAACATGGCCTCGGCGAGCGCCGGCAAACCGTCGCTCATGACAAGCGCACGCTCCACCTCAGCCGCCGAAAATTCTTCCATCAGATGAGTCTTGGTGGCGCTAAGCTCCGGTTTGAGCACCGGTAATGCCTGGGCCCGAGACATAATGGTCGGGAGTAACGACTGGACACTGGGTACACCCAGCAGCAGTACACTGTCGGCCGGTGGCTCTTCGATAGTCTTCAATAACGCATTCTGCGCCTCTACGCTCATACGTTCAGCGTTCTCAATAATAACCACCCTGTTGATGGCATCGTGACCAGTCGATCTGAGGCTCAAAAAGTGCTGAATAGCACGAATATCATCAATGCCAATCGTTGACTCGCTTGTCTGCACGACCAAAAGTCGGTCCTCGTGGACCGTGAGTGCGCCGCTGAGGCCCAACAAGCGCTTGGCTACATCATGCAGTAACGAGCCTACACCAAGACCCGATTGCCCTATGAATGCACTGGCGTGGGCCGGCCGAGTCAAGAGTGCCTCAATGCCTTGCTTGGTCTTGACGTGCAACAAGCTATCCACGAACCATATCCTCAAACATTCTGGGCAACGGTGCTTCGAACGTCTGACGTTCACGACTAGGCAACGTTAACTCCAGGCTTGCGGCGTGCAACATAAGGCGTTCGTTGGGCTGCCCACCATACAGCGTATCACCCACAATAGGGTGTCCCAGATGTGCCAAATGTACTCGCAATTGGTGTGTCCGCCCAGTTCTGGGTTTTAATTCTAGCAATGCATGTGTGGCGTCAGACCGTACTACACGGTATGTTGTCTGGGCCTCTTTGCCGTTGACGCCAACCCGAAACGTAGCTGGGGCCTTGGGATTACGCTCTATTGGCATATCAATAATGGCTTCGTTTTCCTTGAGCGTGCCGCTCACCACCGCAAAATAGGTTTTCTTGGTCCTGCGCTGCGCAAACTGACGTTGTAACCATTTGAGTGCCTCCGGCGTCTTGGCACAGATCATTACACCCGATGTCGCCCGGTCTAAGCGATGCACAATGCCAGCTCGCGCTCCCGTTAACTTAGTACGACTACGCAACCAGGTCTCCACAGTTGGTTCCATATTGAATTCGCCCTTACTGTGGCTGAGTAAACCCAATGGCTTCACGACGACAACACAATCATCATCCTCGTACAGTACCTGGAGCTCAATATCGGGAATAGCTTCTAGCTCCTTGATATCGTAATCTACGACCACCGCATCACCGGGACGCAGTTTGTAGCCACCCTTCTGAATGACTGCGCCGTTCACAGTCACCTTGCCACCATCGACAAGCTTCGTCGCCGATGACCGGCTCAATTGTGGGATCAATTCTATAACTTTTTGATCAAGCCGCTGTGCTCGACTAATTTCTAGGTTACTCATATTACTATCATTCTAACAGAGGTGGCGGTGAATAACGAGCGCCAAATTGCATTATAAGACGAATATGATATTATTTTAGTATGTCTTCCCCTGAAAACGTTGGAGAATATGTACCAGCTCAAGAAGAACTAGGCTTAGTCTTCAGGGGCTTGCAACATGCGCTCATGTCAAACTCGCGTCTGTTTGTTGACACATATCAAATCATCGCCGACGGTATACCACGAACCTTCCGCGAAACTAGCATTGCCGATACAATGACGAGCCACATTCTGCAAGGAAACGATAGTTACGACGAAATTGATGTCGTGACGCGCACTAGCAGCGCAGACAAATGGGACGTCAACTGGGTCAAAGTCGAGTTACGAAATTACACCAAGGCGGGCCTCCGCCGTAATCTTCAATATATCCTAAAAGAAGACGTATCGTATCATGAGAGCACGCTCGGACAACTGGTCTATCACGCCTCAAAGACGCTTCCCATGCCCAACAGCGTCCGTACTCTCAACCACAATATTAATAACACGGTCACGCAAGAGGAGTCATCAACTCAACATATCGAGCGACAGACTCGCAGTATTACACCCGAAGACATGACCCTGTTGGGCCGCTTGATTACATCTCTTTCCGAATAACCTTTAGGGGCGAAGGCCGACGGCTTTTTGAACCTTCAGGAGGGTGGCGTTAGCCTTTTCATTCATGGCCGTCTCGTCGGCTTCGAGTTTGGTTATAAGCGCAGCTTCGTCAACGGCCGCCAGTTTGGTCTGGAAGTCAGCCAGGAACTCAGCAACTTGGTGGGCGACTTCTTTCTTGAGGTCGCCGTAGCTTGTTTGACCTTCGTAATGCGCAATGACAGCATCGAGTGACTCATTCGATAATAATGCGTGGATTTGCAGCAGGTTACTGATACCAGGCTGTGTTTCGAGGTTATACTCAACCGAACCCAGCGAGTCGGTAGCGGCAGACATGACCTTTTTGGCAGCTTCGTCCGGGCTGTCACCCAAGAATATAATACCCTTACTGCTCTCGTCGCTTTTGCTCATTTTACGACTCGGGTCTTGCAAGTCTTTGATGCGTAGACCTTGGTCTGTGCCAAAAAATTCGTGTTGTTGTTTGACTGGTTTTGGCACCACAAATAACTCACCAAAACGATTATTCAACCGCTCGGCAATATCACGAGCAAATTCTAAGTGCTGACTCTGGTCATCACCAACTGGCACATACGCAGCGCCATACAGCAAAATATCAGCCGCCATCAGCACGGGGTAGTTGAACAAACCGACGCTGGTGCGATCATTGCCCAACTTGGCTGACTTATCCTTGAACTGGGTCATGCGACTCATTTCACCGAAACCAGTGAAATTATCAAGAATCCACGTCAGTTCGGAGTGAGCTGGAATGTAGCTCTGTCGATAGATGTGAATACTGTCGTTATCCAGCGGCAAGCTGGCAGCCACAAATAGTTTCAGGTTGTGCAGAATTTGAGCCTGTAGTTGGCTATGATCGATCGGCGTCGTAAAACTGTGCAGATCAGGTACAAACAAATTGATCTCGAACTCATCGGCCCGGCTTTTGGCCATGTCAATCAGTGGCAGCAGTGCACCAAAATAATTACCAATGTGTAGATCATTGTTGGCACGGAGCCCGGTTAAAATAACAGGTTTACTCATATTCTCCCTATTATACCTCAGTTAATGTCAATGCGGCAGCACCGACTTGGCGGTTCACGACCGCCCGTTGCAGGTATATTGTCACCGCCAGCGCTTCTGGACTCGATATGCTCGCGCCCTGCTCCCACGCTGCGACTATACCCAACGCCTCAATTAAGGCATCGGGGGGTCGATCTTGATTTTGCAATTGTTCTAGGACTGACATCACATTTCCCTCTTACATATTAAAAAACCGTCACCTTGGCTGGTGACGGTTTCTCCAGTAAGTTCGAGTTTATCGGCTCGAGCGCACAGAACAAATCGCCACAGCAGCATAACGCTTGACGGTAAACCAGCACATAATGCGATTAATCTGGTGGACGATTTGTTTGACTATTGACATGCGTACTAATATACACCCTGTGTCAATAGTTTGCAAAAACTCATTAGAATAACAAAAGAGCCCCGAGAGGCTCCTTGCTATGCGGTAAGTACGCAAGTACTAACGCTTAGTGAACTGGCGTTGCTTGCGGGCACCCTTGAGGCCGAACTTCTTACGTTCGCGCTCACGAGGGTCGCGACTGAGTAAGTCGGCACGCTTTAGTGTACTCTTGTAGTCTTCGTTGACGTCGGTGAGTGCCTTGGCAATACCAAGGCGGACAGCCTCGATCTGGCCGGCGTGACCGCCACCAGATACTTTGGCACTAACATTAAACTTACCGGCAAGCTCTAAGACCGTAAATGGCTTGTACAGCTCGTTGAGCAGTTGCTTGCTGCCCGCGAAATACTCTTCGGCCGACTTGTCGTTGACGGTGATAGCACCTTTGCCGTTTGTCAGGCGAACGCGAGCCGTAGAGCTTTTGCGGCGGCCAAGTGCGTAGTGATAGTGTTCTTTCGTATCAGCCATTACTTTGCTTCCTTTACTTTAACCGTTGTGGGCTTTTGGGCCTCGTGGTTGTGCTCGGCACCTTTATAGACTTTGAGACGAGCCAAGCGGCCGTCACGGAGCTTGTTGACGGGTAGCATGCCGCGAACAGCGCGCACAATGACTTCGGTAGAGTCTTTCTCCACTTGCTTGCGCAGCGGGGTTTCCTTGAGGCCACCTGGGTAATGGCTATGACGGTAGTAGATCTTGTCTTCTAATTTCTTGCCTGTAACTTTGAGGTTGTCGGTATTGATAACAATGACGTGATCACCGCAGTCGATATGACTAGTGAACTGAGGTTTACCCTTGCCAGTCAGTAATGTGGCAATCTGCGTTGCAACACGACCCAAAGGAGCCTCTGAGGCGTCAATGACATACCAATCGCGAGTTACGTCGGATGGTTTCGCGCTATAGGTCTTCATTATTTGGTCTCCTTTGCGGCCGTAGCTGGCTTCTTGGCTGCTGGTTCGGCCGCCTTAGCAACAGGTGCTTCGGTGAGGTCGTCAACAAAGCTAACGCGGGCTAGTTGGGCATTGTCGCCACGGCGGGCACGCGTTTTGACGATGCGGAAGTGACCACTAGTGCGACCAGTCAGCTTGGGAGCAATTTCGTCGACCAATTTGTGAGCGCTCGCGACCGTCTGTAAGCCACTAATGACCTGACGTCGGCTGTGAAGATCACCCTTTTTGGCCTTGGTAACTAACTTCTCAGCATAAGGCACAATTTCTTTGGCCTTTTCGAGGGTTGTTTCGATGGACTCGTACTTGACGAGTGAATCGGCAAGCCCTTTCACGAGGGCACGACGTTGATCGCGCTCGCGGCTGAACTTCCTTCCTTTGTATCCGTGTCGGTGCATATTAGTGCTCCTCCATGAGACAAACCTGGCGGTTTTTCTCATCGCGCAGGGCCAAAATGTGCGAATTTTGGCTCTGGCTACTCTTTTCCCTTAAAACTACATGCATATTACAGCTCCAGCTCCGCCATCTTCTCTTTGACTTCGTCGAGAGCCTTGCTACCAAAACCCTTGAGGTCGCGCAGCTCGGCATCGTTCAGGCTAAACAGATCCTTGATGGTGTGAATGTCGTTGTTGATGAGCGCGTTGGTTGTGCGAGCGCTGAGATTCAAATCTTCGATAGATGTATTGAGGGCAGCAGGTTCATCGCTACCGATCAACTCATCGCCACCGCTAATGCCATCGCTGGCTGGTACAATCTGTTCGGTTTTGACACGAGTCTTGCCAGCAAGTGCCGTATACTGGTTGACCAGAATTGCAGCAGCCTCCTCGAACGCGTCCTGCGGCGTGATGGTGCCGTCGGTATCAACCGTAATGCTCAGTTTGTCGAGGTCTGTCACCTGGCCAACACGAGTGTTTTCGACCTTGTAACGAACTCGAACAACAGGAGTGAAGACTGCGTCGACAGCAATGGTGTCGCTGGCTTTCTTGGCGGTGCTCTCCTCGATAGTGCGGTAACCGCGGCCGAGTTCGACGGTTAAGTCGACGACTAGCTTAGCCTTGGCGCTATCGATAGTAGCAATCACGTGATCAGGGTTTACAACCTCGACGTCGGCGTTGGTCTCGATGTCTTTGGCAGTTACAACACCGGCGCCGCTCTTAACGATGCGGAGTGTTTGTGGTTCGTCACCATAGACACGGAAACGGATGCCCTTGAGGTTAAGCATGATGTCGACGACGTCCTCTTTGACGCCAGGAACTGCTGTGAACTCGTGGGTAAGGCCTTCGATCTTAAATGAAGTGACAGCTGCACCAGAAATACTCGAAAGGAGTACTCGACGAATCGAGTTTCCGAGCGTATTACCGTAGCCGTTGTGTAGTGGTTCGATCGTAAATGTTGCGCTGGTAGCGCTGTGATCGTCGACGCTGACGAGACCTGGTGTGTGAATCATGTTTGACATACGCGTATCAATCCTTTCTTAGCGTGAGTAATATTCGACGATTAGTTGCTCATTGATATCTGGCTCGGCGTCGTCGCGCGTTGGCAGACCAGTTACACTCAGTGTCAGCTTTTTGCGATCAGCCTTCAACCAGGTCGGTATGACACTGGGTGTTGGGCTGACATCATCAAGCTTCTTGAAGTATTCGGATGCTTTACTGTGGTCGCGGACGGTCAGAACATCGCCACTTTTGAGGCGAATGGATGGGATATCGACGCGAACACCATTGAGCGTGAAGTGGCCGTGGCCAACCAGCTGGCGGGCGGCACGACGGCTGGGTGCAAAACCAGCACGATAAACAGCGTTATCAGCACGCTGTTCGAGCAGCTGTAGCAAGTTAGCACCGGACTGGCCTTGACGGCGAGTAGCCTCTTTCATGAGGTTACTAAACTGCTTCTCGAGCAAGCCATACAAGCGCTTAACCTTCTGCTTCTCACGAAGTTGCAGGGAATATTGGCTCGTTTTAGCGCGGCCACGATAGCCCTGCTGTTGGCCAGGAGTACTCGGGCGCTTTACAAGTGCCTTGTGGGCCTTGGGGTGTAGAGCGTAGCCTTCGCGACGACTCATTTTAACAATAGATTGTCGATCTCGTGCCATAGTTAGCAACCTCCTTCGGAGCTTGTTAACATAGTATTAAATAATTGGAATGCCTCCGACATTACACTCTCCGTGCCTTCTTAGGTCGAACGCCACCGTGTGGCACGCCAGTTACGTCGTGGATGGACTCAACCTGGATATCCAGGCCAGCCAGTGCACGAACAGCTGCGTCGCGGCCCAGGCCAACACCCTTGATGAACACTTCGGCGCGGCTAAAGCCGTACTGTTGTTTGGCGGCATTGCCGGCTCGCTCGGCAGCGATCTGGGCGGCATAGGCCGTACCCTTCTTGGAGCCACGGAAGCCACAAGCGCCAGCGCTCGAAGCGGTCAGGGCGCCACCGTTAGCATCAGTGAAGCTGATAATAGTGTTGTTGAACGTAGCCTGCACGTGGACTTGGCCACTGGCAACAGTTCGCTTTGATTTTTTCTTCTTCGTCGTTGTAGTATCTGCCATAGTAATTCCTAAGTTTTGCTCGCTACTTTCTTAGCGGTACCGCCCACAGTGGTCTTCTTGCCACGGCGTGTACGAGCATTTGTCTTGGTGCGTTGGCCGCGTGACGGCAAGTTCTGCTTGTGACGCAGCCCGCGGTACGAGCCGATCTCCTTGAGGCGCTTGATATTGCCCGCAACGGTGCGCTGCAACTCACCTTCCACCACATAATTAGTATTGATTTCTTCCTGGATGCGAGAAACCTCAGCATCGGTCAAGTCCTTGACTCGAACGGTACGCTCGACCTTAGCGACAGCTAAAATGTCATCGGCGCTCTTTGGACCAATGCCAAACACATAGGTCAAAGCAACCCATATTTGCTTCTCGCTCGGAATAGTAACCCCAGATATTCGTGCCATAGATTATCCCTGCCTCTGTTTATGCTTCGGCTTCATCTTGTTAATAACATACAATCGACCCTTACGACGAACAATCTTGTCGTCGGGGCTGATTTTTTTGACACTTGCACGTACTTTCATGTACGGATCATGCTCCTTTCAGGGTGCATAACACACTGCTTAGTTAGTATTGCAGTACCTTTATGAAGGGTACTATGATCTGCGATAGGTGATTCTGCCCTTCGTAAGATCGTAAGGGGTCAACTCGACCGTAACGCTGTCGCCTGGTACGATGCGGATAAAGTGCTTGCGCATCTTGCCCGCAACGTGGGCTACAATTACATGACCATTCTCAAGTTCGACCTTGAACTGAGTACCCGGTAGTGTTTCAACTATCGTTCCTGTAAGCTCAATAACTTCCTTGTGAACTGCCATAAATTACAATGTTTGATTATAGCAGTATTCACAGCAGTTTGTAAAGAGTTTTGGGATAATGTTACTTCTTAAATCCAACAAGGCGTAGCAAGCGACGACTCCTGGAGACTTCGCTGTTGCCAGAATCGCCCTCGAAGTAGTCGGCTTCGGAGTATTGATCGTAGGTAACCATCAGTGCTCGCGACTCGACCGCACGGAGCGTTTGCAGACTTACTGACACCAAAATAAGTATGCTGGTACCACCAATAGTTATGTTGACATTGGTTACGAATATCTGGGCAACCACGGGGAGTAACGCCAAAAGACCGAGGCTGATAGAGCCAAACAGGGTTAGGCGATTGACTGTCTTAGAGAGATACTTTTCGGTCCGATCACCGCCACGGACGCCCTCAATGAAGCCACCTTGTTTTTGTAAGTTTTCGGCGATCTCCTTGGCATTAAAGGCGATGCCAGTATAGAAGTAGGTGAAGATCACGACAAGCAGGAAGTAGACGACTGGATAGATATACGGCGTGAGGTCATGTTGCTGGAACGTAGCCGCAGACGGCGCCTGGAACCACGACACCAGATTGGCGCCAAGATGCTGGAGCTTGAGGCTATGATTGGTACTCAGCAGCTGTCCTACAAAGCTCGGGACGCTCAAAAATGCCACCGCAAAGATAATAGGGATCACACCAGCCGTGATCAATTTGACTGGTAGCACCGTCGTCACGCCGCCATACGTCCGGTTGCCCTGGACACGTTTGGCATAATTGACGGTAATATTACGCGCCGCTTCATTGAGTTTCACTACTATCCAGGTAATGAGCACAATAGACAGCAAGATGATGACACCTCGAATCGCTGAGGCCCTATCAACGTGATATACGTGCCCCAGGAAGTGCCATTTGGTGGTGCCTGTAAAGACACTCTTCCAGATATCCGCAATTGTCGTTGGCAGCGCACTGACGATACTGACCGTAATAAGCAGTGAAATACCGTTGCCAATACCCTGCTCGGTTACGAGTTCTCCAAGCCACATTAGCAACATCGAACCAGTGGTCAGTGCCGCAATCATAAGCACCCATTGCATGGTAGTACTGGTAGCGGTAATGTCGCCAATGCCACCGATCGACTGAGCAGCTTGTTTCACAAGGTAAATCGAGCCAATAGACTGCACGATAGCCAGTGGGAACGTCAGGATACGGGTATACTGGTTGATCTTCTTTTGGCCGTATTCACCATCTTTATGCAGGGCCTCTAGTTGTGGAATAGCCTTGGTAAGCAGCTGCATGATAATACTAGCGTTAATGTACGGACCGAGCCCGGCAATCATAATCGAGAAGTTGGCCAGTGCGCCGCCCGATAACACGTTGATGTAGTTCAGTAGCTGTGTGTTGTTGGTCGTGTTGTATAAGTTGCTCACAACTTGTTTGATGGTCTGGCCATCGCCCAGTGGAATCGGGATGTGCGCCAAAATTTTGTAGACAATAACTATGCCTAGCACGACTAACAGCCGCTTTTGCATGTCTCGCTTCTTCAGCGACTTAGCAATGATTTTCCAGTTCATGTATGTAATTCCCTCATTTAGAGCCTAGGGCCCTGTATCTTGCATCAGTATACGGATTATTGCTCACCGAGTAAATAGACGGTGTATAAAATAAAACACCCGGTACAATTCCGGGTGTTTTGATTCATCGAACTTCGATTATTTTTCGATCTTCTTAGTTGTCGTGACCGGACGACCAAGGCGTGGTGTTTTCTCGAAGCTGCCACCAGCCTTTTGGATATCCTCGATGGCACCCCGGCTGGCTAACTGGACTTTGACAGTCACATTTTTGGTCAGTTCGCCGCTACGCAGCAACTTAACTGTCACGTAAGCATTACTGATGAGACCAGCCGCGGCAAGCACGGTTGTATCGACAGTTTTACTGCCAAATTGTTCGAGCTGGCTGGTGTAGATCGTTTCGGCCGGCACTTTGTGGCTCTTGAAGCCGCGGAGCTTCGGCAAGCGCTGCATGAGCGGGTTCTGGCCACCCTCAAAGCCTGGTTTGCGTGTGGAGCCTGTACGGCTGTGCTGGCCCTTGGTACCGCGACCGGCAGTCTTACCTTGGCCAGCAGCAATGCCGCGACCAACGCGATTTTTGGTTTTGTGGGCCTCTATTTGTAGTTCGTTGTACTTCATGACTTAAGCTACCTTCTCTTCTGTCTTCGGTGCTGCCTTGACTGGCTTCGGCTTGGTGGTCACGTCTTTGCGCGTAATCCATTTGCTAGCGGGCTGTACGCTCTCAAGAGCTTTGATAGTAGCATATGCACTGTTGATCTTATTGGTCGAACCAAGTGACTTAGAAAGCGCGTTGCTGACACCGGCCACTTCGAGCACCGTTCGGACGACACCGCCAGCGATGAGTCCGGTACCGGCACTGGCTGGCTTGATGAGGATGACCGCACCACCAACCTTGGCCTGAGCTTCGTGTGGCAATGTACCCTTGTACGTAGCGACGGTCACGAAGTTCTTCTTGGCAACTTCGGTAGCTTTCGTCACAGCGGCCGTTACGTCGGCACCCTTGGAGACGCCGATGCCTACCTTGCCTTTTTTATCACCGACCACAACGAGTGCACGGAAACGGAAGCGACGACCGCCCTTTACGACACGCGCAACGCGGTCGATGTGGAGCGTACGCTCATCAAATTGCTTTTCTTCCATGGGCATGTCACCGCGAGGGTTGCGACGGCGTGGACCTTGTTTTTGCATATCAGCCATGATTAAAACTCCAATCCTGCGTTACGAGCGGCGTCAGCGAGTGCCTTGACTCGGCCATGATATAGTTTGCCACTGCGGTCAAATACGACGTTCTTAATCTTGGCAACCTTGGCTTTCTTAGCGATTTCATCGCCAATCCAGGCGGCTTTCTCGGTCATAGTACCAGTCTGCTTACTGCCAACCGTTGTGACGGCGGCAAGTGTCTTACCGTCGACATCATCGATCAGCTGAGCTGATATGTGCAGGTTGCTAACGTGGACACTCAAGCGAGGTCGCTCGGCAGTGCCGCTAATAATAGCGCGAATACGAGCTTTGCGAAGCACTTTGTTCTGCATTTTGCGCGATAACTTACTCATAATTATTTGTCCTTACCTGACTTACCGCTCTTGCGGATGATGTGTTCGCCCTCGTACTTGATACCCTTGCCCTTGTATGGTTCAGGTTTCTTGAGTGCACGGATTTCGGCAGCGACTTGGCCGACCTGTTGCCGGCTAATACCACTAATTGTGATGGTGTTCTGCTCAATAGCAGCAGTGACGCCAACGGGGATCTTATAAATAACATCGTGAGAAAATCCGAGGTTCAGCTTGAGGTCGGTGCCTTGAGCTGCCACGCGGTACCCCACGCCGTTGATCTCCAGCTTCTTGCTAAAACCAGTTGTCACGCCATTAACCATATTGTTGACTAGCGCGCGCATCAGACCGTGCTTGGCACGGGTTTTAGGCTCGTCATTGGCACGAGTCACGATGATCTCGTTTTCCTGTTGTTTCACCGTGATATCTGGCATCGTGAACTGCGTAAGCGTTCCCTTCGAGCCAGCTACCGTGATGGTGTCTGGGTCGATAGTGATTGTCACGCCGCTCGGCAATGCGATTGGTAGTTTTCCTACTCGACTCATAGTATTCCTTACTTTTTAGTAAACCTTACAAATTAATTCGCCGCCAACGTGCTGCTTCTTGGCTTCGTCGCCAGTCATCATGCCCTTAGAGGTACTGACGATAACCAGGCCACGACCACGCTTGACAGTTGGGATATCGGTAGCATTGACGTAGTAACGGCGGCCGGGCTTGCTCATGCGGACAATTTCGGTGATGCGAGCATTACTCTGTTCGGGATTGATAGTGATAACCAGTTCCTTGGTAATGCCTTCACCCTCGACAACGACGCGGTCCACGAAGTTGCTAGTCTTGAGCAGTTCGGCAACTGATTGCTTGACCTTGCTGTGCGGCATGCGAACTTCGTGCTTGCGAACGTTGATGGCGTTACGGATGCGGGTGAGCATATCAGCGATTGGGTCTGTGCTTGTGACGCTCATGTTACCAGCTCGCTTTCGTTACACCAGGGATTTCGCCCTTACTGGCGTGCTCGCGGAAGCTGATACGGCTTAGGCCAAACTGACGCATGTAGGCGTGCGGTCGGCCAGTTTCGATACAGCGATTCTTCCAGCGAGTTGGGCTACTGTTGCGCGGCAACTTAGCCAAACCCTCTTGGTCACCAAGCTCTTTGAGCTCAGCACGCTTGGCAGCATACTTAGTTATCATCTGCTGGCGCTTTAGGTCGCGCGCTATGATAGATTTCTTAGCCATATTATTTAGCCTCCTTTTCAAACGGCATACCGAATTTTTCAAGCAGGGCACGTGCGTGCGTTGGCTCGTGGGATTTCATGACGAACACAGCTTGTAGGCCGTGCGGGGTGGTAGTTTCTTCAAATGACAGCTCCGGGAAGACCGACTGGTCGGTTAGACCGATACTGTAATTGCCCTGCTTGTCAAAAGCCTTGGCGGAAACACCATGGAAGTCACGCAAGCGTGGCAGCACGATGTTAATCAGACGATCAGCAAACTCGTACATCTTCTCGCCGCGGAGGGTGACTTTAAGGCCGATTTTGTTGCCTTCGCGCAGTTTGAAGCCGGCGATAGACAGCTTGGCTGTGGTCTGGACAGGCTCCTGGCCGGTGACTTTGCGAAGTGTATTGGCGGCAACTTCCATGATTTTCTTATCGTCTTTAGCGCGGCCAAGGCCGATGTTGACGACAATTTTCTCGAGACGTGGTACTTGGTTGACGTTTGTAAGCCCCAGCTCTTTCTCGAGTTCCGGAATAAACGTCGTGTTGTAAGCGGCGCGGAGACGAGCATGTACTGGTGCGGTCTTTACGGCAACTGTCTTCTTGGGTGCTTTTTCTGCAGTTTTCTCAGCCATTACTTGATCTCCTTTCCTGTCTTCTTAAAAACGCGAGTCTTGGTGCCGTCATCGTTCAGCTGGTAGCCGATGCGACTGGCCTTCTTGCTGGTTGGCTCCACGATGCTGACTTTGCTAACCCAAATAGGCTTGGTCAGCTCAACAATTGCACCCTGCGGATACTGCTTATTGGGCTTGACGGCTTTCTTAACAATGTTGATGCCTTCGACTGTCACCTTGTTCTCGGCGGGGTGTGTAGCCTCAACTTTACCGGTCTTGCCCTTGTACTTGCCGGCGCGGACGATGACCGTATCACCTTTTTTGAGGCGAATCTTGAACAGTTTCTTCTCTACTTGTTTTCTCATAGTTATAGTACCTCCGGTGCGAGGCTGATGATCTTGGCATAACCCTGGTCGCGCAGTTCGCGAGGGACGGGGCCAAAGATGCGGGTTGCTCGCGGTTGCTTATCATCGCCGATAATTACAGCAGCATTGTCGTCAAATTTGATAGTGCTGCCGTCTTTACGACGAATCTGGTCGCGAGTGCGGACAACAACGGCGCGAACAACTGTCTTTTTCTTAACAGTACCATTCGGCGCTGCTTCCTTGACGGTCGCGACAATGACATCACCAACACGAGCGTAACGGCGGCGTGTGCCACCAAGTACCCGGATGCACAAGATTTCTTTGGCACCACTGTTGTCACAGACGCCGAGGCGAGATTCTTGCTGAATCATTAGATAGCCTCCTTGTCCGATTCACGAAGCTTAGGCTTCTCAATGATGCGTTCCAACTTGTGATGCTTGCGAGCACTCAAGGGGCGAGTCTCAACAATCTCAACTTTGTCGCCAACTTCGGCTTCATTCTTTTCGTCGTGCGCCATGAACTTGGTGCTCACGGTGTACTGCTTGCGGTACAATGGGTGCGTCTTGCGGGTACGGACAGTGACCACAATAGTCTTGTCGACCTTGCTAGACGACACGGTACCGATAATCGTTTTCGCCATTACTTGGCCTCCTTAACTAATTGTTCACTGAGTACAGTCAGCATGCGAGCGAGATCTTTGCGCTTGCCACGAATGACACGAACATTGTCCAGTTCACCCATGTGCAGACGGCGCTTTAATTCGGTGATCTCTTCGCGCAATTTAGTGCTTTCTGTTGTCAGATCGCTGGTTGATAATTTGCGGATGTCGATAATTTTCATCTTACGCTTCCTCCCGAATCAAGAACTTGGTCTTTACTGGCAGCTTGTGGGCTGCGAGTCTCATTGCTTCGCGTGCGACCTCTTCGGGTACACCTTGCATTTCAAACATAACGGTACCGGGCTTTACCTTTGCCACGAAGAACTCAGGTGAGCCTTTGCCGCTACCCATCTTGACGTCAAGTGGCTTGCGAGTGACAGCGATGTGAGGAAAGATACGGATCCAGATTTTGCCACCACGCTTGATGTGACGAGTCATCGCCTGGCGAGCGGCCTCGATCTGACGGCTCGTAATACGCTCGTGACCTTGGGCCTGCAACGCAAAATCGCCGTAGGCAATGTAGTTGCCACTGGTCGCAACACCCCGAATCTTACCCTTGCGGATCTTTCGAAATTTCGTTCGTTTGGGCATTAACATCTTAGGCTACCTCACCTTTGTAAATCCACACCTTGACGCCGATGATACCGGCAGGAGTCTGTGCATTAACTTGCGCGTAGTCGATGTCAGCGCGAATCGTGTGCAAAGGCACCGAACCGGCGACTTCTTTTTCGCGGCGACTCATCTCGGCACCGTTCAGACGACCGGCAACCTGGATACGAACACCACGGGCGCCAGCACGCATTGTGCTCTGGGCGGTCATCTTGATGGCTCGGCGGAAACTCATACGACGCTCCAGCTGGTGAGCAATATTCTCGGCAACCAGTTTGGCGTAGAGTTCCGGCTTTTTGATTTCCTCGATGTTCACACGAGTTGGCGTACTGTAAATCTTCTCGATTTCGGTCTTGAGTTCAGTCGCACCTTGACCACCGCGGCCAATCACGACACCAGCTTTCGCGGTCGTAATCGTAACCGTGACCAAGTTTGGTGTACGGCTAATCTCTACTCGATTAACGGCTCCACGGCTGCCAACCTTTTTCTGAATCAGGCGACGTACAGCCAGATCGTCCCGTAGGAAATTGGCGTATTCGCGCTTACCTACAAACCATTTGCTGCGCCAGTCCTTGTTGACCTGGAGGCGCATGCTAATGGGGTTAACTTTTTGTCCCATTATTTCTCCTCCTTCTTGGCTGCTGGCTTCACTGCAGCGGGCTTCTTAACTTCACGTATTTCGCCATTAACAGTAACGGTGATATGGCTCGATCGCTTCATAAAGGGCAGTGCACGGCCGTGAGAGGCTGGACGATAACGCTTAGTGCGCGGACCAGGCGTGACGGTAATTTCGGTAATAGTCAGAGTAGCTGGCTTGTAGCCATGGTTGTGGTCGGCGTTCGCTTTGGCACTCTCGATGACCTTACGGACAGCGACAGCACTGCGGCGTGGTGTGTGACCAAGGATTACGATAGCATCTTCCACGCTGCGGCCACGAACCAAACTGGCAACTTCGCCAACCTTGCGAGGACTCATACGAACACCACGGGCGACAGCCTTCACACCTTTATTAATTGTTGTACCTTCACTCATGTTTACTTACCCTTCGCCAGTTTTCCACCGTGGCTACGGAACTTACGGGTTGGACTAAATTCGCCGAGCTTGTGGCCAACCATGTTCTCGGTCACAAAGACCGGAACGTGAACCTTACCGTTGTGGACAGCAATAGTGCGACCGACAAAATCCGGAGAAATGGTCGAGGCACGGGCCCAGGTTTTAATGATCGTGCGGTCGTCATTACCGAGTGCAGCTACCTTGCGGGCTAGCTTGAAATCGATAAATGGACCTTTCTTGAGTGAACGACTCATACCTTACTCCTTATTTCCTCTTAGCCGAGTGACGGCTTCTTACAATCATATTGCTAGTGCTCTTGCGACGACGGGTCTTGAAACCAAGTGTCTTCTGACCCCAAGGTGTAACCGGTGCGCGGCCACTACTGTGACGGCCACCGTCACCACCACCATGAGGGTGATCGGCTGCGTTCATAACAACACCACGGACACTCGGGCGAATACCCTTGTGACGGCTACGGCCAGCTTTACCAATCTTAATGTTTTGGTGTTGCTCGTTGCCGAGACTGCCGAGGCTAGCGGTGCACTCCAGGTGAATCAAACGAACTTCGCCGCTTGGCAGGCGGACTTGGCCATACTCGCCTTCTTTGGCCATCAGCTGCGCGCCATTGCCAGCACTGCGTACCAGTTGTGCGCCACCGCCGACTTTGAGTTCGATGGCGTGAATGGTACTACCAACCGGGATATTCTTGAGTGGCAGACGGTTGCCAGTCTCGATGGCGGCTTCTTCGCCGGCCGTGATAGTCTGGCCAACGTGCATACCCTTAGCGGCCAGGATGTAATGGTACGTACCGTTACTTTCTTTAATACGGGCCAAGCGAGCGCTGCGGTTCGGATCGTACTCGATGTGCTCGATAACAGCTTCGGTACCAGCAGCCAATTTAAAATTGACCATGCGGTAGAACTTCTTGGTCCCACCACCCTTGTGACGAGTTGTAATACGGCCCTGGTTATTGCGGCCATTACCACGACGCTTGGGTTGCAACAGCGACTTCAGTGGCTTCTTGGTCGTGATGCCATCGAAGTCCTGGCTGCTCATGCCACGACGGCCGGGAGTGGTCGGATTGTAGGTTTTAATCGCCATTATTTCTTCTCCTTTGCGGCCTTCTTGGCATCTTTTTCAGCTTGCTTGGTCGCAGCTTTGTCAATTTGCCCTTGCAGTTTATCTTGCTTGGCTTCAGCTTCTTCGGCAGCGGCAAAGATTGGCATGCTTTGGCCCTCGGCGAGAGTTACATAGGCTTTCTTCACATCGGATTGACTGCCGCTCAAGACGCGACGGCCACCCTTGGTAATAGTCCGCTTAGACTTACCTTTGAGGTTCAGTACACGAACATTCGTTACCTGTACCTCGAACTGCGCCTCGACGGCGCGAGCGATGCTGTGCTTGTTGGTATCATTCGGTACCAAGAAGACATAGGTGCCAGTCTGACTGGTCGCAAAGGCCTTTTCGCTGAGACGAGGGCGAAGAGTGATAGTTTTGTACATTATTTGGTCTCCTTTTCGCCAAGCCATTCGTGGACGATGTCCAAACCGGCCTTGGTAATAACCACATGATCGGCATTCAAGATGTCGTACACGTTGAGGTAATGAGCCTGAGTGACCTTGGTGTCAGTCAGGTTCTGGCTAGCACGAACGAGTTCAGGCGTCTTGTGATCGACGGCAATAAGTGTCCGGCGATTAGCGCCTAGCTTGGCTAAAGTCTTCGCGAGCTCGGACGTCTTACCGTCTTTGCTAATGAGATCTTCGATGACAACCAACTTGCTGTTGGCAGCTGACAGGCTAAGGGCCTGGCGCAAAGCCAAGCGCTTAGCTTTGAGGTTTAATTTCTTGCTGTAATTCTCGTTGCCGGTTGGACCAAAAGCGATACCACCACCGCGCCAGATTGGGTTACGGCTACTACCGAAACGTGCACGACCGGTGCCCTTTTGCTTCCAGGGCTTTTTACCACCACCGCTCACCAGACCACGGGTCTTGGTGACGGCGTAGTTATCACGGCCATTCGCCAGGTATGTAACGTAAGCCTGGTGCAATAAATCATGGTTGTCCGAAGTAACGTCAAAAACGTCTTTATTTAGCTTGGCCGCAGTCGTCGCTTTGGCACCAGCCTTGGTGAATGTTGCAGCATTAGCCATGATTGACCGCCTCTCGGATAATTACGATGCCCTTTTTCGGACCAGGAACTGCGCCGACAACACCTATGATATTGTTCTCGACATCAACAAGTGCGACCTTCAGGTTCTTGATCGTCACTTGCTCATAGCCCATCTGGCCGGCCATTTTCTTGCCCTTAAAGATGTGCTGCGGATACATGGAACCAATCGAGCCCGGCTTGCGGGTGTTGCCCTTACCACCGTGCGTCGCGCGCTGACGATGGAAGTTGTGACGCTTGATAGTACCAGCCCAACCCTTACCCTTACTCGTGCCAGTGGCGTCGATAACGTCACCAATTGAAAAGACCTCGGGGCTGATTGTTTCTCCAACCTTGAGGTCTTCAGTTATTTCGGGCACACGGAACTCACGAATAACCTTCGGGAGCATACCGACAGACTTGAAGTGGCCCTCTTGCGCTTTGTGAACGTTTTGCTTTTTAGCTTCCTCAAAACCCATCTGGACAGCAGTATAGCCGTCAGATTCTGTGGTTTTGACCTGTGTAATGACACAGGGACTAGCGGAAAGCAAGGTAACAGCAGTCACAACACCGTCTTCTGCGATGGTGCTGGTCATGCCGACCTTTCGGGTGATTAATGCTTTCATAGTATCCTCTTTTACCCCTGTTATCTTTTATGAGTGTAAGACATAAAAATGCTTGATGACGTGGTGGTTTCTATCTGTTTACGACAGACCCTCCATGCACATCAAGTACAGGATTTTCTAAATACCATAACAGAGTAGCAGTAAACTTATACCTCTGTCAAGCCGTTGTCTATTCCACACTAAATATCACAGGTCTTCAATTGCTGGCCAGGGCTGAATATCTGACGTCAATGGCTCCGCATTAAACGTACTCACTGCCTCTATGAAGCGACTGTGGTCTCGCATTTGGCTACCCGCGAGCACTGATACCGTCATACCACCGCTTACCAGTGCCAGGCCTGCAATAGTGGCGAACGACTGCATATACAATTCTCCGCTCGATGGGTATCCTGGTCCGTGTTCGCACGGAGCCTCCATCACAACCATCGCTTCTTCCCGGACACACGCGCTGTACTGGTCCATAATCTGCGATTCCTCCGGCGAGATGAGCACCGTCGCTTCGTAGAGAGCCCACGCTCCAAGCGCAACGCTAACGCAGCCTAGCTGCAGGTACTTACGATAGGTTTGAACATCTCGGGGAATCCTCTCGGTCACAGTAGAGTCGTTATATCACATTGTGCCTGTTAAATCGAGACAAAGATACCTATACTCGCCACAAAACCGACCAACATGGCCAGCAATAGCACGGCGTATTCTATCTTGCGATCGATCTGGAAGTGGTCCTGCATCGCAAACACGACACCCACTAGCAACCCTATCGGTACCGGTATCCGTTGTCCGTCAGGATGCTGGAACCACAGCCACTGTGCGCCCACTATCAGGTAGAGCACCATTTTCAGTAAATATACACCGTCGAGCTCAGATGGTTGCGGCTTTCTTTTGACCGTTTTCTTTTTTGTTTTAGCCATTAGCACTATTATATCAAAAAACCGCCCAAACGGACGGTTATTGACAGATTACCTCTGCACTACATCTTGATTTCGACGTCGCAACCAGCTGGCAGACTGAGGTTCATCAGGCTGTCGATGGTCTTGGGTGTCGGTTCAAAGACGTCGATGAGGCGCTTGTGCACACGCATCTCAAATTGTTCGCGGCCCTTCTTGTAGACGTGCGGACTCTTGACGACTGTGAACGTGCTGCGACGGGTCGGCAATGGAATCGGGCCAGCCAGTGTTGCACCGGTGCGCAGTGCCGTGTCGACGATCTGCTTAGCAGCCTGGTCAATTACTTTGTGGTCGTAAGCCTTTAGGCGGATGCGAATCCGTTGCTTACCTGTTTCTGGTGTTTTGGCGTCAGCCATAGGAGCTTAGTACCTTTCGGTTATGAGCGACGTAACCTCTCCCGGGGTCTGAGATACCGGACGAGTTCTCGTCACAATGTTGATAACAGAGGCGATTATACTGTAATTTTATGTATCTTTCAAGCGTTAAAGATCTCACTATTCAAAAACATCTCTTGCTCGGATATGGTATTGTCGGGCACGGACCTAAAGCAACCAACCTCTTCGCCTTGATCACTGCCTCTTAACTCTCCAGTCATGATGGTAGCCTCAAAAGCCACGCCAACCGGCCAACCATTGTAGCCATCGGCCATCATCTGCGGGTACTCAATATAGCCAAGTATATTGCCAACTTTTACCTGGATGCCAAGTTCATGCTCGGCTATTCTCCGTACAGCATCATCCAGTGGTTCACCAAACCGTACGGTACCGCCCGGAATATGCCATTTGCCTTTGCTTGGCTCCATACTACGTTTTGTCAGTACTATTCCTTCGGGTGTTCGAACAATCACTTCGACCGTCAGGCGCGGTACTTTCGCATATATAGCATTGAATTCCTCAGGCGGCAGGAAGAATTGTGTTTTGTGCATGTCACCCCATTCTAACAAAAATACTGCCCACGAAGAGGCAGTATTTTTTATGGTAAGTAGAGAATACTTACTTGTTGATCTTGGTCACAACACCAGCACCAACGGTGCGGCCACCTTCGCGAATAGCGAAGTTTAGACCTTGCTCCATAGCAATCGGAGCAAGTAGCTTGACCTTGAAGGTGATAGTATCACCAGGCATGACCATTTCCTTGTCAGCCGGCAATTCAACTTCACCAGTTACATCCGTAGTACGGAAGTAGAACTGAGGCTTGTAGCCCTTGAAGAATGGCGTGTGACGACCACCCTCTTCTTTGGTCAGGATGTAGACTTCGGCGTCAAATTCGGTGTGAGGGGTGATAGTACCAGGCTTGGCAAGCACTTGGCCACGCTCAATGTCGTCGCGCTCAATACCACGGAGCAAGATACCGGCATTATCACCAGCTTGGCCTTGGTCAAGGCTCTTTTTGAAAGCTTCGATACCGGTTACGACAGATTTCTTGGTGTCGCGGATACCAACAATTTCAACTTCGTCGTTAATCTTTACGATACCAGTCTCAACACGGCCAGTCGCGACAGTGCCACGACCCTTGATTGAGAAGACATCTTCGATAGGCATCAGGAATGGCTTGTCGAGTTCGCGCTTTGGCTCTTCGATAAAGTCATCAAGAGCTTTAACCAGCTCCATGATAGCGTCTTCGTTGGCGGCATCACCTTCGAGAGCCTTGGTAGCAGAACCTTTGATGATTGGAGCGTTACGGTCGTAGCCGTTCTTTTCCAGTAAGTCGCGGATTTCTTCTTCGACAAGCTCGACGAGCTCAGGATCAGCCAAGTCCATCTTGTTGAGGAAGACCAGGATCTTCGGTACACCAACCTGGTGAGCAAGCAGAACGTGCTCACGGGTTTGTGGCAATGGACCATCGTTGGCAGCGACAACCAAGATAGCGCCATCAATCTGAGCGGCACCGGTGATCATATTCTTGACGTAATCGGCGTGACCAGGCATGTCGACGTGCGCGTAGTGGCGCTTTTCTGACTCATATTCCTGATGAGAAGTAGCAATCGTGATACCACGAGCCTTTTCCTCTGGTGCGTTGTCGATTTCGTCGTAATTCTTGGCTTTGTTTACAGAGCTCGGAAGCCTTTTTGCTAGTACGTGCGTAATAGCAGCGGTTAGTGTGGTCTTGCCGTGGTCAACGTGACCCATAGTACCGACGTTAACGTGAGGCTTGCTTCGGTCAAATGCATCTGCCATATGTATGGACTCCTTGATTTAATTAATACAGTTACTATTCGTCTTCAGCATGAGTAAAACAAACTCACACGAGTTACCACGGCTAGTATAAGGAATCAATTAGGGTTTGTAAAGAGTTAATCGAGCTTGCCGGTGAGAACGACACGCGTCATAGAAACGGCAGCGTCGCCAAGACGTTTTGCCCACTCGACCACGCCTATGCGTTCAGGCACCACTGGTACGAATGCTTCCACTGAAGCTTGATAATCTACACCGTTTCCGAGTTCTATCGAACTACTTTCTATATGCTTTTCCATATTCGTCAGTCTACACCTTAGTAAGCTCTTATAAAACCTCGATATCGATACTGGTGATGTAACTTACAACTGAGACAGGAGGCGGAATGCACTTTGCGTCGGGTATGCACACTCAGCAAGTCGGGTTTGCAGTTCGGCGACCTTTACCTGTGCCGTCATTGTCGCCTCACTACAGGGATCGATATCATATGCCGACCCCCACTCCTGGCTCGCAACCTCTAACTCCAGCTCCAATAACCCACTCCGGGCTGCCCGAGCTTCAGGACTATGGTAGTCAACCGATGAGATCTCATCGGCCGCCGCTTGTGCCACGGCCAAGTTCTGATACGCCTGTTCGACGGGGTTAACGGGTACTCTCTCCATATTCACAGCTATTTTATACAGGATTTGAGTGTTTTAGTCAATATGTCCTGATACGTCACGATTTCTGGAACCTTATATGGTGCTATTTGGCGTTCTTGGCGATGATAGCATCGGCCACGTGGCCTGGTACATCAGCATAGTGGTCAAGTTCCATACTGGAGCTGGCACGCCCCTGCGTGTTACTACGCAGGTTAGTAGTGTACCCAAACATTTCGCCCAAGGGTACAAAGGCAGTGATTTCTTTGCTGCCAGCGCTCAAATCTTCCATGGATTCGATGCGGCCACGCTTGCTGTTGAGATCACCAATCACATCACCCATGAATTCTTCTGGTGTCACCACTACGACTTTCATCACGGGCTCGAGTAGCGTTGGGCTCGCTCGCTTAACACCTTCTTGCAGCGCCATAGATCCGGCGATGTTAAAGGCCATCTCCGAGGAGTCAACTTCGTGGTAGCTACCATCGTACAGCTCGGCTTTGATGTCAACGACCGGGTAGCCGGCAATCACGCCGTTACTCATAGCTTCCACGATGCCTTGCTGGACAGGTTTAATGTACTCCGCTGGCACTACGCCACCCTTGATAGAGTTGATGAATTCAAACCCAGCGCCTTGTTCATTTTGGCTCAGGCGCAGCCAGACATCACCGTACTGACCGCGACCACCAGATTGGCGAACAAACTTACCCTGTACTTCAACAGCATCCTTACGGATGGTTTCGCGATACGCAACCTGCGGCTGACCAATGTTGGCCTCGACACTAAACTCGCGCTTCATACGGTCCACCAGAATCTCCAGGTGCAGCTCGCCCATACCAGCGATGATCGTCTGACCGGTCTCGTCGTCGACACGAACACGGAAGGTTGGATCTTCTTCCGCCAGGCGCTGCAAGGCAATGCCCATCTTCTCTTGGTCGGCCTTGGTCTTGGGCTCAATAGCAATGCTGACTGGTGGTTCTGGGAAGGTAATGCTCTCGAGTACAATCGGGTTATTGAGGTCGCACAAGGTGTTGCCGGTCGTTGTGCCCTTGAGGCCCACGATAGCAGCAATATCACCAGCCTCGACTTCGGTCACGTCGGCTCGCTTATCAGCCTGCAAGCGAACGATTCGGCCGACGCGCTCCTTTTCACCAGTTGAACTGTTGAGTACATAGCTACCAGCAGTAATTTTGCCAGAATAGACACGGAAGTAGGCCAATTTGCCCACGAATGGGTCGGTCGTAATTTTGAAAGCCAAAGCGGCAAATGGTTCGGTAACGGATGGCTTACGCTCGATCTCGTCACCAGTCTTGGGATGAGTGCCCCAGGTAGATGCGGCATCGAGTGGGCTTGGCAGGTAATCGTTGACCATGTCGAGGACCTTTTCAACAATTACACCACGGCCATCGCCACCGGTAACAGCGAAGAACTTGCCTGATAATACAGCGGCACGGATAGCCTGCTTGATCTCATCGACCGACAGACCTTCCTCGCCAACCTCAAAATACTTCTCGAGCATCGCTTCATCCTCGGCCACGGCGTTCTCGATGAGCAAGCTGCGATACTTTTTGACCTGCTCCATCATGTCGGCTGGAATTTCTGCCTCGACGAGGGCTTTGTCGTGGAATTCGGTATAGGTGTACGCCTTCATCTCAACGAGGTCGACGACGCCATTGATCGATTGCTCAAAACCAATTGGCAAGTGAATCGGGAAAGCGCGCTTGCTGAGTCGGTTGTGGATAGACTCGAGTGACTTGTAGAAATCGCCGCCGGTTTGGTTGATTTTGTTAATAAAGCAAACACGTGGCACGCCGTATTTGTCAGCCTGGCGCCACACGGTCTCGGACTGAGACTCGACGCCCATCTTGCCATCGAAGACAACACAAGCACCATCGAGGACACGCAAACTGCGCTCCACCTCAACCGTAAAGTCGATGTGACCCGGGGTATCAATGATGTTGATCTGATGACCCTTCCAGAAACAAGTGACCGAGGCGGCCACGATAGTAATACCGCGTTCGCGCTCCTGAGCCATCCAGTCAGTGGTGGTCTCGCCTTCGTGCACGGCACCAATCTTGTGACTCAGGCCCGTGCGATACAAGATACCCTCTGTGGTGGTCGTTTTACCGGCGTCGATGTGTGCGATAATGCCCAGGTTCCGGATATCTTTCATTGGTGTTACTTTGTCTGCCATGAGCTATGTCTCCACTCGTTACTGATTATTATTTGGATTTGCTACGTATGCCTGGATTGCCTTGGCGGCTGCCATGCGACTAGCCTGTAGACCGTAGACGTACGGATCGTCGTTGAGTTCGGGTAGTTCGACTTCTTGCACGCTCATCGACTTATCATCAAACAAGTGGCGCCTGATTGGAACGTGCACCTCAAATATACTCATCGTCATGCGACCAACAATGCCTGGTCGCTCGCCTGCAGCCACGCCGTACTCGCCTCTGACGGTTTTATTGAGCTCAAACACCTCGACCATTGAGTCGGTATTGGCAAGCACGTCATCGTGGCGTGTCTTGAAACCCGGCTGGCTCATCACTCGAGTATATTCATCCGCCTCCAGTAAACCACGTGGCGACTGAAGATCCGGAAACCAAATCTGTGCTTGAATGGCGTCGAGGTTCTCTCCACGAATACTAAACAAACCCATATTAACTCCGGGCGAAGTGAGCAAACGCACGGTTGGCATCGGCCATCTTGTGCGTATCTTCACGCTTCTTAACTGCAGCACCTTGGGTGTTGTAGGCATCCATCAGTTCGGCCGCAATGCGATCAGCCATGCTCATACCTTTGCGAGCGCGGCAGGCGGCGACAAACCACATCATCGTCAGGTGATTCTGGCGTTGGCCCTTCACTTCGAAGGGGATCTGATAGTTAGCACCACCAACACGGCGACTGCGAGTCTCCATGTGTGGCATGACATTCTTCATGGCAGTCTCGAATACTTCCAGCGGGTTCTCAACCTTCAGCTTGTCGGCGGCTTTTTGCATACCGGTATATACCAGCTTTTCGGCTAACTGCTTTTTGCCATTGAGCATGACGCGGTTAATCAGGCGAGTGACCATTTCATTGTTGTAGATGCGGTCAGGTTGTACGGGCCGAACGAGGGCTTTAGTAGCTTTACGTGGCATTATTATTTGCTCTCTTTCTTGGCGCCGTACTTACTGCGGCCCTGTTTGCGGTTGTTGACACCCTGGAGGTCGAGGGCACCGCGGACAATGTGATAACGCACACCCGGAAGGTCCTTGACGCGGCCGCCACGCACGAGCACAACCGCGTGCTCCTGCAGGTTGTGGCCTTCACCACCGATGTACGCCCAGACTTCATAGCCGTTGGTTAGGCGCACACGGGCGACCTTACGCAGGGCTGAGTTTGGCTTCTTTGGGGTTTTAGTGGTTACTTTGACACAGACACCACGCTTGAACGGCGAAGCTTTCTCGTAGTTAGTAGTTTTGAGGCTGTTGGTGACACGCTGCAATGCCGGCGATTTTGACTTATCGTGGGCTCGGCCGCGTGGTTTACGCACCAATTGATTAATTGTTGGCATATAACTCCTTCAGAGTTGTGTGATCGTACTGCTGCGCACGAATGCCGCGTGTGGCTCAGATCACTTAATTTGACCTACTAACTGTAGCAGATTTTTACAACAGATACAAGAGCTGGCGCCCTCCCGTTAAAGGACGCGCCCTACCAGGGATGATGTATCTATCGAGTCCTCATAACATTAAGCGCAATCACCAGCGCCGATAGCGCCACGTGTTCATCTACAATATGACCAAGTTTGGCACCCTCTTGGGCGGTAATGTGTATCTGTTGTACGCCTTCGGGCAGCAACGTACGGCCCTTGTCGGACATGGCGCTATTGTCAGCGGTAGCCACTAGCACATCAACATCCCTTTCTAGGAGTCTCTCTATGGCCTCGACAGTTGGCTGCGGGCGTGTCATGCCACGCATGTACGAATATTTAGACGCACTCTGCACCATCCGCAAATTCACCCCAATCGGCTCGCTGCCTTTGTAATCAATAGCCTGGCGAAGTGAAGCTTCACCGATAACCCGACTTATCTCGGGGAACGATTCATGCGACTCCCCTCCCACGAGGCCACCCGCCGTAAAACGTTTGGCGAGATCGGGCAAGCTCCGGGGACTCAAGACCAGCTCCTGCGCCGTGACGGTTTGTACATCAAAGCCCTGCTCCATCAGCTTGGCGGCTGCACCCACGGCATTATTGGCGCCTAGCGACGCGCCACTGATATGCAATTTGTGGAATTGTTGCGGGCTGTCCATGCTGTGCACCTGCAATTGCGCTTGTGTAATCGCACCTCGAATTGCCTCCATAGCGAGCGTGCCAAATGGCGTGAAGTCGCCTCGGCGAAAGAGTTTGCGTTCCGCTGCGCTGTGAGCGTGTGTTGGTACTGGTCCATAGATAGTCAGGACCGGCATGCCACGATCAAACGCCGTCAGCAAGTCAGCCGTAACGGCCGACTTCGTTGTCTGGTTCCAGGTATTCGGCTTTGCAGCCGTCCTGCTCACCGACGGATCGCGGCTAATATAGCGGTACAGTGTATCGGCAGAGCTCTTGGGATCACGATCGGCAAGTGGTGCAAAAATGATCATCAACTCTTCGGCCTGCTTACTATCGTTCATGAGTAGCGAGCAGGCGACCTCAGGACCTCGATCTGTCTTGACTGTGAACTGGGACCGCTCAAGCGTCTGCAGATACGCCCGACGGTCTTCGTTAAATGCCGCGTCTACGTCATCGAACGCATGCTCGATAACCGGCAGAGTCGTTTCAAGTTCGGGCGTCAGCAAGATAGACTTGTTGTCGGCGTGAGCAATGAGTTGTAGATCCTCCGCCATCGTGGTAACTCCAATTATGTAATATTAGTATACGACTCCAACCTAAACCTCGAATAACTTCAAAACTTAGGTCGAGTGAGTAGAGAGCTTCGGAACGCGGTAATTTTGCCATAATAGCTAAACTGGCCTTCGCTCAACGAAGTGGCCACATAGTGGCATAATTACCACATTTCGTCAGTCTATTCTTCTTCGAGCTCAGCAAAAACCCGCCTCTGTTTTGGGGGCGGGTTTTGTGCCTAAGAATCGTGCTATTTAGGCAGCGACTTCTTCGAGCTCAGCGTCTTCGGCCATCTCTTCGACTGGCTCGTCTTTGCTGTAGCCGGTGCCAACGGGGATCTTGCGACCCAAGATGACGTTTTCCTTGAGGCCATACAAATTGTCGACCTTACCGCTGGTAGCAGCCGCAATCAGCACACGCGTGGTGTCCTGGAAACTAGCAGCACTCAGGAAGGAATCCGTCGACAACGATGCCTTGGTGATACCCAGTAGCAACTGGTTGACCACAGCGGGCTTCTTATTGTCGTGGGCCAGCTGTTCGTTGGCATTCGCAACAGCCAGTTTACTGACCACGTCGCCTGTCACGAATTCACTGTCGCCAGCTTCTTCGATCTGCACACGGCTGAACATCTGGCGAACGATGATCTCGAGGTGCTTGTCGGCAATGTTTTGACCTTGCCCGGCAAAGATACGCAAGATTTCGTTCATGATGTAGCGCTGTGTGGCCTCGACGCCTTGCAACCGAAGTAAATCGTGCAAGCTGATGCTACCACTGGTCAAGCGTTGACCAGCCACGACTTCGTCGCCGTCCTTAACAAACAATTGCTTGTAGCCAGGGATTTCGTAGCGAACGGTGCTTTGGTTGGTTGGCTTGATAACGATAGCCTTTTTGGTCACGTGCGCCTTGCCGCCCATGGCAGCAATCAGTGGCTCACTGCCATCTTCGAGCGAAGCAACCACATCACCCACGGCTACATCTGAGCCATCAGCTACCTGTGCTTTGCGCTCGCCAAGGTCCAGTTTGATGTCGGACTTTTCGTTAGCGTTGACAGCCACAATGTAGTGGTCACCCTCTTCCCAAGCGGCTACGATGCCGGTAATCTCGGTCAGGTAGGCTTGGCCCTTTGGTGAACGAGCCTCGAACAGCTCTTCGATACGGGTTAGGCCCTGAGCGGTATCGTCGGCCATCAAGACACCAGAGCGGTGCTTGGAGTCAAGCGATAGCTGTGTACCAGGTTCACCGATGGACTGCGCAGCAATCACACCGATTGGGTGGTGGTCGGCAACGAGTTCGCCGGTTGCCGGGTCAACACCGTAACTCTTGCGAGGTACGCCGCGAACCGAGTTGCTGGACAAAGTGCTCATGATCTTTACACCATCAATGGTGTCGTCCTCGTCGAGTGCTTTGGCAATCTTTTCGGTGATACGCTCACCAGCTTTGCCGTAGCCCTTCATGTTTACAGCCAAGAAGCGACCTTCGAGACGTGAGGCATAGCTGACACCGATTTCGGCGGCGTCGGCGCGAAGCATCGCAAAACCTGGGTCCAATGCTTCTTCCTTGTCGTCGATGGTGAAGACGTCCTGCGAGACATCAACCAAGCGGCGGGTAAGGTAACCAGCATCGGCGGTCTTGAGGGCAATATCGATGAGGGCTTTGCGAGTACCACGGGTACCAGTGAAGTACTCGAGCGGGTTCAAACCGGCAACGTAGCCCGACTTAATAGGTAGCTCGATAGCGCGACCAGAGGCGTCTGATAGCACACCCAGCATACCGACCGCGTTGAGTAGCTGCGAGATGTTACCACGAGCACCGGAGTTGATAGCGATAGCCGTTGAGCTGTCCTGGCCAACCATTTGCTGACTCAGCAGCTCGCGGACCTGACCCTCGACTTTGGTCCAGTTCTCAACCGTCAAACGATAACGCTCGTCTTCGGTGATGAAACCTTGCTCGTATTGCTCAGCAATCTTAGCGGTGCGATCATCACCGCCGGCAATGGCATCACCCATACCGTCAATGCTAGCAAAGTCACCCATGCCAATGGATAGGCCGGACTTCGTTGCATAACGGAAGCCAAGGTCCTTCAAGTGATCGGCAATTTCGGCGGTCTTCTCTTGGCCATAGGCACTGTGAACAGCTGCCATAACCTTCTGCAAACGCTTTTTGGTCATTGGCTCATCCTGGAACGGGAAGTCATCAGGGAACATCTCGTTGAACAAAATGCGGCCGACCGTTGTTTGACGGATTTCGCCACGGAATGGCACGCGCACGATACTTTGCAAACGCAGCACCTTCTCGTCTAGCGCCATCAACATCTCGTTGATATCAGCGTAAGGGCGAAGTTTGTCGTGTTCACTGGATCGATCATAGGTCAGGTAGTAACAACCAAGCACGATGTCCTGCTCGATGTGCAAGATCGGCGAACCATCAGCTGGCTTCAGCAAGTTCTTGTTGGCAGCCATGATATCGCGAGCCTCGGCTTGAGCCTCGTCGGACAACGGCAGGTGCACAGCCATCTGGTCACCATCGAAGTCAGCGTTGAAACCCTTACAGACAAGTGGGTGCAGTTGGATGGCGCGACCTTCGATCAGTACCGGCTGGAAAGCTTGAATACTGAGGCGATGTAGTGACGGCGCACGGTTGAGTAGGACATATTTACCCTTGATAACTTCGTCGAGGGCATCCCAGACAACAGTCTCACCCATTTCGATGAGGCGGCTGGCGCTCCGGATGTTGTGTGCGTATTCGCGCTCGATGAGTTCACCGATGACGAACGGCTTGAAAAGCTCCAGAGCCATCATCTTGGGCAGACCACACTGGTTGATCTTGAGTTCTGGGCCGGCAACGATAACGCTACGACCAGAGTAGTCGACGCGCTTACCAAGTAGGTTCTGACGAAAACGACCCTGTTTGCCCTTCAGCATATCGCTGAGCGACTTCAGGCGACGACGCTGGCCAGTGGCGGCAACAGCGCGACCACTGCGAGCGCTATTGTTATCAATGAGCGCATCGACAGCTTCCTGTAACATGCGCTGCTCGTTGCGGCGAATGACTTCGGGAGCGTTGAGGTCAATGAGTTTCTTAAGGCGGTTGTTACGGTTGATGACGCGGCGATAGAGATCATTAAGGTCGCTAGTCGCAAAACGGCCACCCGTCAACTGCACCATGGGGCGCAGGTCCGGAGGAATGACTGGCAACACCGACAAGCACATGCTCGACGGCTTGATACCAGCCCGTTGCATAGATTCCAGCAAGCGAAGTCGCTTCATCAGCTTCTTCTTGCGCTGGCCTTTGGCGCTCTCGGCTTCGAGCATCAGATCTGTAATGAGTTGTGTCAGATCGATCGCAACCAGCAGGTCGCGGAGCGTCGCACCACCCATACCAACCTTGATGAGCTCACGGAGCTCATCAGGCAAGTTACGGTAATCGGTTTCGCTGAGCAGGTTCAACCGCTCGAGGCCTACGACCTGATTTTTGAAGATTTCAAATTCAACAGCTTGGTCTTCGAGTTCTTTGGTTTGCATTTCGGCCAGAGCCTTAACGTTGGCGTTCTCGGCCTTAGCTTCTTGCTCAAAGCGAATCTTGATAGCGTCTTGAGCAGCCTTGGACTGCGCTTCGCGGTCAGCAAGTAGTTGCTTGACCTTATCACTATCAACTTCTTTGATGATGTAGCTTGCAAAGTATGCCACGCGTTCCAGGTTCTTGACAGTCAGGCCAAGCAGTAGACCCATGGCGCTGGGCGTACCACGCAGGAACCAAATGTGAGCAACTGGCACTGCCAAGCTGATGTGGCCCATGCGTTCACGGCGGACGATGCTACGGGTAACTAGCTCGCCGTTCTTGTCGACGGCAGCCTCGCGGCTCCGGACACCTTTGTACTTGGCATCGTGCGGGTTAATGTCTTTGACCGGACCAAAAATCCGTTCACAAAACAAACCATCACGCTCTGGCTTCTGGGTTCGATAGTTAATTGTTTCGGGCTTCAGGACTTCGCCGTGGCTCCAATCCAGAATATTTTCTGGGCTGGCAACCGCGAGGCGTACCGCGTCAAAATCAGCGATGTCGGTTCCATTGTCGTATCGACGCATATTAGGCCTCCTCCCCTTCTTCAGTGTCTGTGGTAGTACTATCGTCGTCGCTCGTTGCAACAGTGACAAGAGCCGCTTCATCCATGTCGGCGTCGCTCGTCACAATGCTGAAATCACTATCGCTCATATCAGCTTCTTCAGTAACGTCCACGTCAGAGATTTCTGATTGCGGAACTTCGACTTTCGAAGTGTGTGCGGCCTCTTCCTTGATATTACCGGACAAAATGTCCTCAGCGTCAACGACCTTGTCGGTGTGCACTAGGTCGACCTTCAGGCCTAGACCTTGCAATTCTTTGACGAGCACGTTGAAACTCTCAGGAACCTTTGGACCAACGATAGCTGTCTTTTTGATGATCGATTCGTATGCCTTGGATCGTCCATAGACGTCGTCGGACTTAATAGTAAGCATCTCCTGCAAGATGGTGGCGGCACCATAGGCCTCGAGAGCCCAGACTTCCATCTCACCGAAGCGCTGGCCACCGTTTTGGGCCTTACCACCGAGTGGCTGTTGGGTCACCATGGTGTAAGGACCAGTGCTGCGAGCGTGGATCTTGTCGGCAACCATGTGGTTGAGTTTGATCATGTACATCACACCAACAGTGGTACGCTCATCGAAGGCTTCGCCGGTACGGCCATCATATAGTTGCTGCTTGCCATCTTCGGGCAGTCCAGCTTCGCCAAGGAGTTCGTGAATCTTGGCCTCGGGAACACCATCGAATGATGGGCTGGCAATCTTGATACCGAGCGCTGCAGCGGCCATGCCAAGGTGTGTCTCGAACAACTGACCGATGTTCATACGGGATGGCACGCCGAGCGGGTTCGCAATCATATCAACTGGCTGACCGTCTTCTGTGAATGGCATGTCTTCGACCGGCAGGATTCGGGCGATGACGCCCTTGTTACCGTGCCGACCACCGAGTTTGTCACCAACGCTAATCTTGCGCATCTGGGCCACAAAGACCTGGATTTGCATGATAACGCCGGCCTTGAGCTCGTGGCCATTCTCGCGGCTGAAGACTTTGACACCCACAACCTTACCGTGTTTGCCGTTGCTCATGCGCTGGCTGGTATCACGGACTTCTTTAGCCTTTTCACCGAAGATAGCGCGGAGTAATCTTTCCTCCGAGCTGAGTTCTTGCTCACCCTTCGGTGTAATCTTACCGACCAGGATATCGCCAGGATGGACCTCGGCGCCGATACGGACAATGCCGTCGTCATCGAGGTGACGCAGCGTTTCTTCGGAAACATTCGGGATATCGCGGGTAACGACCTCCGGACCGAGCTTGGTCTCGCGAACTTCAATCATGAAGTCGACGATGTGGATCGAGGTCAGGGTGTCGTCTTCAACCAATCGGCGACTGACAATGACGGCGTCTTCGAAGTTGTACCCGCCCCATGGCATAAATGCCACGCGCAGGTCCTTGCCCAGTGCCAGCTCACCGCCGGCAATAGACATACCCTCGACCAAAAGGTCGCCTTGTTTGACCTTCTGGCCAGTACTAACAACAACTTTTTGGTTGATGGAGGTGCCTTCGTTACTGCGAACAAAGTGCTGTGGCTCGTACGTTACTGAGCCATCTTTGTACTTCACGACGACCTTCGCACCGGTGGCCTCAGTAACTTCACCGTCAGCCTCGGCCAACATAACCTGGCCAGTATAACGAGCGGCGACAGTCTCTAGACCAGTACCAACAACCGGGCTCTGTGGCTGAATCAGTGGTACTGCCTGGCGTTGCTGGTTGCTACCCATGAGTGAGCGATAGACATAGTTCTTCTCAATGAATGGGATTAAACCAGCCGAGCTACCAATGATTTGGTTCTGGCTGGCGTCCATATGCGTAACTTCGTTAGCGTCAACCTCAGATGACTGTAGTTGTGTACGAGCACTGACGCGCTCTTCGACAAAATAGCCATTAGCATCGACGCCGTTACCGCTACCAGCGATGACACAGGGCTCTTCATCGTAGGCGTCGAGATATTGGACCTCATCAGTAACACGAGGTTTGACGGGCCATGTGACTTTTGCGGTGACCTTGGCGAGTGCGGTTGCGTTGGCGGCAGTAATGGTCTCACCAGCCTTGACGAGCACTTTGTCTTTTTCATCAATCAAATCAATGCGGGCAATGTGGCCAACAGCGTCTTGGGCGGTTACAGCATTCACGACTTTGCGGTACGGTGTCTCTATGAATCCGTAATCGTTAACTCGGGCATAGTTGGCAAGGTTAAGTACCAAGCCAATGTTGGCACCTTCCGGTGTCTCAACGGCGCAGATACGACCATAGTGAGTTGCGTGGGCGTCACGGACTTCAAATCCAGCACGCTCGCGGCTCAGGCCACCGGGACCCATCGAGCTCAAGCGACGCTTGTGTGCCAATTCTGATAGAGGGTTAATCTGATCCATAAACTGTGACAACTGAGAACTCGCGAAAAATTCGCGGACAGCGGCAACAATCGGGCGAGCGTTGATGAGCTGACCGGGCTGGACAGTCTCGATATCACTCATGCTCATACGGTCTTTGGTGTTGCGCTCCATGCGCAGCAGGCCGATCCGGAACTGGCGTTGCACCAGCTCGCCAACCATCTTGACACGGCGGTTAGCCAGGCTATCAATATCGTCGGCTGGCTCTTGCGTATTATTCATGCGCATGATCTCGGCAATGATTGCCTCGAGATCCTCGATACGCATCACACGATTCTCGGTGGTGTTTGGCACGTCCAGGTTCAGGCGCTTGTTGATCTTGTAGCGACCAACGCGGCTAAAGTCGAAACGCTTGAAGTTGTAGAACATGTTTTCGATAAGGCCACGGGCGTTGTCGACTGTTGCCAGGTCGCCTGGGCGCAAACGGCGGTACACTTCGATGAGCGCATCGTTCTGGCCATGAGTCGTGTCTTTCTCGAGAGTCGCGTCGAGGTAGCTAATCTTGCCGGTATCGACGTGCTTGAAGTTCTCACGCATCCGAGACTCGGTGACACCGAGCGAACGAAGCAAAGTCGTGACAGGGATCTTGCGTTTGCGGTCAATCTTGACGTACAGCGCACCATTGGCGGCCGTCTCAAACTCGAGCCAGGCACCGCGGCCAGGGATAACCTTGGCACCGTACAAATTCTGCGCGCCATGCAGGTCGCTGGTAAAGAACACGCCAGCACTGCGAATCAGCTGGCTAACTACGACACGCTCAGCGCCGTTAATAACAAATGTACCGCGCTCGGTCATCCATGGGTAATCACCCAGATAGATCTCTTGCTCTTTGACTTCGCCGGTTACTTTGTTGACGAGTTCGACAGTCGCCTTCAGCGGCGCATCAAAGCTAATATTGTTCTCACGAGCATCAGCTTCGGTCGTTTTAGGCGCCTCAAAGTGATAATCCTTAAAGCTCAGTGTCAGCTTGGCACCGGTGTAATCATCGATAGGGCTAATCTCGGCGAGCAATTCGCCCAAACCCTCTTCCACAAACCACTGGAATGAGCGATTCTGGTGATCGACCAAATTCGGTAGATCGAGTACCTGGTCATTATTTGTGAAATACACGCGATCGGTGTTCAACTTTTTAATACTTGTGCTTTTGGCCATACGCAGCAACAGTGCCCCCTATTATTCTAATGGGCCGCAAACGGAGCAAAACTCCGCATGTGACTTCGGTTAATAAAATATTGTAGTTTTAGCGCGCGAAGGTTACTACGACGATGTATTTGATGTCGGCCAGCGGTCAACATAGCGTACGTACACTACTTCTTACGCTACATTCTGAAGCAATGATGGCACCGTGTCAAGCGATTTAGGCCTTTTGAGGAACGGTAATGTCGTCGATAATTTTGTCGATGATGCCGTATTTTTTGGCTTCGTCAGCAGTCATCCAGCGATCACGTTCCATATCTTCGTGAATTTGTGCCGGCTTCTGGCCGGTGTTCTTGGCCATGATGGTCTCTAGCAGTTTCTTAATTCGCAAGCTTTCTTTGAGATCAATCTCTTGGTCGGTCACCTTACCCCGAGTGCCACTGGACGGCTGGTGGATCATGACAGTGGAGTTAGGCAGCAAGAAGCGCTTGCCTTTGGTGCCACTACTCAGTAAAAACGCTGCAGCACTGGCTTGCACACCGATGCCTACTGTTTGCACGTCGTTAGTCACATATTGCATGGTGTCGTAGATGGCCAAGGCGTCGTAAACGCTGCCGCCGGGGCTGTTAATGTACAAGTAGGCGTCCGCCTTGGGGTCTTGTGACTGCAGGAATAACAATTGGGCCACGATGGTGTTGGCGCTGGCCTCATTCACATCGCTGCCCAGGAAGATGATACGGTCTTTTAATAAACGACTGTAAATGTCGTAGGCTCGCTCGTAGCGACCTTCATTTTCGATAACGGTTGGAATAAGTACGCTCATATAGTTGCCTCCAATTGCTGTGCTTTTGTACGATGCATGACGTTATATAAGAAGTATACTGCACGAAATTGGCACTCGTCAACCCGGAGTGCTAATCCGCGATCGGTTTGGACTCGGTAGCATTCAATACTTGCATCGCTTGCACGACATGCTCCGAACGCACAACCCCTAAATCTATGGCCATCGATAGCGTTGTCGCCACCCGGCCCACTAATTCCGGACCATACACATAGCGGAAACCATCAATAGAGGGGTCAATGCGACCATCTCGCATCTCGGTACGTTCGACTTGTACTGGCAGCTGCTCTAGCTCATCCAGCAACGGGCTATCCTTGTACGCCCTACCTAGCCGCGGCACACGTTTACTGCGGCCTGACACTCGAGTGGCGAAATAGTGGACGCATATCTCGAACAACTCCATGTCACCGACATCGGAGGCAATTTCTTTGATAATACGGGCTTCACTGCGACCGACGCGCGCAAGCCCATCTGTGCCAGTTTCCATATGCTATATTATAGCATAAATATATAGTTGTTACAATTACACCTGAGCGTAGGTGGTCAAAGCAGCAATGGTCTTTTCGCTGACAATACGGCTAGTGATTTCACGGCGTGTCTCGGGCTTTTCAAGCTCCGATTGCATGGTCGGGTCAGTGTATTGGGCGCGAAGGCGGTTCATCTGGGCTTCGACTTCGTCATCTGTGACGGTGATACCCTCTTGTTCGGCAATGTCGCCCAACATCAAACCACTTTTGACGCGTAGCTCGGCTTGCGGACGCTGGCGCTCTCGGTGCTCGGCCTCGGTGACACCCTCGGCTTCAAGGTGCTCTTGCCACGTTTGGCCACGGTAGACTAGATTTTGACGCTCATCTTGTTCCATGCGGTCAATTTCGCTCTCAATGAGCTGTGCGGGGATATCGACTGTGGTCTTGGCGGCAAGCTTCTCAATAAGTTCATTTTGGTACTCACGCTCGTTCTGCGTGTGACGCTCGGCCGTTACCTGCTTCTTGATGTCAGCCTTGAGTTCGGTCAATGTCTTGAACGGGCCAACCTTGGCAGCAAAGGCATTATCAACCTTTGGTTCGGCCAGTTCGTTAACGGTCGTAACTGTCACTGCAAATACTACTTTGCGGTTTTGTAGAGTTGTCACTCCATATTCTTTCGGAAACGTCAGTTCGAATGTCTTGTCCTCACCCGACTTCATGCCAACGAGGTTATCCTCAAAACCAGGGATAAAGCTGTTACTGCCCAGGTGCAGCGGGTAGGCTTTGCCATCAGCACCGGCAATCGGCTCTTTGGTTTTGGCGTCAGTGCCCGCAAAGTCAATCAACACTTCGTCGCCAACCTTGGCAGCACGCTCAACCGGCTTCTTCTCGGACAGGCGAGTCTTGAGGTCGCCAATGACAGCATCAATGTCCTTGTCAGTAATAACCACTGGCTTTTTAGCCAGCTTAGTCTTCTTATAGTCGGGCAGCTGGACAGCACCAACCACTTCGACCTCGGCGGTGAACTCTAGCGCAGTAAACGGCACGAATTTAGTCACATTGACGGCGGGCTGCGCGACCGGGCGCAGCTTCTCTTCATCAAGCACTTGACCATACACACGGTTGAGTGCGGCGTCCAAAAATTCAGATTGCAGTAATGACGGATCAACGCTCTTTTCAACGAGGTTCAGCGGTGCCTTGCCGTTGCGGAAACCTTGGATCTTGACATGGTCTTTGGCCAGGTGTGTCAGGGTTTCGGTCTTGACGTCGCTCAGCAATTTAGCATCGGCAACAATTGTCAGCTTAACTTTGGTGGGTTCGAGGGATTCTTTGGTGATTTGCATAAGTACCTAGATTAACAGATTGCGCCCCGTTTTGCTAGATAATAGCCGACAATATTACCAGACACCCGCAGAGCCAAACAGTTTCAACTGCGGCACCAATCGGGCGTTCGAACCACTGGATATTCTTGAGGAATCGCTCCAGGGCACTCGGATGGAACACCTTACCACTACGAATTGCTATAAATCTACGGATAGAGATAAAGTCCGGAGAGGTAGCGGCAAAAGCGCACACCGCTCCAAGAATCCAATAGGCCGGGTGGACCAGCAGCAGAACAAACACCAATAGCGCACACAAGGTGGCTTCGGCGAACAAATAGTTCATAAATTGGCGCTTTTTGATAATATCCTTGTCGGCGCTGCCAAAGTGCGGCAGGGCATCGCAGATCAGATGAGACGCAACCGCGGCTGGAATAGCCAGCCACGGGTTATGCACGCTGAGGCCAATAATGGCGCCGGTTAGGGCGTGATTAGTCGCGGTCATCGGATTTTGTACGACGAGCGTCATTCACAATGGATGCAATGCGGGCAATGCTGTGCATTTCCTCGTTGCCAGTAGCCAAGTTCTTGAGTTTGAAGCGCTCCTCGGCCAGCTCCTGCTCGCCCACAATTATGACGTAAGCAATGCCCTTTTTATCGGCTGTCTTGATCTGTTTGTCCAGACTACGGCCGGTGATATCCAAGGCCACATTCACACCCCCGTCACGCAGTTCGGTCACGTATTTGCTGGCCTGCTGATGCAAATCGCCAATCACCGTCACGTACACCTGCGTGTCATTGTGAAGCTGCGGCAGCAATTCGTGCGCTTCGAGGAAATTCTGCAAGGTTACATCGCCCATGCCAAAGCCTACGGTTGGCACGGGCTCAACGCCGAAGAGTCCAACCAGGCCATCATACCGACCACCGCCAAACAGCGACCGATTGTTGTCGGGGTCGGTGTCGAACACCTCAAATACGGGGCCGGTGTAGTAGTCGAAGCCGCGCATCAGCGTCAGGTCAAACTCGCAGCTGCTGACGCCACTATCTTTGAGCGCGGCAAGCATGCCAGTTAACTCTTGGCAACTCGGTTGGTTCCGTACGTCTTCGGGCAGATCAGCGATGTCTTTTACCTGCAGAATGTTCAGCAATCGGTCAACCGCACCGGCCTCGCGTTGGGTCGGCGTGCACAACAAGTCTACTTCGGCCACAAACTTGTCCTGCGGCATTTTGTGCATGCGGTCAATCAACTTGCCCACACTGTAGGCTTGGACTTCATCCAGCTGCATGTAATCGCGCAAAATATAATCGATAAGCGCCCGGTGGCTGACACGGATTTTGTACATGGTGGGCTTGGCGCCAAACGACTTCATAATGCCGTCCATGACACCGATGATTTCTTGCTCGGCCTGGGTGCCAGCCACGCCAAAAATGTCGACATTGAGCTGCCAGTGCTCGCGCAGGCGGCCTTTTTGCGGTCGTTCGTAACGCCACAAGTTAGGGATGCTGTACCAGCGCAGCGGATAGGCCAGTTCCTGGCGCTTGGCAGCCACCATGCGACTGACAGTTGGCGTCATCTCGGGCCGAATGGCCACCTTGCGACCGCCGCGATCCTCAAACGTATACGTCTGTTCGTTGACGATCTCCTCGCCGGTTTTAGCCAGGTACAAATCCAGCGGCTCCAAAATAGGCGCGTCGTATTCTTCGTAACCCCAGCGCTCGACGGTGTCGCGCAGCTTGCCAAAGATGTATTTTTGCAGGCGTTTATCGTCGGGATAAAAATCCCGCGCGCCTTTATAGGGTTGTGTTGATAGTGCCATTTGCTCTCAATTTTATCACCTGGCTATCTTCTTGAGAAATCGGAGGAATGATGGAGCGCCAAAGACAAGCTGCACGGTGATGGTTGCACTGTGGCCAATTGTCGGCACCGTACGATTGCGGGCTCCAACGATTTCGCTGTCCTGTCGCGGCACCACCAGGTCTACGAAGGCATAACGCGACAAAATACGACTGCGATCGGTATCGAGGTCCAACTGGTCCAGCGAGCGCTGCACCATATTAGCCGACTCGACGAAGGCCAGATTACCACGACTGTAGCGCGGGCCGATGGTATCGGCATTGTTCACCTTGCCGACAATGCACACCACGCCATTTACGATATCCTTGCGAGCCGCAAACGCATTGATAACCGCCCCGGCACCAGCGCTGGCACCCACGAGCGATACGACGTGGCCTTTGGCGTGGATGCCATCAATCATCAGCAATAATCGGTCGAACTTGGGTGCAAACGCCTCGCCATCACCCCAGTTCATCTGGTATAAATGTGGCCGTACTCCCCACAACCGCCAGGTCCGGACTAGCGCCAACTGACCCCTGGGATTGGCATCACCCAAGCCGGGTACATAAATAACATCGTGTTTCTTCATATTGTTTGGTGCGGATGAGAGGACTTGAACCTCCACGCCTTGCGGCACTGGCTCCTAAAGCCAGCGTGTCTACCAATTCCACCACATCCGCGCGGTATGAGACAAACCTACAGTTTTCTCATCGCGCCGGGCAAAAAGTGTGATTTTTGCTCGGGCTGCTCTTTTCCCTAGAACTTCATTATTTTACTTGGTTCGGCGGTAAAAAACCAGCTGGGCGTCGCCGTAGTTTTTGCTGCTACGCACCTCGAGACCCTCAAACGGGCGAATCGGCTCCGAGCCGGGCCACGACAGCACAAACAAACCGTCCGGTTCGACCACATAGACCAGCTTTTGCAGCACATCGGGCCGAATGTCGTTGTACGGCGGGTCGGCCAGTACGATGTCGTACAGCCCATGCTGATTGCTACGTGCCCAACTAGCGGCGTTCTTTTGGCGAACCGTTATCTGCTCGTCCAGACCGAGGGCCTTGACACCCTTGACAATAGATGTAATAGAACCTTTGTCAATATCCAGTGCCACGACATGCTTGGCGCCACGACTGACGGCCTCAAAACTGAGCGCGCCGCTGCCGGCAAAGGCATCAAGCACAGTCAGGCCTTTGATATCACCCAACGCGTTAAAGATAGCGCCGCGGGCCTTTTCGCTCATCGGGTGCGTACGGTGGCCACCAGGTGAATCAAACTGACGGCCACCCAACCAGCCCGCGATCACCCTCACCGCTTGCCTCGTGCCTCGGACACGGCGCCGTACCAAGCCAACGTCACGCTTCGTACGATCTTGGGTGCCAATTCCTTACGAATCCGGCGCGCCAGCTTGGGCGTCCAGCCACGCTTCGCAAACTCATCATACAAACCCAATCTTGCGACATCCTGGGCCACGCCCCGGTACCAATCGGCAAAATTCTTGGAACGGAACTCGGCAATATCTCGATCGGTCGGCACGGCTGTACGAAACCGCGAAGGCAAAATCACGGTGGCTACACCCCACTCGAACATACCGTGCGTACTCATCAGACCACCAGGACCCCACATCTTCCAGTTATTGGCAACTTGCTCGCGTCTAGTATCGCCCGGCAATACCAGTTTGGCCCTCACAGTCGTGCGGCTCTCGATACCTTCGCCACCTCGTAGTTCGATCAACTTTTCTTCATATGGATAGTGGTGGGCCGGCGTCAAGCCGTCAACCATCGCGTGACTCAACCAGGCCGCCTCAAATGCTGCCCGCACTTCATCACTCTTAATCAGCGCTTTCACAAGTTCTTTGTAGTGAATTGTAATGAGCTTGATGAGCTGTGTGTCGGTGAGGTCGAACGGCTGCATATAGTGCCATGGCTCGTCCTGGGCCGGGCTCTTGCGCTTGATAGCATCCGGGCCGTTGCCACCCTCGAAGTGCAAGATGCGCCGGGTGCTCGGAAACCGCGAACCAGGCGTCAACAGAGCCAAGTGGCGACGGGCTACACGATCAATCTTTTGATGAGCGCCCAGGAGACGCCCAGAAAATGTCGTAAGAGTAGAGCCTGAGTACATAGTTAATTTAGATTCGTGACGGCACGCAGCCGCGTTACATTGTTATTCAATTCCTTATATTGTATCAAACTCTCGTTTCTATCGAGGAATTTGGTTGCTGCTGCACGAGCACTTGCAATGAGTTTTATATCGCTGAGTTTGGCAATACGCAGATCAAGCGTACCGTGCTGCATAGTACCGTAAATGGCGCCGGGACCACGCATCTCGAGGTCGAGTTCTGCCAACCGAAAGCCGTCGTACACGCGCTCCATGGCGCGCAGCCGCGGCGTCGGTGCCGAGCTATCGCTCATTATCAGATAACAATAACTCTGGTGTTCACCACGGCCAATCCGGCCACGCAACTGGTGCAGCTGGCTCAGGCCGAAGCGGTCGGCGTTTTCGATGAGCATAATGCTGGCGTTTGGCACGTCTACGCCCACTTCGATCACCGTGGTGGCCACCAGCACATCAAGTTCGTGGTCGACGAACTGCTGCATGACCGCCTGCTTGGCATCACTCTTCATTTGACCGTGTAGTAAGCCGACGCGGCGGTGCTTGAACGCGCCCTTGCGCAAGGTTTCGTACACCTTTTCGGCGGAACTAGCCACAACCATGTCGGACTCTGTCACCAGCGGGCAAACGACGAATAATTGCCGACCATCCGCAAGCTGCCTATCGATTGTCTCGTAGAGTTGCTTGCGCGAGTTTGGCGAGGCAATTTTGGTGATAATTTGCTGACGACCAGCTGGCTTTTCGTCCAAGATCGAGACGTCCAACTCGCCATATAGCGTCAGTGCCAGGCTACGCGGGATTGGCGTGGCGGTCAGGTTGAGCACGTGCGGCATATGGCCGGCTTTGGCCATCAGCGCCTTGCGCTGCTCGACACCGAAACGGTGTTGCTCGTCGATAACAATCAGCTCCAGGTTTCTGAGATCAACCTTATCCTGGATAAGCGCGTGCGTACCCACAATAAATCGTAACGCGCCGGAGGTAATAGCAGCATACGCCTGCTTCTTTTGAGCCGGATTCATACTGCCGACCAGCAGCCCAACTTTGTCGCCATAACCGAGTGGCGCCAGCAATTTTTGGATAGTATTGGCGTGCTGGCGGGCCAAAATCTCGGTCGGTGCCATCAGCGCCACTTGGTGGTTTTGTTGCAGCACCATCACGGCCGCCATGGCGGCAACCACCGTCTTGCCGGAGCCAACGTCACCCTCGACCAGCCGGTTCATTGGCTGCGTCTTTTGCATGTCCTGGTAGATTTGCCAGACTACTTTTCTTTGGGCATTCGTGAGTGCAAACGGCAGACTTTTGACAAAGCTTCTTGCTACTTTTTCATCAAATGGCACGGCCGGGGCTTGCTCGCCAGCAACGTCACGCTTGTTCATCAGAGCCGCTAGGCTCAGCTGGAAGACTTCTTCGAAGCCCAGACGCTTCCGGGCTCCCTCGAGCCGTTCAGATGACTCTGGAAAATGAATGGCCTTGATGGCTTGGGCACGGCTCATTAGTTCTTGCTCTTTGGTAAGCCAGCTCGGCAAAGTCTCGGGCAACGCATCGATCAGGCTGACCGTCTGGCCAAGAATAGCTCGCAACTGGCGCGAATTGAAGCCTTTGGTCTCGCGATAAATGGGCACAATCCGAGCAGTATTGAGCGGAAAGTCGCTGACCAACTCCACGCTAGGACTCATAATCTGAAATCGCTGGTGGCTTAAGCCAAACTCGCCAGATATAAAATATTGTTGATCTTTCTTGAGCGCCGCAGCGCGGTACGGTTGATTGAACCAGATCAGTCGTACACTACTGGTGTCGTCACTGGCCACGGCCTCAGTGATATGCATGCCGCGGCGCACATAACGACCGGTAGCCTGCTTGATGGTCGCCTGGATGATCACCGCACCTGGCTTTAGTTGACCGATCGGTGTCACCGCCGAATAGTCATCGTAGCGCCGTGGGTAGTAATCGATCAGGTCGGCCACGGTTTTGAGCCCTAGAGTGGCGAGTTTGGCAGCCACGGCCGGTCCAACCCCCTTCAGCTCCGTCAGCGGAGTGTCTACTGTCATAGCTTTAGTATACAGTCAAGCTAGTGTTGCTGTAGCCAGGCAGCGACTTTTCTGCCCTGCAAAGGTGTGATTTCGTGTGGGCCGAGAGCCGTTTTGAACCGGCAATATTGCTTATTAGCTCGGACAATGCGCTTCAGGTTGCGACGGATAACGAATACATCTAGCACGCCGCACACCAAGAGCGTCGGTGTTTTCAGCTTTTGTATACCCTTGTACGACTCGAACTGCATGATGGTATTGTTGAGGCTTTTACGGAATGCTGGCCAGGTGGCCTCAGTTATTTCCATGCCCTTCAGGAACGGCAATAACTTGTCGGCGTTCTGTGCGGCCGTGATGGTCAGGTCGGGATTAGCCTTGAGAAAAGAGAAAATTGTGAAGTAGGCGCCCTCCGTACGGGTCAGTTTGCCCCATAGCGTATGCCGCGGCAGCTTCTGGTACAGCGGCGCACCGAGCAACACCAGCCGTTTGGCGATATCCGGCCGGCGTTTGGCGACCTCGATGGCCACAATGCAACCCATGGAGTGACCAGCCACCACCGCATCTGTGATATTCAGCTTGTCGAGGGTCGCAATCACCGCCTCGGCGTGGTCCGCTGGAGTGTAGTCACTATTTTTCGGCTTGGGTGCGTCGCCAAAACCAAGCAGATCCAGCGCAATCACGTGGGACTTTTTGTAGTCGAGTGCCCGCAACACATACGACCAGCTTTTGTAGTTAGTGCCTAGCCCGTGCAATAGCACAATCGGGCCGCCCGTACCTTTATCAATTTGCACCGGAAGCGTCTCCATACTGTAAGGCGCCTATCTTAGCTCATCAAACGAAGCGATTTCGCCGTTTTCTAGCGTAAAGACGCCGACGTAGTCGTGCGGGTAGGCTTCACTGATGTTATGGACGCCGAAGTCCTGGCCGATGTGCTGGGCATGGATGGCTGCCATGACGCCAGAGTGCGCAACCAACAATATATTGGCGTCTGTGTGGCTATTGTTTAGTTCGTTAAGGGTCCGAAAGACGCGTTCTTGCATCTGCTCGAGCGATTCGCCGTTTGGTGGTACATAGTGCGTGTTGCTGTCCAGCCCTGGATATAGTTCGCACGCCAGAGCATGGACCATATTGGCCGCGTCGCCGTAATTGACTTCGCGCAGACCCGACAGCCGCTGGATTTCCTTAGTGAAATTCAGCTGGCGGGCAATAACGTAGGCCGTAATGAATGCCCGGCCAGCATCACTCGAATATATTTCATCTATGTGGACGTTCGCTAGCTTTTTGATTACCTTCTCGGTCGGTTTTAGCCCATTCGCTGTCAGTGGCGAATCAATCCAGCCGGACAGGCGCTGCGCCACGTTATTGTCGGTCTCGCCGTGCCGCGCAATATAGAAAGTATTCATTACTTTACCGCTGCAATAACGACGGAGTTTTTGCCGCGGCGGGCTACCAGGATGCCGTCGTGGAAGTCTGCAGAGGAAAGGGTTTGTTTGTCGAGGGTGATGCGGTCATTATTGATAGTGACAGCTCCATCAACTACAAAGCGTCGCGCCTCAGTGTTACTGCCGGCCAGGCCGAGCGTGACGAGGGCTTCGAGCAGTGGCGCATTGGCTGCCACGGGCTTGGTTTCAAAGACGTTTCGAATGGTAGTGTAGGCAGCCTCATCGAGTGGCTGGCCGCCAAATAAGATCCCGGTCGCCTTCAGCACATCACTGACACCCCGCTCGCCGTGGACAATTTTAGTGACTTCGTAGGCCAAAGCCTTTTGGGCTGCGCGGGCGCCGCGGTTGTCATTAAACTCAGTCATGATCCGTTCGAGGTCATCTTTGCCTAGCAGCGTATACATCTTGAGATAATCTTCGACACTCTCATCGTCGACATTCAGCCAGAACTGATAGAAATCGTACGGACTCGTGAGGCTCGGGTCGAGCCAGACGGCGCCGCCCTCGCTTTTGCCAAACTTAATGCCCGTGCTCTTATTAATGACCAGCGGACCGGTCCAGACATGAGCTTCGTCACCAGTGACGCGGCGGATCAGATCGACGCCAGCAATACTGTTGCCCCACTGGTCAGCGCCAGCAATCTGCAGCGTCACGCCCTTCTCGCGGTGCAGGTGCAAAAAGTCGTAGCCCTGAATGAGGCTATAGCTAAACTCGGCGTAGCTGATACCGCTGCCATTTTCACCTAAACGACTCTGCACAAAATCACGGCCTAGCATCTGACGCATCGGCACGTGCTTGCCGGTGTCGCGCAGGAAATCGAGGTAGCCGATGCCCTGGAACCAGTCGTAATTATCGACTAACTCAAACGGTTGATCGCCCAAAACCTGCTTGTACTGGCCGGCAATTGCCTGCTTGTTGGCAGCAATTTGGTCCAGTGTTAACAGGTCGCGTTCTTGCTTTTTGCCGTCAGGATCACCAATCATGCCGGTGGCGCCGCCAACCAACAGGATAGCCTTGTGGCCATGTTGGATAAAGTGCCGCACCATCATCATCATAGCCAGATTGCCGACTGTCATGCTGCTGGCGCTGGGGTCAACACCGAAGTAAAAGGTTATCGGCTGCCCATCGAGTACGGTTGGGTCGGAGTAGGTTGTCTGATTAACAAAGCCGCGCCAGGTCAGTTCTTCGGATAAAGTCATGGAGATAGTATAGCCAATCGGCCTGGGGTGGCAAAATAAAGCTGAGAACCAACATAAAAATAAGCATTGTTTTCACGCAGCTTTGCTATAATGAGGAAGAATTACCGAACCACGGGGGATGAGAGTAGCAGCGCATGAGTGACAAGAGTAAGAGCCCACTTTCTGGACGACGTCGCCAGAACACATTCAAGACTAAAAGCGGTAAAACGCTAAAACTCAACCGCAACTTCAGCGACCGACACAGGGCTAGCAAGAGCGAGCGTGCCGAAAAGAGGGCACTACATCTTGCAACACTACCCAAAAACCGTTGGAAACGCTTGGCGTACCGCCTGCACCCCAAGCGACTGGCCGCCTATTGGTTCAGTCGCGAAGGTGCTATTATGGCCCTCAAAATCACTGGCATTGGTATCGTAGTCTGTTTCTTCCTGGTCATCGGCGTATTCGCTTATTTCCGCAAAGACTTGCCGCAGATTAAGGGTGTGGCAGGCGATAAACTCGGTGGCAGCATTACCTACTACGACCGCACTGGCAAAACTGTGCTGTGGCAAGATTACGACGCCGTCAAGCGCGTACCAGTCGACGGTGACCAGATATCACCCTACATGAGACAAGCGACTGTTGCCGTTGAAGACAAAGATTTTTATAAACATGGAGCCTTCGATGTCCGTGGCATCATGCGGGCTGGCCTCAATGACATCTTTGGTGGCGGTCCGATCCAGGGCGGTTCGACCATCACCCAACAGCTTGTTAAATTAAACGAACAATGGACAAACAACCGCACTATCACCCGTAAAGTGAAGGAACTAATCCTCGCCACCGAGCTGGAACGCGAGTATTCCAAGGCTGACATTTTGACGGGCTATCTCAATACTGCGCCATATGGCGGCATCGAGAACGGGGTTGAGGTTGCGGCACGCGACTACTTTAATACGGACGCCAAGAACTTGACGCTCGCCCAGGCGGCGATGCTGGCAGCTATCCCAAAATCACCTAGCCGTTATTCACCATATAGTAGCTCGCAGTGGAACACTGCTGTTTCAACAACCGACGGTTTCGCCCAACAGGCGCTACTCGACCGGCAGCACTACATTCTTGATCAGATGGCCAACCAGGGTTATATCACAAAACAACAAGCTAGCGATGCAAAGACTGTTGATATATTGGCTCAGGTCCAACCGCTGAAGTCTAAATATAACGGCATCCGAGCGCCATACTTTGTCCTAGCCGCTAAGCAAGAACTTGAAAAGAAGTACGGTGACCAAACTGTACAACGCGGCGGCTGGAAGGTTACGACCACGCTTAATACCGACCTGCAAGACTTAGCCGAGAAGCAAGTGGCCAATGGTTTGCCCCGGGTCAAGAGTTTCCATGGTGACAACATCGCCTTCGTGGCCGAAGATGTACCTACCGGCCAGGTTGTCGCAGAGGTCGGTGGTGTCGACTTCAATAACCCCGAGTTCGGTAAGATTAACTATGCCCAAACACCACTGCCACCGGGATCCAGTTTCAAGCCGTACGATTATGTGACATTCATCAATACCAAGAATGCTGGTGCTGGTAGCGTACTATACGATTCCCAAGGCCCACTGCCCGGCTATCCGTGCACGGACAAGAACCGCCCGACACATGACGATAAAGCTAACTGTCTATGGGACTATGATTTCAATTATCCCGGAGCCTTGCCGGTCCGCTATGCCTTAGCTGGCTCACGTAACGTTCCGGCCGTCAAAGCCATGCTATCTGTCGGGACCAGCAAGGTTATTGATACCGCGGAGAGTATGATGGCCGGCGCTCCGGGTAATGGCTATGGCTATAACTGCTTTAGTAACGTCGAACTTACCAATAAGGCACCGTGCTATGGCGCGTCAGCCATCGGTGATGGTGCATACTTGCACTTGGACGAGCATGTAAACGGCCTGGCCACTATATCACGGCTGGGTAGTTACATTCCGCAAACATATATCCTACAAATTCAGGATGCAGCTGGCAAGACAATATTGCAGTGGAAGCAACCTAAAGCCAAACAAATCGTGAAAGCCGATTCGGCATACATCATCGACGATATTTTATCTGACCCAAATGCCAGTTACCTACGATCCAACAAGAAGTTTCAACACCAGAGCAATGGGTGGCACTTTGCAGTCAAGACCGGTACTACCAACGATAACTACGATGGTCTCATGACAAGCTGGTCAACCAAGTACGCCGTGGCCACCTGGGTCGGCTATCACACCAGGCAGGTTGCCATGACTGCCGGACACATGGAAGACATGACTGAGCCAATCATTCGCGGCTGGATGGAAACCGCTCATAAAAACTTGAAACCGAACAATTGGGTCAAGCCTGCAGACGTTCAGACATTACCAGCCTTCGTTGCTACCAGTGGCTTCGGTACTGGTGCGGTCTTCCCAACTCCCAAGACTGATTTGTTCCCGGCCAGTTACAAGCCACACAGCAGTGCTTCATCGTCCGCCACAATCGATAAGGTCTCTGGGAAGCTGGCTACCGACTGCACCCCAGCCCTCGCCCGCCAAACAATCACTAACGGTGATGCCAACAGCTTCTCGGTTGATCAATTCGTAAAGAACGGCGCAGGTGCAGCGCTACCAACATCCAACGATGATATCCACAACTGTGGCGACACTATGCCAACGGTCAGCATCACACCTAGTGGCACCTGTCTCGCTAACAGCATCTGCCAGGTTTCTGTGACCTCGATAGCGGGCACGTACCCACTGTCTGGAAGCTCATTCCCCGGTGCACTTACGGTGACCATAAACGGCCAGCAAAACACCTATGCAGTCAGCGATTCTACACCAGTAATTGTTAACTTTACTGCTGGCGCAACTGGCACAACCGCAACAGTGGCAGCCTCACTTACCGACAGTGTCCTATACCAGGCCAGTGACTCGCGGTCTATCCCAGCAATGTAACAAATCACTAACGAATGACAAACTCTTCGTTAGCCACAAGAAACTACACGAGACGGCCCCAAAAGAAGCCGTCTCGTGTCTAATAGAACCTATCCCTCTAACTCGTTAGAAACTGATTGAGTGCATCACGCACCGTCGTCACGCTGGTGAGCATCGCTGGCTTTCTACCCGAGCCAGACTTGGGACCGATAGCCATACTAAATCCTAGCTTTTTTGCTTCAGCAATACGTTTGTCCATATACGGCACGTGCCGAACTTCGCCCGATAAGCCTAGTTCACCGAACACCACGGCGTGTTCTTTGAGCTGCATACCTTTCGCAGCTGAGGCAATGGCCATACAGATAGCCAAGTCGGCAGCTGGCTCGCGGATTTGCATGCCGCCGACGACGTTAATATATATATCTTGATCGGCCAGATTGAGCTTGGTGCGGCGTTCCAGCATCGCCACCAGCAAGTTAAGCCGATTGAGGTCAACGCCACTGGCAGCACGCTTAGGATAGCCGTAGCTAGTCTTGTTTACGAGCGCCTGCACCTCAACCAGTAACGGCCTCGTGCCCTCAAGCGTCGCCAGCACTATCGATCCATCGCTTACTTGGCGCTCGGCCAGTAACGCCGCAGACGGGTTGTCAACTGGTCTCAGGCCGCTCTCGACCATCTCGAATATGCCAGCCTCAGTTGTCGGACCAAAACGATTTTTAACAGCCCGCAAGATCTTGAAGCCGCCATAGCGCTCGCCCTCCAATTGTAATACTACATCCACTACGTGCTCCAATACCTTTGGCCCGGCGATAGTGCCCTCCTTGGTCACGTGACCAACTAAAATAAGCGCTGTATTGGACGCCTTGGCAGCCTGCAAAATAAGCTGCGTCGAGTTGGTGATCTGCGAAACACTACCAGCGGCTGCAGCAACACCACTATAGGCAATGGTCTGAATGGAATCAACAATAACCACCGCATAGTCGCTCGTCTTGACGGTGGCGGCAATGTCGTCCGCTGAGGTACTCGTAGCCAGTTGCAAACTACTACGTTTAGCGCCCAGCCGCTCAGCCCGAAGCGCTATCTGATGGGCTGACTCTTCGCCGCTCACATACAGCACGGCATGCTCTTCGGCCAGCTGGTAGGCCAGCTGGAGCAGCAATGTACTCTTGCCAATACCAGGTTGTCCAGCAATCAGTGTTACACTGCCCGGCACAAAACCACCACCCAGCACGTCATCGACATCACTAAATTCAGTGTGCAATCGCGTCTGATTTGCGAGCAGCGAAGCGTCCACGGCCGCAGCCTTCAGCTTGCGCCCGCCAGCCATGCCACCACCAGCCACATTTACTGTTGTAACCACCTCCTCGACGAGCGTATTCCACTCGCCACACTGCGCACAGCGTCCAGCCCACGATGAACTCACCGCCCCACAGTTACTACATACAAACCGCACCGCTGGTTTCTTAGCCATGCTCCCCTCTTTCTGTACTCAGTTTATCACTGTTTTGGTATGGTCTGTATGCTATTACCGCTCAGCTCCTGCACCAGCTGCTGCTGCTCCACGGCAACTGCATTACGCTGCGTAACTAACTGATTGTACTGATTTATCATTGTTTTGGTGGCCGTTACGAGCCGATTATAGCTCGCAGCGTTGGCATTATAAGCCGGCACACCAGCATTATAGGTGGCAATTTGGCCGCTCTCTCGGTAGCTATTCAGTACCGTGGCTTGCGAGCCAAGTGACCGCTCTGCGGCCTTCAGATCAGCCTCACTATTGTCGATCTCTGCCTTAAGGTCGCTCAGTTGGCGGTCGATACTGGTGACCTGATTCTGCCTATTCGTAAATTCTGCCTGATAGCTGGCAGCAAACGCAGTGACTTTGCCCCGGTCGATAAAATATCGTTTGTAGTAGTTCTCGAGTTGTGGTGGTAAGTTCGCTACTTCTGTCCCAAAGATAGAATGCATCTCGTTCACTACCTGGCCAGGTTCGCTGGTCTCGTAAGATTCAAGCGTTTGCTTTATGCGCGCGTCAGTCAAATCATTCTTATAGTAATTTTCGAGCCAGCCGTCCACTTGTGTGCGCTCCTCGGCCGAAAGTCGGTCATATGCCGCATGCAACATCTCGTGCGCTGCCGTGACCTGCTCGACACCATTCAGTCGTGGGTCATCTGTAATCTGCAGTACGTATATACCAGCCTGATTGCTATGATAGCAACCGAGTACGATGGTTTTCTCACCACCATTATTGACGCACTGGGCTGTGAATCCCGTCTTCGGTACCACCGCCGCACGATTTATGTCGTATAAGTGCTGTGCGGCAGACGTAAACGTGTCATCATGAGCCAACTGCATGGCAGCCAACGATGGTGTGTAGCCTCGCAATCGAAACCAGTCACCAATAGCCACCCGCTGCGAAAGCACGACGGCAAACACCAGCACAACTACGAGCAGCGAGATCAGCTGCGGCCACAACCGGTGCGGTCGTTTCATGTCTCTATTCTACACGCTTTCGTCGTTTACTCGGTAGTGGCACTATACGCCAGTTCGCCGTTCTTGGCGGCAACCTGCAGGATGGAACCTCGGTCAAAACGATCTTCGAGCAGTTCAAACGCAATGTGGTCTTCGATAGTATCTTGGATGAGTCGGCGTAACGGCCGCACACCATTCTTGGCATCATAGCCATTATCTAGTAAGTACTGTTTGGCGGCTGGCGTCAGCTGAATGCTCACGCCTCGCTTCTGGATACGCTGCTTCACCTCCTCAACTTGCAGATCGATGATCTTGTAGATATCCTTTTTGGTCAATGCATGGAAAACTATCGTCTTGTCGATGCGGTTGATGAGCTCTGGGCGCATGAGCTTCTTGAGCTCGTCCAGCACCTTGCTGCTATTGGCCTCATGCAGCGCCTGCAGATCTTTGAGATCGCTGACACGCGTCGCGTTAAAGCCAAACGAGGCTTCCTTTTGTAACTTCTCGGCGCCAATATTGCTCGTCATGATAACGATGGTATTCGTGAAATCGATACGACGGCCCTTGGCATCCGTCAGATAACCGTCTTCTAGAATCTGTAGCAGTATATTGAATGTATCGGGGTGCGCCTTCTCGATCTCATCGAACAGCACCAAGCTGTACGGTTGTCGACGAATCTTGTCGGTCAACTGACCGCCCTCATCGTAGCCGACATAGCCGGCAGGAGCACCAACCAAGCGCGACACGTTGTGATGTTCGCCAAATTCGCTCATGTCAATCTTCACCAGCGCCTGCTCGCTGCCAAAGAACTCACGAGCCAGCACGCGGGCCAGCTCTGTCTTGCCAACTCCGGTTGGGCCCAAGAAAATGAACGAGCCAATCGGTCGTTTATCACTACCGACGCCACTACGATTGCGGCGAATAGCTCGCGACACCGCCGTGACCGCCTCGGATTGGCCGACGATAGACTTGCTGAGTGTTTTTTCCAGGTTCACGAGGTATTTTGCCTCAGAGCGGATCACCTTTTTCACTGGCACACCAGTCATGCGGGCCACTACATCGGCCAGATCTTCGCTCGTCATGGTCAAACGTTTGGCGTCTTTGCCAGCGGACTGCAATTTCTGCAACTCTTCGTAAATCTGACTGGCTCGAGTCTTATGCTTGGCAGCCTGTTCGTAGTTCTCGGCTTCCACGGCGTCCTCGATACGCACGTTAACCAGTTTGAGTTCTTTTTGTAGCCGACGGACGGCAGGTGATGTCTTGCCCTTGCTGACACGCAAGTGCGCCGCTGTTTCATCGAGCAAATCGATGGCTTTGTCGGGCATAAACCGATCATTGATATAGCGTCCGGCCAAGTTCACGGCATCGTCTAGTACATCGTCCGTAATAGTCACACCGTGGAATTTCTCGTAGTGTTTGCGTAGCCCCTTCAGAATCGCCAGCGTCTCGGTACGACTCGTCTCGGGTACCTGTATCGGCTGTAAGCGACGCTCTAGCGCTGCATCTTTCTCGATGTGCTTGGTGTATTCACTGGTAGTGGTCGCACCAATCAGCTGAATCTTGCCCCGTGCCAAGGCCGGTTTTAAGATATTACCGGCGTCCATAGCACCTTCGGCGGCACCAGCACCAACAATCAAGTGCATTTCATCGATAAACACAATTGTATGCTTGTCTTTCTCCAGTTCTGCCATGACTTTCTTGAGGCGTTCCTCAAACTCACCACGGTACTTGGTACCGGCGATCATGCCCGCCAGGTCGAGCATCACGATGCGCTTTTCCAGTAAACTATCGGGGACATCCTCGCTGGCAATACGCTGTGCCAAACCCTCGACGATAGCCGTCTTGCCCACACCCGGCTCACCGATGAGCACCGGGTTATTCTTGTTGCGGCGATTGAGGATGGTAACCACGCGACGAATTTGTTCCTCACGACCTACAACGGGATCCAGCTTGTGCGTGCGAGCCTCCTCGGTCAAATCGGTGCCGTAGGTATCGAGCGCGGTCTTGCGGCCCTTTTTGCTACCGCGACGTACGCCGTCAGTTGCTTCCTGGTCCTCTTCGTACTGCTGTCGATTGAGGAATTGCTCCAATTCATTCATCAGCGCATCAACATCAGTGTTCATATCGCGTAACAACAGCGTCGCACGAGCATTCTTCTGACTCAAGATACTAAATAATATGTGCTCGGTGCCACAATATTCTTGGCTATAGTCCTGAGCGATGTCATAGGCCGAGCGCAGCGTCAGCTTGGCAGTCTCGGACAAGCCCTTAGCACCCATGTTAATAACCAGCGTTTTGGGAGTTAGGTTGAGCGCCAAACGAGCCCGATCCAGTGTAATACCGGCACCCTCAAGAATCTTCGAACCCATCGAAGATTCTTGCGCCAGCACACCCAGCAACAAATGCTCGGTGCCAACGTAGGCGCTGCCGAAGCTACGCGCGATCGCCTCTGCGTGGCGCAGGCTTTGCAGCGCATTATTCGTTAAGTGACTTAAGAAATCTTGGAAATCTGGCGAATTTGGCATCATATACGTGTACCGTACCCTTCTTATGTATGAGGCAAACCTGCGGTTTTTCTCATCGCGCCGGGCTTTGGCAAAGCCAAAGTCTCGGGCTGCTCTTTTCCCTTGCGGCGCAATGGAATTGGGAGCTTTTATTATTGTAGCCGAGAATGCCTAGAAATAACTGTGAGGAATACTACATTCTCGGGACTTCGCTCGGCCACTACAGCCGATACATCCATAATACAAAATTAGCACTCAACGTGCAAGAGTGCTAATTTTGGCTTTGTGACTAGCTTTTTGTGCCACGACAAGAACGCACCGCTGCAGCGTTAGCGATACGCTCCTCAATAGTCGTAGTATTTATGTAGTCAATGAACCTCTCCTGCAAGTCGCTTGATTGGTCAAGTCCACTCCCCAGAATTACAAAGCCCATCTGTTCGGCGTAAGCGTGCGGATCAACACCACCCATATCACCAATGCTCACCATTGCCGCTTCGCCACTTTCACGAGTTATTTCAGTCATACAAAGTATTGTAACTCTGTTGATTCGAAAAGAACACTCACCCACAAGCTACTGCCTCTAAAAACTTAGTGCATGTAGTCTAAGCGTTACGCTATAGGGCTATTCGCCGTGTTGCTCGATGGCTTCGAGCAAGCTGTTCTCGAGCTCGGTTTTCTTCTTGAGTTTGGGCTGCTTGGGCAACTCAGTGGTCTCAATTTTGGTCTCGGCGTCAACAACTGTTTCTGGTGAAGTGGTCTCGGCCTCGACGGTTTTCTTAACCTCAGTCACAACCTCAGCTTCGGCTGCAACCTCAGCAGAGCGGTCGGCTTCGATATCCAGCTCGTAGCCAGTCAGCTTGCTGGCCAGGCGCACATTCTGCCCGCCTTTACCAATGGCAATGCTCAGCTGGTCCTCGGGCACGATGATACGCGCCTTTTGATTCTTTTCGTCGAGTACTACTTTCGATACTCGGGTCGGGCTAAGGGCTTCGGAAATATACTCGGTAGGATCTTCTTTCCAGACGATAATGTCGATCTTTTCTTGTTCACCCACCTCGCTCATAACAGCATTCACACGCGTACCGTGACCACCTACAAAGGTGCCAACCGGGTCAACACCTTGCACATTACTGGCAACAGCGATCTTACTACGCACACCAGCCTCACGGGCGATGCCCTTGATCTCGACGGCGCCGCTTTCCATCTCTGGCACCTCGCCACGGAAAAGCCATTCAATAAACTCACGATTGCCACGGCTGACAATCAGCTGTGGGCCACGGAAACCGCGCTCGACATCTTTCAAAAACACCTTGAGGCGTTGACCCGGGTAGTAGCGCTCGCCCTGAATCTGCTCGCTGCGTGGCATAATGCCCTGAGCCTTGCCCAGGTCAATGCGGACAATGTTGCCTTCCACGCGGGCCACGACGGCATTGATAACAGTGCCAATCTTGTCTTCGTATTCGGCCATGACAATTTCACGCTCGGCTTCGCGCAAACGCTGCAAGATCACTTGCTTGGCGGTCTGAGCAGCCACGCGGCCAAAGTCAGTAACCTTCTCGTGGATTTCGACGGTCTCGCCAAGCTTGGCATTTTTGCGCTGCACCTGGGCCTCAGCCAAACTAATCTCATATGCCGGGCTTTCCACTGTTTCAACGATTTCTTTGGCGACATAGGCATCAACGTCACCGGTATTGAGGTTCATAGTTACCCGAATCTCTTGCTCGCGGTCACCATAATCGCGGCGGTAGGCCGCAGCCAGAGCTTGCTCAACCACATCTTTCACTGCCTCTTCAGGCAGGTTTTTTTCTTCGGCAATTGCTTTGATAGCAACAGCCAGTTGTTTAAAATCCATTTCCATTATTCTCTCCTTTTCTTATTCCAAATTGTGCATGATTGTTTGATAGTCTTTGCCTACAGCATAGCACCGGCATGTTTTGGATTACCTCGGCTCCACCTGCATGAAAAAATCCGACCTGCTGGCCGGATCGAACACCTGTTGATTATACTCGCCCATCCGCGGCTGTCAAACCTTCCTCGTGGCTGATTGCAGATGCTACACTAGACAGATGAGCAAAAACGTCCGCCGATTATTCGAGCAATTTCAACCTGAGCACTATGATTTACAACTGACAATCAACCCTGACAATATGACCTTTGGCGGCAGCGTCGTTATTACCGGCAAGAAAGCCGGCCGGCCTAGCCAGCGTATTACCTTTCACCAAAAAGGTCTCGACATCACCGAGGCACACATTCGACGCAGCGACAAAAAGGGTGAAAAAGCCTACGATGTCAGCCGCATCAACAAGCAAAGTAGCTTTGACGAAGTCCGGCTGCACTGTGACGAGATGCTCTATCCGGGCGAATATACGGTGACACTCAAGTTTAGCGGAAAAATCACCCGCAATATGGAGGGTATCTATCCATGCTTCTTCGAACAGGACGGCACCGAGCAAAAACTGATTGCTACTCAATTCGAGAGCCACCACGCTCGCGATGCCTTCCCGTGCATTGACGAACCGGAAGCCAAAGCGACTTTTGCACTAACACTCTCTACGCCCAAGTCCAAAGCCATCATCGCCAACACACCCATCAAACTGCAAGAAACCAGTGATACCAATGTTGTAACAACGTTCGAAGAGACACCGCGCATGAGCACCTACTTGCTGGCTTTCGCGTTCGGCGACATGGATTACCTGGAGGCCAGGACCAAGGAGGGCGTGTTGGTTCGCACCTATGCTACGCCAGCCAACATCCAGCACACTGACTTTGCGCTGGACGTCGCCGTCAAATGCCTGGAATTCTATAATGAATATTTCGACGTTCCCTACCCGCTGGCCAAGTGCGACTTCATCGCCTTGCCCGACTTTGCTAGCGGCGCCATGGAGAATTGGGGCTGCATTACGTTCCGCGAACAGGCCCTGCTGGTCGACCCCAAAAACACCAGCCTGCCCATGAAGCAATGGGTGGCCAATGTCGTCGCCCACGAGTTGACCCACCAGTGGTTCGGCAACTTAGTGACCATGCGGTGGTGGAACGACCTCTGGCTCAACGAGAGTTTTGCCAGCTGGATGAGCTACCTGGCCATCGACCACCTCTTCCCGGAATGGAAGGTGTGGGAGGATTTCATCGTCAGCGAGCAAAGCCAGGCACTGAAGCTCGACGCGCTGGACAATACGCACCCGATTGAGGTCACCATCAAGCACCCAGACGAGATCCGTACTATTTTCGACGCTATCAGCTACGAAAAGGGTGCCAGTGTCATCCTGATGCTTAAAGATTACTTGGGCGACGAAGCCTTCCGCAACGGACTGCGATTATATCTAAAGAAGCACGCGTACAAAAACACCGTCAGCACCGACTTGTGGGCCGCTTGGGAAGAAGCCTCCGGCAAGCCAGTGCAAGAGTTCATGCGCGCTTGGACGACCCAGCCCGGATATCCCTTCGTGTATGCCGGCGAGTACGAAGGCAAGCAACAACTGCTGCAAGAGCGCTTTTATCTCAATCCTGTAGATGACAAAGCCAAAACTGTCTGGCCCATCCCACTCTTGTCCAACCAGCTGGATATTGACCAGATCAATAAGACCAGCCAAGCGATAGAACTGCCTGAGAACTTATTGCTTAACCAAGGCCGCACTGGCTTTTACCGGGTAGCTTATGATTCGGCGCGTACCCAAAAGCTAGCCGCGCAAGTCAAGGCCAGCAAGTTGTCGCCGCTCGATCGGCTGGGTCTACTGGCCGATAGCATCGAGGCCGCCAAGGCTGGCTATGCCAGTACTGTAGATACTCTGAAACTGCTTGAAGCCTACGAGAACGAAGACAACACGTTTGTCTGGGATGTCATGACTGGCGTACTGGGTGGCATTCGCAGTACCATGCGTGACGAGGAGCTGCGCGAAGCCATGAAACCGCTCGGCCGCAAACTAGCCGCCGCCCAAGTAGCTCGGTTGGGCTGGGACGAAAAACCAGGTGAATCCCACTTCGATACGTTGTTGCGTCCCACCGTACTAGCCCTTGCGTCAATTTCCGATGATGAAGCCGTGGTGACTGAAGCCCTCAAACGCTTTAGCGACATGAAGAAGCCAGAAGACGTCGCACCAGACATCCGTGGCATCGTCTATGGCACGGCCGCTCGGAAGGGCGACAAAGCCGAGTTCGACAAATTATTCGCCATGCACAACGCCAGCCGTAACAGTGAAGACCGCGTCACGCTGTCGGCTGCACTGACTGCGTTCAAACAACCCGAGCTACACAAGCGAGCTCTGGATCAGATCACCGGCAAGAATGTTCGCCTGCAGGATGCCGGCTACTGGGTAGCCTACAGCTTCGCCAACCGCCACGCCCGGGACACTACGTGGGATTGGATGGTCGACAACTGGCAGTGGCTGCAAGACAACATGGGTAGCGATCTCAGTTTCTACCGCACGCCTAACTATGCCGCCCGCAATTACAGCGACGAATCTTTCCTGCCCACGTTCGAGAAATTCTTTAGCGCGCACATGAGCGCCGCCTTCGAGCGCCCCGTCAAGCAAGGCATCGAAACCATCCAGTGGCAATCTGCTTGGCGCATCCGCGACCTACCCGCCATCAAAAAATTCTTTAGTTAGGCAAGTTGAGCATACAGCTCTATTGTTTTTCGGGCGTTTGGCTCGATATCAAGCGACTGCAGCGCTTCGTTGGCCGGTGCCCAAACATATGATTGAGCTTCCTCATTTAGTCTCACACGTTTATGGGTTACCTCGACCACGTTGTCAACGAAAACATGCTGCACGCCTTGCCGGTAGTAGCCAGAATGTTTAATTTGATCGAATGTTATAAGATGCCGCCCCACCGTACCTTGCAGACCAGTTTCTTCGTACACTTCCCGAATGAGCGCCTCGTCTAAGCGCTCGTTTCGCCGAACCTTGCCGCCCACAATCGAATACCGATCGCCCCACTTATGCGTTTTGACTAGTAAAATTTCTTTTGCATCCCGAACCGGACGTTCAATAATGGCCCCCGCCGCAACAACCGACCCCGGCACCATCAGATCTTGCCATAGTTTATGAATCAATCGATCGTTTGGGCGCACCATTTCAGGAGGCAGCGCCCGCTGTTCGGAAATATAGTGAGCTAGATTTTCTGGTGACCAAACTGAGTTCTTATGTACGTAGACCGGGTGATCGCTTGGCTTGTGTGAGAAAAAACAGCGCACATTCGTAAGCTGAGCGATCGCAAGTTCATATGAGGCACTTGTGCCAATATGGCCATCGGGGTCAACAAAATAACTAAAGCCTTCCCCGCCCAGCTGCTTGAGATTGTGTAAGTACTCCAATTCTACTAAGCGCGGATCTTTGCCTATTTCATCAGCAAACAACGCAAAACCACCTTTCTGACTTGCCAGTTCCGTCATTTTGGGCGCCAGTACTTCAACACCACAATCGCTAAAAAGTTTGGCAACCCGCTGAATCTCGGCAAAGTGTTTCCCAAAGCTGCCATGAATAACGCACCTCAATGCTGGTCGCTCCATAGGGCCATCATACAATCATTCAGTTGATCTGCAAACAATCGCCTACAGTACATCGTCGATGAAGTGTTCGACGACGAAGTCGCGGCCGGCGACCTCAATGGCAGCCAGCTGATACTCGCCGACGTATTTGGTGTTGGCCACCCACAGCTGGGAGCCGCGGCGCATACGTTGCAGCTTGGCATCGGTGATATAGTCCAGACCGCCGCCCTGCGCATCGTTGCGCCGATATTTGACCTCCACAAAATAGACCACATTACCTTTGGTGGCAATGATGTCTATCTCGCAGCGGGGCCGTCGCCAGTTCATCTCCAAGATCTTGAATTTGCGCATTTCCAGATAATTGGCTGCCGCACGTTCGGCTTTGTGGCCCGTACCGGTGGTACTCATGCGGTAGCCCCTAGCAAAACTTGTATTGGTTTGTAGCTCTGGCGGTGGATATCGCTAACACCGTGTAACTTCAGCGCCGCAATGTGCGCCGCCGTGCCGTAACCCACATGTTTTTCAAACGCGTAGCCAGGATATTTTTCTGCTGCTTCGGCCATGTAGGCATCGCGAGCAACTTTGGCCACAATACTGGCAGCACTGACTGACGGAAATATATCGTCTGCTCTTATCACCGCACGAGCCTTGGGGTTATCCACAAAATAGTTGATATTGCCATCGACGATAATATCGTCATATTCCACCTGGATGGCAGCCAAGGCCTGTTGCATGGCCATCTTGACAGCCTGCGTAATACCACCGGTGTCAATAGCCTCCGGCCAGACCCAGCCAATGCCAATCGCCAGCGCCTGTTCTTGAATGAGTACGGCCAACGTCTCTCGCTGTTTTTTACTCAATTTCTTGCTGTCGCGCAGCTCTAAAACCGACCTAGAGGTCCGACCTCTAGATGCGGATTCATCTCGTTCAATCGAGTCTAGAGGTCCGACCTCTAGACGGAAATTTGACGGCAATATTACTGCCCCGGCCACCAAAGGCCCGGCCCAGCAACCCCGTCCGACTTCATCGATTCCGACTGTCAGCATAAGGCCATTATAGCAACTGCACACCGTGTCTGTACGTAATTTAATATCATGCACGATCAGAGTCCGGTATGCTTGGATAGGTTTTGGCACATTGCCGAAACACGTGACAGAGTGGGAGAAACTCTTGGACATTACAATGCAGGAGACTAGGGAAGCCCAAACCAGGGCCACGCAGGTATTGCTCTATCATACGCTCCTAGTGAGTGAGTTGGAGTTTTTGTGTGGCAACTGTGGCAACAGCGTCAAACCGCATGTGCAAATTCGTTGCCCAAACTGCCGTGTCCGCTGGATTTTTAGTGCTGCAACCTATGAATCACCATCAACCATCGAAGAACAGGCCCAAACATTGAAAGCATTACTACCTTCATCATTTACCTTTATCGGTCATATGGATGCCACTGGTGTCCATGAGGCATACATGCCGCTCAGTATCTACTAAATGATCCTGGCCGCGGGGAGCAGACAACGACGATCTGTTTCCCTGTAAGCCCTGGACTTTGAGTTACAAGAAACGCTTGAGCATTCATGCTCGCTCTCTTGCCCTCACATCTACCCGCTCTGTCCTTCCCCCTTGCGTATCTAAATGCCCCGCCAGTGGCAGGGGCATTATCATATCTGAAATCTCGTAAAAGCTATTTGGCTTTGGCTTGTTCGTGAGCAGCTTCGACAGCGGCAGCCTTAGCGGCGAGTTCGGCCTCTTCGGCGGCTTTCTCGGCTGCTTTGGCTTCAGCTTCGGCAGCAATGGCAGCTTTGGCTTCTTCCTCTGCCTTCTCAGCCTCCAGATCGCGAACATCATTAACTGCCTGGCGGTCAAAGTCGAGGCCGGTTAGGCGAGCCGACTTACCAGTCAGACCACGCATGTACGTCAGGTAGTTGCGGCGAACTTTGCTACGCTTGGTTATCTCAACTTTCAAAACAAGTGGGCTGTGCAGTAAGAAGCTCTTCTCGACACCAACCCCGCTGGCAATACGGCGAACTGTGATGCGACTCGTGTGGCTACCCTTTTTATCTGTACGGATAACGAGACCTTGGAAGATCTGGACGCGTTCTTTGCTGCCTTCGCGGATTTTCTGGTGGACTTTGACGGTGTCACCACTGCGGACATCAACAACCGCCGGCTTTTTGTAACTATCACTGATTTTTTTGACAATAGAATCCATAGACTTGAGTTTTCCTTACACTACTATTTCACTTGGGGCAAGTATAACACATCTGTTAGTGGAGAACAATATCGCTTTACGCGAATCGAATCGCTACAATAAACAAGAAGGATTGGAGAGATGATGCCTGATATTTCTGAAGCGGCGCTCGCGCGTCATAAACAACTACGCGGTAAAATTTCGGTCGAACTGAAGGACCCGGAGTTTACGTTCGACAAATTAAAATTGGATTACACACCCGGTGTCGGCGCAGTGTCGTCGTATGTGGCCAAGCACCCAGATGAGGCGCGCGACTATACGTGGCTTAACAACAGCGTGGCTGTGGTGAGCGATGGCTCAGCGGTACTCGGCCTGGGTAATCTCGGCCCGCTGGGGGCTCTGCCCGTCATGGAAGGCAAGTCGTTGTTATTCAAGCAATTTGGTGGGATTGATGCCGTACCAATCGTACTAGACGTGCATAGCGCCGATGAGATCGTAGCGGCCGTGAAGGCCATCGCTCCGAGCTTTGGCGGGATTAACCTGGAAGACATCGCCGCCCCGATCTGCTTTGAGGTCGAGGACCGGCTGAGGGCTGATTTGTCGATACCCGTGATGCATGACGACCAGCACGGTACGGCCATCGTCGCACTGGCCGGGCTTATTAATGCCTGCAAAGTTACCGGCCGTCAACTAAAGGACTGCAAGGTTGTCATCGTTGGAGCTGGCGCCGCTGGCGTAGCTATTGCTAAGTTACTGCAGGAATACGCACAACCACAGATTATCGCCGTCGACAGCAAGGGCATCATCAGCCAAAACCGTAGCGACGTCAATAAGTCAAAGCGCCGTCTATTGGAGTTTGCCAATCAAGACAACATCGATGGATCACTGGCTGACGCCATCAAGGATGCTGATGTGTTCATCGGCGTATCACAACCCGGCTTGCTGACCGCTGATATGATTAAGACCATGGCCAAGGATCCGATTATTTTTGCCATGGCCAACCCGACGCCCGAGATTATGCCAGATGAGGCTAAAGTGGCAGGTGCCGCCGTGGTAGCAACCGGTCGCAGTGACTTCCCAAACCAGGTTAATAACGCCCTGGTTTTCCCCGGCATCTTCCGCGGGGCACTCGACAACCGTGTACAGCAAATCACCGACGAACACAAAATCGCCGCCGCCGAAGCGCTGGCAGCCTTCGTCGAACATCCAACCGCCGACCAAATCATCCCCCGCATCGACGTACCCGGTATCAGAGACGCCATCGCCAAAGTCATTAGGTAATAAACTCAGCCAACGACGCGATAGATTTCGTCGAGGCTTGTTTCGCCAGCACAAACCTTGAGCACGGCATCCTGCAACATAGTACGCATACCGCTGCGGCTGGCGGCTTCTTCGATCTGTTGAGTAGTGAGCGACTGCTGAGCGCCTTCGAGTAACTGACGCAGGTCAGCAGACATAGTGAACTGCTCGCGGATAGCCATCTGACCAGTGAAGCCAAATGGATTGCTGGGCGACTGGCCGGGCTTGTACAGTTGTAAACCGTCGAGATTAGGGCGCTCAACACCCGTAGGCAAGGTATCGATAACTTGGCGCACTTGACGCATCTCTGCCTCAGACGGTTGATAGGCCTGCTTGCTTTCATCGTCCAGGTGACGGATGAGTCGCTGGGCCATCACCAGGCGAATGGCTGAGACAAACAACGGATTCTGGCCGATGATATCAGTCAAACGCGTCAGGGCCGCCGCAGCCGACGAGGCGTGAAACGTACACAGTACCAAGTGGCCCGTGAGCGCCGCCTGCAACGCCGTGCGAGCGGTGTCATTGTCACGAATCTCACCGATCATGATGATGTCGGGATCCAGGCGCAACGTAGCCCGGAGTTTATCTGCAAAGCTACTGTCATTGCCAGTCTCAGAGCTGCGTACCGAGATCTGCGAGATACCCTCGAACTGATATTCAACCGGATCCTCGATGGTAATAATCTTGCGCTCATCACTATTGAGTGAATTGAGCATGGAGTACAGTGTCGTGGTTTTGCCGGAGCCCGTGGGACCAACAATCATAACTAGGCCACTGGGTTTAGCAATAATATCGTCGACAATCGCCCGCTCTTGTTGACTAAGACCGAGCCTATCGAGCGTGTACATAGACTGGTCCATGTTGAACAGGCGCATCACAATATCCATGCCGTTGACCGTTGGTACTGTCTCGAGACGGACGTTGATATCTACCTGCCCGCCATCGGCCATCGTAACTCGCTGATCGATGTGGCCTTGCTGCGCTTCATCCGAGCCAGTGCTGATGTTGCCGGCGCTAGCAATAGCAGCGATCAGCACTCGCTGCTTGTCGAAGTTGAGCCGGGCAATGGTGTGCAACACACCATCGATACGGAAACGAATACGCACATCGTCGTGGCCGGACTCAATATGTATATCACTGGAGCCCAAACGGTGAGCCTGCGCCACCAGATAGGCCAGCATATCGTCGGCCTGGACCTGTTCGAGCATGGCCGAAACTTGCTGCAGTAGATCCTGGCCATTACCGCCCGTAATTGAAATGTCGTGATATACCACCTTTTCGGGCGGATCATAGGTACGCATATAGTCGCGATAACCAGTGTCTGAGATGATGGCGAATGAGATGCGCTGGTCGATAAAGTGCTGGACTAGTTTTTGCAGCGTCGGTTGCGAGGTCGTAGTTGTAATGCCAAACAAAATGTGGCTCTCGTCAACTCGCAGCGGTACGACCCGCGTGTCGTACATTTCCTGATTGGTTAACAGATCGGGGAACAGTTTGATTTCACTCGCTGATGTATCGTAATAATCCATCCCCAAAATACGCGCGCGGCGTTGGGTTGACAATTCTTCATCATGGCGGGCATCCTGACTCATCTAACTAGGCAGTATAAGGCATAACCGTTTTGTGCGCCACGTCATCACGTATATAGTTGCTGGCATGTATCTCGTACTCATCGCCCACGATATTCGCAGCTGTCACAATGTTGGCTCGCTACTGCGTACCGCCGAAGGTCTGGGTGTGAAAGGTGTATATTTTACAGGATACACGCCCTATCCTATGAGCTCCGCCGATACACGACTACCCCATATCGCGCGCAAGTTGACTGCGCAAATCCACAAAACAGCGCTCGGCGCTGAGGATATGGTGCACTGGGAGCACGAAGCCGATGTGCTGCAGATCATAAAATCATTACGGTCAGATGGCTACCATATAGCCGCACTCGAACAAACAGCCGAATCAATCCCGTTACCAGATTTCAAATCACCCCAGAAGCTTGCCCTGCTACTCGGCCGTGAGGTTGAGGGCATTGAACCAGAACTACTCAAGCATGTTGATACCACACTTGAGATACCGATGCGAGGCCACAAAGAGTCGTTTAACGTTGTGCAAGCCGCGGCTATGGCCATGTACCAGCTCATGCTTATTGACAAAAAATAATCTCGCTTGTGCTATAGTAGAAGGTAATAAAATCTAAAACCAAAACTATGGCGTTCGCAACCAAACCAAAACCAAGGTCGTCGACCACTCACAAGAAACGTACTGGGCAGCACAAAAAACACGACCAGCGCTATCTGAAGCATTATTGGCCGTATTTGCCGCTACTTAGCATTGTTGGGGTGGGCCTAATCGTAAGCACCCTATGGCACCCCGGCAGTGGCGTATTGGGCACTTCGAGTGATCTATCTGCAGTCAGCCTACTCTCCTCAACAAACAGTCAACGGCTCGTCTACAAAGAAGAGTCGCTGAGCCTTAATACCAACCTGTCGAACGCCGCACAAGCTAAAGCCAACGATATGGTGAGCCAGAATTTTTGGTCGCACAATACACCGGATGGCAAGACGCCATGGTCATTTATCACCGCTGCTGGATATAGCTACGAACGAGCCGGCGAGAACCTGGCGTACGGTTTTAATGATGCTAGCACGACCCTTACCGCGTGGATGCACAGCCCCGAGCACCGCGCCAATATCCTGAATAATCATTACGAGCAAGTCGGATTTGGCATCGCTAGTTCACCAAACTTTGTCGGTCATGGGCCAGAAACCATCGTCGTCGCCATGTACGCCACGCCGCAAATCAACGCCGCACCAGTTGCCTACACCCAGTCGTTGCCCACAAATGCCGTCAAGGGCGCAGACGACGTGGCACAGAACGTGTCACGAATTGGTCTGCTGCCTGCTGGACAATCAAGCCTAGCGACCTTTGCTGTCGCCAGTATCGCCAGTGTCGGAGCCTTGCTGTTCGTGACACGACACGCCTACAAACTGCGGCGTAGCCTGGTGAAAGGTGAAGCATTCGTATTGGAACACCCAACATTCGATGCACTCATACTACTCGTTGTAATGGCCGGCTTCATACTTACCCGGTCCGCCGGCATGATCATGTAACGCTACTGCAGCTTGATGTTATCGGCACCGACGAGCGCATTCAGCCTGTTAATCACCTCAGCCTTTGCATCAATGCCGCCCGGCAGCTTGATGATCTGACGACTGTCCGCCTCACCAAGCACCAGTACTACATCAGTCTCACCACGGAATTCATCGATAGCGGATTTGAGTGATACGAGCGACTGGGTATCGCCGCCTGACTGCAGCTTGATATACAACTTGGGGTTCGCCGTAACAGTAGCGGCCGCGTTAACTTTGGCTTGCTTCACAACCTTGGGTACCTTGCGTTTCTTGCCTGTTGTCTGGTATTGTTCGGCCTGCTCGACCGTAATCTCGCGAGCGTCATCAACGAGTATTTTGATCTCGCTGCCAGGATTGCCATCACGATCTTTACTACTCACCTTGCCTCGCACCAGTACAACTTTGTCTCGTTCCCATGTCCCAACTGTCTGCTGGTAACTGTTCGGGAACAAGATGGCCTCGACCTCACCAAAGCGATCTTCGATACGGACAAAGGCCATCTTTTGTCCGTTTTTGGTCATAATCTCGCGAACATCGGCGACAGAACCTCCGATGACAACCGCTCGGCTGTCGTGCTCAGGAGTCAGTGTATTGAGCGGGATCGTTTGCTCGGCCAAATAATCCTCAAAAATTTCAAGCGGGTGACGACTGAGATACAGGCCAAGCAGCTCTCGCTCCCAGAGGAGTTGTTCTCGACTATCGACCGGGCCAACGGGCTGTTCGAGTGTCAAAGTAGGTTTGACACTAACCTCATCAAGAGCCTCACCGAACAGATCAACCTGACCGCTCTGTGACTGCTTCTGCAGCCGCGCAGCATAGGCAATAATAAGATCGAGGTTGTGCAGTAGTGTGGCACGCTCATTGAACTGATCGAACGCCCCTGCCTTCATAAGACTCTCGATAGTCTTGCGGTTGACGATACGCGTATTGACGGTACCCAAGAATTGCTCGAGTGACTCAAATCGGCTGACTTCCTCGCGTGCCCGCAATATCTCTTCCACGGCAGCGGTACCGACATTCTTGACTGCCTTCATACCAAAACGGATCTGGCCAGTTTTGGGTACAACCGCAAACTCAACGAATGATTCGTTGACGTCAGGCGGTAGCACGTCGATGCCCATCTTCTTGCACTCGGTGATCTCAATAGCCAGCCGATCAGTGTCATCGTAATCGCTCGTCATAACTGCCGCCATAAAAGCCGACGGATAGTGTGCTTTCAGATATGCCGTCCAGTACGAAATCTGCGCGTAGCAAGTCGCGTGTGCTTTATTAAACGAGTAGTCAGCAAACGGTTGAATCTGCGCCCACAGCTGGCTAGCTTGCGACTCAGTCAATCCTTTGGCTACACAACCTTTAATAAACTTGGGCTCTTCGGCATTCATAATGCTACGCTTCTTCTTGCCAATCGCCTTACGCACCAAATCGGCTTCACCCGCCGTGTAGCCAGCCACCAGTTGCAGCAGCTTGATGATCTGCTCCTGATAGACCATCACACCATAGGTATCTTTCAGAATAGGTTCGAGTGATTCGTGCAAATAGTGGATAGAACGCGGATTATTCTTGCCCTCGATAAAACGTGGAATTTCCGACATCGGACCCGGGCGGTACAGCGCATTCATGGCAATGATATCCTCGAATAGCGTCGGCTTCAGCTCGCGCAAATAGCGCTTCATGCCAGCTGATTCCACCTGGAATACGCCCGTAGTATCACCTCGCTGCAGTAACCCAAACGTCTCTGGGTCATCGTTGGGGATACTGCTCAGCTCGATACTCTTCTTGTAGACTTTGCGAATAATACGCAGTGCATTATTCAAAATAGTCAGGTTAGACAATCCCAAGAAATCCATTTTAAGGAGTCCCAGTTCCTCAACCGGCCCCATCGGATACTGCGTAGCAATGACATTTTCGCCTTTCTGGGCGCGTTCCAGCGGCACAAACTTAACGATGTCATCCGGAGCGATCACCACACCAGCCGCGTGGATACCATGGCTACGCACCGTACCTTCGAGAATGAGCGCCTGGTCGAGCACCCGCTTGCTCGTTTCGTTGGTTTCGTACTCGCGCTTGAGATCAGGGTCGTCCTGCAACGATTTTGCCAGCGGCACGTGTCGGCCCTGTACCGGCTGCGGAATCATCTTAGCCAACCGGTCAGCCTCGGCGTAGGGTACCTGCAGTACGCGTGAGATATCGCGGATGGCATTGCGGGCAAACATTCGGCCAAACGTCACGATATTGGCCACACGAGAAGCCCCATATTTCTGCACACAGTACTGAATAACTTCGTCGCGGCGAGTATCCTGGATATCAATGTCAATATCGGGCATGCTGATACGGCCCGGATTCAAGAAACGCTCGAACATCAAGTTGTACTGAAGTGGCTCAATTTCGGTGATGCGGATGGCATACGCCACGATTGATCCGGCAGCACTCCCACGGCCTGGACCGAAAATAATACCTTGGTCTTTTCCCCAGTTAATAAAGTCTTGGACAATCAAAAAATAGCCGTTGTAGCCCATGTCGTTCATGACGCCCAGCTCGTACTCTGCTCGCTCTATGATCTCCTTACTGAGCAACTTCTTGGCTGCCGCTATGCTCAGTACATCACGCTCTTGGGGCGTAATGGTGCCATAGCGCCAGGCCAGACCCTGCCACACTAGTGTATGAAGATGTGATTTGTCGGTTTCACCCTCGGGTAGCGGGAATTTAGGGATAAGAATCTTGCCAAGCTCAATGGTGACATCGCAACGATCGGCAATCTCTTTCGTCGTTGTAATCACTTCTGGGTGATCAGCACCCCAACGGTCAATGAGTTCTTGCGGATTAACCACGTGCAATGGAAAGTCCTTGAGGCTCATACGCCTCTCGTCACTCAGGAACGAACCGGTACCCACACACAGTAAAATCTCGTGCGCATCCTGATCTTCGTGCTTCAGATAGTGTGCGTCGCAGGTTAGCGCAACTTTGATACCCAGCTCTTTGCCCAATTTGAGCACTTGCTCGTTGATACCTTGCTGCTCGGCACTGGGCAGTGGATTGTCCGGATGGCCGTGGTCTTGGATTTCCAAATAATAACGATCACCAAACACACCCTGATACCACTGCGCAACTTGCTTGGCTTTGTCATAGTCGCCATTTTTGAGGGCATCGCCCACTTCACCGCTCATGCAGGCGCTCAGTACAATCAGGCCCTCGTTGTAGCGCTCCAATAGCTCATGATCGACGCGCGGATAGTAATAAAAGCCGTCAAGATTGGCTGTGGTGCTCAGCTGCATCAAATTTTGATAGCCGGTATTATTCATGGCTAACACTATCAGGTGGAAACGATTTTTGTCTTTCTGGGGATCCTTATCAGTGTGCCGGCGAGCGGCGACATAGGTCTCGATACCGATAATAGGTCTCACGCCCCGAGCCTTAGCGCCTTTATAGAACTCGATGGTACCGCTAAGCGTGCCGTGATCCGTCTTGGCCACCGCTTCCATACCGGTGTCTTTGACCATATCGAGCAGATCAGGTACTCGAGTCAGTCCGTCGAGCAAGCTGTATTGTGTATGGTTGTGCAAATGCACATAATCACTTGGCTGAAGTTTCGCCATGAGCGCGTTTATAACCCCTTATACTTAACGATCATTATACGCGTTCAATCGCTTCTCGTCAGCGCTCAGATTTACAACAGGGCTACTTCTTAAGGTAACTACGCAAATGCTCGAGAGATTTATTGGCCTCAGCGATAGCGCGCTGCAGGTCTTTATCCTCGGCGTCGCCTTCATGGATGGCACTTAGTACTTCACGAGTCTTTTCTTTCGCAACTTTGGCCTTCTCGACAATACCACTGAGTTCTTTGGAGGTCTTATCGCTCAAATCAGTACCCTTGGCCTTGACATCACCAATCAGTTCATTGAGTTCTGTGTGGAGTTTCTTGAGTTCTTTCTCGGCTTCGGACAAGCCTTTGCTGGCTGATTCCTTAAGATCCTCGCGGGTTGCCTTGCCACTCTTGGGGGCAGTCAATACGCCAGTTACATAACCGGCGACAGCGGCAATCGCCGCACCCAGTGCAAACGTTTTACCATTCGATGATTGCTTTTCACGGCTCATAGTTACCTCCTATTTCTTGTGCTTATTAGCGATCGAGACAATGTTGTTCACAAGCTTGATAAAGGCCAGTGGCCCCTTTACATTTTTGAAGGCGTCGGCAACTGTCTCGGCCGAATCAACAACGCCTTCGGCCTTCGCCACGATACGCTTCACCGACTTGATGAGGCGAAAAAGTGCAATAATGAGCGCAATGCCGAATAGTAGCGTCAACGCGAGCAACGATGCGGTAATAATAACTAGAATTGATTCGGCGTTATCCATAGGTACCAGTATGTCACCGTTTAGTGCTTATGGCAAGGTTCGCCTGAGGTGTTCGCGCAGCGCCGGGCCAATGTCGTCGCGCCCCAGCGCAAACTCAATAACGGTCTTCATGTACTCCAATTTGTCACCAGTGTCGTGGTACGTGCCGTCGATCTCACAAGCGTAATATTCGTAGCCGTCATCCATCATCGCCTGAATGCGCGGCTGAATGTACAATTCGCCATTAGGCTCAACGTCGCTCGCATCCTCGATGTACTTAAAAATATCCGGCGTTAGCAAGTAGCCACTCACACTCGCCACGTCGTGCCCAGATAGGGGCTTACCCGGTTTCTCGACTAGCCGGTCAACTTTGAGGATACCGGACTCCAGCTCGGTACCGGCCACGATACCATAGCGGCTATACTCATCCTCCGACTCGATACTCTTACAGGCCAGCACTGGCCGACCGTACTTCTGATACGCCGCGATCATTTGTGCAGTGCGGCCTGGGTCCGCCACAAAAAAATCATCGGCATAGGTATAAATGAACGGCTCGTCACCAATCAGGTGGGCGGCATTGGCTACCGGTGCCAGGTTGCCATAGGTACCCTTTTGCCGAATATACACAAAATTGGCCAGCTCAGCGATCGACTCGATCTCTCGCAACAACGGTAATTTTTTGGCGCCGCCAGCCTTGAGATTGGCCACCAGGTCTTGGCTTGGAAAATCAAAATGATCCTCGATGGCCCGCTTGTTGCTACTGCCGACAATGATAATGTCTTTGATACCGGCACTGACCAGCTCCTCGACCACGTATTGAATAATTGGCTTATCAACCAGCGGCAGCATTTCCTTGGACATGGCTTTGGTCTGCGGCAAAAAACGCGTCCCAAAACCAGCCGCCGCAATAACGGCTTTAGTAACTGGCTTGGTTGTCATGGCTTAAACTCCATGAGTATATTGTAGGCCATCAAGACAGCGACTGCGTCACTCATGTTGGCAGTTTTGGCGTTTTGGATGAGGGTATCGATAGATATTTCAGCTATTTCTACAAACTCATGGTCATCGAGTGACTGCTCAGCTTTTCGCGTACAATTTCGGGCCAAGAAGTAGTGATTGGCCTCGTTGGTATAGGCATCACGGCAGGCTGAACCCAGCGGCTCAAGCGGCTCGTCACTGACATAACCAGTCTCTTCGAGCAACTCACGAGCAGCCGCAACCGCCAACTCCTCACCTTCTTCCACGCCACCGCCCGGCAATTCATCGAGTATCCGCTCTGGACCGGGCCGAAACTGTCGAGCCACCACTACATTTGCTGCCGCAGTGAGTGCAATCACAGCCACATTGCTGGTCCTCGTACCCCACGTAGTAAACTCCGCCAGCTCGCTGTCCGGCATTTCAAAATTCTTGAGCGTAACTTGTTTGTAGCCAATCTTCTCGATGCGCTCAGAGTATTTCTTCCACTCCACGGTTATATCCCCAGTTGTTTTTTGATGAGTTCGGTGGCCAGCGCTGGGTTTGCCTTGCCTTTGGACTCTTTCATGACTTGGCCCGTTAAGAAACCGATGGCTTTTGTTTCGCCGTTCCGCACATCGCCAGCGGCCTGTGGGTTGTCGGCCAGCACTTTGGCGACGATCTCGGCAATGGCGCCTTCGTCTGATACCTGTAGCAGGTTTTTGGCTTCGGCGATTTTCTCGGGACCCTCACCGGATTTTAGCAGTTCGGCCAATACCTCTTTGGCAGCCGTGGAACTCAGCTTGTTGTCGGCGACCATCTGCGACAGCTTGATGAGATTCTCGTCGGAAGCACCTATCTCTGTAACTTCTTCGGTTGTTTCATCGTCGGATTGTGGTTGCAATAGCCAGAAAGCCACGCGTTTGGCATGTGACGCATCTGCAGCCTCATAGACGCGTTTGACGGTCATGGCAGTGCTCGGCACAGCCACAATATCTTCGGCAGTCTTGGCATCAATACCGATGTCGGCCAAGATGCGGCGATATTCGTCTGGCAGTGCCGGTAAGCTTTGTTTTACGTCTTCTATATAGGTGTCATCGAGCACCACGGGTGGCAAATCAGGGTCGGGCATGTAGCGATAATCGTGAGCATCTTCTTTGGTGCGTTGGCTAAAGGTCTTCTGCTTGGCATCATTCCAGCCACGTGTTTCTTGGACTACCTCGCTGCCCTTTTCGAGGAGCTCAATTTGGCGGGTCACTTCGTACTCGACCGCTTTCTCGACACTGCGGAAGCTATTGAGGTTTTTGGTCTCACTGCGCGTGCCCAACTCGTCGGTCTTACTAACTGACACGTTGACATCAAAGCGCATGTTGCCGTAGTACAGGTTGGCTTCCGATACGTCGGCGTACTTCATGCGCAAATGCAATTCGTGGGCGTAGGCCTTGGCCTCGGCCGCGCTGTGCATGTCGGGCTCGCTGACAATCTCTAGCAGTGGCGTGCCGGCACGGTTGAGGTCGACCAAACTGTAATCTTTACCAGCTGGGTGCGTCGACTTACCAGCGTCGGATTCGATGTGCGCCCTAGTGATGCCGATGGTCTTTTTCTGGCCGTCAACCTCAATTTCTATATGGCCACCGAGCACAATCGGTTCGTCAAACTGGGTGATCTGATAGCCCATAGGCAGGTCAGGGTAAAAGTAATGTTTGCGGTCAAACTTGCTGAACTTTTGAGGCACAGAGTTTAGCGCAAAGGCAGCTCGGCTCGCCAGACGTACTGCCTCGCGGTTGAGTACCGGCAATGCGCCAGGCAGACCAAAGTCGATGTGGTTAACTAACGTGTTGGCTGGTGCCTCACGGGCATCATTGTCGGCACCGCTAAATAATTTCGATTTTGTCTTGAGTTGTACATGGCACTCAATGCCAATTGTCGTGGCGTACTGCTCGCGTACCTTGGGGTCGATCATCATAGCGCTCCCAGGTCACGAAGCGCATCGCGAAAGCCTTGCAAGGCCCCTTTGACATCGCGCTGCTTGAGTTTGATGTCTTCGTGTACGATCTTGTTACGCAGCTTGTGAGCAAACCATACATCGTCATTGTTGGCGATCTCACGCTGAGCGCGCACCAGACGCTCGCCCATAGTCTTGCCCCTGTAGTGTAACTTCTTCAACGCTTCGTCTAGTAATTTATCGGCGTCTATGACCGCGAGTGGCCAGGTGGCCTGGTTGGCGCACTGCGACTGCAGGACTTGCCATTTGTGCAAAAAATAATTATGGTCGAGCTTGGATGGCTTGAAGTGCTTGACGGCGGCAAACAGCAACCCCAAAACCACTAATAAGCCAGCTGCGAGTAGTGCAATAATTAGCAGTTCTTGATTATTCATGCCAATACTCTCTCTACCGAGCGAGCCAAGCCGAGTAAGGCGCGATCTTTGCCCGAAGCAGCCATCAGCTGTAAGCCTATCGGCAGACCTTCGGTCTCACCAGCCGGGATACTAATGGCCGGATTGCCAGCCAAGTTGGCACCGACAGTCATGAGATCGGTCAGATACATCTGGAGTGGGTCAGTCAGTTCGCCAATTTTAAAAGCTGGCGTCGCCACGGTAGGACCAAGCAAGAAATCAACCTGGCCGAATACGGCTGCGAATTCATGTATAAGTTTGGTCCGCACGGTCTGGGCCTTTTTGTAATACGCATCGTAGTAGCCGCTGCTGAGGACATAGGTACCCATCATGATACGGCGTTTTGCCTCGGTGCCAAAGCCGGTGGCACGAGACCTAGTATAGCTATCTTCGAGATCTGCAGCACCGGCTTCGGTGTAACCGTAGCGCTGGCCGTCATAGCGGCTGAGGTTGCTGCTGACTTCGGCCGGACACAGTACGTAGTAAACAGCCAATGCCAGTGACAACGAGGGCAAGCTGACCTCCGTGATAATGGCACCAGCATTTTTACACTTCTGGACGGCAGTCTCGATCACTGCACGGACTGCCGGACCGAGGCTGGCGGTCATATATTCTGTAATAATACCGATCTTTTGACCCTTGAGGTCGAGCGTGGGATCAAGATAACCAGTCGGGTCACACTCAATAGTCGTACTGTCGAGATCGTCACGACCCGCCAGGACATCGAGGACAAGCGCCGCGTCTTCGACGGTGCGCGTCAGCGGGCCGACAACATCGGTACTACTGGCCATGGCCACTACACCGCTACGACTGACGAGGCCATAGGTTGGTTTGTAGCCAACGGCACCACAAAAGCTGGCCGGTAAGCGGATAGATCCGCCGGTATCGGTGCCGAGCGCAAACGGTGCCATATCGAGCATAACTGCCGCAGCCGAACCACCAGAACTACCACCCGGCACACGGGTTGGGTCATGCGGGTTCTTGGTCGTAAAGAAGTCACTGTTCTCGGTACTGCTGCCGTGTGCAAAGGCATCGAGGTTGGCTTTGGCTACACAAATGGCACCCTCGGCCTCTAGTTTTTCAATCGCTGTGGCCTGATACGGCGCCGTAAAGCCTTTGAGAATGTTGCTCGCCGCGGTTGTATCGGCCCCAAACACCAAGAAGTTGTCTTTGGCGATGAACGGTACACCGGCCAAACGGCCCCGATTGTCACCGGCATCGACAGCCCGAGCACGTTCGCGGGCACGGTCAGCGGTCGTACTAATAATCGCTTGATATTCGGCCCTTTCCTCTATCGCTTTCAGGGCTTGCTCGACTAAGTCGACTGCCTTGAGCTGGCCAGCCGTAACCTTGGCGGCAATATCAGCAATATCTGGCCAGACCGACATAGTTAGGCGATCATCCGTTTTACTTTGATGTGGTTATCCTCGACCACCGGTACATTCTCGAGGAGTTCACGTGGCTCATAACCGTAGCTACGGACCTCGTCATCACGCATGACATTGACATTGCCGCTCACCTGATTCGTGGGCGCAAGACCCTCGGTATCAACCGCCTGCAGCTGTTCGACGTACTGCAAAATCTCACCAAACTCGCGCCTAAATTCCTCGACCTCATCATCGGTGAGCTGTAGCCGAGCTAATTTCGCCAATTTTAAAACATCGTCTCGCGTCAAATCTGCCATTTCAAGTAAGTATATCAGGAGGCCCATTACCCCAGCAACTCGAGCGTCCAATACTAGTGTAAGATTTGTGTAAGATTTCTTACATAATCTACTTTACAAGCAGTACCCAGAAGGCATACGATAACCATTAACGGATTAGCTCCGGCATCAGTAAAGGAGATACGTATGGTAGCACAACCTTCGTTCGAAACTATGATCCCTACTGATGGCGTGCCCGAACTATCAAACCCTCTTGAACGCCAGCTACACGCCGTCCCATTCATGCACGACTACGATGTAGCCGTACTAAACCGCGAGTCGCTGCACGAGCCAGAGACAACTCTCAGCGGAGCTACCATATACAACGAACTGGTGTCATTTGGCATTACTGATGGACCGGAGGCCAATATGGGCCGGCTGATTGTACGCGAGGCAACCATCGCGGTACCCAACCCGAAACTAGTTAATGCCAGCCCACACGCTTGGACCGAGACCGACCCCTGGACCACAGGTGTCCAAGGATTCAACCGCGACAAAATCAACCATTACGCAGCGCTCGGCTACCCGGTAGTATGGCTGCACCACGCTGGCAAATATTCGCCGGTTGCCGCCGACAAGAGCGTTGGCCACAGCGCCTATCAAATGCACGTTTATCTCGATGAGCTTAAGGAGTCAGCCGACTTCGACACCGAAGAGGTGCTGCTGGGGGGCTACTCACGCGGAGCAATGACTGCCGAAAAGTTCATCATCTTAGCCAAACCATTCGGCCGCACGGTATCATACAGCGACACTGAGGCCCCGTGTTTCAGTGAGGACATGTCGACTCGCGAAAAGATCATGGCACTCATTACCCAATTGCCAAGCGAAGGGATCGGATTACTGACTGTCGCCGTCAAGCTCACCGAGGAGGCCATCGAACACAACGACCTCGGTAAACTAACTGACTACCTGGCCACACTCGATCCACACCCACGCAATGTCATCCAGGAAATTCTGTGGGCCAAAGCACTTATCAACTCCAATGTCGGGAAATCAGTCGAGTTGCTGCCAGTCGATACGCAAGGCTTTCGCACCTTCTACAGTAAAGATGTGATGTCGCAACGACGTAAGTTCGAGAAACTATACGCTCGCCTGCCGGGCATTACCGTCTCAACCGTCGAAGGGCCGCATGTCGCTGGTGCCTACCCCGAGAACCTGCAAACCAAGTACAATCGTATGGCTCATGTCCTTGACATCATGCACCAAAGTGGCGATACGCTGACCGGTGCTGACATATCTGGCCTGCAGCCCGAACCGTCTCGACGGACGAAGCACCCCTGGGTACCACATCTGCCTGGCCACCAGCACTACACTGTCGTTTCCTAAGATTTTTTCTTGATATCTTCAATAATATCGCGCAGCTCGGCGGCGGTTTCGAATTGGAGATTGGCGGCAGCCAGTTCCATCTGGCTAGTGAGGTCCTTGATGAGCGATTTGTATTCATCCTTGGGGATCTTCTTGAGGTCAAGCTTGGCTCGCTTGGCTTCCTCGGGCAAGTCCGGACGCATGCCCTTCTCGATGGCCTTACTAATACCAGTTGGCGTAATACCGTGCTCGGTGTTGTACTCTTCCTGGATCTGACGACGACGATCGGTTTCGTCGATGGTTTTCCTCATGCTATCAGTCACGTGGTCGGCATACATGATGACTCGGCCCTGCTCGTGACGAGCAGCGCGACCGACAGTTTGGACCAGGGCTTGCTCAGACCGCAGGAAACCCTCTTTGTCGGCATCAAGGATCGCCACCAACGACACCTCTGGCAGGTCGAGGCCTTCGCGCAGCAGGTTGATACCCACCAGTACATCGTAAACGCCGAGGCGCAGATCACGCAGTATATCGGTGCGGTCAAGCGTATCGACGTCACTGTGCAGGTACGCCACCTTGATGCCGAGCTCTTGCAGGTATTCGGTCAGGTCCTCAGACATGCGCTTAGTCAGGGTGGTGACCAATACACGTTCGCGCTTGGCAATGGTACTGCGAATCTCGGCCAACAAATCGTCTACCTGTTTGTCGACTGGCCGGACTTCGATGCGCGGATCGAGCAGACCGGTCGGACGAATCACCTGCTGAGCTGGGTCTGGACTGCGGCTGAGTTCGTATTCAGCCGGCGTAGCGCTCACATATACTGCTTGGTTGACGTGGCGCTCAAACTCACTGAACGTCAACGGCCGATTATCGAGGGCGCTCGGCAAACGGAAGCCGTATTCCACCAGCGATTCTTTGCGCGCCCGGTCGCCGTTGTACATGCCGCGGACCTGCGGGATACTCATGTGCGATTCATCGACAAGTAGCAGATAGTCATCGGGGAAATAATCGAGTAGCGTGGCTGGCTGCTCGCCTTCTTCGCGGTTAGTCAAGTACCGGCTATAGTTTTCAATACCTTTCACAAAACCAGTCTCCTGCAGCATTTCCAGATCAAAATGCGTCCGTTGCCCCAGGCGTTGGGCCTCTAGCAACTTGCCTTCGCGCTTGAACTGACCCAGACGACCATCTAGCTCCTGCTCGATTTTGCCAAGCGCCACCTGCAGCTTCTGTTGCGGCGTCACGTAGTGGCTTCCCGGAAATATCTTGTGACTATCGAGCTTAGCTAGGACTTCGCCAGTCAACGGGTCGATTTTAGTAATGCGCTCGATGTCGTCACCGAAGAATTCGATGCGGTAAGCTAGCTCCTCGCCAGCCGGAAAGACATCCACCACGTCGCCGCGAACCCGGAAGGTACCACGGTGAAAGTCTATGTCATTGCGCTGGTACTGAATATCGGTCAGTTGACGCAAGAATTTGTCGCGGACGCGTCGCTCGCCCACCTTGACCTCGATGGCCAGATTGCCGTAATCCTCCACCGAACCAATGCCATATATGCAACTCACGCTGGCCACAATGATCACGTCTCTGCGACTCAGCAGTGCGTCGGTGGCGGCGTGGCGCAAGCGGTCGATCTCCTCGTTGATGGCCGAGTCTTTCTCGATAAACGTATCACTGCGAGCAATATAGGCCTCGGGCTGGTAGTAGTCGAAGTAGCTCACAAAATAATGGACCGCGTTGTCCGGGAAAAATTGCTTAAACTCATTATAGAGCTGTGCCGCCAAGGTTTTGTTGTGGCTCAGCACCAGTGTCGGCTTCTGAGTATTCTGTATCAGATTGGCCATGGTGAAGGTCTTACCCGAACCGGTTACACCGAGCAATGTCTGGTGCTTATCACCGGCCTTTAGCCCCGCTGTCAGCTGCGCAATCGCCGCTGGCTGATCGCCGGTCGGCTCGAAATTGGCCTTCAGCTGAAACTTAGTCATTTACCCATTGTAGCAAGTCTGCTAGTTCGCTGATATATTCTTAAAGTCTGCGAAGAATGCATTGACGATATCGGCAAACTTTTGTGAAGTCGTAGCATCCACATTGTAGTCACCCGTTTTTGATGTCTCGAAGCACTCTGGACCGTACTCCTTCTTTGTCGCAATAGCATACCGATATTTACCGACCACTGTTCGCTCCCCGTATAACGGCGATACATTGCCATCATCCACACTCGTACTAGTCTGCCATTTTGGGCTATCGCTTGGTAAACGTAAGACAAACGCGATGTATTCACCCTTGCAGCTAATGCCGGCAGGGCCAATAAGATTATCAACCTCTGTTGCGTAGACTGAAGCGTTATCTGGATCACTCGGTGATTGTTTCGGAGTGGTGTCTACTTTGTAATAAGCTCCCACGTCAGAAGAGCTTAATGGAATTTTCACGCCCCATTCTTTGATCGTCAGGTACTTTGTGGCTATCTGCTGGCTCAGATCCGTAAACGTCTTGCCATCTTTGGTCACGCACTGCTCGGGATAGGTCATGAGCATATTGCTACCAGTAGCCTTTTTACATTCTTCAAAGGTAGTAATTTTCTTGGTTTTGATCGAACTCTGGCTAGCAGCATTCGCATCACTTAGAGCCTTAGTGGTATTTTGGTTGGCGTGCCATACGTAATAGCCGGTACCACCGATAATGACGATGACAATCAAGATTAATATCGTCTCGACAGCCGCAAAGCCCTTTTCTTTCATGCAGCTTTCGGCTTCATTCGTTAGTTCTCCGCTTTAAAACTAGCTGGTGGTGTGCAGCCAGCCTCCCAGGAATTTAAGCCAACTGCCTTGAGCTCATCGTCGTGGCCATTCATACCCTGAGATACTACTTTCCAGACACCATCTGTTTTTTGCGCAAACCACTGAGCACCAGCCGCACCACCGAGGGCATATGAGACGTTGTGCTGACAGATATAAAATTGAGAGTCGCCGAGATTCGCATTATCCTTATAGGCAAATACGGCAGCCTTGATAGCCTTGACTGTATCTCTGTCTTGAGACCCATGCGACGAGGTGCTCGTGGCGCTCGTTTTTTGGGTATCGTTAAGTGTTCGATTCACTTGCTTTTGAGTATGCCAAACATAGTAACCGGTGAAGCCAATGATGGCTAAAAGTATAAGAACCAATAGAATTTCGACAACCGTAAAGCCCTGGGAACGAGTAGAACGATGCATAATGCTTATCCTTTTTAACATGGCCCTATTGTCTACTGAGGGTACACGGAAGTCAACTGTGGTTTTGTGTAACCTAGTTGGGTGTCGTGGTGCTGCTGGCGTCGTTGGGGCACTCGAGGCCAACAATCTTGAGCGATTGGGCATTGACACTCACTATGACTGGTACCAGGCCCGAGAAGCCCTCGTCAACCGTCACATTGATATTGCCGCCCACGGTGGAGCCGGCCTTGGCCGTGATGTGCGGTGGTATATCTTGAGCACACGTCACCGGGTCATAGCCGTTGTGCTTGTCGGCCAGTTCGGCGTACAGGCTGTTGGCAAAGTCAGATTTTACCGCCGGCAGACCAGCGGCAGCATCTCCGCCTTTTATCGCCGCTACATATGTTTCGTACATTGCCTGAACCATCTGGGTTGCTTGTTGAGGAGTGTGGCCCGAAGAAGGATTTGCAGTTAATTTTTGCGAAGTATGTACCTGAATAACCGGGAGCTGACCCTTGTGCTTGCTGCTATGCCACACGTACCAGCTGCCAGCCACCAGAGCAACGATCAGTAGTATCCCGACGAGTATCTCGATAATCGCAAAGCCTGCACTGCGCCTCATATCTACCCCCTATCTATACAAGTCCTGATACTTGCTATTTTCCTTGTCGAGCATCTGTGTCAACTCATGCACTAGTTCGGTGGCGTCTTCGTTAAAGAGAACTGAGTTGTGGTTGCGAATGCTGCCGGCAGCTGACAAAATCTCTTGAATTTCGGTGCTGATGCCGCCCGCGCCCTGCAAAAAGCCGATGGGTGTATCGGTCTCCATGGCGATGGTAAATTCGTGCAGTGTGCCAAGTCGGCCACCGATGCTCACAACTGCATCACTACTGGTGATAAGCAGCGTGTCACGGCCGACGTAGTGCAGGCCGGTGTAGAGGATGGTGTCGTAGGCCTCGGTGGGCAAACGATATTTCATGACGTGCTCAACCTTGCTGGCCGCTGGGCTGATACCGACACTCATGGTGCCGCCAGCAGCCTTATAGCCTTCAGCGGCATAGTTCGGCAAGCCAATAGTCGCACCGCTCAATAAACTGTGGCCAGCCTTGGCAATCGCCGCTCCAAGGTTGTATGCCAGTTCTCGACCCTCTTCGACGCTTTCGCCCTTAGCGGCGCCAGATACACAAATTTGATACATGCCCACTCCTTTTATGCCATTTCTGTTTCGGTAAGCAACTCCGATTGCAAGTTGCCCACCACGGACTGCTCTACATTATCATGCTTAAGGTAGCGAATGACAAGCTCATGCCACAGCGACTCACGAAAATATTTGAGAATCCGCTGCTCGAATGGCAGTCGGTTGCAGTAGCTAATGGCAACATCGATAATATTGAACGAAACCGCCCGGTGGTCATGTAACAAACCGAGGTGCGTGGTGTGCTGCCAAAAGGCCATTGCTGGCTCAATGTGCGCCAGTACTTTTTCAATGGAGTGCCAGGTCAGGTCATCGGGTTGGACGTGTGGTTCAAATATTTCGCTTTTGAAACGATCGGTAAAACGCCCGTAGTAGCGCTGAATAACATGCCACGACACCGGTTCCTCAAAGACACCAGTACCGCTAAGGTTAAGCTCATCCCGAACGGCCGATTGCACCAACGAACCAAAATGTGGCTTAACCTGGCACAATTTAAGGTAAGTACTGGCTGAACGTATACCATTCATTTCGTGCAGGCCGACAAGCATACTGGTCATGGCGGCCACCGGTGGATGGTCGGAGGGCAACGGCAGCAAGACCAGGGTTCCTAGCTCGCGAAAGCCAAGAACATTGTGACGTTGCTGGGCGACAACACCGTCGGCAATTGCTTGCCAGTGCTTACCCTCGGGCTGGATGACCTGCATCGGACGGATCTCAAAATCGCCGGCGGTAAGTTTTTTATAGCTATCAATGAGTTGTTTGCGCCAGGTGGCCGACTCGCTCACCCAACAAGCAGCATAGATGTATGCAATCTGTTCGTGTTTGACCATGGAGTCAACCGAACGATACCCTAGCTGCTTCATAGCTCTTTTGGGTGGTACTTTTTTGACAAGCCGCTTGGCGACAGTGGATTTGAGCGCAAAACAGCTCTTGGGTATTGGCACCTCGTTCAAGGCCCGAGCCATCAGAGAGAGGTCATCGGCATCACCATATTTGGCGTGCAAGCTACCTAGTAGACGCTTCTCGTCGGCTGCCAGCCGAGCGCCAAGGGCTTCATACAATTCTTCGGCCGTCGTGTCGTGACGATCCAACCCTAACTCGTGTAACTTGTGTTGTGAGGTGTGCAATATGTCGGTACTCAAACGGATGTCAGTACTCTCGTGCCCGCTCGCCTGCTCTAGTCTGGCAACACCCGCCCGAAACACAGGTGCGGTCGTACCAAGCATTTCGGTAAGTACCCTCGTCATAGTTACGCTTATAGTACCATAAGCACTGTCACTTACAGAATAGCCATCGTACCTAAAACGGTGTCGGTTTGTACCAATCGGGGGCGTGCTTGAGGTACTCAGCAAGGTGCTTCTCACTGAGAAGTCCAGCCTGTGCACCGGTGTGCTGTACGACGTTCATAGAATTAATAGGAGCCCACTGTAATGCACCTTCGATAGTATTACCACCAGCTAGCGCCGCTACAAATGTACTGGCAAAGGCATCACCAGCACCAGTACGGTCAACGGGCGGGGCTGGGTCGGGGTATAGGGGCATTTGGAGTCGGGTATGCCCGTCCGAGGCATATGCGCCGTCTGGTCCATCAGTGATAACCACGATCTTGGGACCGAGTTCGTGTAGTTTGTTGATAAGATCGTGCACGTCACCATGGTTACCACCGCCAACTTTCACAGCTTCTTCGCGGTTGAGTATAAGTACTTCACTACGGGCATAGATACGTCGCAGACGCTCAGCGCCAGCTTCCATCTGGAAGGTACCGGGCTGGAAGGCCAATTTGACACCAGGATTTTCATCGAGCCAGTCGGCGACCTGGTCATGATAGGCGATGGCACGGTCACTCACGGAGCTAAAATAGAGCCACTTTGGAGTCTCGGCGGGACGCAGGTGCGGCCAATGGTAATCATATTCTTCATGCTTGATAAGAATAGTGCGTTCATCCTTGTACCATAACACGTAGTGGTAGTTGCTCTTTTTGTCTGGATTGACTCGCACAAAACGGTGATCGACACCATTCTTGGCGAGGGCCGCAATCATGTCACGACCTTCCTGGTCGCCACCAACATTAGTTACAAAACCAGCATTAAACCCTAGGCGCGCAAAGGCCACCGCAGCGTTGCTGGCATTACCCACGCCCTGCACTACTTCAACATGATCAAATGGCAGCTTGGTACCAAACTGCATCGCCAACCAGTGACCATGCTCATTACTGTAAGCGTGCGCCTGATTATCAAACAACTTTATAAAGGCGTCCGTTACGATATCGCCGACGCTAATAATGTCTAACTGTCCTGCCATACTCCCACCACTTTCTTGAGATACTACTTATGTTTAGTTTGATTATGCCACAGGCACCAACAGCCGTGCAACACCCTTATGGCTGAGCGTGGCCCGCCGAGCCAAATGTGTCAATCTTGCTCTCAACGACTGCCTGCACAGCCTTCACGACTTCTTTGTTAACGAGTTTTGCTACCGAATACTCGTCGGGGTTATCAGCCAGCACCTTCTCGAGTGCCTCGCGGTACGCTACTCGCATATCAGTGTTGATATTAACCTTCGTGACGCCGATTTTGACAGCATCCACAAAGTAGTGCCCCGGCGTGCCGCTGCCACCGTGCAAGCTGATATTGCAGTCGACAGCATCGCGCACTGTCTGTAGCAACTCAAGATCTAGCTTCTTAGGAACCGGATATTGGCCGTGCAGATTACCGATAGCCGCTGCGTAGGTATCGATACCAGTCGCCTCCACAAAAGCCTTGGCACTAGCCGGTGTACTGAAAGTCTTCCTAATTTCCTCGTAGTCAATTTGCTCGGTATGCAGGTTACTGGAACCGCCAAAATAGTGCGGCTCGCTCTCCACGAGCGCACCCGTCAGCTGGGCGTAATACACGATCTCGCGAGTAGCTTCAATAATATCTTCCTCGGTAGCGTCGTGGTTAGCTTGCGAAATATCAATGTGAATAAACTCAAAGCCAGCCTCGATACCAAGTTTGGCCGCCTCGATCGATGGCGAGTGATCTAGGTTGATATAGATCTCGGCATCGTATTCTGCTTTGAAGTTGTCAACCATGTCGCGGACCGTATCGAGACCGATAGTGTCAACCTCCCCTTGGCTGACCTCTACAAGGATTGGGGAATTTTTGGCTTTGGCAGCCAAGACGGCAGCCTTGAGTGTTGGCTCGTCATCGAGATTAAACGCTCCAAAGGCCCAGTGCTCATCTCGAGCCTGCGCCATACGAGCGCGGGCTTTGGCACAGTTTTTACGAATCTCAGTCAAGGTCAGTGGCATGGTAACTCCTTATTTATTTCCTAACATGTGGTGGGCGGCGAGGCGAATCTGCTTGGCTGTCAGGCCAAAATGTTCCAATAACTCAGCCGGATTGCCCGACTCGCCAAAATGGTCTTGCATACCGAGGCGCTTGACCGGTACCGGATACTGCTCGCTGAGTAATTCCGCGACGGCGCCACCCAACCCGCCGATAATCTGGCCCTCCTCGATAGTGATCACGTGCTTGGTTTTCTTAACGCTCCTCAAGATCGTATCAGCGTCCAGTGGCTTGATAGTCGGGCAATGGATTACCTCGGCATCGATGCCGTCTTTGAACAGCTTCTCGGCAGCCACCAGTGCCTGATATGTCATAGTGCCAGTCGCAATAATAGTGATATCTTCACCGAGCGCATAGACATAGGCTCGACCAATCTCAAACGGCGTTCTGGCAGTCGTAAAAACTGGTGTTGCCTCACGGGCTAGCCGAACATAGTTGGGCCGTTTGTCAGCGGCCATCGCCAGTGTAGCCTTTTCGGCTTCCACACTGTCGCCCGGCGCGATTACTACCATATTCGGCAACGCCCGCACGATTGCAATATCTTCAAGCATCTGGTGTGTTGCCCCGTCTGGGCCGACCGACACACCAGCGTGGCTGCCGACGAGCTTGACTGGTCGATCATTCAGGCAAATCGTAGTGCGAATCTGTTCCCAGCAACGACCGGGCATGAACGCCGCATAGCTGCTGACAAATGGGACCTTACTCATAGCTGCCAAGCCGGCGCCGACCGTAACAAGGTTCTGCTCGGCCACACCAATTTCTATAAATCGATCTGGATATGTCTCTTTAAATAAACTCATTTGTGTCGAGTCGGTCAGGTCGGCGCAAGCGGCAACAACATTGGCGTTGAGACGTCCCGCTTCCTTCAGCCCGCGCCCAAAACCTTTGCGAATTGGCTCCTGAACGATGTCTTTCGCCAAAATATCTTCAACTAGGTGATTACTTGTCATCGTGTTTTCCTTGTGTGAGTGAATACTCTGAACAAAATTCAGTTAAGCGGAGTGCGGACTGCAGGCTGGAACGCTGACTTTTTGCGAAGTATGAACGCTTACTCATGTTCGCCCTTTATCTTTCCTCCAAGAGTACGTAGCTTGTGCAGAGCCTCTTTGGCTTGTTCGTGATCGGGTGGCTTGCCGTGCCAGGCAAAGTCATACTCCATAAAGTCCACGCCCTTGCCAGGAATGGTGTGCCCGATAATCATTACCGGCTTATTCTCGATGGCTCGGGCTTCAGCACAGGCATCGATGACTGCCTCTATATTGTTGCCATCGATCTCCAGCACGTGCCAGCCAAATGACTCCCACTTGGCACGCAAGTTCTCCAGTGGCATTACGCTCTCGGTCGGGCCGTCGATCTGAATGTTGTTACGATCAGTGATGGCAATGACATTGCTAAGCTTGTACTTACCAGCCAGCATGGCGGCTTCCCACACGTTGCCCTCGTCTTGTTCACCATCACCCATTACCACATATACCCAGCGCTTCTTCTCCTCGCCATCCATGCGCATGGCGAGTGCTATACCACAGGCCTGACTCAGACCCGACCCCAGTGGGCCGCTCGTGGTCTCTAGCCCCGGCAATTTCGTACGTTCGGGGTGACCCTGCAAGCGAGAGCCAAGCTGGCGCAGCGTCAGCAACTCCTTGCGGTCAAAAAACCCAGCGCGAGCCATGCTCGCATACTGCACGGGTACGCAGTGACCATTACTGAGCAGAAACATGTCGCGCTCCGGCCAATCTGGCCGCGTGGGGTCGATGTTGAGTATATGAAAATAGAGTGCCGCAAATATATCGGCCAGGCCGAGCGGACCAGCACTGTGACCGCTGCCAGCCTTCTCGAGCATACGAATAATATCCTCGCGAATATCATTCGCAATTGTCTCCAATTGCTCGATTGTATGCTTCTGACCCATCCTGGTTATGATTATAGCATGCGACGCTAGCGAGTCGCATTCACGAGTGACTGATACGCCACATCGGGCCGCTGAGCCCCCTGAATAAAACCACCAACATTCAGTACGTCCACACCAGCCTGGGCCAGCTGGGCAGCATTCTGATCGTTAATGCCACCATCCCAGCCAATCTCAAGTGACGGCTTGTGTTGTCGAAGTTCAATAATTTTTGGCGCCAATGCCAGGTCGGCACGGCTACCGCCCTGATGCCCCAAATTACCCGAAAAAATCAGCACATGATCGATAAGATCGAGCGCCGGCACGATCGCCGAGACCGACGTCTGCGGCAACAACGCCACCCCAACCTCAATCCCGTGCCGGTGTATTCGGTTCGCAAATGTCACGAAATCACCAGTCGCCTCGGCATGCACAATCACCATTTGTGGCGCCAGCGCAATAAACACGTCGGTAAAATCGAACGGGTTCTGATACATAACGTGCAGATCAGCTCGGACATTGGCTGGCCACCATATCTGGTCGGGCCGAACACTCACAGTCGGGGCAAACACGCCATCCATCAGATCAATGTGCAGTCTACGGACAAATGAGCTAATACGACCCAGCTGTAGGCCAAACTGATCGGGCGTCTGAGCGGTAATGGTCGGAGCAATTGAAATCATACAAGTTCATCAAGTTGTTTGAGCCGACGGATAAACCTCGGTGCGGCTGCAAATGGTGTCGTCAGCCACGTATCGAGTATCGAGGTTATCTCATCGAGGCTCGTATAGCGCGCACTGACACACAGCACATTGCTATTGTCGTCATTGCGCGAGCTACGCGCTTCGTCGACATTCCAGCACAAACTAGCACGGATACCTTTGAAGCGATTAGCTGCCATACACATGCCCTGGCCACTACCACAGATGAGCACCCCGCGCGCGTCGTCGCTACTATCACCCAATAGGGCAGTTGCAACCTGTCCGGCAAACTGCGGGAAGTCGTCGTTGCTATCGTTGCGGACATCACCGCAGTCAATAACTTCGTGACCTCGCTTCTTTAGGTGCTCAATCACTTTTTGCTTATATTCAAACCCGTTATGGTCGGCGCCCAGATAGATTCTCATTACTCGTGCTGATGCTCTTCCTGTTTGTGCAGATGCTTGCCGGTATCGGCCACAACCTCGACGAGGCGATTACTGTAGCCCCACTCGTTGTCGTACCACACCATAACCTTGACCAAGTTACCGCCCACAACTTTTGTGAGCAATAAGTCGATAGTTCCCGAGTGGCTATTGCCGATATAGTCGCTGCTGACAAGTGGCTCTTCGCTGACCGCCAAGATACCCTGGTAAAACGGTTCGGCGGCTGCCTTCTTGAAGGCCTCATTCACTTCTTCGACACTAACACTGCGTTTCAGCACTGCCGTGACATCGCTGATCGACACCACGGGCGTGGGTACGCGAATGCTCAGACCATCGAATTTGCCTTTGAGTTGTGGTAACGCCAGCGTGACCGCAATGGCAGCACCAGTAGTTGTTGGCACGATGTTCTCGGCAGCATTGCGGCCTTCGCGCAGATCTTTCTTAGGGGCATCCTGCAATGCTTGGCTGGCTGTATAGCTGTGCACGGTCGTCAGCAGAGATTTCTCTACACCAAACTCACCCTCTAGGATAGACATTACGGCACCAAGACTGTTGGTCGTACAACTAGCATTACTAATAACCCGCGTTGAACCTTCCAGCTTGTCGTCGTTGGCACCAAGCACTATGGTATCCACACCATCGCTTTTGGTTGGGCCACTAATGACCACGCGGCGAGCCCCGGCCGTTATGTGTTTGCTAGCACCATCCACGTCGGTGAAAAAGCCGGTCGACTCAACAACCACATCGACATTCATATCTTTCCAGGGCAGTGCCGCCGGGTCACGCTCGGCGAGCACCACAATCTTTTGGCCATCGACAATCAGATTCTTGTCGTCAAAACCAACCTCTTTGTCGTATGTACCATAGTTGCTGTCGTGCTTCAGCAAATATGCGAGTGTCTTCGTGTCTGTCAGATCATTAACTGCGACTATTTCACAGTCACTGCGTGCAAACGCTATTTTAAAGGCATTGCGCCCAATTCGCCCGAAACCATTGATTGCCACCCGTGTTTTCATGAAACTTCCTGTCTACTTGTTTATGCTTATGCCTACATTGTAGATCAGGCACGATAGCGATGTAAAGCTAGGCGGCGTTGAGTTCTCGGCTCCTTCTCAGATGCTCCATGGCGCGTAATTGCGTATCGTAGGTGATGAGCCGCCTGGCTTCATCAAGCGTCACCCATGCCGCATCGTCGTGTTCATGGCTGAGGCGCACCTCGCCCGGAGTGGCCCGCGCCGCGAAATACAGCCACGACACGTCATTGACCACACCACTCAATTCACCGACTGCACTTTCGGTGTAGACTAGATCCAAGTGATCATCAACAACGGTTAGGTCAGTCTCTTCTGCAATCTCACGGAGGCAGGCCGCCTGATACGAACGATCTTCTGGGTCCACGAAGCCGCCCGGCAAGTCCCACTCCAGCGCCCGCCGCGGTGCGGTTTCGCTGCGGCGCACCAACAGCAACTCATCTTTGTCGTTAAACACAAGTGCCTTGGCGACAACGATCTTCACAGTACTTACTTGTTGTTCCAACGCTCGATAGACTTGGCGATAATGCCTTTGGCCTCTTCGGCGTCACCCCAGCCGAGCACCTTGGTGCTGCCAGGCTTCTTGAGGTCTTTGTAGTGCGTAAAGTGATGCTCGAGTTTTTTAATGAGTTGAGGATCGTCGTCCAAAGTTTTCAGCCACTCGCCTTGATCACGATTATCAACGGGCGTAACCACGATCTTATCATCTATTTCACCGTCGTCTTCAAATTTCATAACGCCCACAATTCTTGCTTCCAACCACACACCGGTCGCCAGCGGCTCCGGGCAAATAATCAGCGTATCGAGTTCGTCGCCATCTTCATCGAGCGTTTGCGGGATAAAACCATAGTTGCAAGGCTTCGCAAAAATAGCCGGCTCCACTCGGTCGAGCTTAAACACCGCATGTTCACGGTCCCACTCAACCTTGAGACGTGAGCCTTCTGGGATTTCAACTACCGTATTGACGGTGCCGTTTTGGTAATCGCCGGGTGTTAGAACTTGATTAAAATCTGCCACGTTATCCTCCTGTTTTTAAGTAGTAGCTGCTTCTAACTTATTGTACACTAGCGGTCATGGTCACAAAAAACCCATCAGAACTCGTTATTGTTGGCCACCGCGGTGCCAAAGGCTTGGCCCTCGAAAATACTGCCGCCAGCATCGAGGCCGCCATCGCGTATGGCGTACGTAGCGTAGAGGTTGACTTGCGCGTCAGCCGTGACGGCCGGGTGGTACTGCTCCATGACGAGCGCCCGATTGCCCGCAGCGGCACCATCATCAATCTGCACGAGTACACATACGCCGAACTGCTTGACTATTTTCCCGATATACTCACCCTCGATGAATTATTGCCACTGGTTAATCGTCGTTGCGGTATCATGCTGGAGTTCAAGGAAATGGCAGCCGTTGAGCCGTCAATCCAACTACTGCAAACAGCGTTCAAAGATAGCTGGAAAGCGAGCGATTTCATGTTTGCGTCATTCCATTTTGATGTCTTACAAAAACTACATGTACTCATGCCGGATATCGATGTTGTGGTGCTGGACAGCTGGTCGAGTGTTCGGGCTACACGCCGAGCCCGCAAGTTGGGTACGCCATACCTCAGCATGGATCAACGTTATTTGTGGTGGGGCGTCATTCGCTCGCTATCCCGACGCGGCTACAGGCTATTTTGCTACCCCAACCACAAACTCATCCACATCAGGCACGCCAAGCCGAACACCTGGGCCACATATGGCCTATACGGCGTCATCACCGACTATCCTAACTTCTTCCTAGCCAAGCACAGCTCGGGTATAGTAAAGACAGATGAAAGCCACATTCCACCACGCTGACCAGCTGACTGACCACATTTCAACCCTTTGGTTTGAACCAGAACGACCGATACAGTACACTGCCGGGCAGTTCACCGAGCTAACGCTCAAGCACGTCCGTCCGGATAGTCGCGGCACTAAGCGCTGGTTTACGTTGTCTTCTTCACCAACCAATAACCTATGGAGTATCACCACCAAGTTTGCAGCCAGCGACGGTAGTACGTTCAAGCAAGCCCTGGCTACGCTTCGGCCTGGTGCCGACGTTGGCATAACCGAGCCCATGGGTGATTTCGTTCTGCCCAAACTCACACAAACACCACTCATTTTTGTGGCTGGCGGCATCGGTATCACACCATTTCACAGCATGTTCGAGTGGCTCTCCGCCACCAGCCAGCAACGCGATATCCGCTTCCTTTACGCTGTTAGCAGCGAAGACGACATCATATTTCAAGACGCCTTTGACCAGGCTAGTATCCACGCCACGATTATTGTTAGCAACCCCTCGGAGACATGGGGCGGCCTACGCGGCCGGCTGGACATTGAGGCTATTTTGGGCTTACAGAAGCCTACCGACGACACACTTATCTATCTGTCTGGCCCCGAACAAATGGTCAAATCTTTGCAAAAAGACCTTGAGGCAAAAGGCGTTAACAAGCGCCAACTAGTGGGCGACTTCTTCCCCGGTTACAGCCAGATATAATCGCTTCGTGATCAGGGAATAATATAAGGGTTTGTTGACAATAATTACAACTTATATCATAATGTTTCTATGATTAACTACGACCTAAGTCGGTCAAATAACCCTGATATTTACACACGGGAACGATTGGATGCAAAACTTGGGTTAGTACAAGGTCTCCTTGAGTCCAAAGACATGTGGGCAAAATCAATCAGCGCCCATTACGTCCGAGCCGGACGCTTCCCAAGCCGCGCCGATAAACCTGAAATAAATGCGCTGGGTGAAGCCTCGACCCCTTTTGAGATTGATGAGACGGAATTTGGCTTTCCCTACCTGCAGGTTATTAAGTGGTCAAATAGGGTATCATATCCCTTCCAGCAAGATCAGTATTTCGACGACTATGATTTCCGAGGCATCCAAAGTTCGGAACAAATACGGCCTTCGTACCACCCTCAGACGCCAGGGGAAGAACTCCTGCTCGTGCGCGACCTAGGCGCATTGTGGATTGGCCAAAAGCTCGTCCAGCCAGAAGTAGCCTTCGACCAGCTAGACCACCTAATTCGTCGCGCTATTGTTCCAGCCGTAAGCTAATACTCTAGCTTCTAGACTTGCGGAACAAGAACCTCTTCTGTGTGTTCGGATTGCGGTGTCAGTTTACCTTCAAGGAATTCGCGAATAATAAGCGCTGCCGTGGCACCCTCGCCAACAGCGCTGGCGATCTGCATGGTGGCACCCGAGCGAACATCGCCGGCCGCAAACACACCCGGCATAGTCGTCATTAAGTGTGTGTCGGTTTTCACAAAACCGATTGCGTCAAGCTCAATATTGCTGTCGACTAGGAACTGCGTATTTGGCACGAGGCCGACGAAGATAAAGACACCATCAGTCTCAAACGTCACGTCCTTGCCACCTTGTACGCCAACAACTTTGGTAACCGAGTTATTCTCGCCGACGATTTCTTTGGTCTGAGTCTGCAGGTGGACCGTAATCTTGCCATCGTCGACGAACTTTTGCAGATCGTGCTGTAATATTTCACTAGCGCGAATCTCGGAGCGCACCAGCAGGTCGATGTGACTCGCAAAACGTGTCAGGAAGATGGTTTCCTGAATGGCTGAGTTACCGCCGCCAACTACCACCAACTTTTTATCACGATAAAAGGCGCCGTCGCAGGTGGCGCAGTAATGGACTCCACGGGCATAGTACTCAGCTTCGCCGGGAACACCGATCTTTTTGTAATCACTGCCGGTGGCAATCAGCACGGCCCTAGCCAGCATATCGCCGCTGGTCGTCTCCAGTCGCTTGTACGCACCCTCGTCGATGATCTTCGTAACTTCGCCAAGCTCAATCACGGCGCCAAAACGCTCGGCCTGCTTTTGCAAATCTTGGGCCAGTGTCAGGCCCTCGATACCCTCTGGGAAGCCAGGATAATTGTCGACCATATCAGTGATGGCTGCCAGACCACCAATCACTCCGCGCTCAAACAGCAGCGTTTCGATATCCTCACGCGTAGTATAAACAGCCGCAGCCAGCGCCGCCGGACCAGCGCCTATCATGATTACATCGTGCTTCGGAATTTCAGTCTCACTCATATCTATATCCTCATGTTACTTGAAATATCACGGACTGGCGAGTCATTAAAAGGTCTGGTGCCGCGCCAGCCGATCACGGAAATGGGTCGCGCTACGCTATAGCAGGGGCTAGCTTGGAGAGATTATAGCCCACCACAACTTCGCGGCTGTCGTCTTGCTTGGTCACAACGGTAACTGGCACTGTCAGTGCACCAGACAAAGCCAGTGCTTCGGCTTGGCGCTCGGGGTGCTCATCGAGATTGACGACCTCATAGGTGTGATTCTTGATATCGAGGAACTTCTTGACCATGGCGCAGTACGCACAAGTATTCGTAGTAAAGATGGTAATGTTTTTGACCATGCAGCCCTCCATTTGGCTATTTATGTAGTTTTGGTGTCGGTTTTGACGCCCGTGCCAGGTGCTCTCATACCTAGTCGAGTGAAAATCGTATTGCTAGTATAGTCTAGCGTAAGCATTAGCGTCAAGACCGCTACATATTGTGTTTTTTACCCCACATATGTAGTAAAAGAGTGTGGACTAAGCACCAATTTTGTGCAGTGTGATATCAAACACTAGCGGTGCATTGGCTGGGATGCCCGAGCCGGCCGGTGGGTTGGCACCATATGCCTGATCGGCTGGAATAATCAGCCGACGCGTGCCGTCAACCTTCATGCCAATAAGGCCATCTGCCCAGCCCTTGATCACGCCCTGTTCGGTACCGGTGGGCTCCTGTACGGGAAAGCTGGCCGGCTTACCAGCGTCAAGACTACTCTGGAAAATAATGCCAGTTGCCGCAACGGCGCCAGTATAATCTACACTGACAATATCGCCCTTTTTGACAACCGCACCAGTGCCGAGTTTGGTATCAATAACCTGCAACGAAGGCACGCTATCCACGGGGGTAAAGCCAGCCAACTTTGTACCCTGCAGCATAATGGAATTAGTCTTGCTATTATCAGTAGATGGGTCATTGTGATTGCCAATCATCGTCATAATCACGACAATACTCAAGGCTGATGCTGTTACGAGAAACAGTATCGCCCCAAACAATGCAAAAAATCGATCCCTCTTCTCTGACATATCTTGGCCTCAGTATAACGTACGGTTGGCTTAGTCGCCAACTTTTTTACTATATTTGGGCAACTATTCTTTGATGCCGTAGCGCTGCAGTTTCTGCTTGGTTGATTCGCTGTGAGTCCGCTGCAGTTTGAGTAGCTCAGCATAAATGCCTTTGGTATTTTCGAGTGCCTGCGGCGAACCAATCTCATCCACTGCACCATCTTTGATCGTCACGATCTGATCAACCGACTGAATCGTGCTCAGGCGGTGGGCGATAATGAGTGTGGTGCGACCCTTCATAAGGTGCTCTAGCGCCTGTTGAACTTGGCGCTCACTCTTAGTATCCAGGCTGGAAGTGGCCTCATCAAGAATCAGGATCGGAGCATCTTTGAGTAGTGCTCGGGCAATCGCGATCCGCTGCTTTTGACCGCCCGACAGCTTCAGGCCGCGCTCGCCGATTTCGCTGTCGTAACCCTTTTCGAACTGCTCAATAAAATCATGGGCATTGGCTGCCCTGGCGGCGGCCATTACTTGTGATTGCGTAGCTTTGGGCTGGCCATAGGCTATATTCTCGCGAATGGTGCCACTAAATAGTGCTGGTTCCTGGAATACCACACCAATAGCCGTCCGCAGACTGGCCTGCGTAACGTCATTGATATTTTGGCCATCAATGGTAATTGCCCCACCATTAACCTCGTACAGTCGCAGCAGCAAGCTAGTAATGGTAGTCTTGCCCTGGCCACTCTCGCCGACCAATGCTACCTTGGTGTCGGGTTTGATCTCAAAATCGAGATTGTGTAAGACCAACTTATTTTTCTCATAACCAAAGTCGACATTCGCAAATCTGATGCCAGCCTTCCCTGTCTGGAGTGGTTTGGCACCAGAATGATCCTTGATCTCGGGTTGTTCGTCCATGACCGCAAAATAGTCCTTGCTGTTGGCGATGGCACGCTGAGTTTGACCGACAAGGAAGCTAATACTAAACAACGGGATGCGGATCAGCTGGGCATACTGAATCAGTAGCACCATAGTACCGATGCTATAGCGACCGTGGGCGGTCTCCAAAAAGATGAAAGCATAGAGTGCAAAATTGATGACCGCCAGCACGGTACGCCGGATGATATCGTGCTTGTGCCAGTGCCGACTTTGTGGCGCTGTAATTCGAATAATCCGCTGCATGAGCGTATCAAAGGCACCCAGCTCGGCCGCCTCCTGGACAAAGCTTTTGACGACTCGGACTTGGCCAACACTCTCGGCAAACTTGCCGCTGGCAACATCGCTATCTTGATTGATATCGGCTTGGTAGCCTTGCCATTTGGCGTTGCTAAGCGTGGTCAGCCAGATATAAATTGGGTATAAACTGAGCAAGATTAATGCCACCTGCCACGAGTAGTAGGCTACAATTATCAGCGTAAAAACTGTACTGAAGACAAACTGCAAGAAGTTGTTACTGAGTGTTTGCGTGTAGCTACTAATTTGATTAATACCGCGGTTCATGCGGTTGATAATCTTGCCTGTCAACTCGGTGTCGAAATAGCGCTGTGGCAAACTCAGCACGTGTTCGTAATAGCGATTGCTGAGCAAGCGCAACTGTTTGGCGGCCAACATGTCACCCAAATAACCGCCAATATTACTAAACAACGTCTGACCCATATCCACCGCAAAAATCAGCACCGCAAAAATAATGACGTGATTAACATTAACCTGCCCACCACCGACCAGTTTGCTAACCTCATCGATCGTAGCCTTGGTTAGTAGCGGAATCACCTGCGACATGGCTGCAATCAAAATCGTAAACAGCGAAACACCAACGTAGTAGCGCCACAGACTGCCTGTAAATGTAATAATCCGCCAAATATGTCTCATGTCAGCACCATTGTAACGAATTCTCGACAATTTGCTGCAAAAACCAATCGCAAACTATAGGACACAATACACACATGTGTCCAGGGACGGACCGAACCTGCTAACTGCCTGCACCATCACCAGAAGAGCTACCGCTCTGCCAAAGTCGCTACTATCTAAGTTCTGTACAACGTCGAGGTGCAAACCGATCGAAGACACAAAACTGCCGCTCAATGATCGCGCAAATGAAAAGGTACGAAGCGCGAGGAGGCGAGACACAGCTAAACTTGCTCGGCCCCCAGTTGTTGCGTGGCTGCCTCGACAATGGCCGACACGCTCACGCCAACTTCTTTATCAGTGAGTGTGCGATTGAGGCCGGCAACAGTCACGCGGAACGTGATATTTTTGTGCGCTTGATCGTCCCCTGCCTGATAGATGCTAACTGGGTCCAATTTGACGAAAGTGTCCTCTGGTGCGTTGACCCCCAGCGCCTCACTGACAGTACTGTGTAACGTATCAAAAGGTTGATCACTCGCTACCCGCAGCGTCAGGTCTTGCCTAACTTCCGGGAAGCGCGACAACGGGCTGTACACAGGACTACTGGCAGTTAGTACGTCCAAGTGCATTTCGAATCCGGCTGCATAACGCGGCAATTTGAGTGCCCGCTGCACACTCAACTTAAACTCGCCGACCACGCCCCAGATTGCCCCATCACGCACAATCAGCGCCGACCGTTTCGGCTCGTATGGTGCCGTGAGTTGCCGGCCCCACTCATCGTTATCAAAGTTAAAGCTCGTCATCGGCGCCAACTGTTCAGTAAGCCCCTCGCCAATTTGTTCAAGATACTTCCTAGCATAATAATAGGCCGAACCCTGCGGCTTTTGCCGGTCACTACAGGCAATAACACACGCCACATGGTTATCTTCGTTCGGTACCGTCGGTTCGTCTTTGTCCCATTCGTCTATATGGTGGAGTTTACCTAGCTCGAATAATGCAAACTGGTCATAACCGGCCTTGATATTGGTATGGATTTTATCAAGCAAGCTAGGTATCAGACTCAGGCGATAGTACTGCAAGTCCGGGCTGAGAGCGTTACTGAGTTTGAAGGCCTTTGTTTTATCCTGGCCGACTTTATCCAGCAAGTTGCCGTGCACGAAACTGTAGGTCAGGACTTCATTAGCCCCAGCTGTCGCCAGTGTTTCGCGAATATATTGCTTTAGTTCCAATACCGAATCTCTTTGAGCTGGTTTGATGCTCCGTATCGGCAACACCAGCGGCAGGTGATCGAAGCCGTACAGCCGACCAATTTCCTCCACCACGTCTTCGCGCATCTCGATATCAGTGCGCCAGAATGGTGCCGTGACAGTCAGTGTATCGTCATTAACCGCCACCACGAACTCGACATTTTCGAGCAAGGTTTTCATCTCGTCGGCAGATAGCTTGAGGCCGAGGCGTGTATTAATAAACTCCGTCGTGACCGGGACTGGCGGGTGGACCCACTCGCGGCCTAGCAGCTGGTTAACGTCAACCACTGCACTTGCGACTTTACCGCCAGCATCACGCTGCAACGATTCGACAACCTGAGCCAGTACTGCCAGGTTCTGCAGTGGGCTCTGACCTTTGTTAAATCGTGTCACCGCATCGGTAAACAAACCATGCGCCATGCTGGTACGACGGATAGAGTACATGTCGAAGGTAGCCGATTCCAAGATGATGTTTTTGGTGTCTGTGTCAACTTCAGTTTCACCGCCACCCATAACGCCGCCCAAGCCGATCAGCTGCTTGTCAGTGGCAATCATGACCGCCTCTTGGCGTGGATCGATGGTTTTGCCATTCAGCAGAACGAGCTTCTCACCCTCGCGAGGGTTTCTGACCACAATCGTTGCACCATCGTCGCCACCACTGAGTGCCTCGACCTTGTCGTAGTCATAGGCATGTAGCGGCTGGCCCGTCTCTAGCATCCAAAAGTTGGTATAGTCCACTACATTATTGATCGGCCGAATGCCGACTTCGCTGAGGACAATTTGCAGCCAGATAGGGCTGGGCTTAATCTCGATGCCACTCATGGCAATGGCCGTGAAGCGCGGCACGAGTTCAGGTAGCTCATTCTGGACTTCCAGCTTCAGCTCGCTGGCTTCAACCTTAGGAAATTTAGGATTTGGTGTGTACCAATATGGACTCTTGAAAGCCTTGTGTTGAATACCGGCAATCTCGCGGATGACGCCCATGGTGCCGAAACAATCTGGGCGATGCGTGAACATCTTGTTTTCGATATCGATAATCATCTCGCCTTCGGCACGGTAGGCTTCTGTAAATGAGGTGCCGGGCGCCACGTCGCGGTCAATTTCTAAAATGCCGTCGTGATCGTCGCCAATCGTCAGTTCTTTGGGGCTGGCCAGCATGCCATTACTGACGACACCGCGCAGCTCGCGGGCTTCCAGCACAAACGGCTCTTTGTCGACGCTATCCGGTACCGTACTGCCCGGTGGTAACCACGCCACCAATAGGCCTTCACGGACATTCGGCGCGCCGCAGACCACTTGCACGTGGCCGTTTTCGTCCCGCTTGACATCAGGGGTAATACCACCGTCGTCAATAGTACACACATGCAGCCGATCGGCATTAGGGTGATCTACGCAGCTGACAACTCTAGCAATAACTACGCCATCAAACCGGTGGCTCAAATCGAGTACGTCCTCGATCTCTCCCAGCTGCGCGCCGATCTTCTCAACCAGCGTGTCTACGCCACCGGCTACTAGGCCGTCTGGTCCATAGTGTTCGTGTGCAAATCGAATTTTATTCAGACTAATTTTCATGTGTCGGTACCTCACTTTGATCAATAAGGCGCACTTCATGTTCATTAGCGGCATCGAATTTGGGCGTGGTCACAAGCACCATCTTCATCTTTCCAAAGTAATGAATCCTCGTTTTTGGCGGTATGACGACTAAGTCTCCGGCAGTTACATGGCACCTTTTATCGTTCAGAACGAAAATTCCATTGCCATCAACAATAAGCCACTGATATGTACTGGCGTCGTCATACCATTCCTGCATATGTCCGACTTTAACTTCTTCATAGACAATGCCGGATGGTGCGTCCGCATCATACAGCGTGATATCGACACCAAACTTGTTAACCTTGTTAACCGGCGAATAGACATAGCTCATGCGAATTGCCTCATCGGTTTCTCCTGGCGGCTAGAGCGTATTGGAAAAAGTAATTTTCGAGCGTGATATCTTCTTGGTCGGTTGTGATGCTCCGGGCAAACTGCTCGCGGGCCCGCAGTAACTCACGAGTCCTGGGCGATTTTTTGGCCGCCCACAGACTCGCCGTTTCGTCTATTAGATCAAGGCCGCGCGCCAACGCGCCGTTCATGCTTAAGGTATCACCGCGCCGTTTTGCCTTGAGCGAACGACCGACTTCCGAACCGATATTACCGAGCTGGTTAAAATCGTCCAGCTTGGCCCAGGCTGTTTTATCGAATACATGGCTACTCATGGACAACCCCGCTAACTAGGTCAATAATCTGCTGACGAACGGCCGGATCCAGCACGTCTTTGCTGGCATTACCCTGGCTGGGACGAATATTTATCATCGAATCGAATTCAATAAAATCGTCGCTGCCATACTTGTCGGGATGCAAATTGATACCCCACAAATCTTGTTGTTTGGAACCGTTCTCCAGCAGGTAAGCTTCGCCGTCGGCGTGCATACCCATATCTACTATCACGACTTTCAGAGCCACGTCTACGTCAGCCTTCACGATTGACTCAAACATGTTTTTTGACATTTCGGTGAGTTCCTTGAGGGAAATGCTATCGACTTGTTTCATGCGAATTGCCTCAAGAAGTCTAGTTTGGCGGACTCGAAGTGGCGGACGTCCTCGATGCCGTATTTCATCATGACCAGGCGTTCGATGCCGCAACCCCAGGCAAAACCGGTGTAGATCTCAGGATCGATACCGGCTTCGCGCAAGACATTGGGGTGCACCATACCGCAACCCAGCAGCTCAATCCAGCCAGATTGAGAACAAATGTTGCAGCCCTGTTTGTTACAGAATGGACAGCTAATGGCAAATTCAAAACTGGGCTCGGTGAATGGGAAGTAAAACGGCTGGGTCTTAACCTCGAGATCCTTTTGGTAATATTCCTGCAGGAATGTTTTGAGGGTCGCGATGAGATTGCCGGCGTGGATACCTTTGCCAACATAGACACCTTCTAGCTGGTAAAAGGTGTGCTCGTGACGGGCATCGAGGTCTTCGTTGCGGAAGACGCGGCCGGGGATAACGCAGGCGATGGGCTCGCCCCGCTCTAGATTGGCCTTGTACTGCTGCAGTACGCGGTGTTGCATAGTGGATGTGTGGGCCGGGGCAATAAAACGCTTGCCGTCACCATCGGTTTGCTCGGTCATGAACGTGTCGTAATCGTCACGCGCTGGATGACCCTCCGGGAAATTAAGCGCACTGAACATGTGGTAATCGTCGTCGATCTCGGGCGACTCAACCGCATTGAAACCCATGCGGTAAAAGATGTCGAGTACGGTAGCCAGCTCACGCATCAGCGGATGAATACTGCCGGTTTCGCCAGGCAGTAAAGCTGGCAGCGGCGCATTGACATCAAACGGAGCGGTGACATCAATGGGCGGCAACGCTTCAGCTTCATCCTGATTATCGTCAACTAATTGCTGGAACTCGTCGCGAAGTGTATTAATCTCCTTGCCAAAACTACCTCGCTGGTCGACTGGCAACGTCGGAATCTCGGCATATAACGCTCGCAATTCGACCGCCTTTAGGATGTCAGCTTTGTTCTCTAGTTCGGCAAAGCGTTTGGTAAGCAGTTCGGCAACGTCAGCAATCTTCTGATTTTGGTAGCTCATATCTGATAATTAGTATATCGCACGGATAGACTAATCGCTACCCAACAAGAGCGAGCAAACTCGCTGCGATTTCGCAGCACCGCTAAACTATACGTTTCTAGCTAGGGTTTTAGTGGCTGAGGTGGTGCTGGGATCTCTTTTGATGGGCGCACATAGTACGGGACAGGTTTGCTATCGTGAGCGTGCTTATTACAGTTACCAGCTAGATTCACACATAGATTATCGAGGTGGCCATTACGGGTCTGCAGTTGAAAATACTGGTTCTTTGGGTGTTGGCGACTCCAATCAGCCCAATCCGGAATAGCCAGTGCGGCTGAACCCACAAACATGGCCAGCGCTACCAGCCAAGTGCCAAACAGTAGCAAACCGACACGCATATCCATGGCCATGTGAGCAATCCGCCGCGAGGCTGACACTAGTAGCACCACCAGCAGTGGCAAAACAATGATGAGATAGCTGCCCAAAATGAGGCCGTAATTGACTCCGCCCGGCGAAGCGCTGAACGGCTGACCAGTACTGTTACGATGTGCCAGCCACGTCACGACCAGGGCGGTATAAGCGACCGTGATGAGCACGATTGCAACACTGCTGGTGGCAATTGCGGCAATTCGCAGGATTGACTTTACAAACCGAGCCATAGGCTCTAGCCGACGCTGTGCTGACCCATTTGTGAGTGTTTCTTTCGTATCGTGAAAGCGCTGCTTGGAATGTGCCACCAGTGCCGAGGCAGTCAGCGGCTTGCCATTGCGCTTGAACAGCGGCTTGGTTTCTTCCGGATCGAGCATAATAAATGACAAAATGATGTAGATCGCGATCATGAGGCCGCTTGTGGCGAACAACAGAATGACAAACAGCACACGAATCCAAAAACTGTCGACATCAAGCGCCTTGGCAATGCCGCCACACACGCCAGCAATTATGGCATCGTCCTTGTTGAGGTGAAGGCTGCGCCTGAAATGCTGCTGCCAGCCGGTCTGCGACTTTTGGTCATCGGCAGCCAATTCCGGCTCTTCGCCGGGCTCGTAGTCACCAATAGTCTTGGTCACGTGCTCCACCATGGCCTTGGTGACGATTTGACCCTTAGTGCCGATCGCCTCCATGAGATGTTCGGCAATAGCTTGTTCGAAGTCTTGGATAATCTCGCCGTCATCTTCGTCGTGCTTGAGCTGGGTGCGAATCTTGTCCAAGTAATGTTTGAGAAGCTCGTAGGCATCATTATCAATCGTAAACAGCTGGCCACTGAGATTAATAGTCGTAGTCTTGTTCATTTTGTGTCCTCCTTCTTGAGGTCGTTCATCGACCGATTAATGGTGTCCCAGTAGCTGTCGAGGTCGGCCAGGTACTGCGTGCCGACCTCTGTGAGCGTGTAATATTTGCGCGGTGGTCCGGCCGGCGATTCGACCCAACGATAGCCAATCAATGATTCGCGGCGCAGCTTGGACAGAAGCGGATAGAGTGTGCCCTCCTGAGTGGCAAATTCGCTAGCCGCCAGTGTTTTGAGCAAATCGGCGACATAGAGCTCCTCGCCCGCGAGCGCCGTCAGCAGGGCGTAGATCAGTAGCCCTTTGCGGAGTTGCTGTTTCGTATTTTCTAAATCCATTTCTTGAACCTAGTTCCTTGTTTATGCAAGGTACTATAAAAAATATACTACTTGCTGTCAAGCCGAATTGCCTCCACCTGATAGAATAGATACATGGCAAACTTTTCCTTCGACATTGAAAGTGACTACGACAAGGCCGAGATGAACAACGTCTTCGACCAAGTGGAGCGCGAGATGCAATCGCGCTACGATTTCAAGGGCACCCCTGCCGCTATCGAGTGGCTAGACGACAAAAAAGGATTCAAGATAACTGGTAGCAGCGACTGGCAAATCGATGCAATCTTGGATATTGTCCGCAAAAAACTAGCTGCCCGCAATCAAAGCCAAAAAGTCCTCGACACGTCCCATGACAGTATCGAATCGAACCTCAAGACGACCAAAGAAGTGCCGTTCAAGCAAGGTCTCGACCAAGACAAGGCCAAGCAAATCACGAAGCTCGTTCGCGACGAATACCCTAAGGTCAAAACGCAAATTCAGGGCGACGCCGTGCGCGTGATGTCAGCCAGTAAGAATGATCTGCAAGCTGTGATGCAGCTGCTGCACGGTCAGGAATTTGACTTCCCACTGAACTTCACCAACTACCGCTAGAGTAGTTCGTTCAAGAAATTGGCTTGCGCTTCCGCTAGAACAGGTGGCAGTTCGTCGTACTCAAATGCCCAGGTGAGCGCTGGCAGCGCATGGTAGCCCTGCACTTTCCGGTTGGATTCTTGCGGGCGACGATCGATCAGCTCATTGTCCTTTAGATAGCTAAGCGCAACTTGCAATTTGTGGCCGCTGACATGGAGCAGCTCGTCGCTACTGGCGGCAAACATTTCTTGTAGGCTGTCCTTGGTAATAGCACCCTCCACCCCAACATAGCTGGCGACAAAGATCCGAGCCGCGGCCGCGGCCATCAGATGCCGGCCGTGCGGCAACACGCGCTCCACTTTCTCGTTGTCGAATATTTCAAGGCTTTTGATGTAGTGCGGCATCTGGACCGCATCAGTACCCCGCCGATCCGTGAGGTAGCGCTCATGGAACGCCAAATAGCCTATGCCGACCGCAGCCAAACCAACACTGGCGGCTCCCAGTTCGAACGCCAACCTAGCTCTATGATGCGATAATCCGTTCGTTTCATGTGTCACAATCAATATTTGTAACACTTTCTACTATATTTATCAAAGCAGGCTATACTCTAAACATATGCGAGACGATAAAACTCTACTGGACGATGCTCGGGCCGTACTAGAGCACAACAGCCGGGACGGCTATACCATGCCAGCTGGTGATCTATACCCACATCAGTGGCTGTGGGACAGTTGCTTTACCGCCATCGGGCTGCGGCATGTCGATGTCGAGCGCGCCAAAAGTGAGTTGACCAGTCTGCTGCGTGGTCAGTGGAGCAACGGTATGCTACCCAACATGATTTTCAGTAACGACCCGGCCTTCCGTCAAGATCGCCGCGCCTGGCAAAGTTGGCGTAACCCGGCCGCACCAAGCAACGTCGCAACCAGCGGCATCACCCAGCCGCCCATGCTGGCCGAGGCCATCGTGCGCGTGGGCGAGCGGCTCAAGCTACCCGAGCGACGGTTGTGGTACCGACAAATGTGGGATGGCCTGTTGGCCTATCACCAGTGGCTATACACCGAGCGCGACCCACATCACGAGGGCCTCATATCGCTCGTTCATCCGTGGGAAACGGGGCTCGACAACTCACCGCCCTGGATGGCCTACCTGCAGGATCATCAAATGCCCTGGTGGATTCGGCTCATGCACAGTACCGGCCTCGAAAATGTGGTCGGGCTGTTCCGGCGCGACAGCCGCTCAGTGCCACTCAACGAACGGTTTACGAACCACGAGGTACTGGCACTCTATGACGTCCAGTTGAGGTTGCGGCGCAAAGGCTATAATATCGACCGTATTTTAGATCACTCACTGTTTACTATCGAAGATTTGGGCTTCAATAGCATATTCATCCGGGCCAATCGGCTACTGCAAAGCATTGCCGAGACGTTGGGGGAAGAACTGCCCGAGGACCTCGTAGCCTCAATGCACAAGACCGAAAGAAGTTTCGACGAACTATGGGACGATCTGACCGGACAATATTATTCACGCGATTTCATCACGCACCACCACTTGCGCGAATCATCGATCGCCACACTATTGCCGCTGTACGCTGGACATATCAGTAAAGACCGAGCAGCGCAGCTGGTCAAACTCATCGAGAGTCCACACCAGTTTGGCCTGCACTTCCCGCTGCCCAGCGTGCCAAAAGCCTCGGCCTGGTTTGACTCCAAGCGCTATTGGCAGGGTCCAACCTGGATTAACACCAACTGGCTGGTTATCGACGGGCTGCGGCGCTACGGATACAACGAACACGCTGCGGTTCTCACCGAAATGACACTCGAGCTCGTACGTACGCACGGCTGCTATGAGTACTTCGACCCGCTTGATGGCAGCCCGCACGGCGCCAGCAATTTTAGCTGGAGCGCAGCACTAGCGATTGATCTGCTCAAACGCTAGTTTCCACCCACTCTGGCGAGCAGACCGCCATTTACTTTTTTAAATACAAACCGGACTGGCCCGGCAACCCAGTTACTTTTATCTTATGAGAAAAGTAACCAAAAGAACAAGCCTGATCCTTTGGCCCTTGGGCCACTGTTGTCAAAGCTCACAACCAGCCCAAGGGAAGTTGTGATTATTGACAACACTGTCACCAGGAACGTCGGATGGGCAGCAAACCCCAAGTCTGTGTTTGTTTGGACATCGGAAGTAACTGGCCTGTGCCCCGCCAGGGGGCACATTAAGAATTCAATCCCTGCTACTGCTGGGTGGCATGAGCTTAAGTACGCTGGCTGGGATGGGCCGGCAGTTGCAATGTTTGTGATGTGCCCCATACCAGGCGACTTGTTCCATGGGTGTCGCATCGGCTGGCATTTTATGCTGTTCGTGCCACTCCTCGTTGATCTTTCCCAAATTACCTCCTAGTCGTCTAGTGTTGGCTTGTCTAATAATAATGGCTCAACTGACGGAGTGCTGTCTGTAATTTTTACGATATCTCGATCGACTTTACCGAGTTCTTTGTAGGTCGCATTGTAGTGATTAACAGTAGTACCGAGCGCACTACCCAGCTTCTGCATGTAGGCGTTGTGCGATACCAAATGTTTGCTAAGCTGCTCGATATTTTTACGAATTTTTTCGGTATCTTTGTGGATTTCAATACTGCGCAGGCCCTGCATAATGGTCTGCAACATGGCGCTGAGCGTACTCGGCCCAACAATGGTCACCTTTTTTTCGCTGGCATATTGGATGAGATTACGGCCACTGACATTACCCAGACCGACTTTGTTGGCGAGCAGATCGTAATAAATCGCCTCGGATGGTATGAACATCAGCGCCTGATCGAGTGTGCCCTTACCTGGCAAAATATATTTACTGGTTTCGTCGATGCGACGCTTGAGGTCTTCCTTGAATTGCTTGGCCAGCGCCTCTTGCTCGTCCGGCTTGGCTTCGAGTAGCCGGTTGTAATTCTCTAGGCTAAACTTGCTATCGAGTGGCAACACCCGGTCATCCAGAATGATGGCCGCATCGACAATCAAGCCCTCGCCCAGCTTGTACTGCAGCTGGTAGGCGCCCGGTGGCAGCGTATTTTTGAGGATTTGCTCCAGGTAAAACTCACCGAGCACGCCGCGCTGCTTGGGGTTTTGCAATACGTTTTGTAATGACTTGAGCTCGTTGGCAATATCACCGACATTTTTGTTGGTGCCCTCCAGTTTGGTCAACTTTTCGGTCACATCTTGCAATATTTTGATGCTGGCAGCCGACTGGCTGGCGATTTGTTTGTTACTTGCTCCAAGCTGTTCGGTTAGCTGCTTTTGGACACCATCTTTTAGCTGCGTGATGTCTTCGCTCAGCTTGGTCAAATCTTGCTTGAGTAGCAGCGACGCACTGCTGTCGGCCGGCTTGGCTTGCTGTTTGAGCATCATAGCCAGTAGCGCCAGTACCAACACCCCTAAAACGATAACCGCAATCAACATAGGGTTATTGTAGCATTTTAACTCTGCATTTCGACAGGTGGATCTTGTTACACGAACCGTGTCACGACAAAGATGAATGCCGCACCTAACACCGTCAGCGCAATGGTGGTATAGCTAGAGTGCTTGCTGTGCGCCTCCGGCAGGATTTCACTGGCACCAATATAGAGCAAAAAGCCAGCAAAGAAACTAAGATATATTGGCAGCCAACTCGTTGAAATCGTAAATACCAGCGTACTCGCAACGCCGAGTATCGGCGCAAACGCATCCGCTAACAGGAACATGAATGTCCGGTGCGGCCGGTTTTTGTTGAGTAGTAGCAAGTTGACCGTGTTAAGCCCGTCGGTAAAATCATGGGCAACCACAGCGATTGCCACGGCAACACCGACCGTACTGCTAGCCTGAAAGCCTAGTCCAATCCCGACACCGTCCAAAAAACTGTGTCCGATCAGTGCCAATGCGCTGGCGATACCAACTTGCGGATGATGATGCACTTCGTATTCGGCCTCTTGACTGTGATGAATCAGAATACTTTTTTCGAGCACATGAAACAATAGAAAGCCAACGACTAGTGCCACCATCGGCCAAGTCGGACTAATATGATTATGGCTGATTGTCTCAAAGATCTCAGGCAGCAAATCAAAGGCTACTACCCCCAGCAGTACTCCAGCAGTGTAGCCCAGGAAACGATGCAAGCTATCTTTGTGCCGAAGGGCAGTCAGGCCACCCGCGAGGGTTGAAACGAATGTGGCCAGTGACAGTAAAATTGGAACCATTTGTAGTAGTCTCCGGTCAGTTAATCAGTAAGATCGATACGAACAAAACTCTCGGCATAGGCAAAATCAGCCTGAGCACCAATGGCAGCCGCGCGCGCCCGAAGCATCGTAAACGTTGCGTCGGGGTCTTGTAGCTGGCTCGCGTGCTTGCCCAGCGCCGCCAGCTTTAGCTCAATCGTCTCGGAAATATCAACAAAACAATTTTGCTTATCAAAATTCACAAGCAACACGTGAGGCACCTTGTGTGGCTCAAGCTTTTCCTTGACATACAAATCTGGAAACGCCAGGTGGTCACGCGCCAGAGGAAAAACCGCATCGAGCGTCGCTTGGCCGGCCGCCCGGTGATCCGGGTGATTCACAAAACCATGCTCCGCCGAGTATACCATGGTCGGGTCCATGACAATGACCGTGTCAGGTCGCACAGTGCGAATCGCTCGCACGATATCTTTTTTGAGTGCCTGAGTCACTTCCAGGGCACCGTCTTCGTATGCAAGGAATATCACATCTTTGGCATTAAGCGTCTGGGCCGCCGCCCGCTGTTCGGTGTGGCGAGTGTTGGTCAACTCTTGGCTCGTGATGGCGCGGTCTGGCGAGCCCTTGGATCCATCAGTCAAGACAAGGTATTCGATGTGTGCACCCGCCTCGGCCCAGACGGCCAAACTGCCAGCAGCGCCAAAATCAATGTCGTCGGGGTGTGCACCAACCGCCAGCACACGTTGCGGTTCGTACGGTTCAAAATCATCACTTTTCATGACACCAGCATACCACTTGCCGACTGCCGTCATAAAACGATTCAGATAGAGTCACTAACGAACGCAGTTCGTAGTTGCAGAGCTGCACGCTGGGTAACCAGTACAAATGTGGTGTTGGCCACCTGGATAGACTGGTTGCGCGCCTGCGCAAAAGACTGGACTTGAGCACGAACAGTACTATCGCCCTTGCGGGCGTCTGCAAATTGTCGATGGGCCAACTGTAGACTAGCCTGGAGTGTCGAGCTAACCACATGCTTGCCGACACCACCCTGGCAGCTCGTTTCGGCAGTAGCATATGCCACGCGTACCGCACCGCTCAAGCCATTCGCCTGATCAGTGATTAAGGCACGCCGGGTCGAGACAGACCTCGCAAGCTCGTCACGGAATGCCGTCCGGGCTGCGCTAACTGCCGCCCGCCGAGTGTTCGCGGCACCCGTAATGACTCTCACGTAAGTCGCCACAGCCCGCGCCCCTGCAGCCGTGCTTGGCCGGTCCTCGAGTTTGGCAAAATTAAGCTGACGTTGGTCGTCAGCCTTCTGACGCGAAGCCCGAACCTGGCTATCTTCGTTGGATATAAAGCCCTGCGACTTCTTATCCTGTACCGCCCAAACACCCGCTACTCGATCTTTCAACGTCGCGTACTTGGCCTGAATTGCTGTCGCCCGATCGTTGAGATTATCGCAAACGGTAGTGACCGGCGCCGACCGTGACAAACCACTGTCATCACTCACTTCCAATACCTCATCCATGACGCTATCGTCATCTGTCACAATCGACTGCTGACTTGTATCAAAATCACGCACTGCAGTCAGCTCTTCCGAAACTTCTTGATCGTTCAACTGCTCGGTGCGATTAGTGGTGCCCAAGTTGGCCGTCACACCACTGGACATTATCGGTGCCACACTACTGCGATGCGCATACACGTAAACACCCGTGACGACCACGGCTGCTACAGACACTACCGTCAGGAGCACCTCTAGAAGTGCAAAACCAGCGCGCATTCGTATACCGCTCATGCTTAGTATCATAGCACTGGCCGCAAAACTAAAAGAACCCGGGGTGTACCCAGGTTCGTTAGGAAGCCTCACACTTCCTGCCTCCTACATTACGCTCATGCTATATATTTTCAAGCCTTGCGGATACACCAGAACGATGCTTTGCAATACAGACATACAGGCTATACTAGTATCCATCATGAGCATGAGGATTTTTGAGAATATTAGTTTCCCTGACTTATCGGACCCAGAGGTGCAATATGTTGTGGCTGGAAATGTCGGTATTATACGAACCACCGAACATATTGTGCAGATCGTACAAGAAAAGCGCGGGCTATCAGAAGCTATTAGCCACGAGATACAAGCAGTCCAAGTGATTGATCGTAAGAAGCGCCTGGCAACCAGGCAAATCCTGTTCGCACAAAATGCGGCCCGAATGACATTGGCACGCGCACTCGATCCACTTGATTCGGAGATGCGCAGTCCAAGCGTTCGAAACTATTGCTTCAATGTCGACCTCCTGAAGCCCGCCGGCCTCTTAGCAATTGCGTACCGCGACCAAAACCCTGACTTTCAGCCCATCTTTGAGGCCTGCAATTTCGATCGGCTCATGCCCGATATAGAGGATGCCGCAGAACTAGAGGCCAGCAACACGATTGCAACACTGGCCTTTGGCTTCCGAGAAGCCGACGATTTTGTGCCAGACCTCATCAAAACGTCAGGGCTCCGGGTCGAGAGCTGGGTCCGAGACTACGACGTATAACCCCTCAGCAATACGAGGATTTAGGAGCGCGATACGTACTTGTTGCCACGGATATAAAACCGCCACGGCGTATCAGCAGCCTTAGTGATGCCGACTCGCACCGTTTGCACAATTTCGGACTCGAGCAAGGGATCACACACCTTCAATATCAGTGGCTGTTCTCGCAACATGTGGCCATTGAGTTGCTTGTCAACTGCGAGAGCTTGGCAGGTTTTGGCCGGACCATTCGTCAGCTGCACGCCAGTCAAACCACGGCGACGCAGTGACATAACGGCTTCGCCCTCCAGCGGCTCAATAGCTCGAATCAGGACCGCCGAGCCATAACCCTCTTGACCCACAACCACGTTGCAACAGTAATACATGCCGTACGTAAAATAGACGTACAGATGTCCCGCTGGCCCAAACATGACTTCGGTTCGAGACGTTCGGCCGTGGGAGCTGTGACTAGCGGCATCGGTTTGGTCATAGGCCTCGGTCTCGACAATACGGCCGCGCACGGTTTGCCCGCCAATCGTACTCGTCAGCTCGCAGCCCAACAGGCGCTTGGCAGCAGTAACGGAATCCGATTCCAAAAGCTTCCACGAATCCATCAGTGTCCCAACTTGCCCGAAGAATCCCTGACAGATGATACTATTGACGCGGCAATGATAGCCAAGCCAGCGGCACCAACAAGCGCACTCGGGACCTCAAGCAGGCTCTCCACGAGCAGACACAGCGCCAGCACAGCAATAGCGTAGTGTGCACCGTGCTCCAGGTATTTATACGCCTCGAGTATGCCCCGCCGCACCATAAAAACCGTTAGCGATCGTACCCACACAGCACCAATGCCCAGACCAGCTACTATCAGAACAACGTTGCTGGTAATGGCAAATGCCCCCAGTACACCATCAAGTGAGAAGCTGGCATCGAGCAATTCGAGATAGATAAACATAACAAACGCCGACCAGCCTACAAAAACTCCACTGCGACCATTCGACGTATCAAAACGTCCCATCAACGTGGTCAAGCCATTGATACATACATATGTCAGTGCGCCAACAATCGCAGCTTTGATAGTATCTGCCGGGTGATGATTGGCCGGCGCAAGCGCGACGGCAGCCACCACAACAGCCGTTACGAACGCCGGCAGCCACCATCGACCACCATGGTGCAGCACATGCTCCACGCGCCGCAACCAGTGCTCCTCTTCTCCCAAGTCAACAAAAAATTGCAAACTGAGCATCAGCAAGAACGAGCCACCAAACGCTGTGATAAGTGGTTGCGCCACCTCCAGCTCTTTGGCGTACGCGTGCGGATGATTCAATGCCAGATCTACGACAGTGTGCCACGGCAAACCGGCTGTCAGGGCCACGATGACAATCGGGAATAACAGACGCATACCAAATATGGCAATGATGATGCCAATACTCAAAAATAGCTTTTGCCATAGCGGAGACATGCGCTTCAAAACTCGGGCGTTCAAAATGGCATTATCAAAGCTAAACGTTATTTCGATAATTGCCAAAATGAGCAACGAGACAAGCGCACTAAATCCCAGGGAAACCGCAATCAATACAATAACTACTGCGCTACTCAGACCGGAGAATGCAAACTGACGAACTATACCGCGCATGGACCCATAGTATCAGACAGTCGCCGTTGCGTGCACACCATTCTTACGCTATGATTAACGTACTACATGCTACATCGCCAGCACCACTTGGAACATACAATCTAAACACATGGACTCACTTATACTCACCATCGAGGTAGTGCTGCTTATTAGTATGTCTGCATTGTGTTCGGGACTCAATATCGGCTTCATGTCACTGGACTTGCACGATCTAGAACGTAAAGCAAAGCTGGGTAACAAACACGCTCGTCGTATTTTACCGCTCCGCAGAAACAGCCACTTAACGCTTGCTGGCATCCTGCTGGCCAATGTTGGGGCCGTATCAGCCACCTCACTTGTCATGGAACACCAGCTCAACGGCATCATTGCTGGGGTACTCAGTACGTTACTCATCGTGACGTTCGGAGAGATTTTGCCACAGGCCTTTTTCACGCGTAACTCACTGCTATTTTCTAGCCGGCTCGTGCCACTCATGCGACTGATGATCATCGTAACCTACCCGGTATCTAAGCCGCTGCAGCTCTTGCTGGATAGGTTATTCGGTGATGAAAAGCACAGTCTGCAAAGTCGTCACGAGCTGGGCATTATGATCAGCGAACACTTAGGAACCAGCGAAAGTGAGTTGGACGAAGACGAGGTCGAGATCATCCGCGGCGCCTTGCAGCTGAGCGAAAAGCGCGTCCGCGACATCATGACGCCCATCGCACAGGTGCATTGGCTGGCGCCTGATACCACCCTAGACGACGACAAAGTCAACGATATCATGAGCACCGGCAAAAGCCGCTTACCCGTTTTCAATCGTCGACACACCACCTGCTTTGGAATCTTACTTGTCAAAGATCTAGTCAACATCGACTTCGATGAGGTACGGCCACGTGTCGACGAGCTGTCACTCTATCCGGCCCAGGCCGTCGGCAGCATGACCGCACTCGATACCATGTTTCGTAAGTTCATCGTCTCTGGCATACACCTTGTCCCGGTCGAGAAAGACGACACGATTGTCGGCATTGTGACTATCGAAGATCTGATCGAAGAGATCGTCGGTCGCGAGATAGAGGATGAGACCGACCGCCGCCGTCAACACAAATCACCGTAAGCTGCTCCGCCCTACTAAAAGGAGTTAACCCCGCTATTTGCGGCGGCCGCAGCGGCGAATACCTGCTGTTGCTGAGCATCAACTTGGGCTTGAACCTGTGAGGTCTGCGCCTGCAGTTGCTGGATCAGCTGCCCAAGGTCAATGGTGTCCGTGGGACGCGTTATTTTGGTGCTGCCACGTGCGGGATTGATAGCAAAATGGGCCGTCAGATCCAATTTGTCGGTACCCGTTGTAGCGGCGCTGGCATCGAGTGTGATCGCACCAGTTTTGGCATTATCAGTAAATGACAAGTGCACAGTACCCTTTGTATCCGAGTCATTCAGGTGCAGATTGGCATACAGCGTCAGTTCGTCACCACCGTTGTACTGCTGACCAACGTCCATATAGTTCTTCTTGTCACTAGTGTCATAGAAGCGCACCTGGCGCACCAGGCCATACTTGCCACCAACCCACATCTCGAACGTATCACTCGGCTTGATATTGTTGGTGCTATCTTGACATGATTTCACGAAACTCGTTTGATCCTTGGTGCGATCACTCGCACTCGTGACGAATTTTTTAGCCAGCTGACTGTTCAGGACGCTCTCGCCCAGCGCCGAACAAAATTGTTTGAAGTTCGCCTTGTTGTATCCCACCTTGTAGTGATTGGTCTTCACGCCATCGACCATCTCCTTGCCGAGGAAGCCACGGTCTTCTAAAATGCCCTTGCTGCTGTCACCGGTTAGCACATATTCTCGAGACACCGCGACCATACTACTCGTAAAATTACTAATGTCAGACGCGGTGATATTCGTTTTGTTCGTATCCGTCTTGATACCGGCCGAGTCAGCCAGCGACTGAAGATAGTCAGAACCCACGTATAGCCATTTGCCATCGTACTGATTGACACCCGGCACAAACGCATCAAGCCCTAACTGGCTCAGACCCGTTAACTGCAAGTACAAGTCAGGGTACTGCTTACCACTCGGGATGGCTGCCAAAAGGTCGGCGCTCATCGTACGATCAGCCAAACCCTGCTCTTTTATATCAACCTTGGTGTTCAGTTGAGCATCAGTCGAGCTGCCCCAGCCATCAATATTTGCCGAGAAATTACCAAGTGAGCTGGAAGTCAGCTTGAAATCGCCCTTGATATTCGTGCGCTTGTATGTGGAGCTTTCGGCAGTTTTGGTCGCTTCGGTAACAATAGTGTCGAGCGCCTGGCCGGTGCGGTTCATACCACGCTTCCAGACATTCGCCGGTTTGTTGGGTATGTAATATCCAAACACACCACCGACCACCAGCAAGACGACTAGCACGATGATGCCCACGAACAGTAGTTTCTTCCTCTTGCTACTGCCAAATTCCACCGGCCGACCAGCAACGGTTGCACCAGCAATGCTGCCCATGACCTGAGCCGTCGACTGTACGGACGGAGCGGGGCTTGGGTTTACGGCAGACGTAGCACCTATCTCGGGCTGCGAAACAGCGGCGGCCACAGGCTCAACCGCCGGCTGAACAGGCACGGCGGACGGCTGCGGCTCTTGGGGCACAACTGGCCCAACATTCAAAGGTTCGACGGTGGATGATTCGGTCTGGGCGCCAAACGTACTCGGCGCCTCTACGGTGGACGCGTCCGGCTGGTTGGTTTCTGTCACCACGGCTTCACCGGCGGCTGGTTCTGTAGACGACACGGCTGGCTCACTGGCCGCCGCGTCTTGACTAGCCGGCGCGCCAGCCACAGGGACGACCCCTGGCCCGGCAGGCGACGACGCACTCTCCTCAATATGAGCCGACCCGTCGGCTACAACTTCAGTTGGGGCGATATCAGAAACAACCGGGCTCACAATAACTGGTCGGGTATCACCAGCTGGCTCACTTGTCAGCGGAACGACAGACGTTCCGTCCTGAGTACTTGATTCATTAGGGTTATTATAAGGGTCAGTACTCGTATCGCGAGTGTCTTCCGAAGGGGTCGTTGGTTCCATATTATACTCTTTTTTACAGGTTACCCCCAGTGTAGCAAACCGCTTACGTAATAAAAAGCCAGCGCAACCCGCCCCGAGGTCCTATACTTATACTCATGGACACTAGACCACTCGCTGAACGAATGCGGCCGGAGACTTTGAGTGAGGTACTCGGGCAGGAACACCTGATCGCTACGGGCAAAATTATTCACGAGATTGTCGGGCGCAAACAACCAACTTCGCTGATACTGTGGGGGCCGCCGGGCAGCGGTAAAACCACTCTGGCCCGCATTATTGCCCACGAGACCGAGGCAGAGTTTGTCGAGCTCAGTGCTGTTACGGCTGGCAAGGCCGACGTCGTGAAAGTTATCGAACGGGCCGCCCAAAACCGACGCCTCGGTATGACCACTATCCTGTTCGTCGATGAAATCCACCGCTTCAATAAGGCCCAGCAGGACGCCTTCCTGCCACACGTCGAGGATGGTACGATCGTACTGATTGGCGCCACCACCGAGAACCCCAGTTTTGAAGTCATTAACCCCCTTCTGTCTCGCTCGCGTGTACTGGTACTGGAACCCCTTGACAAGCTAGCTATTACCACCGTCGTCAAGAGAGCCGCCAAGGTCCTCAAACTGGACGCCAAGCGCTTGCCACCTAAGAGTATCGACTTGCTAGCCGAACTATCCGGCGGCGACGCCCGAGTGGCACTCGGCAACCTAGAATTAGCTGCCCAGCTGACCAACAAAACCATCACACCGGAAGTCGTTAAGACCGCCACCCAAAAGCATTTGCCGGGCTACGACAAGGCCGGCGAGCAACATTACAATATTGTCAGTGCGTTTATCAAAAGCCTGCGCGGCAGCGACGTACAGGCCGGCTTGTACTACATGGCCCGCATGCTGCAAGCCGGCGAAGATCCCAAGTTTATCGCCCGGCGTATGGTCGTGTTTGCAAGCGAGGATATCGGGCTGGCTGGCAACGGCGCCCTCAGCCTGGCTGTGGCCACCTTCGAGGCCGTGGAGCGCATCGGCCTACCAGAGTGCCAGTACAATCTATATCACTGCGCCATTGCCCTAGCTCGCTCCGAGAAATCACGTGATGTAGCCGACCAGATGCACGAGGCCCAAAGCCTCGCTGCCGACTATCCCGATGCCGCCGTGCCACTGCACCTGCGCAACGCACCGACCAAACTCATGAAAGACTTTGGCTACAGCCAAGGCTATAAATGGCAGGCCAACTTCCAGCACGAAAAGGGTTTCTTGCCAGATGATATTACGAAACGCGGTCACACAGCTAGCTAGACAGCGTACACCAAGAGAACACTTAGTCTTCTAGAAAGGCTTGCAGGACACGCGCGTGATTAACCTTGGGGTCGTGGGCGGCATATAGTAGGCTAACGGTGTGCTGGTCTTTTACCAGGTCTTTGAGTTGCTGGACGGCCGGGTTGTGCGCAAGCTCCAGAGTGTAGCGTGCACTAAACTCCTCAAACCGCTCCGGCTCGTGGTTGAACCACACCCGCAAATCGGGCGACGGCGCAATATCCTTGAGCCACATATCAAGCGCAGCCCGCTCTTTGCTGACGCCGCGCGGCCACAGCCGGTCGACTAATACCCGGAAACCATCATCGGCAGCCGGTTCATCGTATATCCGTTTGATTTGGTAGTTGATCATACTACTATATTACTCTAATTGTGACGGCGAATGGTAACCGAGCCAAGCAACAGGGCTACGATAGCGAACCCAACCACAATCAGCAAATCACGACTGAGCTGGGTTGTCCAAGCGGCATACAACGTAAGTTCGCGCATGGCATCCACGCTGTAAGTCAGCGGTAATATATCAGCCAGCCACTGTAATATTGTAGCCATGGCGGCACGCGGCACAAACAAGCCACACAGCAATATTTGCGGCATCAAAATGGGCATCACCAGTTCGATCGCCTGAAACTCGCTGGTAGCAAACGCGCTAACCAGCAACCCCAATGATGTCCCAAGCAAGGCCGCGACAACGGCCGCGAGCAGTACCGGCAGCGTGCCGCCCAGCACCGTAACACCAAGTAATCCCAGCGTCACCAGCGCCACCACGCAGGCTTGGGCAAGCGCTAGCAGTGCAAATGCCAGAGCATAACCAAACATGAAGTCTAGCTTGTTCATCGGCGTGGTCATGAGCCGATCGAGCGTACCAGTTTTGCGCTCACGCAGCGTGGTAATGGACGTGACCAAGAACATCATCAGCAACGGGAAAACGCCGAGAATCATCGGTGCAATCCGATCGAAGACAAGCGGCTGATCGTTAAACATATATTTGAGCAGTGTCATGAGCAAGCACGGCACCACAATAATAAGTGCAATGGTGCGTGGATCGTGGCGCAATTGGCGCAGCACACGGCCGGCCGTGGCTAGTGTTCGACGAGGGCTCATACCGCATCTCCGGCCAGTTTCAAAAAGCCAGCCTCAACCGTTTGGGTAGCAGTTTGCCTGAGGAAATCGTGCGGCGTTGCGTGGGCAATGATGTGTCCACCACGAATCAGAACCAAATCATCGCAGCGCTCGGCCTCATCCATGACGTGACTCGAAATAATAATAGAAGTGCCAGCGTCTCGAAGTTCGCGAAATAGCTTCCACAATTGTTGGCGCAACACCGGGTCCAGTCCGACCGTCGGCTCATCGAGTACCAATAGCTCTGGTTCGCCCAGTAGTGCCACCGCCAACGATACTCGCTGCTTTTGGCCACCCGACAGATCGCTCACAAGCGCGCCAGCTTTGCGGGCTAGGTCTACTCGCGCCAGTGCCTGCTGGCACATCGCCTTACCTGCACGGCCATCGTATCCGGCCATACTAGCAAAGTAGCGCACATTCTCGGCTACTGTCAGGTCACTATACACCGACAATTCCTGGGTCATATAACTGAGGCGAGCGCGCAGCTTGGGTGATCCGGCTGGTAGCCCTAAAACCGTAACACGGCCTCGGCTAGCTCGCTGTCGGCCCACAATGGCTCGAATCAGCGTCGTTTTGCCGGCTCCGGATGGTCCAATGAGGCCGATGGTCGTACCCGCCGCAAGCTCAACACTCACATCATCAAGTGCCGTATACCCTTTGCCGAGCATGACGGTCAGACGGTCGATAGTGATTATGTTTGCCATTTACTGGCATTATACTGTAGGAATAGGGACAAATGTAGACCTATGTACGTCTACCCCGTGCCCCCAATCTGATAGCCTTGTTACGGCTCGTCGCGCGTACGTGTAGCAAGATGATGTATCATCTGCTCCAGGTCTTGCGCAAAACTATCGTAGACATGCCAGATTTCTCGCATCCGGTAGTTATCAGCTACTGCCATACCCTGAGCCGCAACGTTACGCACCCTTTTGATGCTCTCGAGGCGCATCTCGACAGTCCGCTGCCAGCTACCCTCGGCTATTACATAATACTGCTGGCGCTGGTGCGGCCGCCTGACCCTAGTAACGAGCCCCGTACTTACGAGCATATTCATCATAGTACTGACACTACCGGCCGATACACCAAGTTCCGCCTGTAGGGCCCGCGAGGTCTGCTCTGCCGGCTCGCACACCAAAAGATAGCCCAATATAAGGCCCATCGCCCGGGGCATACTGGGGTCAACACGCGCGAATTGCTCCACGAAGTTCTGTTGGTCATTCGTCAACTTCATGGCCTATTCGGCTACAATATCCCGCTTAGTAAACCCGACGACACCCGTACCCGCCAGCAGCAAGCCGAGTACCACTAGCCAGACAATCGCGCTCCAGTCGGGCATTTTGGAAGGGTCAGAGGGCACGTAGTACAGGAAAGAGGTCTTGGTGATGAGACCATTCAGGTGGAAGAACGACTTGAGGATGTCGACAACAAATGCCCAGCCAATGACAACCGCCATTGCAGCCACCGCCAGGCGCGGCCAGAAGCCGTAGAAAAATGTACCAATACCAAGCACCAACACTAGTGTGCCGACGAGACTTATCGCTCCCTGTAACACAGGCCAGAAACTTACGTCGATATGGCTCGCACTGGCGATACCCCACGCAACAATACCCGAAACAAGCGAGATGCTGGTAAACATCGCCATCACAATCAGCAATCGGCCAATCAGCCACGAGCTGCGCCGAACGGGGCCGACGAGCAGATTATCGAGGTAGCCCTTGGCCTCATCGCCACGAATTGCACCCACACCCATTGTGGCCATGATGAGCAATGCGGTGGCCGTAAACAACGTACCCACGCCTAGGAACATAACCTTAAACTCATTCATCGAGGTTGCCGAGAAGAGATTGCGAAAGGCCGAAGAGTCACTGGCCAGATTGGCACTCAAATGAGCGAGCGCGGCAAAGAAAGCGGCAAAGGCCACCGTGCCAACGCCCCACCAGGCAAAGGACCACATGCTGCGGCGAACGCCAAACGCACGTGTCGAGTGCAACCAGTAGAAATGTGATCGGGCCACGCTGGATTGCCGAATCAGCCCCATGCCCAAATCACGACGACTCGCCCAAAACAAACCAAGCCCTGTCAATAGCGCTGCGCACAGTACTCCCGGGAGTATCCACGCAACATGCGGACCAAGTACCGGATTCAACAAATCACTCCAGCCAAAGGGCGTCAACTGCTTGAGCCAATTCACCGAGTGAATACTGTTAGCCGATCCGCGAACGACATATAACAACAACAGCGGCACCAGTCCATATAACACCGCCCGGCTACAGGTGACGGCTAGCTGACTGGTTGCCACACCAAGTGCGGCGAAAAGCAAGCCCGGCAAGAAGACCGCGGCTACCATCAGCGCGCTCGCCCTAATCGATAGATGCACGGCCGGGTCCGCACCGAGCGCAGCAATCAGCCCAAATGCCAACACGCACGCTATCAGGAACGACCCGCCAAAACCGGCAAGCAGCTGCCGACTCGCCCGGCCTTTGGTAGTAGAACCCGCCACCAGCAGTTCCAACCGGCCATCTTCTTCGTTGCCTCTCAGTAGCCGCGTGGTGACCATCAGCCCCCAAATACTCGCAATCAGCACCATCATGGGCAATGATTTATATATGGCGTAACTGGCCGGCGTGCTGGCATCGGCAATCTCACCCGACAGGAAATTGACAGCCGAAACTGATTCGAGCGAAGCCACCAACTTGTCACGAGATGCCTGATCCGGGAACGCCTTGGCATAGGCTGCACCTTGAGCACCCATGAGTAACCCCGTGATAGCGCCGACAATCAGCGCACCGCGCAGGGTCTGCTTGAAACCAAAACGCCTAAGCGTGCGACTGGTCGACAAACTCACCGCCTGACCACCTTGGCTTCTTTGCTGTCATACATCGACAGGAAAAGCTCTTCGAGCGATGGTTTACGACTCAAAAAACTGAGCGGCTTCGCCCGAGCCACCACCACTAACAATTCATCAATTGAGCCCTGCACGCTGCAGCGCAGGAAATGTCCATGCACCTCAACACTACGTACATTCTGCACGCGATGCACATCTGGCGGCGCAGCCGAGAATGTCGCCTCGACCGTCACAGCCGAGAGGTGGCGCAGCTCATCGAGCGTGCCCAGCTCGACGAGTTTGCCGTCCTTCAGCACCGCCACCCGGTCACACAGTTCTTCGACTTCTTCCAGCATATGCGACGACAAAAACACCGTCTGGCCATCGTGCTTGGCGGCCAACACTTCATCACGGAAAACTTTTGCCATCACCGGGTCAAGGCCACTGGTCGGTTCATCAAAAATGAGCAGTCGGGCACGAGTAGAGAGAGCCGCGATGAGGGCAATCTTCTGGCGATTACCCTTAGAATAGGTGCGAATCTTTCGGTTTGGATCGAAGGCAAGTTTCTTAATCAACTCTTCTTGATACATCTCATCGGTGCCGCCATGAACATTGGCAAGTAGTTTGAGCGTTTCGGCACCAGTCAGTGACGGCCAGAAACTCGTCTCGCCAGGCACGTATGCAATGTTCTTATGAATCTCGGCGGCGTGCGTGCGTGCATCCTGGCCGAAGATTGTCGCACCGCCGTTCGTGGGTGCAATCAGCCCCAGCAGCAGGCGTATGGTCGTAGTCTTACCCGCGCCATTTGGCCCTAAATATCCCAGCACCTCACCCTTCCGGACGTCCAGATTCAAGCTGTCGAGGGCTGTAAATTGCCCATACCTTTTCGTCAAACTGTCGGTCGTAATAACACTCTCGTGCACGGTCACTCCTATGCTGTTTGCTCACTGCTTATGCTATTAGCTAGCATATCATGCTTTCAATATTTACTGAAAGTTGAAAAGTACTATGCACTAGCCATCCACGTCATCAAGCATAAGGGTATTGACAATATACTGATGTTCGTATATAATGTGGATATCATTGACGTGAGATGTCGAGGAGGAGAAGCACCATGCGTATTCATTCCCTGTTACAAAAGGCCCGTTACGCCGTAGCCGGCGCGCTATTTACCCTAACAATTGTGTCCGCTGGTGCAGCCAGTATTGCGCAACCAGGCGTTGCTAGTGCCGATGCATGCGACCAAGTCAATATCGTCTACTGTGGCCTAAATGGCAGCAACTTGAGTGGCTACGTTAACTCCTTTCAAGCGCTGTACGCGAATGGCTCCAACAACGGTCACGATGACCTCAAGGCCGTCTACCGCTGGGCCGGCGCTACTGATGCCATGGTAGCTGGTATGAACACTAGCAACACCAAGCTAGGCACCATGTACCGCAACGGTGACATCAAGGTGAATGGCGCACTCGTTGGTACTGACGCCTGGGTAAGCGCCCGTTTTGGCGCTGGCCAAAATGGCTTCACACACGTCGGAGGCGATGTATGGGCTCGCAAAACGACTACCTCGCTCGCCGAAAACACTGCGCCAGTTATCGTGCACTTCGATGCTGCTGGCAACGCTGATTTTGCCGTCATGGTCGGCTGCGCCAACGCCGTCAAGTTCACTCCCAAGATCCAGCCCAAACCTGTCTTGGACTGCGTTAACTTAGTCGGCAGTGAAGTTGGTGCTACTCGTAAATTCAACTTCAAGGCTGCCGCCAGTGCCAAAAATACCACTATTAGCAAGTATGTCTTTAGTTACGGCGACGGCTCCAGCGACACCGTCAAAACCAGCGGTCAAAATGCCAATGCAAGTCACACTTACGGCAAAGACAACACCGCCTACACCGCTCGTGTCACGGTCTACGGTAGTGACTTTAGCGGCGGCAAAACCAGCAACAACTGTACTTCTACCGTTAAGACCCCTGCGCCAAAGCCGGCACTTGCCTGTGACAATCTCACCTCGGCCAACACAGCCCAAGCCCTGACATATATCTTTACTGCCAATGCGATCGTCAGCAACACAACCATCCAAAATTACGTGTTTACTATCTCGGATGGCAAGACTACAACTACAAAGACTGTGACTACTAGTGCCGCTTCGGCCAGTCTCACGTACACCTTCCCCAGCGCCAATACCGCCTACACTATCAAGGCTACCGTTAATGGCAAGGATGTACAGAACATAACCTCGAGCGCCTGTGCCGTGTCACTGACCACCCTCGGCCCCAAGGAATGTAAGCCAGGTGTCCCCGAAGGCGACCAACGCTGCACCGAGTGCCTACCGGGTATACCACAAGGTAGCCCCGAGTGCCTGCCAACTACCCCGACCACGCCCACTCCTCCATCACAGCTCGTTAATACCGGCCCCGGCAGCACCATCGCCGCCTTTGTAGCCATCACTACCATCGGTACCGTGGCTCACCGTTACTTCGCTCGACGCAAACTCGGCTACTAAAGCTGAGCAGCCAGCAAAACAAAACCGCTTCCTCTTGCTGAAGCGGTTTTGTTTTGCTGGCGGTTGGCTATATCTGTTAATTGTAGTACAATACTCCTCGTCCTAATGGGGATTGGCCAAGTGGTAAGGCAGTGGATTCTGGTTCCACGATCGGGGGTTCGAATCCCTCATCCCCAGCCATGAAATGACACCACCTCGTGTGGTGTTTTTTCATGGTCTAGAGTGGCTCGAACACCCGAAATAGATCGGGGTGAGAATTGCCACCAGCAATTCGCAAGGAAACGTTCCGATGCCAACTATGTTGGCAATAGCGAACTTTCGGGCCTGCCGAAGGTAGGTCGAATCCCTCATCCCCAGCCACAAGCATTAGTACAATGAAAGACTTCTTCGGAAGTCTTTTTATATGGCATATACTTTACTTTGTGATATCGAACACCAAAATCTTTTCACGCAAAGTACCAGAGATAACTGCTCTATTCTGGTTAACAAAACTACTTACTACAGCCATGGGCGAAACCACTTCAGACTTTTTAGCCAATACGATAAGCCCATACGTCGCCGTAGCAATTGGCTTCGTAGCGTTTGCTGCGGCCTTATGTATTCAATTCAGAACTAAGCACTATATTCCATGGGCTTATTGGCTGGCCGTGGCAATGGTTGCCGTCTTTGGTACGATGGCGGCAGATGTCTTACACAAACAATTTGGTGTACCTTATATCGCATCGACCACCTTCTATGCGATATGCTTGGCTGTGATCTTTTTTGTCTGGCAAAAGGTAGAGCACAACCTTTCAATCCATAGCATTACTACTGCCCGACGAGAAACATTCTATTGGCTAACTGTCATGGCGACCTTTGCATTTGGCACAGCCGCGGGTGATTGGACGGCCAATAGCCTCGGTTTCGGCTATTTCAGCTCTGGCATCTTGTTTGCCGGCCTCATGCTTATTCCTGTCATTTGCCGACGTCTGAAAATCAGCGAAATCTTCACATTCTGGTTTGCTTACGTTATCACCCGGCCATTGGGCGCATCTTTCGCCGATTGGTTCGGTAAGCCAATTCCAAGCGGGAAGGGCTTTGGGGATGGCACGGTGAGCATCGTCCTGACCGCTCTGATTGTTACGTGTGTCGTGTTCATGACGATCAATCGCAAAGAAAAACAGGCTGAGAGTACACTCCACTCCTAGTCATATTACTGTCGCTTCTCGAGCCTTACTGCAGAACAGTAAACATGCCAACAGGCTCTAGTTCAGGCTAGCAACCAATCTGGCTCACATAATAACGTCTATGATCTCCCACCATTACGAGCTACGTCCGTAAAAGTTAATAGACTATGCGCGGTATCGGAGCCTACTCATGGATTTTACGTTCGTGGAGTCGTTTTACAAATGCGGGATCGTTATGAGCGACAAACAGGCCCTTGTTTTCATCTAGACTATTAATCCTCTTCATATCTTCGCCAGTCAGTTCAAAATCAAAGATGTTAAAATTCTCTTCTATGCGCTCCTTGTGGGTAGATTTTGGAATCGCGACTACTCCACGTTGAATATTCCAACGAAGCACGACCTGGCCGACAGTCTTGCCATATTGCCCGGCAATTTCAGCCAGTATTTCGTTTGTAAACAGGCCCTGCCTACCCTCGGCAAATGGAGCCCAGCCTTCAGGCTGCACTTTATATTCGTCCATGGTTTTTATAGCTTCGATCTGCTGATTAAATGGGTGGATTTCAATCTGGTTAACCATTGGGACAATATTATTATTGAGGATTAGGTCTACTAGCCTGTCACTCGTCAGGTTTGAGACGCCGATAGCCCTAACTTTGCCCCCTTCGTAAAGCTCTTGTAATGCACGCCAAGCTCCGTAAAGATCATTGTACGGCTGGTGAATGAGATATAAATCAAGGTAATCAAGCTGTAGTTTATCGAGAGACGTTTGATACGCTTTCTTGGCAGCATCATAGTTTACGTCCTGTACCCACAGCTTGCTAGTGATAAATAGCTCCTGTCTTGGAACACCGCTACGCTTAATCGCCTGTCCGACCGCCTCCTCGTTCATGTACGAAGCCGCCGTATCGAAAGAGCGATAGCCTGTCATCAGCGCGTCATAGACAGCTTGCTCGCACTGCTTCAAATCGGCAATCTGAAAGACGCCAAAACCAAGTAGAGGCATCTTCAGTCCATTATGTAGTGTGACTTCTGGAACATCTGACATACTAAATCCCCTTTTTGCTCTTTGAATCAAGTATACACTCGGACTCATGAGAGAACTGTTAGAAGGCTCCGGTTTTGTCGAAGGCAGGTTACTCACATCCCCCGATGTCTCCGGCTAGTGCTAGTTACAATAACCTCTGCCCCCAAGGTCCAGGGGGTAGAGGTTCGAACATGGTCTATAATAAAAGCATGACAGACAAAATTTTGCACCAATGCCCGGGATGCGGCCTGCATTACGAAGATAAACAAATAGTTAAGCAGTGCGCGGCTTTCTGCACAGAGCACAACGGTTGCAGCATGGAGATAACCCAGCACTCAGTCGAGCGCAAGAACACAGCTGCGGATCCGCAATCCGTCTAAGGCGATGATGACCGGAAGCCCACACAAGCGCGCAAAAACTAAATCAAAACGTCCCCAGCTAGTTAGTATTTACTCTTACTAATTTAGAAAAGTATGTGAGGCAGTAGAATCAAGACTTCTTCGGAGGGTCTTGGCTGATACTAAAGAATAGTAGCGAATACTCTCTATATACGTCTTAGAAATAGCATGTAAAGGGCGACAAATGCTAGCACAATCACTATATTGGCCAGCAGTCGTTCACCGAATTGGTGCCTAAAAAACAATAGGTCCGCAGCAACCACGCTGACCACCATCAGCGCAACATACGGTATGGGCACTGTCTTTTTTCCCATACTGCTACCTATACACCTTGCGCGCCAGACTTGCAGCCAGAACGCCAATCAAAAAACCGCAGCCGAAGACAAGCACGTTGTGGAACCCGTCTGCGCTGATTAGCCTCCATGCTACTAGCAACACGATGGCCCAGGCTACAAAAACACCAATCACATAGACCCGATACGGGTATCTTTTATTCATAATCATAGTATATGCCCACGAGGCCTAGTATTTAGTCTAATTAGATAAAAACGAGCCCCTTAAGGCTCGCTCTTTCGCTGAGGCCTAAGGTGCAACTTCTAGTCCCTTAGGCCTATCTCTCAAAACTTCACGTCTCACCGCATATTGAGGCGTCTCGCAGTTCGCCTCAAAGATACTAGCCTAATTATACCATAAGTTTTTTGAGCACAAACATCCTGTTGGATTTTGATGTTGTGTATTTATCTACGTGATAATCTACCTCTGTTATATATTGAAAAAACATATTGTATAGTATGTTTTTAAGACGAACTGTGGGCCATCCATGCCAATTTTACATTCGTTTTGGGCGCCAAAAATAGCGTCGACACAAGCGATGCAGAGTTACCGGGTGAGTAGGTTTAGACCGTGTCGTTACGCTCGATGAGCTGCACGAAGGCCGCCCAAAACGCGTCCATATGTTCGATGGTCGGCTGATCGATAAGCTTACCGGCTTCATCAAACTTGTCGGTGGCAAAACTCATGTAGAATTCTGGCTGTTGCAGTGGGATCATATTCAGGAATACCAAGACTTGGCGCAAATGATACACCGCCGCAGCTGCCCCCAGTGAGTATGGTGAGCAGCCAGCCAACGCAACGGGCTTGCCAGACCAAACCGTGGTACCGACCGCAACCTTGGGCCGTGATCCCCAGTCCAGGGCATTTTTGAGGACCGGCGTATATGAACGGTTATACTCCGGTGTAACCAACAAAACACCGGCCGCGTCGGCTACCGCACGCTTGAGCGCCACAACCGACCCTGGCTCATCGGTTTCCAGATCTTCGTCAAACATCGGTACCTGACTGATGTCTGCTATTTCTAATTCGTAACCGGGCAATGCTCGCTCGGCAAAGGCCGTCAAGAGCGCCGTGCTATACGAGCCACGACGAAGACTGCCGGACAGACCAACAATTTTTCTCATATCGGCTATTGTACCGCGCTATGACTCGTTTCTCCACTCGAGACAAAGATCAGATAGCCTGCGGTAACCCATCCATCGCTGTTATTTTTGAGCTTTTTGCTTTTGTTTGCGAGCCTTTTCGTACAGGGCACGCTTGGTGGTTATTTTTTGGAGTTTTGCCTGTTTTTTGGGATCTCTCTTCTTCATATCATTCACCGGCACCATACTTGCGGATGCGTTGGACAGCTTTGTCGAGTGATGGCTCAGTGTTATGCTCGGCAAAGATGTAGAGCGCTTTGAAGTCGAGTGTTGGGTCGTGACGCGATACGATTGCCTCACTCAGCTCCTTGGCTGCTGACAGCTCTGCTTCGGCACCTGCTAACCCCCAGACCCTGGAGCGAAGTGTATACGACAGCGCCACCGTAAACTCGCCTCGCTTGGTAACAACGCGAAACTTGGATGAATTGCCGGTCGAGGGAAGCGCAGTGACTGTCATTATGGTACGTAGTATAGAGTACGATCGCAGCCGTGTCTCTAGCTCCAGGCAAATGTGGGCCAGCCAGTCAGTACTCGCTCGAGCTCATCATGCCGTCTTATTACGCCAAGAACTTTGGTATAGTGAGCATATGCACTATGCCCTCCTCGCTGCCACTGTCGCCAATCCGGTAGCAGCCCGTTCACAAATGGGATTCTCGTTAGGCTGGCACATTATTATTGCTTGTTTTGGCGTCGGTTTCCCGGCCCTCGTCGTGTTTGCCGAATGGCGGGCACAAAGAACCGGCGACTCCACTTATCGGACGCTGGCGAAGCGTTGGGCAAAAGTCTTGGGTTTGCTGTTTGCCATCGGCGCAGTATCGGGCACGATCGTTTCGTTCGAGATGGGATCGCTGTGGGCAGGACTGATGACCAACTACGGCCAAGTTATCGGCCTGCCATTCGCGCTGGAGGGTATCGGTTTCTTTATTGAGGCAATTTTTCTGGGCATCTATTTGTACGGCTGGGATAAGCTGTCACCAAGAGCGCACCTGCTATCGGGTATCCCAATCATCATATCGGGGATTGCCGGTACACTTTTCGTCACCTGTGCCAATGCCTGGATGAACGCTCCCCGCGGTTTCTCAATCGTCGATGGCAAAATCGTGGGCGTAAACCCGTGGGCCGCCATGTTCAACCCAGCCTCCGGGCCCGAGGCGGCACACATGATACTGGCCGCATTTATGGTTACTGGCTTTAGTGTCGCCAGCTGCTATGCGGTGGCCATGTTGCGCGGCAAGCGAGACCGCTATCATCGACTGGGACTACTGATACCACTGACTCTGGCGGTTATCGTAACACCAGTCCAGATTGGTGTCGGCGACTGGGCAGCCGCCTCGGTGAGCGACCTGCAACCAACAAAACTCGCCGCCATGGAGGGCCTGTCTACCACGACCAAGGGTGCCCCAGAGGCACTGTTGGGTTATTACAGCGATGGGCAGCTGCACAACGCCATTAAGATCCCGAGGGGCCTGTCTCTGCTTGCCAAGCACGACATCAATGCCACTGTTCAGGGGCTTGACGCAACACCAGCCAGCGATCGCCCATCCGACCCGCTAGTAACCGTCACGCACCTGGCATTCGACACCATGGTTTTCATTGGCTTCGCCTTCTTGGGGCTGGGAATTTGGCTGGCATGGTCCTGGAAGCGACGCCGTGACCTACCAAAGAGCCGGCTATTCCTGCTGGCAGTTTCGATATCGGGTGTCGCCGCTGTCGTGGCAATGGAATGTGGTTGGATTACCACTGAAGTCGGTCGTCAACCCTGGATTGTGTACGAGGTCCTGAAGGTCGCAAACGCCGTCAACCCGGTACATGGCCTGCAATACGGCTACTATGCACTGCTGCTGGTCTACGGGGTCCTGACCGTGACACTCATTGCCGTGCTGCGCTATCTGGCAAAAATACCGCTCGACCTGGAACCAGATCACCATACAAAAGGACGAGGGGCACCATGACACTCGCGATTACCATGATCAGCGTTCTGTGGCTCGGGGTAACACTCTATGCCCTTTTTGGGGGTGCAGATTTCGGCGGCGGTTTCTGGGATCTCATTGCTGGTAGTGCTGAGCGTGGCAAGCGCCAACGAGCACTCATTGAGCACTCTATCGGGCCAGTCTGGGAGGCAAACCACGTCTGGCTGATATTCGTCCTGGTGGTTATGTGGACCTGTTTCCCGGTACTGTTCGGCTCGATCACTTCGACGCTCTGGATACCATTCACCCTGGCCGCCCTAGGCATCATCGCACGCGGTTCGGCCTTTGCGTTCCGAAAGATCGTTGTCAAAACGTGGCAACGCCGCATCTTTGGCGCGTGTTTTGCGTTGTCATCGATCATCACTCCATTCTTTTTTGGCGCGATGGCCGGCGCGGTGGCAAGTGGTCAAGTCCCCGTCGGTATTGGCACTGGCAACGCACTGACGAGCTGGTGGAATCCCGTCTCGGTCATGACAGGATTGCTGGCCGTAACAGTCTGCGCATATCTAGCGGCGGTCTACCTAACTGCCGACGCACGACGCAGCAGCGATGCGACACTTGTCGCACAGTTCCGCCGGCGAGCACTCATTGCCGGAATTACGGCCGGGATCATAGCAGTCATCGGACTCCTGTTGCTGCATCAAAAGGCACCGTCGTTAGCCCACGGCCTGGCGCACCGTGGACTACCGCTTGTTATCATCTCGGGCATAGCTGGTATCACGACGCTCGTGCTGCTCTATGCCGGGCGCTTTGCCACCGCAAGAATTTGTGGTGCACTGGCTGTCGCGGCCGTCCTCTGGGGCTGGGCTGCAGCACAATATCCATACGTACTGGGTTCCCGACTGACCATAGCGCAAGCTGCTTCCGAGCCGGCCGTACTCAAAGCTACGCTCATCAGCCTGTCAATCGGCGCGGTGCTGCTCATCCCGTCGCTAGCGTTGCTATACACGCTCTTCCAGCGCAGTGATCCCAAGCACAAGACATAGGCAGGACCCCCTCGCAGCTCTTTAGCTACACGATACAATTACCGACTCCGGTTACCACAGGTCCATGGGTCACCAGTCAACCAAGTCACTCCAGCAATATGATGTAAAATATGCTATAATTATAGTTATGGAAAAGCTCATGCCAACACTGACAATACACAAAAGTATCGCCACTCTAGTGAGCAAGGTCGTCGCCCTACAGGTACTCGCCATACTGACATATACGGTCATACGCCTGTCTAAATATTGGATATTCAGACAGTTCTTTACCGATGAGGACTACCATGACTTAAACTTCTGGCTGGGCATATCGGTATTTGTGACCGTCATTGTTATCCAAACTACACTACTGATATCGTTGATACTTGAGTGGTTCTGTGAACGTTACGAAATACGCCGAGATGTCATCATTCACACCAAAGGTGTGTTCAAAAAAGTTGAAGATATTTATTCTCTCAAGACAGTTGAAGCCGGTAATGTCGTACAGTCACTCGTAGGTAGGCTGCTGGGTTATGGCACGGTCAGAATATATAGCCCCGTCCTAAAGCGCGAATATTTCCTAAACGATATACCGAACCCCGTTCACGTCAAAGACACAGTGCTATCGCTACTAAAGACCGACCACTATGACAACAAGAAGATCATCCCACGAGAAGCCTGAGCATTCTTGACAGATAAGCGCCAGCGGCTATACTGACGATAAAGAAAGGGTACCTAAAACTATGGCAACCGCACTACTCGTCGAAGATGACCCTCTTATCGTTCGACTCTATACCAAAACACTAGAACTCGAGGGCTTTACGGTCGAAACGGCTGATAATGGCTTGAGTGCCCTGGAGCAAATTCCGCTCGTAAAACCCGATGTGATCTTGCTGGACATCATGATGCCGACCATGAACGGTATTGAATTTTTGAAGCGTATCGCCGACGTAAATGGAACGATCAGCATCCCCGTTATCGTATTGACAAATGTCGCCGACGAAGCCGTAAAGAACGAAGCCGTGACAGCTGGCGCTCGACTAGTAATCGTAAAAAGCCAAACCGAGCCCGACGACGTCGTGAATACCGTCAAACAGGTACTGAATGGGGACATCCTGCAAGATGGTGGCGGCCTCGATACACCAGAAACTATCGCCCCCCTCGAGCAAACCGGCTCTACAGAAACGCAACAACAGTAAAACGAGGGGGCGCTGCCGGTACGATGCAAGACAACGACTACCACCCACGCCTAGCCGCGCAGTTGCAAACCGCCCTGCCACACGACTACGAAGTACCTCACGAACTACAGCCTCTATTAACCAGTATTAGCCAAAGCTATACCGCAGCCGACAACGAAATCCGCGATCGGACCAATCAGCTCATTAGCTCTACTTCACAGGCCTACTCTTTCCTCGATACGATTCACAAGGGATTCATCATGTGTGATGCCGGTGGAGAAATAGTGCTCGTCAACCAATCGCTCCGAGCTATCTTATCTGGTCTCCTTGGCAACGAACAATCCGTCTCGGTCGAGACACTCGACCGACTGCTGGGTTCAGAGCTGAAGTTGCGGGCACTACTCAGCGAATGTATGGCCAACCAACAACCCATTGAGCGTGATAATATAGCGGTCAGTACTCACATTTTACACTGTTACATTGCACCCTTGCTCAGTCAATCCGGTGACAAGAAAGACCTGCTCGGCATTATCATTCTGCTCGAAGACGTCACTGAGCAAAAAATGCTTGATCGCTCCAAGGACGAATTTCTGTCCATTGCCTCACACGAATTACGAACTCCGCTGACGGCCATCCGTGGCAACACTTCACTCATCAGAAAATACTATGCGGCCGACATCACGAACCCTGATATGACACAGATGATCGACGACATTCACGAATCGAGCGTCCGGCTGATTGGTATTGTCAACGACTTTTTAGACGTAGCTGCTATGGAACAGGGCAAGATCGCCATGCAGCCACAGGATTTCCAGCCGCAGATAGTCGTCCAGGGGGCGGTCCGCGAGCTCGGAGGGCTATGCAGCAGCAAAGGTATAGCGCTCGTCAGTGACCCATCAGTCGACCAGGCACCAGCAGTCCATGCCGACCGCGCGCGCAGCAAACAAGTCATCATCAACCTTATTGGTAATGCCATCAAATTTACCGATCGAGGTAGCATAACTGTGTCCATGCGCAGTGACGACAAGTTTGTATATTGTAGCGTTGCCGATACTGGCAGCGGCATGAGTATCGAAAACCAGAAGTTATTATTTCGAAAATTTCAACAAGCGGGTAGCAGTTTGCTGACCCGTGACACCGCCAAGGGTACCGGCCTGGGTCTATACATCTCAAAGCTCATCGTAGAATTATCGGGTGGGACAATTGGTCTCGAAAAATCCGAACTCGGCGTTGGCAGCACCTTCACCTTTAGTCTCCCTCGACCCCAAGACACCACACCTGCTTAGGCTGTCGGTACCGGCACACCAGGCTGCGTGACCACTCCACCTGGAGCAACAGCCCGCAAAGGCACCGATGCCACATTGATGAGTGGCCGCTCGGAACGCTCCAGCGCAAGGCCGATGATAGACAAGATCATGTCGGTATACGTGATATGCTCGTTGATCGAAAAGCATCTCGACAGATATCCATGCGTTGAAAGTCCCGGCATCAGATTAGCTTCTATAAAATTCGGAGTGCCGGTTGCGTCAAGACGCATATCGATACGCCCATAGTCACGCGAGCCAAGAGCTCTGAATGCACCGACCGCTAAACTATTGATGGCACTCCTGGTCTGCAGATCAGTCACTGCCAGAACCTCTTCCGTATCGGCTCGCTTGACAGCCTGGCTCAAAAATTTGTTCCCCTTTTCGTCGGCAGGAGTGGTGATCTCGATAGGCATTGCCAGCAAGTCATTCGAGCTAGGTTGTCGCATAACTGCCACACTAAACTCTCGGCCGGGCAGATACTCCTCAATGAGTGCGTCTGAGATACAGTCTGTGTGTATAGAACGTATCTTGGCTTCCAGTTCGGCCTGCGAATAGACGACCGATCGCTCGTCGACACCTTTGCTGTCACCACGATTGGTGGGTTTTACAAATAGCGGAAATCGGAGCTGATGCACAAATGTAGGCTGCTTCATTGTCGAGATAAAGTACCTCGAGCTCTGCAGGCCAGCATCTATCACATACTGCTTGGCTGCATGTTTATTAAATTCATTCTTCAGTGCTTCTGTGTCAGATCCTGTGAAGTTGATACCCTTTTCTCGCAAATAATCCGAGAGCCACACTTTGGGACTGTCATCGTAACCCTTGGCCGGATCCAGAAGGACGAGCTTCATACCAAGTACCACAAGGTCAGGTTTCTTAGCCGTCAATTTTTCAAGATCGGCCATATCGTTCACGATTGTTATACCAACTTTTGTGTAGCGTCTGCTCAGCGCAGCGTACACTGTCAAGCGTGAATCCTTGCCCATGGCATTGAGGCGCGGATTAGTGGAACCAACGATCTCAATGTGTGCGTTAATCTTTGACACCGGGGTTTTGTACACGTTCAAGGGCGCGTTAAATGGAACTTTCATACTAGTTATACTGCTTTCTCAGCGGATTGCTGCTTATCGCCTACAGAGCGTAGGTCAGGCGCATGCTTATTGCGCGGGCCAACACAAAATAACCTGTCGACCGATAACTCGGGCAGTCATTTTATATTTGGCTTACCTCTATGTTTATTTGATACTAGACCGATGTGATTCGTGCCATTCCTTGCACGCAAAAGGGAAAAAGTATGTAATACAACTATACCCTACTTTGATCCAGGTGGCAAGTACGGGGCAACTGCCACCGATGTGACAGCCGCTGCGCGGAGCTGTTTGCAATGCACCGCGGACGGTTATTTTTTCTGAAAGAATACCAGCTTGTAACCGTCGGGGTCACGCAGTACAAACTCGCGGTTACCCCATTCCCAATCGCGCGGCTCGCTGGATGGCGTCAGCCCTTTCGCTACGACATCCTTGTAAAATGCGTCAGCATTATCGACTTTGATGTTGATATATATACCCGAGCCCTTTGTTTGGGCAGTGGCTTCCGCCTCGAACTCAGTTGTAGCCGCTGAATCCATAGCCACAAAGTTGATTGAGAACCAGTTGAGGTAGATTGTCAGATGTTGATCCGGCTCATATACACCGAGGCGAAAGCCCAACGTCTTGTAGAATTCCGCCGTTCTGGCCAGATCATTTACATAACACGTAAGCCCCGAGACACTCTTCATCTCCATGTCTGTCCCTCCGTTATGACTCCATTGTAACAGGTGGCCGGCTAGACAATCGCCTCCCACGGCAACTCGGATTTGCCGAAATGACCGTACGCACTAGTTTGGCCATAAATGGGCCGCCGCAATTGTAGCTTGTCGACGATACCGTGCACGGAAGTGTCGATAAGTTTGTCCTTAAAAGCATAGAGTTCGTCGTCGCTGACGGTAGCCGTGCCGAAAGTATCGATGGTCTGCATGAGCGGCTCGGAGTGCCCGATAACGTAGGCTAGACCAACCTCGCACTTGGTGGCCAGACCGGCCGCTACGATGTTTTTGGCAATGTAGCGGGCGGCATAGGCACCGCTGCGGTCGACTTTGGATGGATCTTTGCCGCTAAACGCTCCACCACCCACGCGAGCATAACCACCGTAGGTATCAACCACAATTTTGCGGCCAGTCAGGCCGGCATCACTTTCGGGGCCAGGAATATGCCACAAGCCGGTACCATTAATCACAATATTGTCATCGGCTGGCAACGCGAATGTGTAGTGATCGAGAACAGGCTGTACAACGTGCTCGATAATATCAGCGCGTACCTGGTCGGCCGTTGTTTGCTCATGGTGCGCCACTGCTACCACGATCTTCTCCAGACCGACTGGTTTACCGTCTTCGTAGCGCACCGTCACTTGCGCTTTGCCGTCGGGGCGCAGCCACGGTAACTTTTTGCTGGTGCGAGCTTCGTCGATACTGCGTGTGAGGGCGTGCGCCACAGCAATTGGCAGCGGCATGAGTTCCGGGGTTTCGTCGCAGGCAAAACCAAACATCATGCCCTGATCGCCAGCACCCTCGTCGTGCTCTACACCAATAGCAATTTCGGGCGATTGCTGGTGGATATCGTTGCTAAACTCCGACTCGGTACTAAAGCCCCAAGCCGGTTCATCATACCCAAGCTCGGCAACTTTCTGGCGGGCAATGGCTTCAAAATTCAGATTGGCCGAGGTTTTGATCTCGCCGAACAAAGCGATCCGATTGGCACCAGCGACAGTCTCGATGCCAGTACGGCTGGCAGGATCCTGAGCGAGCGCAGCATCCACAATAGCATCGCTGATAGCATCACAAATTTTATCCGGATGGCCGGCACAGACTGACTCGCTCGTAAAGAACGTTATAGTATTTGACACAAAAATATCCTTTCCCCGCGCGATTCGGCGGAAAGGATAGAGACGTATGCAATATCTTTCCCGCCGACGCGGGCTAGATGGAGCACCTTACCGCGGCTCCGGCTGCTCTTCCGGAGCAGACAAAGTTATGGCAGGTTGCCGGCAGATCAGTGAGCTAGTACTCTCCCTGCACTCTTTATATTTAAATTGTTAATGTTTACGAGTATAGCATACCTCCTGCGTGGTGTGGCAAAATTATTTAAGCGGCCGGATTTACTTTAACCCCAGCCACCTACTGTCGGTGACGACCGCGTGCATGAACCTGCTCTATAACGAGCAGCACAGCACCGAGCCCAAACAAGACGAGTCCAGCCACAATGGTTTGGTCTTTGCTTTGCACAACCTGTTGGTGCGCTACATTCGGTGGGCCAGCAAGGACCGTGTCGCCGAGTACTCTACGGGCGACACTCGTTAACTGTGCACTCATATCCTGACTGGAGGCCGCTGGAGCAGCACTCGTCTCGCTCGATATTGGCTGCGTGACCGTTGGCTTGAATCCAAAGACTTGCGGTACCGCAGAAGGAACCCCGCCTGAACCACTGACCGCTGGACTGTTGAGCACCGTAGCGACGCCGAAATTACCATTCCAGTTGCCAAAGACATTGATAAACAATATCCCAAACCACCCGGTCAAATTCAAGTTGCTGCCAACAATGTTGTTTAGGTTGACGGCCGTTTTGGCATTGCCGCTGGTGGCATTGCCACCGTTCGTGTTATCCGCAACTGTGGCGTCACCACTCTTGGTATTAACATCGATATTGTTCGTAACGGCACCGCCATTCGCAATCGCCAAGCTAGCAGTATTCGTATTGGTGACCGAGCGAATACCACCACCAAAGGCAGCCGCCGTGCTACCGGCCGGAGCATTCATGAGTACACCAACCCATTTACCCAATACATTCACGAACACGAGCATGGTATTGCCGCCAGTCAGTTGCAGGCCAGTAAGATTAAAGATCGTCACATTGGTTTTGGCGCTGCCGCTGGTGGCACTCCCAGCATTGGTATTGTCGGCCACAGTGGCATTGCCGCTGGTGGCCGAGCTCTGCACATTGTTGGCAATCGATGTATTGTTGCTAAGATTTAGTGCAATCTTATTGAGTGTGTCCTGCGAGATTTGAATATCGCTATGTGGCGCATTGCTCGCAACCAGGCTGTCGAGAAACTTTTGGGGCATCAGTATATTACCGTTGAAATTGCCATTGATGTTCACCACGCCCACGAAGGACTGATTGGCGGAGATCATGGAGTTCACCATATTAACCACGTTGGCCACCGCTTGAGCATTGCCGCTGGTGGCATTGCCACCATTCGTGTTATCCGCAACTGTGGCGTTACCCGTCTGAGCACTGAGGGTTACATTATTTGTAATGTTGCCATTGTTGTCGACATTGATATCAAGGTTGTTAGTGGTATTAACCGAACTATCAAGCGCAGGCTGTAGGGCGCCCGGATCAAGTATCAAATCGCCTTGTACATCGCCATTTATATCAACCGTAAAAGTCGCTGCCGTCGCTCCAAGCGATGAGCTAGACTGTAGCATGTTAATAACATTTGCGACTGCCTCGGCATTGCCGCTAGTCGCGCTCCCGGCATTGGTGCTAGCAAGCACGGCGGCATTGCCGCTAGTCGCCACCGATCCTATATTGTTGGTGACCGCAGCAGTATTTGTAGTGCCGATATTGGTCGTGGCAGCAGTATTCGTCGTGGTGGTAGCACCTGATCCCGTTCCGGTAGTGGGACTCGCGGATAGTACTGGCGTCGGAGCGGGACATGCCACATGCTGAACGTTAGGACCACTCGGCGGCTGATCAACCGAGAATGGTACCTGTACCCATTTCCTGCTGGCCGGACTGTACACCCACTGCTCACTATCCCATTTCTGAGTCGTGGGATTACAGGTATATACCTGCACGTCTTTGGGCGTGGCCTGTTGGGTAGCTGGACTCCACGTATAATGTGGGTTTTCCCACAAGCCTGTGCATGCGTTATATGTGTACGTACCCGCATCGGCACCAGTTGGCTGCTGAATACCCGAGGGGGCTGGTGCGACAGGGTTACACGATGGAGCATCAACCGCATAAGCGAGCGGCATCGTCGGACCGGATACCCCAACAACCAGTAACACAGCCGCAAGGCCACATACGCTGCGTTGTACATACTGTCTCATACGTCGTTGTATCGATGTCATTTGCTACCTCGCTTATCACACATTCATTAACAAGAATTATAAATTCGGTGCATGAACCCAGGAGTTGGTCTGGGTTCATGCACGAGTGGACCCGCAATGAGGCGGATGGGCCCGCTCCCTATGCAGCCGCCAGAGGTTTGTCCCCTAGTTGCTAACCGAAACGGATGTATTGGTGGTAGACGTGTTTGATGCGCTGCCCGATGTAGCGCTACCTGCATTGGTTGCACCCCACACACTAGCTGCACCAGACGATGCGCTCTGGTTGTTTGTGTTCGTCACCGACACATTGTTATTGTTCGTAACCTGTGTGCTAGTGTCGTTTGTAGTTGTGATGGTGTTGTGCGAGCTAGGACCCGTGTTGGTCATCGTTCCGCTCGTAGTGTTTGTGCCACCTGCACCAATCAAACTGCTCGAAGACGATGGGTTACTCACCATAACTGATGTCGTCGACGCACCATTGTTGTTAGCAGCACCACTGGCTGCGCCACCGCCATTAGTGACGGCACTTAGTGTCGCGTGGCCCGAAGTAGCACTTTGCTGGTTCGTGTTATTTACGCCAACCGTATTATTGTTGTGTAAGCTCGTCCACGAGTGGTTATGGGTCGCAATACTATTCGACGAGAATGGACCCGTGTTGGTCATGCCACCCGTCGAGTTCGAGCTAGCCCCAGCAACCCCCGCCAGAGACACAACCACACCAAGTGTTGACAGTGTAGCCGCAGTAGCTCTTGATAATTTAATATGGGTCATAAAATACCTCCCTTAATTGATGTAGTTATGTTGGTAATTTGATTTTCCTCGGGTAGATCACCCGACTTCAGACGACGCTGCATCACCGCCTGAAGTCGACCGACCGCTCCTTGCACGCCCTCACGGTGTATTCTCGCTTGTGATGTTAACCGTGACAGACGACGAAGTTGAGGAGTTTGTGCTCTGGGTATCAGTGCCGCTCGAGATATCAACCTGGGTTGTACCGCCCGCACCGCCGAGTGTCTGGTGGACTTCCCCATTTTGAGGCACCGGCAGATGCTTGCCATTCACCACAACGCTGGTTTGTGACTGGCCGCCAATCGACGTGTTGGTAACGTGCGAAGTAACCGAATGCGACGATGCACCGTTGCTCACCACCCTATCCTTGTGATTATCTTGTGTCATAGTTGATACCTCGCTATTTCCTATTAGATCGTTATTCTTCGGCTTGGTGACAGTCGTGGTGCTAACGTCCTGATCGCCACCCGTCAACGTGGAATGATTTGTGGATGTGGGCGCAGTAATGATAGCCAGCATCGTCAACAGACCCACGACTAACAACAATGCAAAGACGGCCTTGCGAGCACGCGACATAAGCTGGCTCCGGGGGCTAATGACGGCCCGCTCGCCAGATGCTTGTCGTTTCGAACTTGTTTGTTCATCACCCATACTCACCCCCTGCACATGCGGCCAATATACGTACACAAAACTTCTACCTTAAAATGCTAGTTGGATATGCTGACAGCATCAGTTGTTCGGTAGGTATTACTGGTATCACCGGTCGTTGCCGAGCCACCATTCGTAACATTACTCAGAAATGCGCTTCCAGAAGATGTGTACTGATTGTTGTTACTCTGTATCGTGACATCATTGTGATTTTCAACGGTAGTCGTGGTGTTGTTGGTGGTACTGATACTGTTGTGTGAAGCAGGACCAGTGTTTGTCATGCTGGCAGCCGTCGTGTTATAGGCCCCGCCGATCAATTTTGTCACGAACGTGTGTGCGCTACCATTCGAGTCACTGCTCACTGGTTCTGGGGCCACTGCAGCGACAGCGGCATGCCCAGTGGCAGGAGTGATGCCCAGGCTACTTGTACCCGTACAGGTCGTAAGGTCGCTCACAGGTCTCAAGCTGACTATCTTATGTGTGTCAGAACTCGCCGAAGCAACATCGGCCCTGACCATTGGCCCCACCATGGCCAGTGATGCTACAACGCCGACAATCACTCCCGACAATGTTGCGAAAAATGTGAAAAGATAACCTCCTGATATTGATATTTTTGGTGTGCCTCTAGTTTTAGCTTGTCTGCCATGCTGCGGTTTCGACATGTATAACCTCCTCTCCGGTATCATTCTGGGTACCTGAGCCAGGTGTGGTATCCCTCATACGTACCTACCCGGCATTTGTATTGATGTCGTAGTTATAAGCTGTTAAATCAGATGATGTAAATCTGATTTTTTACAACTACGGGAGTCAGGAGTTTATTTTGGGGCGCGATAAATAGCCGCGTTTAGAGACAACTACAAACGCCGCCGAACCAAATAATAGCGGCATCCAGAAAGTCAGTACACGATATAAAATGCCGACCGCTAGTGCAATGTTCGTATCAAAACCCAGCAGTACCAAGCCGGCATATACGCCAGCCTCGGCGGCGCCAATACCACCCGGCACGGGTATAACAGACGTCGCCAGTACACTACCGCTCAGTGCAATCATGGCCTGAGGCAATGTTAGTTGCAAACCGAGTGCATGTGCCGCGCTAAAAAGCGCAACGATATAGCAGATCGTAATTCCCATCGAAAATAATAAGGCCCGTAGTAGAGCAGTTCGTCGCCCAAGTAATGGTTCAACTTGAGCAACAAAGCGACCAACAATTCGGTATTTCTTGAGCGATCCGCGACCCACATACAGCGCAAAACACACTCCAACAATGACGAGCCCGAACGCTAGCCAGATACGTGCCACGTGACCACTCCCCGAGACTGCACCGCGTGCCCCAACAACTACTAGTCCAAAGAATAATATGCTGTGACCCACAAATCCAAGCCCATTGTTAACCGCGACAACCGCAGCAGCCAGACCCTTGGCAACTGACTGGGCGCGTAAATAAACATAGCTAACACCAATAGCGCCGCTGCCGCTCGGCAGTAATTTATTCACACAAAACCCAGCCGCTTGCACGAGCGTTGTACGCCAGAAAGGCAAACCAGTTGGCACAAGACTGCGATACACCATTGTGCTACAGGGAATCGAGATGGCCATCGCTGCAAAACCGATGACCAGCCACATAATGTCAGCCCGCCTCGCCACTGCCAACGAGTCACCGATTGCGTGGCGCTCACGCACGACCAAAAACACAAATAGTATCGCTAACAGCACATATAGTATCACCCTGATTCGTGAGCTAGAAAATACAGTTGCAGGTTTTTTATGCGTCACTATACGTATTACGGTAAGTAGTTTTGGGGTAAAACACAAGTAAACCGTACATATACATACTATTTACTTACCTTAAGTAAATATGTTATGCTCGGCCAGTATGAGTTTAGATGATGATCTCGACACGATCGAAACTGGTCTGATGCAGCTGCACAAGACCAGCTTTCAGCACAAGGGTTGGGAGAATCTCATTCAGGAAGCCGGCGTCAACCTCGATCGGCCGGCCGCCGCCCTGCTAAAAGTACTGCTTGTCGTTGATAAACCCTGCAAGATATTGGATGTTGCACAGTACTTAGGCATCGAAGCGCCGTCTGTTAGCCGTAAAGTGAAAGAACTAGAAGACGCTGGCCTACTGACACGAAAACCCGATGAGTACGACGGCCGGGTGAGCAATCTTAGCCTGACCGCCAAAGGGCGCGAGCAACTGACCCGTCTTCAGAGAGTTCGCCGGGCACACCTTGCCCGTACCCTGGCGTCGTGGAGCGAAGATGACAGGCACAAATTGGCGCAATTATTTGCCCAACTCACCAGTGATCTCACCCAAACTAAAAAATAGCACCACAACAATAAAAGGAGGAACACATGGCGTCCAAAACCGAAATAACCGACCACCCAGCCGAACGTAGCCACGCCGAAATCATGGTGATTATCGGTGCACTGATGATGGCCATGCTGCTGGCTGCCCTCGACCAGACCATTGTCTCGACTGCCCTGCCCGTCATCGCCGCCGACCTGCATAGCCTCAGTAAATATTCCTGGGTGGCAACCTCGTACCTGCTAACCAGTGCCATCGTCACGCCTATCTATGGCAAGTTAGGTGACATGTTCGGCCGCAAGAAAATCTTCCTCAGCTCAATTGTTATTTTCCTGATTGGCTCCATGCTGTGTGGTTTATCGCAGAACATGGACCAGCTTATCTTCTTTCGAGCCCTCCAGGGTATCGGTGGCGGCGGCCTGATGGCACTGGTGTTGGCCATCATTGGTGACGTCGTGTCGCCCCGACAACGCGGTAAGTACCAAGGATACTTCGGCGCCGTGTTTGGTATATCGAGCGTGGCCGGACCACTGCTCGGTGGCTTTTTGGCCGGCTCAACCACGCTGCTCGGCATTGCTGGTTGGCGCTGGATCTTCTATATCAACGTACCGCTCGGCATCTTGGCCCTGATCGCCATCGCTACTCGCCTGCATCTGCCGGCCTTCCGGCCAAAGCACAAGATTGACTACGTGGGTGTCGCCCTGATGACTGTTGCTATTGTTAGCCTGCTGCTGGTCTCGGTCTGGGCTGGCATAAACTATGCTTGGACGAGTACACCGATCCTCAGTCTGATTGCCAGCACACTCGTCTTTGGGACAGCTTTTGTATTCTGGGAGCGTCATGCCAGCGAGCCGCTCATCCCCATGCACCTCTTCAAGAATGACATTTTCTCGGTATCGGTACTCATCTCGCTGCTGTCCGGTATCGCCATGTTCGCCTCGATTCTATATATCCCAATGTACCAGCAAATTGCTCGCGGCTACTCGCCAACCAAGTCCGGTCTGCTAATGATTCCACTCGTTATCGGCATGCTAGTGGCCTCCATAACCTCTGGTCGGCTCATAACCAAGTGGGGTCACTACCGACCCTTCCCTATCGTTGGCACGGTGCTACTGGGGATCGGCATCTGGTTATTTAGCCATGTATCACTCACGACCAGTCAATGGACGCTTTCGCTGTGGATGATGGTAATTGGCCTGGGCCTCGGTTCATTCATGCAGGTTGCAACACTAGCCGTCCAGAACTCTGTCAAGCGCAGTGAGCTGGGAGTGGCTACCTCTAGCACAACTTTCTTCCGCAGTATCGGCAGCGCACTAGGTGGTGCCATTTTTGGGTCTATTCTGATCTCCCGTCTGACGCACCATTTGCAGCAAACACTGCCAGCTTCAACGGGTGGTGCTTTCAGCGGCAAGCTAACACAGCTCGGCACGGCCCAGCTCGATAAGCTCACCGCCCCTGTGCACCACGATATTCTGCAGGCCTACGTCCTCTCATTCCACGATATGTTCCTGCTCGGCCTGCCATTCGTGGCTGCCGCTTTCCTGGCCGCACTGTTCCTGCGCGAAACGCCTCTGCGATCATTCTCGCACTTACCCAGCGAAGAAAGCCACGACCTCGTTTCTCACTCACCAGTTGAACTATAAGCTCGGTATGTAAGACTGTCTGATCCGTGGCAACAGCAGCGTTGCCGCGACCGCGTCTAGATCGAGCCAACCAAATTGGCGACTGTCGGTGCTCGCTGCAGGATTGTCACCCAGCACGTACACACGCCGTTCTTCCAGCCGAGCAATCCGCTTGATCTTTTCGAGGCCGTTATGGCGCACCATGACAACATCACCAACGCTCAGCTGGCAACAGGCTACAAATAGCACTAACTGCCCGGCCCGAAGACCCGGCAGCATACTGTCACCCACCACTCGTCGCACATAGAATCTAGGCTTTTTTGGTCGCCTGGAAGATTTCAGCAATTTCATCGATCATGTCCAGCAATTTCTGACCCTCTGCAGGCTCAGAGTGGTGCTTGCACTCACTACACTGCTTTGCAGCCTTCCAGAATTTTTCGTGTAAATCAGGGAATTTCTCGAGGTGCTCGGGCTTAAAGTAATCGGTCCAAAGCACGAGTAAGTGTCGTTTGGCTAGCTCGGCTCGCTCTTCTTTGATTACGATGGCTCGCACCCGATCATCGCCCTCAAAATTCGCCATCTTGTCCTGGATGGCCTTAACACTTTGAGCCTCAATCCGGGCCTGCGCTGGATCATATACTCCACACGGCAAATCACAGTGTGCATACACTGGCTTGATAGAAAATAACTTCATATAGAACCCTCCTTTTTAGCTATACGCGGCATACCTCGGTACAGGTATACCCCTCGAGTACTCGGACATCAGACATTCGTGCCTTATATCTTTCGTACCCCTATTATAGCGCGATCAGGCCGATTTTTGGCTGTTAGAGTTACGCCACTTGGCTATTTCGGCGTGGTGGCCACTCAAAAGCACTTCTGGCACCTGCATACCCTGGAAGACTTCGGGTCGGGTAAACTGCGGGAACTCGATATTCTCGTCATCGTCCTGGAATGACTCAATCTCGGCACTCATTGCACCCCCCAGGACACCCGGCAGTAAACGCACTACACTATCGATGACAATCATCGCCGGCAATTCACCACCGGTCAGTATGTAACCACCAATACAGAATTGCTGGTCAATCCATTTAGTGATGCGCTCATCATAACCTTCGTATCGGGGACACACCAGAATGAGGCCCTCGCCAGAGGCCGCTAGGGCTTTCGCATGAGACTGCCTGTATACCTCACCTCTGGGAGTCGGCAGGATGACTCGTGCCGACGGATCAATGGTCTTAGCGGCCTCTACAGCAGCCACAAGGGGTTCTATCATGAGCAGCATGCCATCGCCACCGCCATATGGCGTGTCATCTACCTGGTGTCGCGGACCGAGGCCGTAGTCACGCAGGTTGATAAAGCTATAGTCGGCAATGCCCCGCTCAGCCGCCTTCCACAGCATACTGCTGCCTAGCACTCCGTCGAACATTTCGGGAAACAGTGTAATAATTTGGATCTTCAGCGTCTGGTCCCTGTGCATATTGCCTCATCAAACGACAGATCACGTGACGTGCGCATATCCTGGCAGGCTTGGCTTTGAACTGTGTCGTGTTGCTCGATAAATATCTTATAGGCAGCAAACAGTGCAAACACCACCAGCAGTGAGGCCACCACGATCCAAATAGTGCGGCTGAGGTTAGTAGCTTCTATCATCAACTTCTATTGTACCAAACCAGCCTGTCGTATAGGAAAGGAGCGGTTTGGACAGGACGTTACTTCGTTTTGCTAGCGCGATAATATACAAAAAGAACCCCTGCTGGGGTTCCGTCTGTCACATAAAGCTCCCAACCATAGCGAATGTCGCTGCGATTGGCTCGCATGAGCTGATTTGTTTTTGTTTTAAACTTCGGTCGTTTTAGATCGACTGTTGACTACTATAACCAACCGACTTCTGTATTTCAAGCCTAGAATAGCTACCGTGCACTGGCCAGGAAGACCGGCCCAATATTTTGGCCTAGCTTTGGTGAGGAATCCGCGAGGCGAGTGGCTTATGGGCTAGACGTCGAGATCGTCGAGATCTTCAAGTTCTTTGCGAGTCTTACTCACGACATCGCTTTCGGGTTCCTGCTCGTCAGCAACGGGTTCGTCGGCTACGACATCATCAACCGCTGCCGTGTCATCACTGACTACAGGTGCCGGGCGACTGACCGCACCGGCATCCTCGCGAGGCGGACGAGGTTCGCCATTGTCGACAATCTTGAGGTTGTAGCGAGCGTCGTTTTTAGTGCCTAGAGCACGCAATAGTGTACGTAAGCTCTGCGCGGTAGCACCACGCTTACCAATCACACGGCCAAGATCTTCGGGGTCGACGGTGAGTTCAAGCAGTACACCCTTTTCGTCCACACTGCGCTCGACCTGAACGGCGTCCGGTTTGCCGACAAGCGACTTTACGACATATTCAACAAATTGCTGGTCGATGCTACTACTCATGGGATACTCCTCCTCGACTTAGGTAACAGTACTAGTATATCTTACGGATACACTTTTCAGTACTCGGATAATGTGAGCAAGCTCCCATTCTCTTCCGTGCTTCTAGTATACCAAATCACGGCAACCAGTAATTAGGCGGCCGGGGTTTCGGCGGGTGCCTCAGGCTCAGCGGCCTCGGCGACGGCCTCGGGTTCGGTTGGAGCTTCAGCTTCTACTTCGCCCGCAGGCTCTTCAGTAGGCACTTCTGCTTCGGGTTCGGTTGGACGGTTTTTGCGCAGCTTTTCTGGGTTACGTAGTTTGCCGGACTTGGCGCCAGACAACTTGACCCACTCGGGCAATTTGACACCCTCGGCAGTCAGCAAGCGGGCGGTACGCTCGGATGGCTGAGCGCCATTACTCAGGTATAGTGCAGCCTTCTCTTTGTCGAGGCTAGCGACTTTAGTGTGTGGATTATAACTGCCAATGAGCGCCACAACACGTCCACTGGTAGGGGTCCGGCGACTGTCTTGAACGACAACGCGGAATTGAGCGTGACCTTTACGGCCAGTTCGCTGCATACGAATGACTAACATCCCTATTCTCCTTTAGATACTTTAATAAGACCGATTCATTGTATCGTTAATGACCCCTGTTGTCAATGAGTAAATGAGCGCCAGTTTACTACCGGCCCGCTCCTATACCACTGTGTCCGCTAGCTACGCCTGCACTCATTAATACGCTTATGCTTATAGCATAATAGCCAGATGCCAAAGTCAACGACTAGGCTTGTGCAGTTTTGGTGTAGTAGGTTAGGGCGGCTTCGGCGGCCTTTTGTTGGCCGGCTTGCTTGCTGGGGCCGTTGCCTTGGCCACGTAACGTATCCGCGACAAAGACACCAACCGTAAAGGTCTTGTCGTGGTCGGGGCCGACTTCCTCGAGTACTTTGTAGACTGGCGTGGCATTGTCGACGCTTTGGGCCAGTTCTTGCAAATGCGACTTAGGATCCATCCAGGAGCCGGTCTCCAAGATTTCTTTGAACGTGACAATCAGGCTCTCGTGGATAAAGCGCTTGGACTCATCATAGCCTTGATCCAGATAGAGCGCGCCTAGCACGGCTTCGTAGGTGTTGGCGAGAATCTGTTCGCGAGCGCGGTCACTGCCGCGCTTCTCGCCACGACTGAGACGTAGCAACGCCTCGTAGCCATAACGGCTAGCAGCGGCACTAATACTCTCAGTGCGCACCAAGCTACTCCGCCAGTTAGTCAGGATGCCCTCGGGTTCACTGTAATTACCAAACAGGTACTCTGTCACTACCAGCTCCAGCACAGCGTCACCCAAAAATTCTAAGCGCTCATTGTGTTCGCTAACCGTCTTTTTGTGCTCGTTGAGGTAACTGCGGTGCGTGAAGGCCGTTAGCAGCAGGCCGATATCGTTGAATGTGACACCCAACTTTTCGGCTGCAAATGATTGATAGGCACTAAGATCTTGCATCGCGGATCTTCTTCATTCCAATAAGCATCAGCTTGCCGATATCGTCGTAAGCAATCTTATCGATAGCATCGGTGGACGTCAGCCATTTGATGTCGGTCAGCCAATCCTCACCTTCGAGTTTGTCGGTATCGCCTTTGCCCTCGACCAAATAAATGTGCATGGTCATGAGCACCAGTGTGTGACTGCGGCGATACCGAAAATTGACCTTGCCCAGCCAATCCATGACCTTCATTTCCTGCAAGCCAGTCTCTTCGCGGATTTCGCGCTCAGCCGTCTGGGGCGGCTCTTCGCCCTCCTCGACATGACCCTTGGGAATTGTCCAACGGTTTTTGGCGTCCTGAATCAGCAAGATCTCAAGCTTTTTGGTTTTCTCATTGTGACGGAAGACGATGCCGCCAGATGTTGTTTCGTGTACGACCTCGTCAATAATCGGACGTCGTTTGGATACGAAGTCTTTGAAGCCTCTGAGTGGTTTGGGTCGTTTCATGCGGTCTGGTCGTTTGCTTTCTTAGCTGTTGATTTGGTGGCGGTCTTTTCGGCTTTGGTATCGCTGGCTGGGTCTATGTTGCGGAGCGCCGTACCGAGTACGCCGTTGATGAATTTACTGGAATTTTCGCTGCCAAACGCCTTGGCCAGCTCAATGGCTTCGTTAATAACAACCTTGGGGGGTACGCCGTTGGGGTTTTCGAGCTCGTGGAGCCCGATGTGCAAGATGGTGCGATCCATGCGGGCAATCTGGTCGATAGGCCACTCGGGCGCGATGGGTTGCAGCGTGGCATCAAGCTTTGCCTGGTTAGCGAGCACACCATGCACTAACTGATCAATAAAATCGACATCGTCAACTAGCTTTTCGTAACGCTTGACATTCCGAGCCAAAATATCGGCGATATCGTAGCTCGTATCACCAGCGTCGCTACGAAACTCCTGTTCGTACAGGGTTTGTAGTGCAATGATGCGACCAAGGTGACGATTGGATGCCATAGTTATTGTTAAACGTGTTTAGGTTGAGCGCGTCTCGGTACTAGTGTACCCCAAGACGCAGCCGCCACGCTAGGCGACTTTGCCAGTTTCGCGACGAGTAGTCGCAACTTTGACTGGTGATTTGCTGTTGACCTTGCGGGCCAGCTTGAGAACCAGGTGGCTGCGGCGGGTGCCGGTCTTGCGTGGACTGGTTCGTTTCTTTGGTTTACCCATTGTTAATTAGTGCTCCTTGTCCGCGTGCAAACGGACACATTATGTTAAAACTTAGGACTATTGTAACGAAATTCACCCCTAAAAACAAGGGTGAGACGTCAGCGAACCACGAGGTTGACGATTTTGCCTGGCACATAGATACTCTTGACGACTTGCTTGCCCTCTATGTGCACCTTAACTTTGTCGTTAGCCTGAGCAGCGGCGACAATATCTGTCTCGGCAGTGTCTGCCGCCACCTGGATTTCACCACGCAGCTTGCCATTAATCTGCACGGCTACCGTGATAGTGTCCTGTATCAGATACGCTTCGTCCCACTCAGGCCAGGTGTCTTTGTGAACGCTAAGGTGGTGTCCCAGCTGGAGCCATAGTTCTTCGGCCATGTGTGGCGCAAATGGTGCAATGCACGTCACAACCGCTTCGAGCGCCCGCTGCCAGCTATCACTCCGACCCAAGAACTCGATTTTGTACCTGTACAGTTCATTGACAGCGGTCATGGCGGCTGCGATAGCAGTATTGTAGTGGTTCTCCTCAATATCTTCAGTCATCTTGCGAATCATGTGGTGCGTGGTACGCAGCAACTGTTTCTGCTGATCGTCGCTAACCTCGCGCGGGTCGGCTTCTAGGTATTCTTGCGCCAGCGTCCAGACACGCGACAAAAAGCGATGTGTGCCAGGTACGCCCTGCGGATCCCACTTGATCCAGGTGTCGAGTGGCGCCGCAAACATCAGATAGGTACGCAGCGCATCTGCGCCGTAACCTTGGTTGATGATCTCGAGCGGGTCAACACCGTTACCCTTGCTTTTACTAAACATGGTGCCGTCAGCCGCCGTAACTTTGCCGTTAAACAAGAATTGCTTGAAGGGCTCCGGCTGATTGACTAGACCCAACTTCTTGAAGAAATGGCCGATGAAACGAGCGTAGAGCAGGTGGGCCGTGGCATGGTCGGCGCCGTTGTAGAAGTCGATGGGCTCCCACTTCTTGATGGTTTCGCTATCAAAAATGGCCTCTTGGTTGCGCGGGTCGAGATAACGATACATGTACCAGCTGCTGCATATGTAGGTGTCGAGTGTGTCGGTTTCGCGCTCGCCTGGACCGCCGCACTGCGGGCAATCAACCTTCAGCCAGTCAGTGGCGCGCGCCAGCGCGCTGCGGCCATCGCCGCTGGGCTGGAAATCGTCCAACTCTGGCAACACCACTGGTAAATCTTTTTCGGGTACCAGTACAGCACCACACTTGTCGCAATTGACAATCGGGATTGGCGCACCCCAGTAGCGCTGACGACTGACACTCCAATCACGCATTTTGTAGTTGACCTTTTCGGTCGCCTTACCCCGCTCGGCCAAATGTTTCACGATGTTTTCACGGGCGTCGCTCGAGGCTTGTCCGTCAAACTCACCAGAATTTATCATGACGCCTTCGTCGTGAGTGTATGCTTCGTCAGGCGCATCATTTTGAACAACCCGGACGATTGGCAAATTAAACTTGAGGGCAAATTCGCTATCACGCTCATCATGTGCGGGCACAGCCATAATGGCACCCGTGCCGTAACCTTCCAGCACGTAATCGGCAATCCAGATGGGTATCTTCTGACCGTTCACTGGGTTGACCGCGTACGCGCCCGTAAACGCACCTGTCTTGTCTTTGTTCGTCTGGCGTTCCAGCTCGGACTTCTTCTGGGTAGTCTTGAGGTACGCCTCAACTTCCGCCCGCTGGCCGGGGCCGGTGATCTGCTCGACTAGTTCGTGCTCAGGAGCCAGCACCAAGAATGTGGCACCACATAGCGTATCGGGGCGAGTCGTGAATACGGTAATTTTTTGATCGGTTGCATCAGTAGCAAAGTCGATTTCGGCACCCTTGCTTTTGCCGATCCAGTTCTTCTGGGCCAGCTTGACGCTGTCGGTCCAGTCCAGATCATCGATAGCTTCTAGTAATTCATCAGCGTAGTCAGTGATCTTGAAGAACCACTGTTTGACTTCTTTTTTCTCGACTAGTGGATCGTCGGGGCCGTCGTGACGCCAGCATTTGCCATCAATGACTTGCTCGTTAGCCAGTACACTATTATCGATCTCACACCACCACTGCATGCGACTATCCTGATAAGCCAGGCCGTGCGTAAACATCTGCTCAAAAATCCATTGTGTCCATTTGTAATACTCTGGCAGGTGCGTGGCGATTTCCTTCTCCCAGTCGTTACTCCAGCCCATGGCCTTGTACTGCTTGTGATAGCTAGGAATGATGGTAGCCATGCTCTGCTGTGGCGACACGCCAGCCTTGATCGCATAATTTTCGGCAGGCAAACCGAAGGCATCCCAGCCAACCGGATGATAGCTCTCGTAGCCTTGCTGGCGCTTAAAGCGCGCCTTCACATCGGAAATAGTGTAGTTCATGGCGTGCCCAATATGGATGCCAGCCCCACTGGGGTAGTTAAACATACTCATGGCAATATATTTGGGCTTATCGCTGTGCAAATCGGCCGTATACAGGCCGGTCTCGTCCCAAACGCCCTGCCACTTTGGTTCAATATCTTTTGGATTGTATCGTTTCATCGTGTCTCAAGTATAACAGAGGCGCTATTGCGGCGGCAGGCTTGGCGGAAAATGATAATAACCAGCATTGTAGCCATAGAACGGTGCAGTGCCAGGACGAATACGAGAGCGCATCAGCTGCGTTACCGTAACAAACTGAAAGCCCCGGGCCTTGAGCTGGTCGATGGCCGGGCGCAACGCGTCAACTGTAATTTGGTGCGTATCATGCATGTCGATAATACCGCCCGGCTGAGCCTGACCGACAATGGTCTGGATGAGTGTCGGCAGATCGGTCGCCTGCCAATCGCGCGGGTCTTCATTCCACAAGGCCGTTTGCAGACCCGCCTGCGCCACAACCGCTGGGTCAACGGCACCGTACGGCGGGCGAAACAATGTCGGCGCGGGACCGCCAGCATCAACAATCGCCAGTTGTGTTTTAACGAGCTCGTCTTTGACCTGTTGCGGCGTGAGCGTGGTCATGTCTGTGTGGCTCCAGGTATGGTTACCTATCTCAAAACCATCGGCAGTCATACGCTGGACTTCAGCCTCGTGACCGGCGATGTTCTTACCGATTAAGAAAAATGATGCTCGGACCTGCTCTTGTTCCAGAATATCCAGCACTCCGTCGGTTGTCGGTGGCATGGGCCCATCGTCAAAACTGAGCGCGATACACGGCCGAGCAGTGCAATCGATAGGCGCATTGCTGATAGGATTCGTGCCAGGCTTAGGCACACCAGGTGGCGGCGACACGTTTTGTGCCGGTGGGATGTGCACGAGTAACGGAGCAAGTGGCCTGAGTGTAGCGGTTGGCAAAGTGTCGTCGCTGGCCGGCACAATAAACGACCGAGCCTGGGTATTCACAAGAACCGGCAGCGCAGTCTGAGGGTTGGCGGCATTCACGAGTAATATGACCGCCACAAAAAGAACCACGTACTGTGGCACCCAAAAGAATGCAACTGCCCGTTGTATTTTCCCCATAGTCGTATCTAGTATATCATCCTACCATAGGGACAATGCACTGTATACTGACAACATGACTACTGTTGCCGTTATTGCCGGTGGACTATCACCAGAGCGCGATGTATCACTGCGCTCTGGTGCAGCTGTCGCCGATGCACTTGCACAAGCCGGTTACACCGTCCGTATCTTTGATCCGGCTCACGACACTATTGCTGATCTGGATGCGCCTGACGTCGCATTTCCAGTGCTCCATGGCGCTGGTGGCGAGGATGGTACCATTCAAAAATTACTGGAAGCGAAGGGCATACCCTATGTCGGCTCCGACATCGCCAGCTCGGAGCTGTGTTTTGATAAGGCACGGTTTCGCGCCTTGGCCGGACAACACGACATACCACTCGCCGAGGGTGCATTAGTAGATGCCATGAACATATGGCATCACCCGCTCAGCCAAAAACCTTTCGTACTAAAACCATTCGACGGAGGTTCGAGCATTGATACATTCATTATTCGAGACATCACACAAGCGCCACGGCATACTATCGACGCAGCTTTTGGGCGCCACAGCCAACTGCTGCTCGAAGAGCTCATTGATGGCACTGAAATAACCATCGGGATATTGGGCAGCCGCGCGTTGCCGGTTATTGAAATAGTCCCACCTGTAAGTAGCGAGTTTGATTATGAAAACAAATACAACGGCGCCACGCAGGAATTATGTCCACCGCAGCATATCGACAAGAGCCTGCAGAGACAGGCGCAGAAGCTCGCACTAAAAGTACACACTCTGTGTGGCTGTCGAGACCTGAGTCGCACGGATATGATTGTCAGTCCAACACAGGGTCTTGTGGTGCTCGAAATCAATACATTGCCGGGCATGACCGGCCAAAGCTTACTGCCCAAAGCCGCTGCCGTCGCGGGCACTACTATGCCGGCACTCTGCGACCAACTGGCACAAATGGCACTCGCTCGTTCTACGAGCGCTTGAGTCTCATCCAATAATCTGACTGGCGAACTAGATTGGCCTGGTCAGCCTTGTCGGCAAGCAGCGGCTTTAGGGCTTCCTCGGCAAAGACGCCGTTTTGCGAGCCTTTAGCCAGCACCACGGCATATTTTTTGAGCTGGGACTGCACGAACTTGCCGGCCTTATGGGCGTCGGTATAACTTTTGACTTCACAGCCCGCTTGCGCGGCCGCAGGTGCTAGGTGTGTCTTAGCTTCCGCGCCAATAGTTACAACCAAACTAAGTTTTTGGGGGTCACAATAAGCGCCAATGTCAGCATGGGCCGCGGGACTGATATCGCCCAACTCGTTCATGCTGCCCAGGATGGCAATACGCTGCGGCGAATCCATACTATAGAGTACGTCAAGCGCGGCACGGACGGCCGATGGACTAGCGTTGTAGGTATCGTCTATGAGCGTTGAACCCTCGACGCCGGCTAGTAACTGCATACGTCCGGCAAAGGGCTGCAACGATTCGAGTATCGGCGCCAGCGACGACCATTCGACGTCCAGCATGTCAGCCACGGTAGCAGCGGCGAGTATGATCTTGGCACCTTGCTCACCCAAAAAATGTGTTTGAACCGTCATCTTTTTGAGGCCGGCCGATACGGTCAGTTTTTGACCGCTCGCCGTCACGCCGCCGTCCAATTTTACTTTGTACGATGCACTTGGCTTGGCTCCATACGACTGGTAGCTGTCGTATTGCAAGAAATGCGCCGGCACGTCGTCAGTGTTGACCAGCACTCGCGCAGAATACTCAAACACACTCAGCTCTTCGCGCGCCACGGCTTCGATGGTATCAAAATACTCCATGTGCTCTTCGGCGACAGCAGTGACCACCGATAACTCGGGGTGCAAGTAGGCGAACTGCGCGATTTGCCCAGGACCGTCCGTCCCCAACTCGACCACCACTACATCGTACGGATACGCTCGTTTGAGCGCCCGACTAGTGCGCCACACAAGCGCCAGCCAAGCCGGCAGATTGTAGATACCGGGCTCGGTTTCGCCAAAAAATATCAACGGCACCGTTAACCGATCATTGTAATTACCCTCTTGGTACCGCACGCGCCTGCCGCTTGCCGCAAGCACTTGGGCAATTGCCAATTTGGTCGATGTCTTGCCCACGCTGCCTGCCACAGCAACCAGCGAAAACTCGTTGCGAGATCGCAGCGTTCGCACTTGGCCCTCCAGAATCGATGTCAGCAACGCCTTGCCGGTACGCTTTGGGTGAATCACGCGCCAGCCAATCGTGCCAAAAAACAGCAGCTGCGCCCAGACGATCGGGTACGATAGCACTATTGCCGTGCCAAAGTACCCAAGCCCAGCCCGGTCGTCGACGATGCCGGTGTATACCAGCACAAGCCCTAGCAGCAACTGACACAGCATGCCAATACCAAGCCAACGCGACAGGCCGGCATACGCGGCGCTGGTATCAGGCTCTACGGCCGCAAAGTTTTGCGTTGTCCAATATGTACCGATGTAGTGCAGTGGCCCACCAGCCTGGCGATACAGCGCTACCAGTCGGCGCGGGGCCTGAAAGCCATACAAGGCATAAAAATTGGCAACGATAGTGCTCATGATTAGTGCCAGTATACACTGACACTCTTGGCTCCGACCAGCTTATTGCGCGGCAGTGAGGCGTTTCTGGAGCTCGGCCGTGCTGATAGTATGCGTGGGCAGTTGGATAGGCCTAGCTATACCATAATCACTATACGTTTCACTAAAGCCATTCGTAGCGTAGGTAACTCGAGCCATCTGGTGTGATAGCACGTCAACGGACACACTTATGGTCACTGGCTGGACACTCTGATAGTCCGACGGATTTACCGCATCCAGATCCTTTAGGCCGTAGGTATGGGCAAAGGCTTGCATCATGCGCAGGTACGGTGCCAGCTTCACGGCCACGCCATATTCGTACACTTTGCGGCCGTTGATTTGCGCAGTCTTAACCTTGCCGTAGTCGGGAGTAAAAACATCTTCGTTTTTGATGTAGGTAAGGATCTCGGCACGATCGCTTGGATTTATATTACCGATGGGCGGCGCCGGTGCGGCGGACACATCGAGCATTGTTTGGCTAAATAACTTACTGAGTGAGGTGTCTGTATCGCTCTTACCTGCCTTGGCCCAAACGTTGAGCAGCGATGTGTAGTTGGCTGACTTTTGTGCGCCTGCGATATTGAGATAGCGCACGTAGCCCGCACCTTTAGTACCGATGCTTTCGGTAGTTACACTGCCGGATTTTTGCTCGATTGTCACGAGCCAGCGAGTGGCATCGGTGCCGCCTAATTGTAGATTGGCTTGCTGCAAGCTGGCTGTCGTCGAGGTGGTGCTGATGGTACTTTTGGTGACGGCCGAAGTGGTCAGATTGTTGACCAGCATATCGTCAAAGACACGTTTCGGGCTAGTATATCCGTGCCAGCCAACTGCACCTGCAACAACCAGCAGCAATACAAGCAAACCAACAACAGCGGCTACCGGCTTCTGAAAAAACTCATACATCGTTTAGCTATTGTAGCAGTTAGACGTGGGCGAGGTGGGACTTGCCTTGTCGCCGAGCGCAAAATGCGCTGGCCACGACAACCCAGCTCCACGGTCGCTGGGCTTCGGGTCCGGGGTGTGCCACTGGCACACTCGTTCAAGCCCCAGCCTAGCACAAAAGCAAAACCTCCCTACTGGGAGGCTCTACTTTTGGTGGGCGAGGTGGGACTTGAACCCACAAGGCTTATTCAGCCAGCGGATTTTAAGTCCGCCGCGTATACCAATTCCGCCACTCGCCCGGAATGGTTACTCAGCAGATTATACTACCTTTCAAGTCTCGAGAGCTACTTCTCCGGATAGTATTTTTGGCAGCAGTACTTGCATATTCTCGGATAACGCCAGGCTCATCATATCCTCCGGCTCAAAATAATCAAAATCATCAAACAGTCCCAGCTCTCGTACGCCCAACTCTCCAGCGTGGACTACTGCCTGGAACCAGGTATAGCGATACTCCTGCTCGTCGTGCACAAACTCGCCGCTACCCAGTGCTCGTGTCAGCCGAACCTCAACACCCAATTCTTCAGCTAATTCTCTGACAGCCGCCTGCTCGGCCAGCTCATCAGGCTCAATTTTGCCACCGGGCAGTTCCCACTGCGACAATTTGTCAGTACTACGGTGCAAGAGCAGTATCCTGCCGTAATCATCAAGTACTACACAACCAGCTAATTCGGTTTTCATAAAAAATATGGAGGCACCTAGGGGATTTGCACCCCTGTACGCGGTTTTGCAGACCGCTGCGTAACTACTCCGCCAAGGCGCCGTGCAAGCAACACAGGCACCAGTATAGCGAACCTGGGCAGTTTCCTCTAGCCGTGCGATGAATTATCTACAGACCTAAATGGAATAACTTCCCCATTGAACGCGTCAACCACTGGTCTGAGACCCTTCGTTACGACTTGCTCGGCAACACGTGCACCATGTTCCGTCTCGGGTAACATGGCTACAACCTCACCAACCCTAGGCGCCTCTTCAGCCGCCGCAGAAGCACTGAATTCAGCCATAGTCTCGACAGCAGCAGCCAGCTCAAGAGCCGCAAAAGTACCTCGCTTGATGTCATTCTGCTCGCTACTCGCAAGCGAACCAAGCGCCGTACGCGAGGCTTTATGGACACGATCGCGCACCGCCGCAAATGGCAGATGGTCGATATAATGCCGCTGGTTCGGCCCATAGATGATCTCTTCTGCAAACCCAACGCCAAATGCCAGGAACGGTTTGCTCGTCGAAAGGGCCCTTTGAGTAACGGCCTTACCTAGAAAATATGCCCGGGGCGCATAGTTGGCAGCTAGCTCGCCGGCCACACGCGGTGCTCGTTCAACCCGCTGCTGGACTGCATCCTGCTGCACCAGCCCACCTAGCCATTTCGCCTGTCGTACACCGAACTCCAGTGGTGTCCGCCCAAATTCAAATACGCCCATACGCTCCTTGCCTACATTAATAACATGAGCGAGTATACTCCCCGAATAACCTGGGCGCTGTTGGATTTCTAGCTGCAGCCGTGCACTTACCAGTCAAAAGGGGTACACCACCCCGATTATAGGTCACTCAAAGTGTTCACTTAGTTGTTTGCTCTACCAAGCTATGCTTTCTCGTGACATAGCCCGGATAAAACAAAAAACTACCAGCTATAAAGATAGTGGTTTGCTGTAATAATCTATGTGGTGCAGCATTGTTAACGAAAGTATAACTTTGGTGCGAAGTTATACTTCAGTTTGAACTAGGGTTTACCTTTTAAGTATTTACTAGCAACACTTAACGCAAATGAGGGCAGAATGATAAAAACAGTTATCATTAGGAGCTTCATCAATAGTTTGTTGAGGTCAGAGTTATCGATATCCCTCTCCGAAGATGTAAGAACCACTAGAATACCTAGTACACCGAAGATAATTGAAGAGTAGATAAACAGCCTAGTAGCTATCTTTTGCATGGTTTTAGTATACCAGCTAACGCAATGAATGAATCGTATATTTGGTGCAACTGAACAGAATCTACTTAAAATTTTTGGATGGCTGATTGATAATCAACAAAGCAAAATACCAATAACCATACCTCCACTTAATGTGGCAGACAAAAATCATATATTGATCTGATCAGAACATCGATATTTGCGCTATAGTGACACTTCTTATACGTGTGGCGGTTGCTCTTCCCAGGTATTATCCGCGCGACAGTGCCAGTTTTAACTTCTCCCGCTCGGGCGTAACGAGCAACGATAATGCCGGCCTCACCAACGTGACTTTCGGTGAGGGTAAAGGTTCTCGGAGCTGCACCATCAGCAAAGAGTTTTTTGCCCTGGCCAAGTATAATGGGGTAGGTCATAAGACAGAGTTCGTCGACCAGATCGTTGGCGAGGAGCAATTGCACCAGCTTACTGCTGCCCCACACATGGAGGTCGGGACCGTCTGAGTCCTTCAGCTCCTTGAGATCTTCCACGCCCCGCAAGAACTTGGTGTTCTGCCAGTTCGTTTCGGTCTTTGTCGTGGATAGCACGTACTTCATATTATCGTTAATGAACGACCAGACATCGCCATGCTTAGGCCAGTAATCGGACCAAATCCCAAACGTGTAACCGCCCAGCAGGAACTCCACATCGGCTTTGAGCGCTGGCCCCGTCACCGCATTGGCCGCCTCGTCTTCCATAAAAGGCGCTTGCCAGCCTCCGAATTCAAACTTCGCCGCTGGATCTTCCTCCGGACCGCCTGGTGCCTGCATAACGCCATCAATAGTTATAAATTCTAGTACGATGATCTTCCGCATAGCACACCTCCACTTGCAGCTCCATCATAGGCCAATATTCCGGCAAGATAAATACCGTCAGAGCCAAAATAAAATACCCGGGCTATACTCGGGTACTTTATGTGGTGCGGGTGAGGGGACTCTAACCCCTGGCCTCGTCCTTGGCAAGGACGCGCTCTAAACAACTGAGCTACACCCGCATAACAGAGATAGATTATAACTATAATACCGTTTCTGAGCAAGTCACCTTGCTCACTTTGTGTTTTTCTCCTAAAATACAGTGGTCAGCTAATGGCTCTTTAGCTCAGTTGGTAGAGCAGAGGCCTGAAGAGCCTTGTGTCCCCAGTTCGAGTCTGGGAGGAGCCACCAAAGAAAATACCCCAAGCAGAAGCTGGGGTATTTTCTTTGGTCCCCGGACACCAACTGGATGCGAAAGCGTAGCAAGCCACTGTACGAGAGAAGCTATGTTATCTATCCGGCTACTAGCCGATTGCTGTACCAAATACATGACCAACGCCATACGTCACAATCATCGCCAAAGCACCGCCGACCACAACCCGCAGAATGGCCCGGCGTCGTGAAGCACCGACAGCCGTGGCACTCAAATAGCCGGTCAAAATCAGAGCAGCAGTAACCGCCATAAATGTGACCGGGAACCGCAAATGAATTGGCACGAAAATAATGCTCACAAGCGGAATAAGCGCGCCGACCGTAAACGAGAATAACGAAGCAATGGCTGCCTGCAACGGATTAGTGAGGTCAGACTCATCGATATTGAGTTCGACTGCCAGATGAGCTTTCAGTGGATCGTGGGCAGTCAGCTCGTGTGCTACTTGCCTGGCCGTGGCAACACTCAAGCCCTTAGCCTGATACATCTCTGCCAGTTCGGCCAATTCTTCGTCCGGCTTGGTTTTGAGTTCCCATTTTTCGTGGCTAATGTAGGCCCGCTCGGTATCACGCTGCGTGCTAACCGAAACATACTCGCCCACCCCCATCGACAACGCACCGGCCACCAGACCAGCTAGACCAGCCGTAAAGACAGCCCCTCGGCTATCGGTCGCACCGGCCACCCCCAGTACGATGCTAGCCACCGACACAATGCCGTCGTTGGCGCCCAGCACAGCTGCCCGCAAACTATTCAGGTTCGCGTTGACGCCGCTGGTATTAACGTGTGCGTCGTCGTCACTGTGCTCGTGTGTCGTGCCAAATCCCTTCATCTACGCCGATTAGCCCTCTTTGCTCATGAACTTTTTGACGCTATCGATAGTATCGAGGAATTGGCTAGGGAAGATGATAGTACTGTTTTTCTCGACTGCGATGTCACTCATAACCTGCAGGTTGCGTAGCTGCAGTGCAATCGGGTGCGCCGCAATGATGTCGGCAGCCTCGCCGAGCTTGGCAGCACTAAGCTGCTCACCCTCGGCGGCGATAACCTTGGCACGCTTCTCGCGCTCAGCCTCGGCCTGCTTGGCCATCGCACGCTGCATGCTATCCGGCAATTGAATATCTTTGACCTCAACAGTACTGACTAATATGCCCCACTTCTCGGTGGCAGCCTCCAGCACAATCTTGATCTTCTCGTTGATGGCGGTGGTCTCACTCAGCACATCATCGAGCGCACTTTGACCGACAATATTACGAACCGTCGTCTGGGCAATCTGATAGGTGGCCGAGACCACGTTCTGAATCTCGACAACCGATTTGATTGGATCAGTCACCTGGTAGTACGCCACGGCCGAGACATCGATAGACACGTTATCTTTAGTGATAATCTTCTGACTATCGACCGGTAGCGTCACGATCTGCATGCTGACTTTATGCATCTGGTCGACAATCGGGATGATCAGCCGCAGACCCGGCTGCTTGACCTCAGCACGGACTTTGCCAAGCCGGAACACCACGCCGCGCTCGTATTGATTAATGACACGTACACCCAATATCACGATCATCAGTACGACAATGATAAGAAAAACAATCAATCCGCCCATACACCCTCCTCGTTATATGACCTATTGTAGCACTTGCAATGCTGTATTTAGGCGAGGGCACAAAATGGCAACGGTCACGCGCACCCAAGCTCGCCAGCACTAGTCCCGTGATTATCCAGCTATACATTGATTTATTACATACATGCTATGGTATTGGGCCCGAATCTATGCACGCTCGTATACAGTGCCGCGCAGACCAAAATCAAAATGAGCTAATTGCACATTGGATGGATATCACGAAAATCCCGAGGAGTAATTTTTATTTGTGCTATGTAGATAAGCGAACTATCGGCAAACCTACAACCAAAACAAACTACAAGGGGGTATGCACCGTAAGCTGTGCCGGGACTCATATACAGCTTGAACTCGCAGAAATTTCCGGTATTATTGGGGAGGCAATGCGGGGCATTAGCTCAGTTGATTAGAGCGCCTGGCTGGCAGCTAGGAGGTCAAGGGTTTGAGTCCCTTATGCTCCACCAGCAAAAGTGTCCGTCACAAGACGGGCATTTTTGTTAGAAAATCTTTTTGCGATGGCCGTAGCATGCGACGCCGAGCAGCAACAACACACTAAAGATCATCAGGGCCGTGAAAGCCCAAGCGTGATGCTGGAACGGCAAGTCAACATTCATACCATACATCTGAAATAACACATTGGGAATGTTGAGCATTACCGTAGCAATGGTCAGGATCTTAATAGTACGATTTAGGTTGTTTGCGCTAATGCTGGTGTACGCATCGCGGATGTTGGCGACTGATTTGAGATTGCTGTTACACGCCTCGATGCTTTGTTCGTTGTTAAGTAGCAAGTCTTCGACAATATCTTGGTCTTCCTCAAAGAGCGGCATGTAGCGCCCTAGCAGCAACCGCCGCAACGTAGCATTGGTAGGAATAAGCGCCGACAAGAACTCGTTCAGTTCATCCTCGATATTCACAAATTCAATGAAATCTTGGTTACCAATTTCGTGATTGCGTAAATGCGCCCGGATACGCTTGATTTGCTTGCTAGTAGCGCTAATGTAGGTGTCGTAATGATCGGAAATGAGGTTTAAGATCTGCAGCACCAGCTTGGCACGCTGCGTTGTCGCAAAGTCAATCTTGCCCTGCATGAACGCGGCCAGTGGCGGCAGACGTACCAGCGAAATAGTCATCAACAACTCCGTGCCAAACACAAACAGCAACGGCTTGGTGACAAGTTCACCCTCGCTATTGTTGAGTGCAAAGCGTACAAAAATGTAGCTAACGTCATCCTCTTTCTCAAGGCGGGGCATCTCGTTCTCGTCGAGCGCGTCACGCAAAATACTCTCGTCGAGCTTGAATTTCTCAGCCAGCGTTTGCAGCTCATCACTGGTCGGTGTCTCGACGTAGACCCAAGCACCACGCTTGTAATCACTGAGCTCCCGAGGACTGTCGGTGCGAAGACTTTTGTAGTAATACTTAATCATATGTGTTTTCCTCTTATGCTTGAGTATACCAGATCATAAAACCGGACCACTAAGGGGTCCGGTTTTTCGTGCGCGCCCACCCTGCGGCGGATGGATGCAAATTTTGTTTTATGAAATTTTTGTTATCGCGCCGCTGTAGCGCACGATTAGCTCTAGCATAATCGATCGTGCTAAATTGTCAAGCCCCGTCGGGGTTATAGCTATCTGCAAAATCGCGCCAAAAACTAAGTGTTTTGGGACCAATCATGTGCCCCAGGGAGTAGTAAATCTTTCCTTGACCCGATTTAGACATCCGACCCAGGAATCCATCAACAGCAGCAACATACCTTTTGAGACTCAGCACATCGAGACCGTCCAGCTCGTGAGTCTCCCACGACCACGGCACCGAGTCTGATGGTACCACGTCGAACTCGAGCTTCGGCAACCGTGTATTAAAATCCTCGGCGGACTCCTGTCGCTGCCTTTGGGCAATTCGTGCCAAATTAGTGTACGCCTTGGACCCTTGCAGCGCACTAGTACCCCGTGCAACTGCAAACTCCTGAAAGTCACGGATACTCACTCGGATGACGGGCTCCTCTGATTCTGCCGCCTCAGCGACACCTCCGAGGGCAACACACTCTGCGCCAAACGTCGTCGCCAATTGGCCCAGTAGCCGCCACTGCTCCTGGCTTAGATTTCCTTGCCTAATCTCAAAATCGTCTACTGCCCCTAGTCGCTCACTCATTATCGATATTCTATACTACAATTCTATTTCTGCAATATCTGGCGACGCAATGCTATCTGCGGCAAGATATACAGCACCAAGATGAGCGCAAATAACACCGCAAAGCCGCACATGATACTAGGGATACCGCGGCGAGTTTCAGGCTCGATGGAGTTGACGATGGCCGTCGGCAACAAGAACACAAAGTAGCCGATAATGAGCGCTTCGATACTCTTGGCCTTCTTAAGGCTCCTAGCCTTTAGCTGCTTGGACCAGCGCACACCCAACACAATTGCGACCAGCAACCAGCCGTAATAATACAGGCCATAAGCCACGGCCGGCCGATCACCAATCTGGAAAATCACATAATTACCGGTGCAAGCATAGCCGATAAATGCCGCATGATATGTCAAAAAATATGTGACAAAACCGATCATCGTAAGATATCCAAATATTACTAGTTTTCGACCCTTTTTGCCTGCCAGTACATGCAGCATATGCAGGCCCAACGGCGGCAACAAACTGATGGCCACATAGCCGGCCCGCGACCAACGCACCGCGTTTGGCCCATAGCCGGTGCAGACGTGGTATTCGCACAACTGAAAGACAGCCAATGCCCCAACTGACAACACAACAAGCCGCGTGATAGGCGTGAGCTTGTATCGCCATAGCGTATATATCGCCAGGCACGTTTCAATAATCAATGTCGCCACCATCACTGGCGGCGAGAAGCAGTTGAGCTGGACGCCCTTGGACCGATTAGCCACGACTGAGCTCCTGTAGAAATTCACGTACGGCAGCGAACGGTTTGATGGTCGTGTAGTAATCATCGTATTCACTTCCAGTTAGTTCGCCGGCGGTCTTTCCGCCAAACCCATCAGGTTCAAATACTTTATCAAAACCGTAACCACGACTACCCCTCGGCGATTGCGCTACTACACCAGTTATACTACCGGTAAATGTCTCTAGATTTTGCCCATCAAAATACGCGTATGTACACGATGCGGTTGCACCACGATCGGTAAATCCATCGAGTAGCCGGCGCATCTTTTCACCACCGTTTTCGACCTGTACAAAATATTTTATAAACGGTCCTGGCAAGGTTCCGAGTGCACGAAACACAAACTCCACATCTTCTACTAAAACTGGTTTTTGTAATTGTTCGTATGCTTGACGCGCCTTATGTTCTATTAATTTACGAGTATCGAGTGTTTGAATTTCGTCAAGCTCGGCCGGCGCATGGCCAATGGCCATCCGAATATGTCGAGCAAAGCGCTCGGCCTTTTCAGGATTACCCGTCACAAATACGATATCAGACAGCTTTGTCATTGAATAATCCCAGCAGGACTGCTTCGTCGATAATTTTCGTGCCGTACTTTTCGGCTTTTTTGAGCTTGCTGGCTCCGACGTTTGCACCGACCACTAAGTAGTCTGTGTCTTTGCCAAGGCTACTCTGGAATGTGCCACCAAGCGCGCGGATTTTTTCGGCAGCCAGGTCGCGGCCCATGGACTCGAGCGAGCCGGTAATCACGAAATTCTGGCCGGCTAATTTGCCCGATTTCTTCTCAAAGCGTGGTTGGACACCCAGTTGCCGGAATCTCTCAAGTAATGCCACGTTATCTTCGTCAGCAAACCAGGCAGCCACGCTCTCGGCAACTACTATGCCAACACCATCAACTGCTTCAAGCTGCTCGATGGTAGCGTGCTGCAAGGCGTCGAGCGAACCGAAGTGGTTCACGAGGTCAATTGCAGTCTGCACTCCTACGTGGCGAATGCCTAAACCGTACACGAAACGCTCGAGTGGTGGCCGCTTCTTGTCGGCAATAGCATCAACCAGTTTTTGAGCCGAGATCTCGGCAAAGCGCTCAATTTCTAGCAGTTGATCTCTCGTAATGGTGTAGATATCGGCTAAATCATGCACCAAGTCAGCATCGACCAGCGCCACGGCATTTTTCTCACCAAGCGTGTCGATATCGAGCGCACCTTTGCTGGCGTAATGCTCCAACGCCTGCTTCAGCAAAATAGTGCCACTGGCGCCTTTGACACGGTAAACCACTTCGTCCTCGGGCCGTTCGAATGCCAGTTCTGGATACTGACGTCGCAGTTCGGCCTCCATGTCAAACGGCTTGGTGCCCCTGGGTCGCAGCTTGGTCAATACCTCAAGCACCTGTGGAATAATATCACCGGCTTTGAAGATAATAACCGTATCACCAATTCGGATATCTTTGCGGGTAATCTCGTCGGCGTTGTGCAAGCTGGCGTGCTGCACGGTGGTACCAGCAACCACCACCGGGTCAAACACCGCCACTGGTGTTGCTGCGCCAGTACGGCCAATACTCAGCACGATATCTTTCACGACAGTCGTCGCTTCCTCGGCGGCATATTTGAATGCCACCGCACCGCGCGGCGCTTTGCCCACAATACCTAGTTCGGCAAACTGCCGGCGATCATTGACCTTGATGACCAAGCCATCTGTATTGAACGGCAGATCTTTGCGAGCCTGCTCCCACTGACGCACAAATTGCATAACTTCAGTAATCGAACCAAACATTTCGGCACGCGGGTTGGCTAAGATGCCAAGACCACGGATTGTTTCGTAGGCGAACACGTTGGTGGGCACTTGTGATGAGTCATCACGCAGTAAGTCATAGGCATGGAATGTCAGCGGACGGGCAGCAACCAGCGCCGGATCAAGTTGACGGATAGTGCCAGCCGCCAGATTGCGCGGGTTAGCAAATAACGGCTTTCCTGCCTTGGCCTGGTCAGCATTGAGCGCTGCAAACGCTTCTTTGTGCATAACAATCTCGCCACGAATCTCCGTACGACCACGCAAAAATATGCCGTTGATAGCATTAGAACGCAGCCGCAGCGGCACACTCTGGATAGTCCGCACATTGGTTGTAACGTCCTCGCCAACCGTACCATTGCCACGCGTCAGTGCCCGCACCAACAATCCGTCCTGATAGGTGAGCGCGCAGGCCAAGCCATCCATCTTGATGTCGCAAAAATATTCGGTGCTCTGGCCGGGCGTCAGTTTGGCAACCCGGGCCGCCCACGCCTCAACCTCGGCTTCATCAAAAACGTCCTGTAGACTAATCATCCGCTCGGAGTGAGCAACCTTGTTGAACTTGGAGGAGGCTGTGCCAGCGACACGCTGCGTGGGCGAATCGGGCGTAATCAGCTCGGGATACTGGTCTTCGAGCTGCGACAGCTCATGCTTGAGACTATCGGCTGCAGCTTCGCTCATGATCGACTCATCGAGTACATGGTAGTGATAACGATAATCGTTGATCTGTTGGCGCAGCTTTGTGACACGCTCGGCTGCTTGATCCCCGTTCACGGCAACAATTCCCGGTAGCATATGTATAAATAGCTGTGCACAAACGGCAGCGTAATGACGCCAAGCAAAAACAGCACCAGGCCAGCCAATGGTGCCACAGTCAGCAGTATCGGTATGAGCAGTACGGCACTCAATACAAGCAAGATAGCAATCAAAGACAGTAGTTTGCGGATGAGCCACAGTCGCTTACCTTTGGCCAGTTTACGGGCACTCTTGAGCGCCCGTATCGGTGTCATCCCCGGTAGTGTCACAACATACATAGCTAGCAGCGATCCAGCCAGTAACCAAACTGAGGCGGCTATACCCGTGATAAACACCGCCAACCACAGAATATGCTCAAACGAACCAACTGCCACGTTACTCTGTAATACCAGGCCATAAATACCCCCCGTAATAACCAGTGGTAATAGTTCGAGCGACAGCACGATCAAAACCAACACAAACTGCACAGTCGGATACATAGACTGGTAGAATGCGTCACGAATACGCAAAGTCTTCGGCTTTTCATCACTCATATACTGTCGCAGCGCCCAAATGATACCGAGACTACCAATGATCAATAATACGTATTGGTAAGCTCCGGCCGCACCAGCTGGCGCTCCCGTACTACCCGTAAGGAACAGAGCATAGGTGGCAACGCCACCAGCAGCCGCATTGGCACCGAGTAGATCCTTGACCTGACTTTTGATTGAGTTCACGTCGGCACCGAAATTGTGCACAAACAAAATGTTGAGTACAGCCAAGATGCCAAGATAGCCAGCGAAAAATGCCTTGTGCTGCCACAGTAGCGCAAGTGCCTGCCTGGCAATACCCCAAGTGTTTAACGGTACGCGGGGTGTCTGCTGTTTGGACTCAATAACTGTAGGTTTGGCCGCTGTACGGGTTGGTTGAGCCTTGGTTACTCGCTTCGCGAGTGTACGCGCCACAGCAGTCTTGTGGCTTTTACTCGACTTCTTCCTGACGTTAGCCATGTCTACTGATGCGTCTCCATGCCACGCAAGCGAGCAATCCGGTCAGCAATCGGCGGGTGCGTATCAAACAAGCCAGCCAAGCTACTGCGCTTCAACGGATTGGTAAAGAACAAGTGAGCGGTAGCCGTATTTTGCTTGTGCAGCACACTACCAGTCTGAGATATTTTCTCCAGCGCGCTAGCTAGTCCCTCTGGGTAGCGAGTCGTGAGCGCACCGGTGGCATCAGCCAAATACTCGCGCTTTCGTGAGATCGCTAGCTGAATGAGCGTCGCTACCAGCGGCGCCAAAATGGCACCCACGATACCCATAATTAAAAAAATCTGATTGTTATTCTCGCGGTCATTGCTACGGAACCACGTCAGCCGCAAGAAGATATCGGCAATCAGCGAGATAACTGCCGTCAACGCAAAGGCAATCATCGACACCCGGATGTCATAATTCTTGACGTGGCCCAGCTCGTGTGCAAAAACTCCTTCGAGTTCGGTGTCTGTCATGATGTCTAAGATGCCAGTGGTGGCGCAGACGGCCGCGTGACTCGGGTCGCGACCCGTTGCGAACGCATTGGGCGCCGGATCATCCATGATGAATATGCGAGGCATCGGTAGACCATCGGTAATCGACAGGTTCTCGACGATACGCCAGAGACGTGGATTGTCCGACTTCTGAATCTCACGGGCACCATTGACGGCCAGACTCATACGCATGCCACTGAAGTAGCTAACGAGCGCATAGACAAGCGACCCGATAAGTACGCCTATCGTTATCGACGGCGTACCGCCAAAATATGCACCGAGGAGCCAGCCGAGTGCCCCGATAACCAGCACAAAGAAGATCATGATGAACCAGGTTTTCCGCTTGTTGGCAGCGATTTCGCTATACATGCACGTGCCTCTCGGGGTTGCTTAGAATTTTACGTCGACTGGACTCTGAATGGCAGCAGCCGAAGCTTCATCAACTTCAAAGAACTCTTTGTCCACATTGAACCCGAGCATGCCGGCAAAAATGTTTGTTGGGAAGACTTTACGTTTGGTATTAAAGTCACGCACAGCACCGTTGTAAAAGCGGCGCGAAGCCTGGATCTTATCCTCGGTATCAGTCAGCTCAGCCTGGAGGTCCTGGAAATTCTGTGAAGCCTTTAGGTCTGGGTAGGCCTCGGCAACAGCAAACAGGCTCTTCATAGTCTTCTGGAAATCGCCCTCAGCCTTGGCAGCTTCCTCGGGAGTTTTGGCGTCAACCGTTGCAGCTCGAGCTGCTGTGACATCCTCAAAAACACTTTTCTCGTGAGTAGCATAGCCCTTGACAGTGTTGACAAGGTTCGGGATTAGATCAGCACGACGCTTCAGTTGCACCGTAATATCGCTCCACGCTTCATCAGAGCGAACATTCAAACGAACTAGGCCGTTGTACATGGCTGCGAATATGATAACTAGTAGAACGACAACAACTGCGACAATTATCCAGACCATACGTTTTCTCCTTAATCTACCTATCTAGTATAGAACTATTTTGGCCAAAAATACAGTGGTTCCATGTATCATAGAGACAATATGTATCTACCTCGCCATAGCCCGATAAAACATCGTAAAACGCGCATTATTTCGTTGGCCGTGCTCCTTATTATGTTCGTATATACTGGCTGGACGTACCTGGCGCTCCCCGTTGCCGCCTACAGCGCTACTACGGTCCCGCCAACCGCGCTCACGACTCATGGCGTGCCTCAGCTCACCTGGCCTGCGCAAGGTCAGGCTGCCGTTGCTACGAGTGACGGCCAGATCCTCGCAACTCACGGAGAACAAGTCAGTGCCCCAATTGCGAGCGTGGCCAAGATGATGATCGCTCTGGCAGTTATGCAAAAAAAACCGTTCGCGGCTGGCGAACAAGGAGCCACGCTCACCCTCACTCAAGCAGATTACGATAGTTACATCAGCTACGTCGCCCAAGATGGCTCGGTTGCGCCAGTACGGGTTGGCGAGCAAATCACCGAATACCAAGCCTTGCAGGCGCTACTGCTGCCCTCCGCCAATAACATGGCCTACAGCTTGGCCACCTGGGCCTTTGGCTCACTCGATGGCTACACTGCCTACGCCAATAACTACGCCAATCAACTAGGCCTAACCCACACTCACTTCGATGACGCCAGTGGCTTTAGCCCGGCAACCGTCAGTAGCGCCAGCGACCTAATGACACTCGGAAAGCTAACACTCCAGAACAAAGTCATCGCCGACATCGTGGCCCAGCGCTCGGCCGTCATACCTGTAGCTGGCACTATTTATAACGTCAATGCGCTAGTCGGCTACGACGGCTTTATTGGTATCAAAACTGGCAATACCGATCAGGCTGGCGGCTGCCTGCTGTGGGCTGCGACGTACCCCGTCAACGGTCAATCCGTCACAACTATTGGCGCAATTGTCGGTGACAGCACGCTCGGGCAAGCGCTACGTGATTCCAATCAGCTACTGGCCTCTGTGAAGAAAAATTTTGTGACTGTATCATTACCAGCAGGCACAGTCGTGGGGCACTACAAAACACCGTGGGGAGCAACGGCGAGTGCCGTAACCAGCCGAGCTATCACGTTTACACACTGGCAAGGCGACAAGACCAGCTCAACGCTCACTCTCAAGCGAGTCCATGCCGGTGCCCACAAAAATACCAGCAGTGGTGCATTGGCCGTCCAGGGCAAGACTATTGGTGGCACTACAACGAGTGATATCAAGCTGACTGCGTCACTTCCAAAGCCATCATGGGGCTGGCGCCTCAGCCATCCGTTGACAATATTGAAAAGCTACTAATCGAACGTTCGTTCAGTTCGACCGTACTAAAGCCAAAGAAAGAGCCCATCTTGCGATGGACTCTTTCTTTGGTGGGCGCTGAGGGACTCGAACCCCCGACCCTCTCGGTGTAAACGAGATGCTCTAGCCAACTGAGCTAAGCGCCCATACACGTATCATTCTGGTGCGGACGAGAGGACTTGAACCTCCACAGGATTGCTCCCACTACCACCTCAAGGTAGCGCGTCTACCAATTCCGCCACGTCCGCATCGTAGTGCCAGAAATAACTCAGTAATGGTATCTGTTTTCGGCAAAAAACTCAAGGCTATTTGACTAGTTACGCGGCAAGTGGTCGTACAGGCCGTGATTATACTCACCGCGGACGAGCGGCTTGACATCGCTCAGTGTCACACCTATCTTGACACCCGGGTTCAGTGTACCGTAAGGATCAAAGATGTTCTTCACTTTCTCAAAAATCTCGTACACCTGGTTGCCGTATAGCTGACGGAGATATGGTGCACGTAAGCGGCCATCACCGCCTTCACCGCTCGTGGTGCCCCCCATACCAATAATCAATTGATTGTATTCATCGAGCAACTTAAAGGCCTTCTGACGATCACCAATCTGACTTAAATCAAAGAGAGGTTGCATGTGCATATTGGCATTGCCGGCATGGCCCCACAGTGCAGTCTCAATACCGTTACGCTCCAATAAGTCGTATACAGCCTGTATGTACTCGGCAAATTTCTCTAGCGGCACGGCTCCATCCCCGATGATTGGCACGGCTCGCTTGGCACCTTCGTTGTGTGAAGCGCGGACAGCCGATAAATGGCGAATCTTCCACAATTCATTCTGCTTTTCCAGCTCGGTTTCTTCGCGAAAACTAGCCGAATGTTTACCGAAAATCTTGCGCGCGCGTTTGACGGCCTTCTTCTGGGCACGATCGTCGTTGTCAAATTCTACAAGTAGTACAAATTTGGGGTACGGCTCTTCGATAATGTTCTTGAGTAAGTTGGGATGATGCTGGCGAACAAGCGAAATTAACTGGCCGTCGACCATCTCAACGGCACTAGGACGATCCGCCATAGCGGCAAATTCTGAGAGAGCCAGCTGCACCTGTGCAATACCCTCAAAGGCACCAATCAATACCGTCGTTGCTGGGTTGTGCTCCTCGGTGTCGAGAGTAACCTCAGTGATAGCCCCAAGCGTACCCTGGCTGCCGACAAACAGCGGCGTCAGGTCAATAGACCCGTCGCGGCTTTTGACATCAGCTAGATCGTAGCCGGCGGTGTTCTTTGTGACATTTAGGGTACTACTGTCAATCAATTCCTGGTGCTCTTCAATGAGTGTGTCGAGAGAACGGTAAATCTCACCCTCAAATGTCGCAAGACCCAACTTTTTGTTGAGTTCGCGCTTGCTGAGCCGCCCTGTCTTAATAACTTCACCGTTGGCAAGCACTACGCGCAACGAGCGAACAAACTGACGGGTGTCACCGTATTTATAGCTCTTCTCGCCCGAGGCGTTATTGGCAACTGCGCCACCAACCGTCGAATACTCCAGCGAAGCCGGTGCCGGTGGCAAAAACCGGCCATGCGTCATAAGCGTCTGCTGTAATTTGCCGTAATTAATGCCGGGCTCAACTGTAACAACGCCACTCTTGGCATCAAACTCAACAATACGGTTCATATGCGCCGGAAAGGCCATCATGATGCCACTGCCGAGTGCCGCACCTGCCTGATCGGTACCGCTACCACGAGCCGTAATGGGCACGATGCGATTGCGCTCTGCCAGTTGCCACGAGAAGCGCATCACCTTGCGGACGTCGTTTTCGTGCTGCGGATACACCACCAGCGCCGGGGCAAGCGAAAATATACTGCCGTCGGTAGCAAAATGTCGACGAACATCAGTCGAACTTAATACCTCACCAGTCACATGTTCTTGTAAATAATGGCCAATTTTACTCAACGGGAAATTCCTTACACTAGCTGCCTGTTCACTTGATTACTATAGCACAGCATGAGCGCTTTGGTGATGACAATTTGTCGGATTAAAAAGTAATCTTAGGGTGATACTTTTACGTAATACGGACGAGAGGACTAGTGGGCTTCATCCTTTTCTGCTAGGGGGCGCGGCTCGCTCGCTTCGTTCATTCCTGGGGTTCTACACCCCTTGCCGTGAGGTGTGCCACATAAAAACACTCAGCGAGAGCTGAGTGTTTTTATGTGGTGCGGACGAGAGGACTTGAACCTCCACATCTTGCGATACTAGTACCTGAAACTAGCGCGTCTACCAATTCCGCCACGTCCGCGTATTTTTCCCGTCACCAGCTTGGGGTTAAGGGAAAAGAGCAGGCCAACTTGGTTTGCGTTTAGCAAACTCGGCTCCGCCGATTGGCCGATGAGAAAAACCGCAGGTTTGTCTCATGCCTGGAACAGAGGTCATTGTACGGGAGAATAGACGACGAAGCAAGTCTATTTATCGGTCGTCCGGGCAGTGCGAATCATCCAGTTACTAACATTGTTGAACCGATCTGTCGGAGCATTGAGCGCCGAAGCATCGAGGCCGTACACGGGCACGTGGCTAAGGTAGAGATATCGTGGCTGATACAACCCCAGCGCTGGCGCATCCTGCTGCCACTGCTGCAGGAACGCACTATATTTGATAATGCGAAGAGCAGGCTCGGTGCGTGTGCGCCCAGCTTCCAGGCCATCGTTGGCCGCAGCGGCACTATACTCTGAAAGGTTCAAGTGATTATCGGAACGAACATCGTTTTGCGATCCATCCCAGTATACGTACACGTCAGGGTCAACACCTATAGAGATACCGTACAGCACTGCATCGTATGTGTGTTTGCTGATTGCGGCACGGAAGCTGATTGCGTCGAGAGTATTGATACGCATAGTAACTCCCAGATCTCGCCACTGGTCTTGTAACTCGTGGGCGATTTTGGTGTATTCGGGTGTGTCATTGATAGTGAGCGTGAACTCTAGTCGCTGACCGTCCTTAGACCGCAGCCCATCTGCTCCATTTACTGCCCAGCCAGTACTATCGAGTGACGCAGCAGCTGCAGTACGATTGCCTGTCTTCTGTGCATACTGCCTATCATACCCAAGCTGCCCAGCCAGCAGTGGTTCGGTCACTGGCCGTGTCTGATACCCCAGACCTTTTATAATCTGACTGGGATCAGAGCCAGCGACCAGCGCTTGACGCACCGCAGGATCCTTGAGTACACCGGTCGATGTCCTAAAGAACACCATCGTCTCAGCCGTCAGAGTAAATGAATACTGGACTGCATCGCTCTTCTTCACTGATGAGGGCAGCGTATCGAGCCCCGACATAGCAGTGAGCTGGTTGCGGCTATAGGCCTCGATCATCGCCTGCCGATCGGCAAACGCATGCACCACAAATGATTTAAGCTGAGGAACACCTCGCCAGTAGCCGGCAAACGGCACGAGTCCGATCGATTCCTCAGCATCGTCCGGACTGTCACCCGTTACATCAATATCTCGCCAGGCAAATGGTCCAGAACCTACCGGCGAGCGCGTATTAAACGCTACCGAGCGCATACCCACCATTGGCACATCACCGAGCAAGTGCTCTGGCACAATACCGTTCGTGACACCATAAATGAACGAGCTGAGCGGATTTGGCAGCGTAAAGGTAACCGTATAGCGATCGTTGGCCGTCACACCAATGCCAGACCAACTACCCCAAAGTGGTGAGCTGGCATCTGGGTTTTCGATAACCTTATACGTGAACGCCACATCAGCGGCCGTTAGCGGCTGGCCATCCTGCCACGTCAAGCCATGTCGCAAATGCACGGTATAGATCTTGCCAGTGGTATCAACCGAATAATCCTTGGCTAGATCACCCACGAGTTTATTGTGCACATCGTAGGTAAACAATCCGGCAAAAATGAGGTGCGACACAGCCTGATCGGCCTCACTTGCTGCATACAAAGGATTGGCGTTGCTGAACGTACCCAATACGCCCTCGGTGTAAATGCCGCCTGGGACCGGTTGTCGGTTCTGATAGTAACCACTCAACGCTTGAATTTGAGCCAACACCACGCCAATAACCAACACAAATAGCCCAAGCCAAGCAAACACAAAACGACGCACCGCGGGTAATCGATTGAGCCGCTTGAGTAGATTCTGCTCGACATCCTCACCAGCCGCAGTTAGCCCACCCGAGGTGCGCCTGAGCCACGTACGACTAAACCTCCGGATGCGACGCTGCAGCGTGCGAATCATACTCACCTGTGCCGGCCGCTACAGTACAACGCCCAAAATGAGCGCGGCAGAAAAGACAACTGAGGCAATGATTGTAATCTGGAAAATGGTCTTATCGGTACCACGTCGCGTTGTGTTCACTTCTCCAGCGCCACCGAGGCCAGCGCCCAAGTCAGCACCACGGGTCTGAATGATAATTAGAAAGATCAAAAGCGCGCCACTTATTAAGGTCAGGTAGTTATATATGCTCATCGTACGTCCTCCAATACAGTCGTTACTAGATAGTTTACTAGACCAATGACCATGCCTGCAAATATCGCTGCCCAGAAACTGGTAATGTGCAGCGGCGAATACAGCTTGCTGGCCAGAAAAACTGTCAGGCCATTGACGACAATCATGAACAATCCCAGTGTGATAATGATAGCCGGCAAAGAGAAAATGACGATGATAGGCTTGATGATGATATTAACGATAGCTAACACCAGCCCCGCAAAGACAACCGCGCTCACGTGATCACCATAACTAATGCTACTACTCAGAAACCCAGCAGCAACCCACAAACCCAAGCTACATACGAACCAACGAATGATAAATCGCGCAAATGGACTCCGTATACTAGGGTTCTTCATTATCACCAGTCTACGCTAGATGAGCGCTTTGCGGCAAGCAGCCGACAGCACCTCGTTACCCTTGTCAGTAATGAGTACATCATCCTCTAGCCGCACACCAATACCCTCTTCGGGGATATAAATACCAGGCTCACAGGTCAATACTACGCCAGCCTCCAGCGGCTTCGTGTAATCACCGACATCGTGCACGTTGAGACCCACATAGTGCGAGGTCGAGTGCGGAAAATAACGACGAACCGCATGCTTTTCCAGTCGCTTGATGAGTCCGAGTGCCTTTAGCTGGCGGCCGACCGCTAGGGCTACTTTGTCCTCGTAGTCGCGCAACAACGTACCAGGCTTTAGCATAGTGAGTGCTTGCGCCTGGACTTCAGCCACCGCCTGGTAGACGGCCTTTTGGCGAGCCGTCGGCTTGCCGAGCGCAACGGTGCGGGTAATATCGGCAGCGTAATGCTCGACCTCGGCACCGACATCGCACACCACCAGCTCACCAGGTGTCAGCCGGTCTCGATTGGCGACGTTGTGTAGTGTGCAAGCATTCTTGCCACCAGCCACAATCGGCTCAAAACTATGCCCGGTAGCCCCGCGTGCCCGAAAACCTCGAAACACATCGGCCTCCAGCTGGTATTCGTACTGGTACGTTTTGAGTTGGGTACCGGTCAATAATTCATTGAGTGTTTCACTGGTGATGTCGATGGCCGCTCGCAACGCCAGCAACTCAGCTGGCTGCTTTATCATACGCATATGCGCTAGTTCGGCGCGGATATCCAGCAATTGGATATCCGGCACGTGCTGCTGCATGCGGTCAATCAGACGGGCCCGCGACGGGTTGGTGTACATGCCATGGTCTTGCAAATACTGCGGAGCGGCTGCGGGCGTCAAAACTTTCCCGTGTTTTTCGAGTAACGAGTCGAGCCGTTTCCAGCCGGTTGCTTCATCGACTAATTTTTCGACACCCGCCCGCTTCTGTAATGCACCGCCGTCCACCGAGCCGTCAAATGCCTCACGCGTGCTTTCGCGGTCCGGTACCATCAAGAACTCGTCGTCACCATCAATCACTAACGTTACATCCGGCTCGTCGATACCCGTCACATACCAAAAGTTCGCGTCCTGCGCAAAGCCGTAGGTGCTGTCAGCGCCGCGCTGCAATAGGCCGTTAGCGGTCAACACAATCGGCACACCAGCCTGGCAACGCTTCTGCAGTGCCCGCCGGTTAGCCACAAAAAAGGAAGTATCAAAGTAGGACATCGTCCCACCGAGTATAACATTGCCCCCTTACGGGCGGTAGGGTTGCAGTTTTTTGGTTACACTCGGTCCAACGGCAGCCGTCAATTCCTCATCCGAGGCCTGCATCACACCGCGGTACGACCCAAAAGCCCGCAGCAGTTTTTTGCGAGTGACCGGGCCAACGCCCGGGATATCGTCGAGCGCACTGGCAGTCTGCCGCTTGGCTTTGAGCACGCTGTGATACGTCACGGCAAAGCGGTGGCTCTCGTCGCGAATACGCTGTAGTAGCTTCACGAGATTAGTGCTATGCGGCACATTTAGCAAAATAAAATCGTCGGTTTCGGTAGCAAATCCGCCTAGCTTATGCAGTACCCGCTCGTTCAGTGTCACGTTGCTGCGGCCCTTAGCAATCACTATTTGCTCTTCGCGCTTGGCAAGTCCCACAAATGGCAATGTCTCGCAGCCCCGCTCATCGCGCGCCCGTATCGCCGCATCCAGCTGCCCTTTACCACCGTCGATTAGCACCAGACTTGGCTTGCCCCAGGCCTTGATATTTTTCTCGCTCAGTCGGCGCCTCAGCGTTTCGTTCATGTTATAAAAATCGTTGTTGTGCTCTATTTTGGTTTTGAATTTGCGGTACTGCGCCTTGTCGCTGACGCCGTTCGTAAACACCACCATGCTGGCCACCACATCGGTGCCCTGCATGTGTGATATATCGTAGCCCTCGATGCGCCGCGGATACTTCTCAAAACCCAGCAAGTCCACCAATTCGGTCAATGCGTGGTCTTTGCTGATATCCAAAAATTCCTTATCGCTGAAGATGACTTGCTTACCCAAGTTTTGCAAGGAGAACAATTGGTTACGGAGCTTGGCAGCTCTTTCAAAATCTTTATCCTTGGCGGCGTGCTTCATATCGCGCTCTAGTTCCTTGAGAATAACGGTGCGCCTGCCTTCGATAACGGCTATCAGCTTGCGCAAGTTTGCGCGGTAATCTTCCAGCGAAGTCTTACCCTCCTCCAGCCCCGGGTCCAGCCCCAGATGATATTGCAGCGTGGCGCGTTTCTGGCCGCCAATGCGTCTGGTGGCATACGGAAAGATTTTGCGCAGCAGCCGCAGCGCCTGGCGAACCGCAAAGGTACTGAAATACGGACCAAAATAGCGTGCGCCATCATCCAGCGGGCGGCGGGTGGTGCTCACCGTCGGGTAGTCGCTATCATAATCAATCCGGATATAGCTGAGCGCTTTATCATCGCGCAGCAATATGTTGTAGCGTGGCATATAGCGCCGGATCATCTCGGCCTCTAGAAATAGCGCTTCGAGTTCGCTCTCCACGACCATCCAATCGACATCGGCAATCTCCGCCACCAGCGCTTCGGTCTTCGGGTCACGGCTGCGCGACTTCTGGAAATACTGCCGCACGCGGTTATTCAGCACCGCGGCTTTGCCCACATAAATAATCTCGCCGGCAGTGTTCTTGTGGAAATACACGCCCGGCTCTTTGGGCAATTGCGTTAGTTTGGTCTCAACCTGACTTGTCACACCTATAGTATATCGCTACATGGCCACGACTGCTTGGCGGCAAGCGGCGGTGTGGTACAGTCTGTCGCCATCTCGTACGCAATTTTCGCAAATGAGGACCAACGTATTACAGGTTTTGTTGGCACAATTTTCGTAATTACTGGTAGCGGTGGCACAGTGGATACACTGGCCGATGTCTTTGGCCTTGTCTGAGAATTTGACGCCCATGCGGTCATCAAAAACATATAGACTACCCTCCCACAAACCGTCGTCTTTGTATTTTTCGCCGTATTTGGCAATGCCGCCGTCCATCTGGTACACGTCGCTAAAGCCGCGACTTTTCATGAGAGGTGTTAATATCTCGCAGCGAATGCCACCCGTGCAGTAGGTAACGACCTTTTTGCCCTTAATATCGTCGTATTTGCCACTTTCGAGCTCACTGATGAAGTCCCTGGTCGTCCTCGTATGCGGTACAACTGCGTTTTTGAAGCGGCCTACAGCCGCCTCGTAGGCGTTCCTACCGTCAAAAAACACCACATCTTCGCCATATTTTTCGACTAGTGCATTCACTTGTGCCGGCTTGAGGTGCGTACCGCCACCCACAATGCCCTTCGCGTCCACCTGGATTTCGGCGGGTACGCCAAAACTGACAATCTCATCGCGAACTTTGACGCTCAGACGCGGGAAATCCTCACGGCCGCCCTCACTCCACTTAAACGCTGTGTCTTTGAAGCCTCTAAACTGTTTGGTTTGCTTGACGTAACTTTTGAGATCAGCCAGCTCACCGCCCAGCGTACCGTTAATGCCGTGCTGGCTAATGAGCACCCGGCCACGCAAATTGAGACTAGCCGCCAGCGCTTTTTGCCACAACATCAGCGCCTCAGGGTCGGCAATGGGATAGAATTTATAAAATAAAATGATTTTCTGCATGTCTCTTCTCTGTATATAAGTATATGTTACCTCGTCAGACCAAGCAAAACCGCATAGACGGCTAGGCCCAAAGCGATGAGCGTCAACACCACCAGTACGCCATTGGAGACGTGTTGACTACGTGATTTGGGCGACTGTAGATTCGACTGATGAGCAGCAGCAGCCTGCGATGCAGCCGTATCGGTGGGCAGATCTCGCGGCATAGAGACGGCAGTAGCAGCGTCTGAAGGACTCGCTGCACCGGCTGCCCGAATGGCATTGTCTGCAGCGATGAGGTCACGCATACGTGGGTCCCGCTCGTAGCTCAGCTCCTTGGCCAAAAATTCGCGAGCCAAACCGCGGCGAATATCATGACCCTCCAAGTGCTCGTACACTAAGCGCCTGAGACCCGACTCGCTGATGAGCCTCGACTCGTAGATTTTGCGCAAATTGGTATTGCCAATGCTAATCGTTTCGCTCATGGTCAGGATCTCTTTTTGACTCAATTCCTTGACGCCGCTATGCGACGCCTCAGAGTGAGACAGCTGGGCAGCGCGCGCTTCGGGCTTGGACGATTGGACGAGCGGCACAATCTTCTCGACAGTCTTCGGGACTTCAATAGATGGCTGCAAGATAGGGCGCTCGGCCTGTTCCGGTCTACGTGTCCGTTGCTCGTAATTCTCTCGGGCCGTTCGGCGCACGCGCTGCTCAGACTCAACGAGTCGCTGTTGCTTATCCTCGACTTGTTTCTCCAGTTCGGCCTGAACGACTCTCATACGTTTTTCAGTTTTAATGCGACCGCGACGGCGACCAATCAGATAGCCCACGATACCGCCCACGAGCAGATACGTCGCATTGGGGTTCACTCGATAGTCTGGCTGATGCAGCCCGTCGGGATTAGCTGCAGTGTTAAGACCAGCTGACGTCGTTCTAGGGAGGGGCTGTACTGTGCCTCGACCACCGCCCACTGGGCCTAGCGACGCCGGCGGCGAAGGAGGTGGCGTGCCACGACCTCCACCGCCGTGCAGGCTCGAAGCGGTCGGTGCGGCAGTGCTGCGACCACTAAGCGATATGGGTTCATCGTCCTCGAACTCGGCTGGCTCTTCGGGCACATCAATTGCCGACCCGGCATCCTCTTGCTCCAATCCCTTGGGCTCAACCGCTTCAAGCTGTTGCTCCAGGTACGCGATAACCGCCTCACGCTCAGCCAGCGCGCCCGGATCGTCACCATCAGATTGTTCGGCTCGCAGTTCGCTCAGGCGCTGCTCGACCAGAGTACGCTCAACTTCTGCCTCTTCATCACCACTCAGCCGTTCGAGGGTGGGGTCATTCTCCTCCTGATCTGTTGATGTCTCGGCTGACCGTGTGCCACTAGCCTCTGGTGTGGCCGTTTTATCAGCACCAGCCTCATGCGGGACCAACCGCTCCCATAGCGACTTTCCCTTCTCGGCTACCTCAGTTTTCTTCTCAGATTCGGACGGCTCGAGCACTGGCCGTTTCGATTCGGCAGATTTCTTCTTGGGTTTTTCTTTGGATTCAGAGGAATCGTCCGAAGATTCAAAATTGGGTGGGCCAAAATGCGGTTTTTCCATACTATCTCGTGTTTACTGAGGTAAAAAGGTTGCGCTCTTTACCACGATAGTATAAAGTACTGCGTATCTATTAGCAAAATTAACGGAGGCGGCATGAAAAGTACCTACACACCCGAATACATTGTTACCGCCTACGTGGCCTAACCCCTTTTTCGAGACAAGCACCAAGTCAGCAGTGTGAGCTGACCGCCAACTAATCAAAATCATTATCAAATTCTAAGCTGACAGTCTAAGGAGGGACTGATGCTATGGCCATAAAATTCAAAGAAAGCGCCCAACACACGGTTGCCTATTTTTGGCGACATGCTTGGCAGCACAAAAAGATGCTAGTCGGGGCCGGCGCGACCATTCCCCTGACAGTACTCGCCAATCAGATTGTGCCGCCCATCATACTGGCTAACGTTCTCAATCGACTGAGCCAGCACGACTACACGCCGCATGACGTCTGGGGCAGTTTTGGGCCGACGCTACTGCTGTACGGCGGCCTGCTACTCGGCGGCAGTTTACTATGGCGAGCCGTCGACTACTTCATATGGCGTCTGGAATCCAGCGTCGAAAAAGATATTGCCGAGGAGGTTTTTGCTCACTTGATTGATCAGAGTGCCTCGTTTCATGCCAATAATTTCGGTGGTTCGCTGGTATCGCAAACCAACAAGCTGATGGGCGCCTATGTACGCATCCAAGATACGACCCTGTTTAGCGTCGCGCCGCTCGTATTTGGCGTACTGTTTTCGGCGGTTGTACTAGGAAAAGTCGCGCCGCTGTTTGCGGTCATATTGGTTGTATTCTCGTTGCTATACGCCGTCTGTGCTATCGTTGTTACCCGTAAAGTCCGAGCATTGGGCGGCAAGCACTCAGCCCTCGAAAGCCAGCAAACCGGTCTACTGGCCGATGCCGTCACCAACGCTATGACCATCAAGAGTTTCGCCGGTCGACGGCACGAAATCCGGCGCTTCCGGGAGGCGACCAGCCAGACTCGCGCTAGCATGCTTCGGTTTGGCCACGCTAATCAGCACCAAATGCTCGTCTTTGGCAGCCTGCTCAGTACTATCTCTGGACTCGCACTGGTTATGGCGGTGGTCGGCGTACTAGTTTTTGACGCCAACATTGCTACGGTATTTTTGATCTTTAGCTATAGCGCCGGCATTGCCGAGCAACTATTCCAATTCAGCAACAGCGCGCTGCGATCCTACAACCGCGCCTTTGGTGATGCCAGTGATATGGTGGCGATCTTGCGGCACGCCGCCGAGATCCAAGATCCCGCTCGGCCCGAGAAAGCCCACATGGCGCGAGGTGACATCGTATTACGTGACGTACATTTCCAACATGATGGCTCCGACGGGCCAATCTTTGATGGCCTGAACCTGCACATCAAACCTGGCGAAAAGGTTGGTCTGGTGGGGCATTCTGGTTCAGGTAAAACCACGTTTACTCGAATTCTGCAGCGCTTTTCGGATATTCAAGCTGGTCAGATAGTGGTTGACGGTCAAAACATTGCCGCCATCAGCCAAGACGACTTACACCGCCACATCGCCTATGTACCACAGGAGCCGATGCTCTTTCACCGCAGCATCGCCGAAAACATTCGCTATGGCAACGCTCGTGCTTCCGAGTCTGAAATTGTGAGTGTCGCCAAAATGGCCAACGCGCACAACTTCATCGCCGAACTACCAACTGGCTACGACACACTCGTCGGTGAGCGTGGCGTCAAGCTATCCGGTGGCCAACGGCAGCGTGTGGCCATCGCCCGGGCGATGCTCAAGAATGCACCAATACTGCTACTAGACGAGGCTACTTCAGCACTCGACAGCGAAAGCGAAGTGCTGATTCAACATGCCCTATGGAAACTCATGGAAGGCCGCACAGCCATCGTGATCGCCCACCGGCTATCGACAATCCAAAAAATGGACCGCATAATCGTACTCGAAAATGGCCGCATCGTAGAGCAAGGTAGCCACAAAGAACTCATCAGCCAAAATGGTACCTATGCCAAGCTTTGGTCGCACCAAAGCGGTGGGTTCATCGAAGAGTAACAGATGAAAACTTAGCCAGTAAGCATTTACATGATGCGTACTGTATGATATTATTAGACAATAATTCCAAGATATTGATAAGGGAGCGTCATGATAGTACACAGTTTGGGTAGTACAGAGGTAGGTATAGCGCAGCCTGACCCCTGGGAAGAGCACATCCTACAAGAGGCAAGTGCTGACTACTACCACGACGTAAAGGATCTGGATCATGCCCAGGCACTACGTATTTTAGCCAATGCCGCCCCAGAAATTGCAGCTCAAACACCAGGGCTACAAACTCAGCTAGGATACCTGGCGACCCATAATAGCTTCAAAACTTTGGTGCTCGAGCTTGCGCCTCCTGAGGAAAACTCGCTGCCCGATACCCCCGTTCGCTACCTGACTCCCAATGAGAATCCGGTACTACAGCCGGCTGTTACTCGCGGCCTACTGCTCGGCATGATGGGTGTTTCGCCTTTTGGCTACACTTCGCAGCAATCACACAACGTTATCAATAACGTTGTCGCTATTCAAGCGCAGACCGAAAACCGCGTGAAAGGTGCCAGTGCTAACGCCAAAGACATGCTTGGCATGCACACCGAAGATGCTTCGTACAACCTCACGGGCGGCATACTGCCAAACGGCAATGTTATCACCGAAGAGCTCGACCTCAGCCCCGACTGGCTCACTATACAGTTCTTACGCAATCCAGATGGCGTGCCGACGCTCGTATCGGTGCCAGATCTGAGCCGCCTCAGCGACCAAGCCCATGCAACTTTGAGCGAACCTCGATTTCACAATGCCACAAATCCCGGTCAGCAAGAAGATGGTAACAACGATAGTAATGTTCGTTTGAGTGTTATTCATGGTGAACAGTTCATACGAGCAAACACTGACGGTCTCACGGTTGCGAATCCAGAGGATATCGAAGCCCGACAGGCGCTTGAGGAACTAAATGCCGAGATCGCACGAGCAAGGATCAACCTGCCGTCTAAGCCTGGTCACATCAACTTCATCGACAACAACCGGGTTCTCCACGGCCGTGCCGAACCCCGTGAAGATCAGATGCCACGCTGGAATGGCCACGACCGCTGGCAACAGCGCGTGGTTAACTGGGATGACCCAACTTCACGCCGTGAATTTATGGCCGGTGACAGCATCGTCAAGCCAGAGCTATTTCTGTCGCGAGTAGCCTTGCTTGCCAGCGCCTAACGTGAACCTCTATACTAGAGCCTAATGAAAGTTGCAATTCTTGGCTACGGCATTGATGGTAAATCGTCCGTGCCACATTGGATTGCTAAAGGTGACAACGTTACTGTTTGTGACCAACGAGATCTAACCGGACAGCTACCCCAAGGTGTCGCTGGACACTTCGGTGACGCACATATGCAAAACTTGCATGAATTTGATGTAATCGTTCGGAGCTCTGGTATTCGGCCGCAAATCATTTTGGATGCTAACCCGGATCACCCAGAAATTGCCGCGCGCATAACCTCGGGCTTGGCTGAATTCTTACATGAATGCCCCAGTTCCAACCTCATAGGTATCACCGGCACCAAGGGCAAAGGCACAACCAGCACCCTAGTCACCAACATGTTAAAGGCCGCCGGTAAAACCACACACCTCTGCGGCAATATTGGCATCGCCGCCCTGCAATTACTGCCAGAAATTAAGCCGGATGATTACGTGGTGTTGGAATTATCCAGCTTTCAACTGATTGACTGCCATGAGCGCGTACCAACCGCCGCCTGTCTGATGATCGCTCCCGAGCACCTCAACTGGCACGCCGACATGCAGGAATACCTCGATGCCAAAGCGCAGCTATTTTTGCATCAACAGCCCGAAGACCGCGCTATTTTCAATAACCGATCGGACTATTCCAAGGAAATTGTCAGCCACAGCCCGGCAACAACGCACATTGCCTACGAGGTACCCCCGCTTGGCGAGGAACCGGTTGCTACCGACGGTGCCTACGTTCGTGGCGACAGTATCTATTACCAAGAAGCAGCTATCATGAAAACCAGCGAGGTCAAGCTGCCAGGCCGACACAACCTAGAAAACGTATGTGCCGCTATCGCTATCGTCTGGCCCTTTCTGGGTGGTAACACCGACACTATCCATCAGGTTACTCGTACATTTAGCGGGCTACCACACCACACAGAATATGTGGCCACGATCGACGGCGTCGCCTACTACGACGACTCGTACTCAACCATGCCCGACGCTACTATCGCCGCGCTAGCAGCTATCCCTGGGGAAAAAGTTCTCATCTTGGGTGGAGGCAGCAAAAACTTACCACTTGAGAATATGATGGATGTGGTCGCTGCGGCCGACTTGCGACACATCGTACTCATGGGTTCACTGGCCGAAGGGTTGCAGACCATGCTCGACGAACGCAACGTAACTACCTACAGTTTTAGCCGCAACGGCATGGCCGACATCGTCAAAGAAGCTCAGAAGTACGCGCAACCGGGCGATGTGGTGTTGCTATCGCCTGGGTTACCCGCCAAAGGCGACGGATTTTTTATCGATAATGTCGACCGCGGCAACCAGTTCAAAGCGTGCCTAGGCATAACCCCTAGCGACGATCACTAATAGCCGTAGCTTCGCTCTCAATCATTCGACGCATCTCTTCGAGGCTCGCCGTTTGCTCTTCAATTGAGCCGATCAGTCCATGACTTAATTCTGAAGCTCTTTGAGAAGTTAAAGTATGTATATTGCTCTGTACTTCGTGTAAAAAATCGAGCGGCCACTCCGGAAATGCCACATCGTATGACTCTACGATTGCGGGGTCATCCATTAATTCGTAATCGCCGAGACCTCTAGCTTCAGAAATTAAAAAAGCCGTCTTTGCGGCAGCATCGTACACCTGATCCGTATTCTTACTATTTGCATCTTGGGAGCTTGCGTCACAAAATGCCTCTCTCCAATCCTGCTCGCCAAAGCTTCTCATGAGCGACTCCTTGTCTACCTTTATTTACATGTATAGCACAGGGATGATAGAAAAGCTATATATAGGTCTTCGCAAGTCTTGCAAAATCAAAACTGTCAATCGCGTCGCGAAATGCTTCGATGCGAGACTGATCATCATTGATCCAGTTGGATATTCGATGCGGCGAATCTGCAATGTACAGTCGCTCAGCTCGAGCGGCAGCTGTCGCGGCAGCGTGTAGTTTATCAATAATCGCGGTCGGTATGACCTCGTCGGCACCAGCCTGCACAATGGCGAGTCTACCCTCGTATGTCGGCAAAATGTCCCATGGCTCAGCGGCCAAATAACTGTCCGGGCGCCTGAGCACTTCGCTAAACGCCGGACCAAATGACACATCTTCCGCATCTCTGGCGTAGATAGCTGGTACCATCAACACCAAATGCTGTGTCATATCAGGATGGTCTTTCAGGAGTGAGATGGCCGTATGGGCGCCCATCGATATGGCTACCACTCGGTCCGCTGGCAAGAAGCCCAGCTTGTGGGCGATAGCTTGAGCAACCTGCTTGCGGCCTTGCAGTGTGGAGCCCTGCAGCACGCCCGATGACTTGCCGTGCCCCGGGAAACTAAACGTCAAACATCCCCAGCCCCGGGCAGATAAGGCTCGGGCCAGTGGCAGGCAACGATCTTTCGTCGACTCGCCTGCCCCATGCAGAAATAGTACCTTGCCTTTGATGGGACCAGCCGCTGGCCTCGTCAAGGTCGTGTCGATAGTTTCGCCGCGCACAGTGTGCAGCGCCTCAATCTCAACAATCTCTGACATTTGTTACTGTTTTTCGGGATTGCGTCCCTGAGACTTGTCTTCTTTTTCTTCCTTACCACCGGGTCGGATCTCGGCAGCTTGCGTACCTTCTGTGGCACTACTCTCGTGCTCGGAGTCAACACCTTCGGCACCGTCGGCATCAGCGTCACCGCCGGCATCATCATTAGCAGCAGCTACGGCGCTCGGCTCGTAGACCGTGGCGATAGCGTGGTCAGCTTCGACCTTTACCTCAACACCCTCGGGTACGATAAGATCTGCGACACTTACCGAGTCACCAACTTGGACAAGCTTCTCAGCATCGTAGTACAAGACGTCCGGCAGCTTGCTTGGTACGGCCTCGACTAGAACTTCGTCGAGGTTACCAAGGACAATCAGGCTGGCACGCTCGGCCGGACTGCTTTCGTTATCCCCATCGTATTTCGGCTTGACCGGTATTGCGGCTTCGACTTTCTGGTTGGCATTCACGGCGTTGAATACGACATGACTCAAGCGATTCTTCTTAGGTTCGAACGTAACTTTCTTAATAATAGCCAGGTATTTTTTGCCATCAGCGGTTAATTCTACTGGGTGGTGGCGACCAGCCTGCTGGTACGTCTTCATGATGGTGTTGTAATCAGCCTGGACATTGACCGATTCTTTACCGTGATTATGAATTACGGCCGGTACAAGATCCGCCCGGCGCAGTTGTCGCACTTGTTTACCGGTAATTTCACGAGCTTGTACACTCAAACTAATCGTATCTTGGGACATACGTAATCCCTCCTTTTGCTTGTATTAGCTATAGTATACCACTGTTAGAGGGATTCCGCTGGACGACACACCCGAAACCCGCTACGCTGTAGTGAGTTTATGTTTGACGTTACCAGCATGTTACAAACCGGAGGGCTACTACTCGTAGCCCTCATCATCTTCGCCGAGTCGGGCATGATGATTGGTTTTATCTTTCCCGGTGACACGCTGCTACTGAGCGCCGGCGTGCTGGCGGCAGCCGGTAAATTGTCCCTACCCGAGACACTAGCCGTCATTGCGGCCGCAGCAATCCTCGGCGATAACATCGGCTATCTCATCGGCAAACATCTGGGCCCGCGACTATTCAAAAAGGACGGCATCGTCTTTCGCCATGACTACATCATAAAGGCCGAAAAATTCTACGAAAAATACGGCAGCAAGACCATGCTACTGGCACACTTTGTACCCATTGTGCGCACCTTCGCTCCTGTCACGGCTGGTGCCGGCAAGATGAATCACAAAGCCTTCATATTTTTTGACGCCATTGGTGACATCGCCTGGACACTGTCGGTTACACTCTTTGGTTATTTTGTCGGCAGCAAAGTGCCCGGCATCGATAAATACATCGAGCCGCTGCTACTCGGCATCATCTTAATCTTTTTACTGCCAACGCTCTATCACGTTCTCAAAGACCCCAAAATCCGTACCGCTATTACGAGCAAACTCCGGAAGAAGTAACATGCTAAGGCTCCGTACATACAAAGCATTTATAGTCTGCTTCGTTGTATATAGCCTAGCGATAGTACTGCTAGATAGACTTTCAAATAGCTGGGATTTGTCCACCTTCTGGACAGTTACCGTCGCCACACTGATTGGACAAGCGATCTATCTACTAACCATGCCAATAAAACACAGAAGAATTATGTTGGCCATATTTATAGTTTTATCCGTGATAGCGTACATTGGTCTGTACATCACACATATACTCGATGCGACGGATTGGGGCTTTTAGTACTTTAGAGCATATGCTTTAGGTATTGGCCGGTGTAGCTGGCTTTGACCTTGGCAACTTGTTCGGGCGTACCCTCGGCGATAATCTGGCCACCCGCATCACCGCCTTCTGGGCCCATGTCGATGACGTGATCGGCATTTTTGATAACATCTAGGTTGTGTTCGATGACCACCATACTATTGCCGGCATCGACGAGGGCGTGCAACATGTGCAGCAATCTGTCGACATCCGCCATGTGCAGACCCGTTGTTGGCTCATCCAAAATGTACAGCGTACGGCCCGTGGGACGACGGCTGAGTTCACTACTGAGCTTGATGCGCTGGGCCTCGCCGCCGGACAGTGTTGTAGCTGGTTGCCCGAGTCCGATATAGCCCAGACCCACATCGACAAGTGTTTGTAGTTTACGAGCTATCGCCGGCTGATTGCGGAAAAAGATCAGTGCTTGTTCGCAGGTCATTTCTAGCACGTCACTAATCGTTTTGCCTTTGTATTGAATATCCAGTGCTTCGCGGTTGTAGCGCTTGCCATGACAGACCTCACATGGCACATAGACGTCTGGCAGGAAGTGCATTTCTATCTTAATAATGCCATCACCGGCACAGTTTTCGCAGCGGCCGCCCTTGACGTTAAAACTAAACCGGCCAGCACTGTAGCCTCGCAATTTGGCTTCGGGCACGCTGGCAAACAACTCGCGAATAGGCGTAAACAGGCCAGTGTAGGTTGCGGGATTGCTGCGCGGCGTACGGCCGATGGGACTCTGATCAATAATAATCGCTTTATCGAGCTGCTTGATACCCTCAATCTCGTCATGACGACCCGGCACCGTATTGGCACGCATCAGCCGGGCCTGCAATTCTTTACTCAAAATGTCGTTGATGAGGCTGGACTTGCCAGAGCCAGATACGCCACTGACCACCACGAATTTGCCGAGTGGAATCTCGACCGTTATATTCTTGAGGTTGTTTTCGCGAGCGCCTTTGATAATCAGTGACTTACCACTGCCCTTACGGCGCTTCCCTGGCGTGGGGATAGATTTTGCCCCAGACAAATATTGTGCAGTGATACTGTCTTTGACCTTGACCACTTCGGCTGGTGTACCTGCCGCCACGACATGGCCGCCGTGGATACCAGCACCAGGGCCGATATCCACCAAGTAGTCAGCCGTGCGAATCGTGTCTTCATCGTGCTCCACCACAATAACTGTATTACCGAGCTCCTTTAAGTGCTTGAGCGTGCCAATGAGCCGGCCGTTGTCGCGCTGGTGTAATCCAATGCTGGGCTCGTCCAACACATACAATACACCCTGCAGGCCCGAGCCAATTTGCGTCGCCAAACGAATACGCTGGGCCTCGCCACCGGACAGTGTTGTAGCGCTGCGCAGCAAGTTGAGATAATTGAGACCCACATCGACCAAGAACTGCAACCGAGCGCAAATCTCTTTCATGATCAGTTTGCTGATTTTTTGGTGCGTGGGGCTGAAGTGCAGATCGTTCGCCCATTGCAATGCCTCATCAATAGACAACTGACACACATCCATGATCGAGCTACCATCAACAGTGATTGCCAGAACTTCTGGCTTCAAGCGCAAGCCTTTACACTTGTAGCACGGTTTCTCTTGCATGAACTTCTCGATGTCGCGGCGCACAAAATCACTGTCGGTTTCTTGGTGCCGGCGCTCCAAGTTGGGCACCACACCCTCGTATGTCGTATTGAACGTACGACCACCACCCAAAGATATCTTGTACGTTTCATCGCCAGTACCATACATGATTCGCTCAATACTCTCAGCACTCAACTCACCCGTGGGCACGTGTAGACTAAAGCCGTACTTGTCGGCAACAGCTTGCAGCTTCTTCATCCACCAGGCATCGGCGTGAAAGCGATTGAACGGCCGAATGGCACCCTCAGCAATGGTTAGCCGACCATTAGGGATGACTAGTTCGGGGTCAACTTCCAACCGCGAGCCCAGACCGGTGCACACCGGACAAGCACCATGCGGACTGTTAAAGCTAAATGTTCGTGGTTCTAATTCTGGTATGGTTAGCTCCGGGTGATCCGGGCAGGCATACATCAAAGAGTAACCACGCTCTTCCTTGGTGTCAGCATTGACAACTGTCAGGCGGCCTTCGGCAATCTCCAATGCCTGCTCGACACTTTGGGCTAACCGTGTGTGACTATCCGCATTGTTGACCAAACGATCGGCCACAATTTCGATCGTATGCTTGTACTTTTTATCAAGTTCCGGGAATTCGTCCAATGCGTACACTACACCGTCAACGCGAACTCGGGCAAAACCGGCGCGCGTAAATTGCTCGGGGATATGCTCGAAGGCACCCTTTTTGTCGATGACTACTGGCGCCAATATCATCAGTTTGGCACCCGCGGGCAGCGCCGTCACTTGGTCAATGATGTCAGCGTTCGTCTGACGGACTACTTCTTGACCATCAATTGGACAGTGCGGCACACCAACACGCGCAAATAGCAGCCGCAAATAATCATAAATCTCGGTGACCGTCGCCACCGTACTGCGCGGATTGCGGCTGGTGGATTTCTGGTCAATAGAAATAGCCGGCGACAGGCCGTCAATCTGGTCGACATCCGGTTTTTCCATGAGCCCCAAAAACTGCCGAGCATAGCTACTCAGCGACTCAACATAGCGACGCTGACCTTCGGCATAGATAGTATCAAACGCCAAGCTGGACTTGCCAGAACCACTCAGACCAGTAATAACTACTAGCTGATTGCGCGGCAATTCAACATCAATGCCTTTGAGGTTATGCTCGCGGGCACCCTTAACAACAATCTTCTCATTCATTAGCCCGTATAGTATACGTGCCCGGCAAGAGTTTTACCAGTGTCTTTATGCCATCATCGCCAAACTATCCCAAGCGTGCTTGACATAGATAGACTCGACCGGCATATCGCGGTACATCTTGATATCAATCACTGGATCACCAAAATAGACTTCTCCGACCGCCAGGTCTGCGAGTGCACCACGCAACCCCCGCATCCGATAATCAGGAATTGCCTCTTTGCCGCGGGCGATGGTGATATGTGGACTCGGCGCGATGTTATCAGTCTCCAAGCCAGCTTCCCCATAGGCCAGCGCAATGGCATCAACCGCCCGTTGCCGCTCGGCAAGCAATACGGCAAGTGAGTCCATGTAGCCCTCTTGGTCGTTGGGGCCATAGTTTGCCCGGTCGCCGCGCCAGCCACCAATCTCATACGCCAGGGCATTTTTCTTGTAGCCAAATCTCCCCAAACCTCCCAGAGAAACACTTAGCGGTGAGTGCGCATTCGCTAGCAGGTCCGTCAACGTATCCCTGACACTATAGGCGATATCACGAACTTCATTGGGGTCCGGATGTATACCCGCCTCACGCATGTTTTTTATAAATCGATGCTGCTCGATAGACTTGAGGGCAATGTTGGCAGCCGGTGTCACTGTAAAGTCACGCCCTAGACGCCTCCGAATCAAGCCTTGCTTGGCGTCCCACAGCAGCTCCTCACTACGATGCAGGTGTCGTCTAATAGAAAAAGACGGCACAAAATAGGTCTCTTCGTCCGCCTTGTAGTCTTGTAGCCTTAGTGCTCCAGCGCTGTGTTTACGCTCGCCAGACGGATCCAACGCACCGCGAATCCGTGGGTGAGCAACTTGTCGGAACATTCCCACCTTGCCGTATCTTCCCATAACCTCTCCTCTTTTGTTTGTGTCCTGTTACCCTCTCGCCCATCCTAACTCAACCATATCCCAGTGCCCATACTTCGTCAAACAAAATGATACGTATTACAATACAATTATGAAACGCTTACGTAACCATACTAAACGTATAGCTGTCGACGCAGCTGGTTACTTGCTGATCATCACCGCGGCGCTGACTGGCTGGCTGCCGGGACCGGGCGGCATCCCGTTGTTTATCGCTGGGCTAGGACTATTATCTATCAACAACGAATGGGCTCGTAAACTGCGCGATTATCTCCTTAAAAATGGCGGCAAAGTAGTGAAAGTTATCTTTCCTCCGAACCCCATTATTCAGTGGCTATACGATGCAATCGTCGTGCTACTGTGGGCGCTTGTGGCTGTGCTCGCTTGGCGACATGCAGCAGTCTGGCAAATTAGCCTGGCAATCGCCTTATTCTTCGGTGCGACCGCCATTGCACTACTCAATCGCGACCGGTTCAGTCGCTTGAAATCACGACGCAAATCCTAAGCGTAAGCATCTCATAAAATCTTATTGCATTTGTGCCAATAAAGTATTACTATGTGGTAAATATAGGTGAGACACAGGTGTATGGAGCAATTTCTTTTACTCGGGCAAATCCCGGGCACTACTATTCAAATATCGTTTGGCGACTGGCTGCTGGGTGCCTTTGTCATCACGAGCATTGTGCTAGTGCGTTTTGATCGCAAACATCAACACCAGCTTTTATTTACTGTCGCACTTTTATGGGTACACTTCCACAAACAAAGGCAGCTCAAGTACTTCGACCAGATCGCGCTCTAAGCGGCTATTGCTCTTCGACAACCACTATCGACTCAGCATACAACTGCAATTCTTCTAAGATATACTTCTGATTGGATGATAGCTTGCTGTCTTGTCCCAAGTCCTGCAGACGTTTGGCAAACCGACTGAGACGGCTTTGTGGGCCGCCGCCCTGTAGCTTGTCACGGCAAAAGCTATCCCACGTCTCGCGCTCATCACTAGTCAAATCGTTAGGGAAGTTACGAGCTTTGTACAGCGGCAGCAGAGCCTGCAATCGTACGTCATGCACATCACTCACGAGCTGCCCTAGTTGAGCCGGCTCGGCAGCCCGGACAACCGGCAATAGTCGGCTGTCATGGTCGTCAAAAAATCCGTCATACAACTGGCCATCGACGGCCTGCGGCTGCGCAGCCCACTCGGTCTGTCGCTGGGCATCCATGAGTTCTAATGCCCGTAGCACGTTGTCACGGAACTGGGGTGCGGCAGCCAGCAGCCGACGGTTTGCCTCAATCAGTTTGAGGTCAATCCGCAGGCGCTTGAGGGCATCAGCCTCCTGCAACACCCCGAGAGGTGCGACAGCTGGGCAGCGATTGAACTGCAGTGTCTTGACGGGCAAGCGTTTCGGGGCGTCCTCGTCCCGGGTCCACTGCCAGCGCTTCACTAGTTCTTCCGGAGGCAAATCGATAAATTCGGTCGGGTCATGGCGCAGGTCATACACCAGTGCACCGCCCTTTTTGGGGTGCGGTGCCAGCGTCGTTACGACAGTTGTTTTCTCAAATTCGTTAGCATACTTGCCAGACGTATATACAAAGGGTTGCCCACCCAGCACCAGCTTGCTGATAGGTTTCTTGTCGCGCATCGTCAACAAATATCCGAAGAGTTTCGGTTGCGTACGATGGATTAACTGCGCTAGGGCAATAGTCGCGTTAACATCCACGAGCGCATCGTGCGCACCCTCATGTAGTAGCTTATTAACTTTAGTCATAAATTCTAGCCGAACAGTCGGCTTGCCATCGGACGTAAACGGCCACTCAATGCCGTCGGGCCGCAGCGCCCGTGTCATACGTACCACATCCAACAAATCCCACCGACCCCGGCCATCCTGCCACTGCCACTGGTACGGATCGTAGAAATTGCGATAGTGTGCAAAGCGCATAAATTCATCGTCAAAACGCACAGTGTTGTAGCCCATAAAGACCGTACCCGGGGTGGCTACTTCATCTGTAAATTGCCGCAAGAATTCAGCTTCGGTGACGCCATCTGCCAACGTCTGTTGTGGTGTGATACCGGTCAAGATGATAGCATCCGGCTCGGGCAGGACGTCGGGGGTTAGCATGACGAAAATATTGACAGGCTCGCCAATAGGATTTAACTCCATGTCGGTACGCTGACCGGCAAACTGCATGATCCGTGCTTCACGCGGGTTAATACCGCTTGTCTCAAGATCATAAAAGAAAAATGTCGTACTCGCTGGCATACCTACCAGCATACCCCAGGGCTCCCAAAAATCGTAGCCGGAGTATACCCCTCGCTAGTACTCAAATTGCTGTGATGAGCCAATTTGTATGAAGTTACCAACCTCAATACCCTGGCGGACCAGTTCGTGCATGACACCAATCTTGCGCATGATGTCGCGCAGGCGCTGCAGAGCCTCTTCGTTGTCAAAATCGGTACGATGAGCGAACCGTTCGATCTTCTCACCAACAACCTTGAATGTCTTGCCCTCTCGGCTGACAGTCCAGGCATCGGCAGTGTCAGGCAGGCGCAATACTGGCAGCCCAGCGTCAGGTTCTTTGGCCAATTTGGCGAGCTCAGCAGCACGGTATTTCTCAACCCGCTGCTCGACGGTACGTAACATTTCATTGAGGCCCTCACCGCTCATACTGGAAATGGCCATAACTTTGGTACCGCGCGGTACAACGGTTTTTAGCTCCTTGATTCGGGCAGCCACCGCAGGCTTGTCAAGGCCTTCGACTTTGGTAATAACGATGATCTGCGGTCGTTTGGCCAGCGCTGGATCATGTTTCGCAAGCTCCTGAGCGATAGTCGTATACGTTCCAGCAATATCTTCCTGGTAGGCGTCGATCAGATGCAGCAGCACAGCGGTACGCTCCACATGGCGCAAGAACGCGTGGCCCAAGCCCTTGCCTTCGGCTGCACCTTCGATGAGGCCAGGGATATCTGCAAACAGTAGGCTGGTATCATCCACGTCAACCACACCAAGATTTGGAGTAAGAGTCGTGAATGGATAGTCGGCTATCTCGGGCTTAGCATTGCTGACACGCGCCAGCAACGTCGATTTGCCGGCGTTGGGCATACCAACTAGTCCAACATCAGCGATCATTTTGAGCTCGAGCGTGGCCGACAGCTGTACACCAGGCTCACCCTTCTCGGCAAATTTGGGGGTCTGGCGCCGTGAGCTGACAAAATGTGCATTGCCAAACCCGCCACGGCCGCCCTTGGCGATAATAGCACTCTGTCCGTCTTCAGTCAGATCGGCCAAGATTTGTCCGTTGTCCGCAACCGCCACGGTACCGACTGGCACGCTAACACGGGCATCTTCGGCACTACGGCCACGCTTCTTTTGCTTGCTGCCAGCAATGCCCGGCTTGGCAACGACTTCTTTCTGATAACGAAAGGTAGCGAGCGTGTTCTCGTTACGGCTGGCCACCAGAATCACATCACCACCCTTACCGCCATCGCCGCCATCTGGACCACCTCGATCAATAAACTTCTCATGACGAAAATTGACGGCTCCGTTGCCGCCATCGCCCGCTCGTACATCAATTGTTACTTTGTCTACAAACATGTTGGTATTCTCTAGAGCTATACTATAACACCTTAGGACTAATATCGCTAATATATATAGCTGAAGTTACCCGAGATAGTCCGGCTATCGACCTTGTTCCACCCAGAGTGATTCATCTCAGATATGGTGATACTGCCATCAGGGTTGACGGCGGTCACATAGGCAACGTGGCCCTCACCGGCAGTCTTGGTGACAACCGCAGCACCAACTTGTGGTGTGGTACCCGTCGACAGACCGAAGCCAGCAGCCCGAATAGCCCACGTCGAGGCATTGCCAAGATTCGACGGCACAGGACTACCCGCCTTGGCGCGCAACACTGCAACCCAGTATGTACAATACCCAAAGTCGTAGCCGTAGCCATATTGCGGCACACCACTAAACGCTCGGGTATCACGAACTGGTGCCGCCTTGGTGCCGTCCGGCACCAAAATAACTTGACCGGGTTGAATGCCATTAATTTCAGCGTCGTTGTAGGCAATGATCTTGGCTTTGTCAGCATTAAATTTTCCGGCAATCGTATCAGCCGTATCACCATTGGCAACCACATAGACAATGCCATTAACCGGTGGGATTCGCAGCTTGGTGCCGACCGCCACGGTATCACCCGTTAGGCCATTCGACCAGCGCACACTATCAGATGTAACATTGAACTTGGCTGCAATACTCGGAATAGTGTCACCACTCACCACAACATATGTCTGAATATCCTTGGCGGACTTATATGCCGAACTGACTACCTGAGGCTTAGCGGACACCAGCGCATTCGACATCGAAGAGTCGGCCAGATCAACATCCTCCGAGATTGCTTGGCTATTCACGGCGGTTGTCTCCGGCAAGTTACTCATGCGGGCAACCGTCAGGGCGATGTTGGCCGAAGACAATTGATCGAGCGGGCTCGTGACAGCATTGCTCGCACTGGTCGTTGCCGAGGCAAGGCTCCGCTGGGTGTCGCCAGAAGAATCCGCGACCATAAATAGTGTAATCGACGCCAACAAGACAACATTAAATACAATCAGACCGAAACCAATTGCTCGGCGGCGCACAGTCTTCTTCTTCAGTTTGCGGTGGATAAAAATCGAGAGTCTCGTAGCAGAGGTCGTTTTGGGAAACGATGGAATAACACTCACCGATTCGGGGGTTGTACGAATACAAAGCTCCTTGTTGTTTGCAAAAATCATCTTTTGCTCATAAGCCAAGGTGTTGGCTCATCTGCAAAAGAATGACGTAGATTGTGTTCGATATGTACATCACACACTAATTGCCCTACGTCTGGGGACCAATATAGCAAATATAGACAATATACACAAGCCTCATCGTTCGTTGCCACCCCTGTTATGACAACACAAAGAGTGTTAAAAAACGCCTAATTTGGGCACTTTTGGTGGCAATATGCAGCAATATTCTGCTGATGTCCCTGCAGAGTATGTGCGAAGTGTGTCGTACCATCGTCACCGGTGACGAAGTACAGCCAACTAGTGCCCGCAGGCCGCGCGACAGCCTCGAGGGTGCTGTCGCTGACAGCGGCAATCGGCCCAGGTGGTAAGCCGAGATGTTCGGTAGTGTCGTAGCTGGGATCATTATTGGCTCGGGCGTACAGTACCGTCACGTCGGAACCCAGCCGTATATTCTGCTTTAATCGGGACAGGAACACCTGCGCAACCTGCGTGCGATCACTCTGCTTAGAAACTTCCCTCTCAACAATGGATGCCAGCGTCACCCCTTGATACACTGTGAGCCCTTGGGATGCAAAGCCGTCACGAACCTGGGTCGTGAGGTGCTTTTGCATCTCACCAAGTGCCTCCTCCACAACGGTCCGAGGGTCAGTATTGGCCGTCTTTTGGTACGAATCAGGGTACAAAAAGCCCTCGAGTGATGAGGCCGCCGGGTTGTCAGCCAGTGCCGGACTGCCACGATACTGGTCAACTTGCAGTGCTGCATCGACATTAGTCACCTTAAAACCGGCCGTAATAAACGATTTACGAATCTCGACCAGCGTCTGTCCCGGCACAATAGTGACGAGATCGGTGGCAATTTTGCCCTCAGCGATCGTGTCGGCGATGGCCGGCGTACTCATATTGGGCGCCAGACGGTAGGTACCCGCCTGAAGCTTGTCACGCTGATTGTGACCCGTGACGTACCACACAAAGGCACTAACGCTACGGATCAGACCCTGGTCGTGCAACAACTGTGCGATATCGTTTGGTGGAGTGCCAGAGGCAATCGTCACATAGACAGTCCGGGTACTGTCACTGACCGGTTTCAACTGACTGCTATACGAACGATGCACGAACAAGCTACCAACGACCACAATTAAGGCTAGTACAATAGCGAGCCCCAAAATGCGCTGCGATGCGCGCCGATATTTGCCTCTCCGTTTGTCTACTCGATAATGCCTCATGATGCAGCTGGATGCTCCTTCAAATAATCTTCTAGTATATAGACTGCGGCCAGCGCATCAATATTTTCTTTTGGAAATGGACGCTTGCTGCTGCCGAGTTCTATCTTTGCCTGGTGTGATGTGAGGGCCTCATCTTGCAACTCTACGGGCAAACCCAAATGTTTGATGCAATCATCGGCAAATTGACGGCAATAGGCAGTCTGTGCCGTCTCCTGGCCCTCGAGGCCACGCGGTAAACCCACTACCACAAGACCAATCGACTCATCATGGCAAACTTTGTGCAGTGTGTCCCACAGCATATCATCGTTCTGGACTGTTTGGAGCGGATGTGGCAGCCGGGCAATAGCATTGGCCACCGCTACACCTATGCGAACGGTACCGACATCGAGAGACATAACGTTCGTCTGTACCACAATGTTATGAGCCACTATTGCCGTCTGACGCTTTGTCCACCGTTATGGTGATCTTGTGCAAGTTACTGGGTACCGAACTAACCCAGAATGGACTCAACTTGACCGATACTTTGGTAACACCCGGCTGATTGCCAATAAGCGACTTCACGTAACCCGCCTTCTTACCTCTAATCTGATCCTTCAGCTGACTCACACTGAGTTTTGGCCCAACCGTAGCCGTCGTAGAAACACTAATCTTGACGCTCGTGTCGGCTACGCCGAGTTGCTTGACGGTTGCGTTGTCGAGGCCGTCCTTGAGAATGGTCTGGGTCGCCGGGTCAATCTGTTGTTTGATGTTATTCTTGATGAGTTGATCGAGATAGCTACGCTGGGTACCGTACATGGTGTAGGTAATCGATTCGGTCAACGTAACGGTATCGGCCTTATCTCCTGGCTGACTACTACTCGTGACGCTAGGCGTACCGGCCGCAAAACTGGACTGCACTGGGTACAGGTTTTGCTGGCGCAGTTGCTGCAGGAGCGCACTCTTGATGGCCGTTGTATCTTGGGTATTAATTTGGCTCTTGGCGTTATCAATGTCGCTCTGAGACACAACCTTGGTGATGTCATCGGTGCCACCGCTGGCAGATCCAGTGGCACTGACGCCGTTACGGCCGTTCACGGTGAACGTAGCCGAGTGGTCCGTGTTGTAATTGGCACCGCTCTTCGTTGCAGTGATGTCTATGTCGTTAGATCTGAAATCAAAGCAGCTGCCGCCACCCCCCGGGTTGTAGGTAAAATGAGCCGTATCCTGCGTAAGGTACGTCTGGCTGGACGTAGTCACAACTGTGCCTGCTGGCACATCCTTGACGACACCTGGACTATTGGCGCATATTTCCATTTGGATACTACCGGTTGCCTTGTCACCGTTGTTGAGCTGGCCGGTAGCGGCAACCTGCTGAGTGTAGGTCTTCTGCTGCTGGACAATGGTTGCCGGTACAGTGTTTGTACTAACACTCACACCGGAAGCGGTCGAGTCCAGGGTAACGTTGATATCGCTATTGTAGTCCGTCGCATCAGTTGAGATGGCCACCGTCGCCTTGGGCAGCACCGCAATACAAAAGTACAGGCCCACTATCAGCACAATGAGGCCCAGCGCCGCAAATATCATGCCCTTTTGGAATTTCATAAAACTCGGGATCTTCGACTGTTTGCCATTGCTCTTCTTTTTGGGTCGATCCTTATGGTCTGCCGGTATTGCTTCGGCCTCATCGTCTAGCTCAACGGTTTCGACACCCTTGGTGGCGGCTGCACCAACACCGGCAGCTGCACCGGCAAGTTCACCGACCGGCATGTCGCCGGCATTCTCGGCTGTGTATTCGGGTACTGGCTGGTCATCCATCTGGACAACTTCATCTTCGTCAATAGTCTCCACTCCGTTGCGAATGACCGGGCTCACCGGTATCTCGGGTTTGGATAGTGGAGTCTTGGCAACGTGGAGCCCCACGGTACCGGCAAGTGGCATCAGGCCGGCTTCACTCGTGACGAGTACCACATTTTTGCTCGCATTGTCGGCACTGCGCTTCAGCAGCTTCATGTTTACCATACTCTGCAGCACGGCTGCACGCTTAGGCAGCACCAATGCAACGACTTTCTGCTTCGAACCCGTCACCTTTTCGATGATGGTCGTAATATCGTCGTCAATATCTATGTATACTGTGTCTTTGCCATTTTGCATGATTTGTACCTGCTAGACCCGTAGCATCTTATCTATCTTATCGCGAATCGACTCTTTACCGCCAGTGAATTGCAACGTATCCGTGCCGACACGCAGTAGGCCCATGGCTGTAATGTACGTATGGTCATTGACCTTACCAGTCATATCGGTCATACCAACGACCTGCTCAGGGCGCACGTGATGTATAACTGGCTTGCGGGTAAACGGCAACGCCTTGTACCAATCGGTGTCTTGTAGTTCATCCACCAGTATCTGCAGGCTCGAGCCACCACCACACAAATACAGCCGATGCGGCAAGTGATCAAGTGCGTCGAAGTCGCCGAGGGCCAGCTCTACACCATCGCTCCATACTTTGACCGTTTTCGACAAGGCCGCTTCGACAACCCTCTTTTTCTGAGGCGATAAGCTGTCATCGCTGAGAGCCAATTTTAGCTTCTCGGCGTCATCAAAATCCACACCAACACCATGTTCTATGCTGTGAGTATACGCCTGGCCACCGATACCAAACATCTTGGTGCCCTGCACACCACCGTCGTTGATAACCGCGATGTCGGTAGTGCCACCACCGACATCCATGAGAATAACGCTCAGGTTGGCACTTTGATTGTCGCCAATCACCGATCGTGACACAGCAAAGGGCTCGGCGGCAACTGCCAGCAAATCTAGGTCAAGCTCTTGCGCCGTGCGCTCCAGCGCCCCAATATGAATCATTGGCGCAAAGGCCGTATACAGCTGCACCACAACATCTTTGCCCTGGAAGCCAATCGGGTTGGTCACTGGGTAGCCGTCGATCTCGATACTCACCAGCGCACTGTTGACGAGCCGCAGTTCGATGTCTTTGCCACCCATCTCGACACCTATTTGCTGTTTTGCCCGGATTTCGGCCCGCGACTGCACCAGTTTGATAATGCGCTCCATCTCCTCAATATCCAGCTGCTTTTTGGAGTCTTTGCGAGCCACCCGGACAGTGGTCGTTGTGCCCTTGACCAGCTCGCCAGCGATACCAATAATAGCTGTTCGCACACTGACGCCGGCTTGCTGCTCGGCCTCGTTGAGGGCCTTATCGCAGTTCTGCACCACCGAGGCAATGTCGCTGATAGCGCCAGCCTGGATGTCGCTGAGCTTCTGATGTGCCCGACCTACACCGACGATCTCAATGCTGCCATCGCGGCCCACCTTAGCTACCAGGGCTTTCACAAACTCAGTGCCAATATCGAGCGCTACGATGTGCTGATCTTCGTCAGTTTTTATCTTGGATGACGCCGCACTGCTAGCCCTGCTGACGGCATCGCCGGCTCGAGCCATAGCTGCCCGGCTGAGATCTTTCAACTTATCAAGCATATGCTTTCATTTTAGCACGCCTTGGCCGAGATAAAGCTACGCTTGCTCCTGCCCGCCACGAAGCGCTATATCGGCAATTACTTGCAGGTAGGCGGGTGATACACCAAGGGCCATTGGGCGCTCAATGATGCCCTCTTCGTTTGCCCGAGCCGGTCGGGTCATCGGGATTGCAGTCACAATATCAATCGCGAACTCAGTAAGCTCACGCGCTCGAGGGTCCAACCCGTTTACATCGGCACGCACGCGGCCGCCTTCATGAGAAAATGATGACATACTTCGTTCCTCTTTGTTTAGTACTAACTTATGCTTATGGTACACCCGCTGACGCTCTATTTTCAAGAGACATTTATGCGTTGCCGCCAGTCATTGTGATTGGGTACATTTTGTGGCATAATTGTACACTTATGGAGCAGTCGAAACCTTTCTATGAGTGGCAAGAACAAGTCATAAGAGACTTCGAGACCAACGTCGACACACACGCTTTCGAGGCGATGATCGATGACTATAAGATTGATGATGTAGTGGCTGTCAGCTTCGAGGATCTCGTTATGGATGTCGAGGGCTTACCGCATGAGATCCGCGAGAGCCACTACTTCCCCCGGCGTTTCACCATCTCCAAGTTCGAGGCCGATTTTTCACGCTACCGAGCGAAAGATAGTGAAGGTCACAAGGAAGATGAGGAAGCGTGGTCACTCCTGCTCAACTACCGTGTCAACGGGCAGCCATACAAGCTGTTAGCTGGCCCCGAGCAAGCCGTGCTAAGCACCAACAATTTCGAAGGGGCAGAATTACGCTACCGCTACGACCCGATTACGGCTAGTCGTCTGCTGGCTACCATCGCCGCTACACAATTGTCGATTGAAGCCTCGCAAGTCAGCCAATACCTGGAGGACATGTCGACTTCGTCATCAGAAACAATCTTTAACCTCCTCAATATCATCGGCACGCATGACGAATCAGCACTCTATTTCCGTAGCCGGTCCGCGTGGCTACCACTACTTGATAGTGACCGCGCTCTCGTGACCACCTTCGCCGAAATGCAATCGAGTGCTGATTGCGGCCGAAAACTCAGCCACAAGCTAGCCTGGCAATTAGACGAGGGCCGGACGACCGAAATAACCTCATCCCAACGAGAGTTCGGCATGCAGGGCGAGCAAGAGCCATACTTCAGTCAGCGAACCGGCATAGACTTTGGGCCAGACGAGCTGCTAATCATGGCGCACTGGCTTGGCTACGAAGAGCACGTGGGCGAATATATCGATGCCTATAGCGACCGTGCACAGTACGCCCACATCAGCGCCGCCATCAAGTTTGTGCTAGACAGCTACCTGGCCCCCTACGCTCACCTCGACGCAGAAGCCGAGCCCGAACTACCACTCGAGAGCTAAGTCGGCCCCTGGTATACTACCGGACCCTACTCATTACTGCAGTACGGCTTTGATACGCCGAATGCCGGCGCTCGATGATTCCTCTTTAAGGATTTTGAAGTGTTTTCGCGAAGCGGAACCAGTTGAACTATCACCACCCTCGGCCAGCTGGCCAGTGTGCTCCACGTGCGGGCCGCCGCAAATTTCAAAACTGAAGGGTTTATCAGCTCCGTCTTCAAGCATCTTATAGACCTTAACTATATCGCCGTAGCGATCGCCAAATGCGCCGAGTGCGCCCATCTCCTCGCGAGCTACCTTGGTCGGATATTCGGCATAGCTGACTTTTAGGTCCTTGTCGATCTGCTCGTTGACCATGTCTTCGACAGTTTTGATCTGTTCGGGGGTCATCCTCTCGGGGTGACTAAAGTCAAAACGTAGTCTTTCCTCGGTGATATTACTGCCGTGCTGAATCACGTGGTCACCGAGCACCGCACGCAGGCTTTGGTACATTAGATGCGTCGCGGTGTGGTATCTCTTGTGCTGCTCGGTTTGGCCGCCCAGACCACCCTTGAAGGTACCCTTGGCCGCTGTTTGGCTGCGGGCACGCTGCTCGGCCATATGTGCATCAAACTCTTCGCGCCAGTTGTCGGGTACTACGATGCCTTGTGTGAAAGCTTCCTCGACACTCAGCTCCACCGGAAATCCGTAGGTGTCGTATAGCTTGAAGAGTTCGGCGCCGTGCAAGCCACCCTCTTTCATTTTCTCTAGCTCACGAATGCCCTTGCGCAGGGTCTGGCGGAAAGCTTTTTCTTCCTTGACGAGCACTTCTATAATCTTTTCGCGACTTTTCGCGACCTCTGGGAAATCGGCGGTGTACAGATCAGCAATCACTGGTACTATCTGCTCCAGGAAATTCTGTTCTACACCTAGCTCAAACGCAAAGCGAATCGCCCGGCGCAACAGCCGGCGCATCACATAGCCCTGCTCTTTGTTGCTGGGCACCACGCCGTCTACGGCCAGGAAGGTAGCGGCTCGCAAATGATCGGCAATCACACGCATGCTCTCGGTGTGGCTATCGTAGCGCTTGCCACTGATTTCCTCTAGCTTCGTGATGATGGGCGCCATCAGGCTGATCGTGAAGATGTCTGGGCTGTCGAGCGCGGCGGCGGCGATGCGCTCCAGGCCACCACCAAAGTCAACATTTTGCTTGGGCAGCTTGGCAAATCCCTGCGCCGTCCGTACGTATTCCATAAACACATTGTTGCCAATCTCCATGTAGCGACCACAGTCGCAGTTGGGGTGGCAATGTTCGCCGTAGTCTTTGTTGTGCGCGACGTGACTAAATTCATAAAAAACCTCGCTGTCAGGGCCACCCGGCTCACCCTCGGGCATGTCGTCGATCTTGCCAGCGCGGCACCACCAGTTTTTACTGGCATCATAGTAGAATATCCGGCCGCCTCGCATGCCTCTTGCGGCACCATTGGCCTCACTACCAATCTCAATTTCTGTGCCGTCAACACCCTTTTCCTCGAACAATTCTTTCCAGATTTTGGCGCTCTCGGTATCACGCGGGATATCGTTGGCTTCATCGCCAATAAAGCAGGTCACGTACAACTTGGCTGGATCGAGACCCACGATGGTGGTCAAAAAATCAAAAAACCACGGCAGCTGATCGGCCTTAAAGTAGTCACCTAAGCTCCAGTTGCCCAACATCTCAAAAAATGTCGTGTGGCGGTTATCGCCCACCTCCTCGATATCTTGCGCGCGCAAGCATGTTTGGCTATCGGCCAAGCGCACGCCATCGGGGTGTTCGGCACCCAAGAGGTATGGCAATAGTGGCTGCATGCCGCTGCCGGTAAATAGTGTCGTCGGGTCGTCTTGCGGCACTAACTGGGCGCGCGGGATCAGTGCATGCCCATTCTGCTGGCAAAACTCTAGATACTTTTTGCGGATTTCTTGCGCGTTCATAAGTACAGTATAACAGAGGTGCCGCGAGTTTCTACACGAAGTTTGTTGACGGATATGCACGAAAGAGTATGCTGAGCTGGTGAACACCGCGGCTCAATCCGAACTCTGTCCATCCAAAGCGCTTCAAGACGGCAAAACCGAGTTCTATGAAGCCATACAAGACAAGGCGCTCGAACATCGGCAAAGGCTCACCAAAGCTATGACCTGGTTGCGACCCGTCGACCGACTCACAAAATCCAGAAGGGTCAGCGACACCGACCGGCTGCTGATACGGCTCGGCGAAATACTCGAGCAAAGCCGAGCAGACGACGTACTACTCAGCAAAGTAACAGATATAGATGCAGTAGAATTGTCGTCAGAAACCTACCTAGAGGTCCGACCTCTAGATACAGATTTAGACAACGACACCGCCGCCCAAACAGCGGTCGCCATCGTAGAACACAGCTGATTGCCCAGGCGTAATTGCTCGCACTGGCTCTGCCAGTTCAACAACAACCTCACCTCTGTCGCCACCCCTATCTAGAGGTCCGACCTCTAGATGCAGTTTTGACACGGGGACGAGCGGGGCACGGTAGCGGGTGCGTACCTGCAAGCCAACGATTTGCTTCGCATCGGGTGCACCGTTAATCCAGTGCAGGTTTGTTAACTTTAGCTCTTTTCTCCATAGGCGGTCGTCGTCTATGTCGGTGGTCACGTACACTTCGTTTTTGGTCATATCCTTGCCCACTACGTAGTACGGCAAACCACCGCCGACATCCAGCCCGTGGCGCTGGCCGATAGTATAAAACAGCGCGCCGTCGTGCTGGCCGATGGTGCGACCGTACTGGTCGACAATAGCGCCTGGCTCGGTCTGTACAAACTGCTCGAGAAACTCGCGGATGCCCACCTTGCCGACAAAGCATATACCTTGGCTGTCTTTCTTGGCAGCTGTGGCCAGGCCAAACTTTTGGGCGAGCGCCCGGATTTCACCTTTGCTGGCATAGTCGCCAATGGGCATTAGCGACTTCTCGAGTGCCGCCCGTTGCACACGGTACAAGAAATACGTCTGGTCTTTGTTGCTATCGTTGGCGGTCAGCAGTTGGCCATCCGCAATGCGGGCATAGTGGCCGGTGGCAATCATATCGGCTCCATCCTCGAGCGCTGTGTCCAGAAACAATTTGAACTTGATCTCTTGGTTACACATGATGTCTGGGTTGGGCGTGATGCCAGCCTTGTAGCCATCCAGCATATAGTCGACAACTTTCTGGCGATACTCAGTCTCGAAATCATACATCTTGAACGGGATGTCCAGCTGCACAGCCACGCGCTTGGCGTCTTGGTAGTCTTCGCGCCAGGGGCACGCGAAGCCCGGCAGATCCTGGCTCCAGTTCTTCATGTACACGCCCGTGACGTCATAGCCCTGCTTCTTGAGCAGAGCCGCCGTGACAGACGAGTCAACACCGCCGGACATGCCGACAAAAACTTTTTTAGACATACTTACTTTATTTTAGCAAAATTTGGCGTGAGTTATAAGTTCTCCAGTGGAATGCCGGTCTTTTCGGACACTTTGCGGGCCCAGGCCAGCAGCTTCTCAAATTGGTGATCTCGTGCTGCGAGCTCGGCTTCATAGCCATCTATGCGGCCTAAGAAGCCGCCATAGTATTCACCAGGTGGTCGTAATTCTTGTTGAGTTTGCGAAACTCTTCGTCATAGGTGTCGAAACGATCACTTACTTGGCCCATAAAATCACGCATGACATCCAGAACATCATGAATCTCCCCCTGGAGAGCTTTTTGTCCTACTTCCATAGACTCTTGTAGTGCTCGGATATCTTGCTTGGTTGCTGCTTCGCTCATAATCCAATTTTAGCACACGCCAGTAGGCGCAGGAGTTTAATTTTTGGTAGTTTCGCGGGCTTGGTCGAGGCGCTTGCGGATGACATACAGCTCGTTGTGACTACCCAGCCAGAACGAGAATAGCAGCAATGGGATGGTGGGTAACACTAGTATCCACGGTATAGGAGCCTTGGTGGATCCACCGGCACTGGAGCCCTTATTGCTGGTGCTGCCAGACGTGCCACTGGTAACCTTGCCATTCACCACCGCGACTACTTGCAAATAGGCGGCGCTGCCGTTGTGGTCGGTGGCCTTGATGATCACATTGTAGACACCGGCCGAGGTATAGGTGTGCTTGATATGTATAACACCGGCAAATGTCTCGCTGTACAGCGTAGTGGGAGACGAATCGCCCCAATCCGCGCTAATGGCATAGGGACCAGCGCCACCACTGAGGATGATGGGCCAATCCAGCTCGTCGTGCGGTTGCACACCCATGCGTCCGTACTGGCTGGTGAGCGTTAGTTGTGAGCCAGGCGTGGCGAAGTTACCATCGTTGAATGTAACAGACACCAGATTGGAGTCCGGCCCCGACTGGTCCAGCGCATCGTACACCCGCGCCACCAGGTCGTTGGTACCGCTAAACAGCCCCACCTCCAGCGAATAACTGCCCGCACTACAGACCACCGAGCCCACAAATACGTTGTTGGAGAAGATCTTGACCAGCAGTCCAGATTTACAGAGTCCAGCTATCTTGATGGGCGAAGACGAGAAACCCTGGCCATTGCCAGGTGTGCTGATGGTGGCAGCCTGCGTGGGAGGTGGCGACGATATGGTGCCCTCCAGACCCACAGAGCCACCCTGAGGGTTCTGCGACGAGCCTATGGCCAACACACGGCCCGGCACCAGCGCAATCAGCACCGCAAGCGCCAGTAGCGCGCACGAGCGTGTAATCTGTTTTGGCAGGAAGTGTTTGTGTGACATAGAACCTGCTATTACCTTAAGCAATATGCGGCCCGATAGCAAGCATGACCTCTAGCGGCGGCCGGCTTTGCGGAGGATGCGCTGGTTGTAATTGCGGATCATGCGCGGCAGACCGAAGATGAGGAAGAGGATCAATGCGACAAGAATGGTGGCTAGGATCATCAGGGGCAATGGAACAACGTAGAATGATGTGCTACCACTTACTAACTGGCCCTCGGAACCGTAGCCAAGATTTGTATTAAGCGTGTACTTACCAAACGACCCAACATGATCAAGCTTAACCGTAAACTTACGAATACTTCCCGGCAGAACGTTACCAGGCTCGACACCCGGATTAATGTTATAGGTGCCGAGCACCTTTTTGCCTTTCTTTAAAATCATGTTCCCGGCGGGCGCTTCTTGAACATTTCCCTCGTTTTGAACCCGTATAGCGGCCTGGATACTCTTCGATGACGTAAATAGGCTGTGTGAATTACCTTTTTTGTCAACCGCACTCAAGCCAGCCAATGTCATCTTCTCAGTAATATCACCGGGTACCCGTACAAGTACAAGAGAGGCCACGCTGCCCGACAGAGAGAGGTTGCCCTTACCACTTACGCTCGCAGGAAGAACCCTTACGGCTCCGTAATACCCACCCCCAGGAATACTCTTAGGCAGGCTAATTGTAACGTTTACATTTTTTTCTTCACCGGGATCCAGCGAAATAGTACCAGAAGTATTCATGTACTTCTTCAGTCCGTGATCAGGGTTTGCTTGACCATCTAGCAGTAACGATGGTGCTCCGGATTCATCACGAGAGATAAAATCATTATCTACTAACTTAAACGTTCCGGTCGTACCGGAAACATTTCGAACACTTATAGCAATAACTTTACTTGTTCCGGGATCCATTACAAGCTGGGTTCGTACAGGACTTATCTCTATACCCACTCCTCCCGCAGCAGATGCACTACCCCCTAAAAATAGTACGCCTATCGCAAGTAGACTTGTCACCAATCGGACATATCGATTTTTTTGCATATTTTCCCTCTTAGACTATTGAGTTTATGGTATCAAACGGCTTGCGCTTATACAACTATCGGCATCTTGGTGAATACTAAAAGCTCGCTGTACATACATACGTCATCGTTCCAACATATATACCGGCAGCCTGGTTCTTTGACACATTAATTAGATAGCTCGTAGTAAATTTACGATAATTCTCAACATTATTCGTATGAACTAATATATCGCCCGACTGAAATGTATAACGATTGGGCTGGGCATAGTTCGCAGTAGGTACCCCAGCACCTGGGCCAACCGGATTACTGCCTATAGACTGGTCACCATTTTCAACCAAATTTATACCGAACTGTGAGGTACCTGGGCGCGATACATCGGGTGTCGGCAATGCCGGAATTACGTTGATACCAGAAGCCATCGTTGTACCGTCAACCTGCAAGGTATACCCACTGCCAGCATTTGTGCCAATTACTAGCTGTGTTTGACCAACCTTTGGCTGGGCTGGTGACAGTTCGCCAAAGTTGACATACCCACCAGAGGTCGTTGAACAATCTTCATTCTGGATAGTCACTCCGACACAAAATAATAGATACGGTGGCACCGTGCTGGTAATAGCAATCGAACCGTTAATTGCAAAAGCAAGACCACCACCATTAATAATGGTATCGCTCGCATCGCTGGAAGCGTACGTAGTAACCCTTACAAAGTACGACCCGTTCACCGAGGGATTGACCACATTATCAAAAGTATATGAGAGTGTACCAGGCGATATTAATGATGGCGTGCGCCCAAGGATAATAATATTTGCGGGCGTTCCAGCCATAATATTAAAGCCTGTTTCGCCGCTCTGGCTACTTAATGATGCTGAGGATATGTTAAAACCATTGGGTACCTGACACGTATCATCTATGAGTGCTGAGTTCGCGCAAAACTCTAGTTTGATTGAACCCAAGGTGTACTCACTCGTAAGATTAAAATGAAACTTATAGGTAGTGGCTTCACCGGCAGTTGAACTTACTAGCCTAACTTGTCTGTTTGGCAGCTCATCGGCATGAGTATTGAGAACTGCTGGACCGACCACAAACAGTAGTAACCCAACCATTGTTGGGCCTACTGTTAATCTCAGTATCCGGCGCAGAACAAACCGCATGTGCTTATTGTACGTGCTAGAAGGAGCCAGTTGCAATCAATGCGTAGTTTCCCGTGTAGATGCCAGCTGGGGTTGTGAGCGCTGCAGTTGCCGCAAAGTTAAGCGTATTGCTTTCCGCGTTTAGCGGGCCAGAGCTTGAGAATACTTGGCTACCGTATGTTGACCGAAGCTGAGTATCGTCAAACCCGTACGTAAGGCTACCGCTCCATGTTCCACTACACGTTCCGTCGTTGTAGGGAGATGTGGCGCTTGTATTTGCTGAACCCGTTTGGACACACATACCTACTTTAGCTGCACCAGCAGCTATTGTGGCAGCAGTGCTCCCTACGGAGGCTATACCGCAGTTTGTAACTTGGTTATTAGTACTCAGTCCGGCACAAGTGGCTGATGCGTTGGGGTCTTTCATATTAACTATGACACCATGTTGAGCATTCGTAGATGTTTGAGTGTAAGCTGCTGCAGAGTCGACTTGTGCTTCAGTTAAGGCAAAACTCGTACCCACCGTGTGTCCCAAATTTACACTCGGTGCACTTGCGCTACTACAAGAAGCTATTAGCGCGCCAGCTACACAGAAAGTGAGTGACTCCTGAACCTTGGCTGTTACTTTAATATTTGCGGAGGTAGAAAGTGCGATACCACCGAAATCCACTACCCCTGTTCCAGCATAGCTGCCGTCAGTAGTAAGCAACCAATTTGAGAGGTCAGATGTCGTAGCGAGAGTAACTATACGTGCAAAAAAGGTTGTGTTGGTAGGCGGAACCGTAGTGGGGTTGGTAGCAGTTGTAAGCTCAAAAGTTACAGCACCACTCGGCGTCCCGGTTGCTGAGGCATTACTAAGTGTAAGGGTTCTACCAGAGTTTTGTGCAGCCGCAGTCCAGGTACCACCGGTCTCTCCTGGTACCGATACACTACTCACTGTAGGAGTGCCGACACTGAATCCTGTTGGAAGCGTACAACTGTCACCCGCAAGCGGACTATTACTACAAAAATCTATGACGATAGCCTGGATATTTGATGAGGTAGCCGGCGTAAACGTCACCTTATAGCTAACTCCCGTCGCACCCGGGGTTGAGTCACTCATTTGAATACTGCGTGTTGTTACTTGTCCATATGCTAATGCGTTACCCCCCAGGAAAGGCAGAAGTCCTGACAGGGCTAAGGCAAATGCAACCGCTGCAAGAACTGGTCGACGCAGTGCAGACTTTAGTTGTTTCATTTTATTTTCTCCTGTTACGAGCTGTTTGTTTGAGATGCTTCTTGGCAAAATATATCACGCTTATGCCTGTGGCGCAATACTTTCTTACCAAAGTTGTCCACAGGTCTGGTGTTATGGCCTAGAGCAGTAGACTTATTGTCACGGTCTGAATCGCGCTCCAGTTACCTGCCTTGTCTAGCGTCCTCACACCTACGATGTGATTACTAAGTGCACCGCCAGTGATACTCACACTAGCCGTTGCAGTGCCACCAGACACCGTCATGGCTGTGCCATTACCAATACCCGGGTCGGTGTCTACATAATATTCTACGCGGGCTATGCCGGAGAGCGAGTCTGCTATCGGTGTTGTGATAGTTACTGCACCAGGCAACAGTAGGAGCGTGGTAGAGGCGCTGACTGTGCCTGTTGTTGGCGCTGTCTTGTCGATGTTCACCCCGGATACCGCGACTGCAGCCATGTTGCCGGCATTGTCCGTAGCCGTGGAGCTGTGTGATTGCCCGGCACCCTCACTACTAAAGGTATAGCTAGTGGGGCACGACTGCACACCCGACAAATTATCGCTGCAGGTAAACGTAGCGGTAACGTTGCCATTGTTCCAGCCATTGCTGTTGGCTACGGGCGAGAGCGTGTAGATGACCGTCGGTGCCGTGGTGTCGTATACGGCCACCAGCAAGTTAGACTGGTCGCTCTCGACGCCATATTGGTTCACGGCCGTGACATAGTAGCTATATGTGCCGTCCGACGACAGGCCAGTGTCGCTGAAGGTCGTGGTGGCAGACGTGCCCACCAGCGTATTGTTGCGATATATATTGTACGAAACAGCCGGTGGTGTAGTGGGGTCAAAGGTTGCCGACCAACTAAGGTTAATGCTGTGGTTGGTCGGTGTAACTGCCGTGAGGTTGGTGGGCGCCACCGGAATGGGATAGCTGACCGTAAATGTCTTGCTGACAGGCACACTCCAGTTGCCGGCGGCATCTTGCGCCCGCATGTACAGCGTGTGCGTACCGACGGATAAACTGCTGAAGTCGTCACTGCCCGACACTTGGTTGTCGGCATAGGACAGATTGGCACCGTTACCCTGGCCGGGGTCGGTATCTACATAGTATTCAGCGTGCGTAATGCCCGAGGTAACATCGGCCGCATCGGCCGTAAACGACGTAGTCAGATGTGAGCCATACACCACGTGCGAATTGCCAAGTGTAATGTCGCCCAACACCGGAGCGGTTTTATCCAGTTTGATTGGTATTGTAACCGTTCGCTGATTGCCCGCAACGTCAACTGCGGTAGCAGTGATGGTCTGATCTCCATCCGTGCTGACGGTTCTGGATTGCGGGCAACTGGCAACTCCGCTAGTAGCATCACTACAGGTAAAGTTAATGGTGACATTGGAGGTGTACCAGCCATTTGCGCCATTTGGTAATGCCGGCGAGAGAGTATAGTTGAGCGTTGGCTTGACGCTGTCGATGTTGACCTGAACATGCACTTCGGTAGCGTTACCCGCCCGATCTACTGCCTTACCCGTAACTGTCGTGGTTCCTTCATCAGTGACCGTAACTGGGTCGGAGCACGAAGCGATACCGCTAGCCACGCCCGAGGTACCAGCCGGATCATCGCACTGGAACGTAACCGTTACAGGGCCAGTGCTCCAACCAACGCTATTGGTGGGTTGGCTGAGCGAATAGTCAACCTGTGGTGCCGTAGGGTCGACCTGCACGGGAATAGTTTGCGTAGTAGTGTTGCCCGCCTCGTCGGTACAAGTGCCGGTGGCAGTAGTCGTACCACCAGGGTTTGTAGTGATGGGAGCGGTGTGGTTGCTGGTGGTACCGTCGTCGTTGGTGCAAGTGTAGGGTATATCCGCGTCAGTGTTGACCCAACCATCCGAAGCGGCCGTAAAGGTGATAGTAGGATTAACGGTATCTAGTTTGATATGTACAGAGGTGGTAGCCGTATTCCCCGCCCCGTCCACCGCCGTACCAGTTATGGTGGTCTCTCCGTCGCTGGATACAGTTTGCGGGCTGGTGCAGGTGTCTATGCCACTGCCACCATCCGAGCAGTTGAAAGTAACAGTAACCGGCTGGTTATTCCAGCCATCGCTATTCGGCGGTGGGCTGGTGGTCGCCGTAATAGCCGGTGCCGTCCTGTCCACCAGGACAGTTACCGTATTGCTGGGGCTACTTTCTCCCGCACCATTCACTGCTGTAACGTAGTAGCTGTCTGTGCCCTCCGGGGCTGTTGTGTCGGTGTAGCTTGCAGAAGTAGTCGAGTCAATCTTGGTTCCATCTCGATATACATTGTAGCCGGTCGCTCCACCGACCGCACCCCACGACAACTGCGAATGTTGAGTTGGGGAAACTGCAGCAAGGTTTTCAGGCGTACTGAGGCTAGGCACAATTTGTACACGACCAATCTCATCTCTCGAAGTATCCGTAAACCATAAGGCACCGTCTGGGCCTGAAGTGATGTCAGCTACACCAGCGCCAGTAATAGGAAAGGTAGTGACAGCTCCATCTGTAGTAATACGACCAACTCCACCATTAAGGGCAAATACAGCAAACCATAGTGCGCCGTCGGGGCCTGAGGTGATACCATAAGGATGGCTATCGGCCCCAGTAGCGTACTCATCAATAACACCAGAAGTACTAATTCGGCCAATTTTATTAGCTGCCTCCTCCGTGAACCATAATGCGCCGTCGGGGCCTGAAGTAATCTTATAAGGGCTCCCTCCCGAAGGAATTGTATACTCAGTTATAGAACCAGAGGTTGTAATACGGCCAATTTTTCCACTTTGTAGCTCCGTAAACCATAAGGCACCATCAGAACCGGTCGTAATATCATACGGATAGCTTCCCGAGGGAAGTGAATAGTAGATAGTCGTGTGTGAGGACAGGTCGAATCGGCCAATTTTATCTGTGCCACCCTCAGTAAACCAAATTGCGCTATCGGGGCCCGATGCAATACCTTCTAGAGCAGGATAGCTTGAGCCAGACGCTGGTACGCCGTAGTTAGCCCAACCTCCATTAACAGTTGTGGTCCCTATCGAGTAGGTGGATTCGGAATACCATAGTGCGCCGTCAGGGCCAGTAATGATCTTTTGTGGAACAACGTTTGCATTAAAGCCACCATTATTAAGGAATTGTGTTGATCCTGAGGTTGTCATCCTCACCACACTTGTAGGGTTTGAGGCGTTCCCTGCAAATATAAACCAAAGGTTTCCATCAGAACCAGAGGTAATTTCTTGCGGTATACCCGTTGTGGGCAATGGATAGTCGGTAGTGCTAATACTTACTCCACCAGCACTTACCTTTGCCGTTATTGTTAGAACCGGGATCAAAGCAAACACAGAGCACAGAAAACATTTCTGAATCTTTCAAGAAGTACACGCATAACACCCCTCCCCTTACTGGTTACGCTTAGTGTATTCCTGAGATTATTAGGCTGTCAATTTGATAAAAATCACAAGGTTTCTACGGGAGATATAAAAAACGGCCCTTAGGCCGGTTTGGTTTCGAGTCGCGTGAGGCGCTGCTCGTGGTCATGTAGCTGTTCGCCGACTGCGTCCATGACGGTGTCGAGTTTTTCGTCATATCGTCTACCTTTGTTTCAGGCGATCCACTTTAGTCTCCAAGCCATCCACCTTACTGCTCAACTTCGCCAGACCGGCCGCCAACTCGGTAGTGGACTGCGACACGGTTGCCGCAATAAATTGCTTGAGGCCATCGATAACATGCTCGTTCATAGTATTAGTAATATAACGCGACGCATTGACGCCGCAAAGCAAAAATCTTCACACTTTAGCTAGAACGTGGAGGTAGCAATGATGGACTGGTTCATGGTGTATGTGCCGCCAGGCGTGACATCGCTGATGTTGAAGATGTAACTCATGGTGTAGTCTGTTTCGCCCGAACTACGATCGGAGTTTGCGATAGTGCTGCCGTCAATATATTGATAGTTATTGGGCGAATCGTAGCCAGATGCTGCGCCGCCAGAACTAAAGGTACTGTCCGGCACCTGTTTGGGGCCAGCGCCAAGCGTCGCTGGAGACGTACAGCTACCTGCTCCGGTGCTTGGAGCCGTAGCTGGACAGTCGTTGGCCGCCAGATTCATACCAAATTGTTCGGTGCCGGGGTTGACTGCTGTAGGCGAACCTAGAAGGTGCATGATATAGCTACCGTTTTTGGGCCCTGGCGATGACGTCGTGACGGCATAGCCATCGGCTAGGTATGTCTTGACCGAAAATGTGGCAGTACCGACATGCGTACTACTGGAGGTCAGCACGCCAGCATCCACGCTGGTGTCATTGATAATAAGCTCCAGATACGGCTGACTAGTGTTAAAACCGGCTTCGGTACAGAAATTGCCGGTGCCTGATTTGCAGGTTTCGCCAGCTGCGTTTTGGCCTACGGAAGCCTGAGCACAGTATGGATTTGAACCAGTACAATTTGCGTACTGACCACCAGCCGTAAAGGTAGCTCCACTAATACCAAAGCCACCTTTGCACGAATCCTGATAGTGCGGGCAGGTGGCCGTGGCTATACTCGCTGGCGCCGCGGCCACCAGCAACACGAGCGTCAGGATACTGAGCACTTTCTGAATTCGCATTTTTATTAGAAACATGCTGGTATGTATTGTAGCGCCCCGACCCTAGCGTGGCAATCCGTTTACGCTTCCACTATTCTCTAGTATGATGTAGGTAAGCATAGGCGTGACGAAAAACCATGGAAGACAAACCAGATAACACCGAGTCTGATTCGCTAGAATCAACCGAACCAACCGACACCACCACGGGGACGGCAGCAGATGCTAACGACAATTCGCTGGAGGGTGGTGTCAGCGCCAGCACGCCCACCGACGCTCCAAACAGCAGCAGCGATACGCCTAAGAAAACCAAGGCATCGGGCGGCGGCATCAAACAGCTGCTGCACCGCGTTAACATCTACCTGTTAGCATTTATACTGCTCGTGGTTCTGGCAGGTTCGGGCGGCGGTATGTATTACCTCAGCTCCAACAAGAAAGTCACACAAGACAATAAGATCAAGACGCAGGCGTTGTCGTCGGAGAGTCTGAAACAACTCGAAAACACCGATGTTACCGTGGGCGATAGCAAGCAAGTACTGACCGTGAAAAGCAACGCTATCTTTGGTGGTTCGGTGCTGCTGAAGGGCGATGTGGAAGTCGCCGGCAAGCTGGTGGTCGGTGACCAACTGTCACTGACCGGTATCAACGTGGCTGGCCAAAGCACGCTGCAAGATGTCAAAATATCCAACGACTTGTCGGTATCGCACAACCTGGCTGTACAGGGGCTGATCAGTGCCCAAGGCGGCCTGAGCGTCAGCGGCAACACTACATTCGCCAACTTGTCGGTCAACAGTCTGACTGTCAGCACCCTGAATTTCAACGGCGCGCTGACACTTACCCACCACATTGTGGGTGGCGGTGGCACGCCAGGCCGCAACGCCGGCACGGCGCTGGGCAGCGGTGGCACCGCAGCCGTCAGCGGCTCGGACACCGCTGGATCTATCAACATCAACACCGGCAGCGGCCCAGCAGCTGGGTGCTTTATCACCGTCAACTTCACGCAACACTACGACGGCACGCCACACGTCATTGTGACGCCTGTGGGCTCAGCCGCTGGAGGCCTGGGCTTCTATATCACCCGCACCACGAGCAGCTTTAGCGTCTGCAGCAACTCGCCCGCACCTGGCGGCCAATCATTCGGCTTCGACTATATAGTGATAGGCTAAGAACCCTACCCGATTACTTTGAGTAGGCTTTCTTGAGTACTGCCTGTTGGTCTTTGTAGGCTCCCTTGAGCGCACTCTTAACGGTCCGTGTTGCTGCACGAGAGGGCTTGGGCGCCGCTATTTCGTGCAGACTTACCTTTTTTCGTTGTACCAGAGACTTCATGGTCATTGCTCCTGTTGTAATGCTTTTTCGAGTTCTATGCTAGTTACTATAGGTGGGATTGAAGTTACCCGTTGTTTTCTTGAGAAGTTCTTGAGTAAACTCTGTCTTGCCAGCTCCAGGCAGTCCAGCGGTAATAATAGCCACAGGATGATCGCTACGGCTTAATTCAGTACGCCGTATAAACTCACGGGCAATCTGTTTCTTATTTGCTTTAACCCATGCATCGTTATCGATCGCCATATTGTCAGTTTAACAGCCACCGGCACAAACAGGGTAGTCCATACGGTGTCATTTTATCGAGCGAGGTTACCGAACAAATTAGGCGTCGAGGAATACGACGACGTTGTTTTTGCGCACGTGCATGATGCCACCGGATATTTTGAGTGGCACTTGGCCGTGTGTGGACTCGATGATAACGGTGCAGGGTTCGAGTAGCGTAATAAAGTTGTGGTGCTGGGGCAAAATGTCGAACGTGCCGGTGCGGCTCACCGCCGAGATACTGTAGCTAGCCTCATCAAAGTATGTCTTGTATGGCGAGTAGACTTTGACGTGCAGTGTTTCTTTGCCATTTGCGCTGGCCGCTGATTCTGTCTCGGGCTTGCCATCGTCGATGATCTGACCGGTGCTGGCATCTTGACGCTTGGCCATAGTTAGACGATGATTTCTTCGATGCCGTTAAGTGTGTCTTCGCGCGTCCAGCTCTCACCCTTGTTGGCCGACTGGTTCTCCATAACATGCATGTTCTGCGAGAAGAAAGTGATGAGCTTTTTGGCCTTGGCGTAGTCACCGCGGTCAGCGGCCGAAAGTTCGTTCTCACCAATGATGGCGATGATGCCCTTGAGGCTCTCGTATTTTTGTAGCAACGACTGAACCTGCACGCTGAGCAAATAGTGGCGCTCACCGACGATATCGGGGCTGAGCAAACTAGAGGTGGTGCGCGTGAGGTCAACGGCCGGGCGAATGCCTTGCTCGGCGATGGAACGGCTGAGCACAATGATGCTATCTAGCTCGTGCTGAATCTGCTGCACGGCCGGATCGGACAGGTCATCGGCCGGCACATAGATGGTCTGCACGGCGGTAATTGACCCCTTTTCGTTACTACTGAGGCGATCTTGCAAATGCTTGACGTCAGAGAAGATGGTCGGCTCGTAGCCACCCTCACTCGGTACCTGGCCCAAGATGGTTGAGACTTCGTTCTTGGCTTGAATATAGCGATACATGTTATCTGCAAAGAACAGGATGTCTTTGCCGGTTTCATCACGGAAGTATTCGGCCAGTGTGACGGCGCTCTGGGCAATCAGCGAACGTTGCACCGGGTTTTGATCCATTTGGCCGAAGAACATGCAGGTGTTTTTGAGCAAATCACGACCTTTAAGCGTCTCGTATAGTTCGTGACCCTCACGGATACGCTCACCGATGCCAGCGAAGAACGACAGACCGCCGGTGCCCTCGGCAATGTTGTTGATGAGCTCCATAGTCAGCACCGTTTTGCCGACACCAGCACCGCCGATGATGCCAATTTTGCGACCTTTAACGAATGGCGTGAAGAAGTCGATGACCTTGATGCCCGTCTCCAGGATGTCGACCTTACTGCCCGAAAAACTAGCTTTGCTCTCGGCGGGCTTGAAAATGCTGCGGCGCGGTAACGACGGGTCAATCTCAGGGCCGCCATCGATCGGCCGACAGGTGGCATCGACCACACGGCCAATCAGCGCATCACCGACGGGGATTTCCAACATCTCGCCCGTACCAATAACTTGCATACCCTTTTGAATGGTCCGATCGGCATACAGGTTGAGGCAGACGGCGACGTTACCCTCCTGCAGACTATCGACCAGCAGCGCCGATTGATTGGCATTATTGACGCGAATAACTTCGTGCTCGCCGGGCACATCTTGATCGAACTCCACACGGACCACTAGGTCCTTGAGGGCGCGTACAACTCCGGTGCTCATCGTTGGTACCTCATACTGTTTGTTTCCCCCGCAAGCCATTAATAATCTCTTTTAGACGCTCATCACTCACGGCACGCTTGGTGCGGTTGTACGATAAGCTCAGGTCGCGAAATGTTTCCTGGGCTCGCTGATTGGCGGCGCTCATAGAGCGGAAACGGCTAGCGTACTGGGCGAGTTTAGAGTCCAGGATAAGCTGGCTGAGCGAGACCTGCAGCATCGAGCGCTCCAAGTGCGCAACCACCTCAAAACTACTCGGCTCAAAGATATAATTAGCATCGCTTATGATCTCGTCGTCCTCTTGTCCACCACTCTTGGCACCGGCCGCTTGCACGGCACTTTGCAAATCGAGCCGCTCGATATTCTGCACCATCAGCGACTCATACGACTGGTAGAACACAGCCGCGCTACGATACAGGCCAATCTCGTGTACCAACGGCGTGACATTGATGTTCTGGTCTTTAGTAGGCAACTTATAGTACTTTTTGAAGCGGATGTTATTTTGAGCCAATTGGACGGCACCATGGTGACCGATCACGATAATTTCGTGCTGCTCGGGCTTGTATTCCTCAAGCATAATCCTGATAAGGCGCTGGTCGATATCACCACTAAAACCACCCTCCGCGGTGATGATGATAAACAGATCTTTGTCGACAGTCGAGATCTTCTCGTCACGACCAAAGCGGAACAGGTTGTCGACACGCAGCTGGGTATAGATATGCCACAGCTCATCAAAAAACTTCTGAGATTCGAGCACCTGGTTTTTGGTCTGGGCAATGCGCATACTGGCCAGACCCTGAAAAACTCCGGTCAGGCCCACAATAGTGCCCATGCCGTCACGCTCGAATGCGATTTCGCGTGGTTGCTTCATGCCTTGGCCTCCACAGGTTCTTTGGACTCTTCGGCTGGAGTTTGAGGACCTACTTTGTCATCTGGCTTCGGATCTCCCTTCGGCTTATCTGTAGTGGCTGGAGTACTACCAGGCTTGCCATCACCACCGGCGGCTGGTTTCTCATCTTTGGCAGGCTCTTTTCGCTCGATCACGCAAACATCCAGTACCGCTTTTTTGAACGTATCAAAATCGGTGACCGTACCTTCGATCATCAGTTTGCGCGTAGTGTCTTTCATGAGTTTGATATCGATGACCTGGTCGGTACTGTCGTTCAAGACAATGTCGAACATCACCGTTTGTGCTAGCGTATTATAGGTCTCGTCGGGCGCCTGGTTCATCAGTTCGTATAGTTCATCGCCAACATGCAAATCTTTCTTGGCCTGATCGCCCAGCTCGGAACCGAAGCGTGAGAACTCTTTGGCCTGGCGGTAGGAGTTGAGCGTTTTGATGGTCTGGGCAGCGAGCTGCTTTTGTTTGTCATTCTGGCCGACGCCACCAATACGGGTAACCGACAAACCGGTGCTAACCGCTGGGCGCATGGTATCGCGGAATATACCCATATCGAGGATCCACTGACCATCCGTGATGGACATGACATTGGTCGGCAGGAAAGCTGTAATATCACCGTCGTTGGCCAGCACAATCGGCAGTGCCGTGAGGGTCTTACCATTGCTAGCCGTACGGCCAGCACGCTCCAGTAAGCTAGAGTGCGAGTAGAACATGTCACCAGGGTAACTGTCGCGACCCGGACTACTGCCTGCCAGTAACGAAATTTCGCGGTAGGCCTGAGCATGGCTGGTGAGATCGTCGTAAATAATCAGCACGTCTTCGTCACAGACATGCCACAAATACTCGGCAATCGCGCAGCCAACATAGGGTGCTAGATAACTCATCACTAGTGATTCAAACGCAGTAGACACGACGACGACGGCCGAGTCAAGCGCATCACTGTCCTGGAGGCGCTTGATAAGTGCATCGATGTCGCTGCGGCGCTTGGCAATCAGTACATATACACTAATGACGTCAGTATTTTTCTGGTTAAGTGCCAGCTGCAACGCCATGGTCGTCTTGCCCACTTTGCTATCGCCCAAGATCGCCATACGCTGTCCACGCACCAGCGGGAACATTTCGTCGAGCACCATAATACCCGTCTCGAGCTGTGTGTCGAGGGCTTGGCGCTCGAACAAACGCGGCGCATCATGGAATACTGTCTCAACAGCATCGGCTGCAATCGGTCCCTTGCCGTCGAGCGGCTCACCGTTGACGGATACCACACGGCCCACGAAGTCCCGACCAACCTTACTCACCAGCTCATCGTGCTGCTGCACCACGGTCATACCCGGCACTAGTTTGGTGACCCCCAGGTGCAACACCACCACATATTCCTCAAACACGTGGTGCACGAGGCCCTTAGTGCCATCCTCGAACATAACCAGCGCATGTGCATTCACTGGATGCAGGCCACGAACTTTGATCAAGAAACGGTCCACGGCAATCACCTCGCCAATGGGCTTACCCTTGGCAACGAGTTGTTCGTAGTGCCGATTGTCAGAGCTCACGCTACCAGCTCTCTATCGAGTTGTTCAATCAGCTTGGGCCGCATCTTGCGCATGTGCTCCCGGATACTAAAGTCGAACTGCTCATTGGTGGTGCGCACGATGCAGCCAGCGCCAAGCGTAGGCTGCAAGCCAATCTGCACCAATACGACAGGGCTAATATTCGCCCTCAGCCAATCAACGATTCGGCCAGTAAACGCGGCCGAGGGATCAGTTGCAAACGCAATATGCATACGTGGCGCCTTGTGGTAGACCTCCTCGAGTGTTGCAAGTAATTGTTCGTACTGACTACGCTGCAATAAATCAATATTATTCAAGCGGGCTAGCTCATCGAGCGTGCGGCTCGTTTTGGGCATCTTGACCTGATCGGCCGGTGTGTGGCGTAGAACTGCCTGATGCAAATAATCGTAGAGTGCATCGAGTTCACGCTTGAGCCGCAAAATATCTGACGCGCCGACAAGCAGATTTGGTAGACGAAATTGGTTGTTATGATCCATTGCTAATATCCTCTATGATCGCCTGCTTGTTGGACTCTAGCTCGGCCAAGATGTACTCCAGTTGGTCAGTCAGATCGATCTGGTTGCCGATAGCCGCAATCAGATAGTGGTCAATAACACCGGCCATGTTGTCCTCAAACTGGTGGACCAAGCGCTGTTTCTGCTCGGTGACCTCTTTTTGCAGCTGGTCCCCAAGTATCTGGCGCTCTTCGTCGATAGCCTTGTTAGTCTTCTCGATAGCCTCAATCGCCAGCTGCTTGGCGTCCATGATAGACTCTTCGTACTTGTCGAATTCTTCGTGCAACTTACTGGTGATCTCGGTCTTCATATATTCGTTCAGTTGGCTGGTCGTCAGCCGCAGATCCTGCTGCAAAAACATGGCATTTTCACCAATGATCTTCTCGAGATGAATACGGCCGCGGTTGCGCAATTCCTCACGAAATTCTTCGTTGAAGATATGGTCAACGTCTTCCTTGGCGGCACCCTCAAATGACCCGGCCAGCGAGCCACGAGTCTTTGGGCCGCCCACTGTGAGCCTACTCATGCGTACCGCAACCCACACAAACGCGATCCCAGCCGCCGCCAGAAATGCCAAAATGAGTATGAGCCACCAGATTGTCATATATTTGTTGTTCCCACCATGTACATGTTTCCAAACGACTTAGCACTGCCCGCAGAAAGTGCTAAAGCTTCAGTAGTAAATATACCGCAAATATGCCAATAATGAAAATAATCAGCGCCGTCAGCACCACTTGCATCAAGCTACGTAAAATAGCACGTCTGGCGAGTGGATTGCGCCCAACCGACACCATGGTGTTACGCACGGCACTAAACAGCAGCACGCTCGAGATAACCGTCGTAACAAGGAGAAGCAGCAACGCAACGTACAGCCGTGATGGACTCACAGTTTTATCACCAACTGCATAGCCGAGCTGACTCAAAAACTGGGTCAACTGACTAGGGAGCCCCGCCGAGTGCAACGGGTTGTTCTGTACGGCAATCTCTACCGGCACCAGGCCAATTGACACTTTGCTCTTGTGCCCCGATTGATCGGCCAGCTCGGCCGTGCTAACTACATTGGAAGTGCCATCGAAAGAACCCGTAGCCCGGCCAATGATAGCTAGCTGGCTTTCGTCGGCCTTCATGCCTACGCCATCGAGATTAGAGATACTAATAAAGTCACCGGGCCGAACAGAACCGTTTTGGGTACTCGTCAGCACGTTATAGGTGCCATACGTCGCGACATAGGCTTGCTGCTGTGTGGCGTCGGTGGTCAGGCTGATAGCGGCATCGTTAGCCGAGACTACCACACCATATATGTGCTGGCTTTCGGGCTGCGTAACAACATCGATCTTATTCTTATCTGTAGCATCGAGGCGGACTATCATGCCCTTCTGGATACTCGAATCAGCGTCATAACTCTGAGTAACTGGCGCTCGGCTGGCCGCCATAGCGGCGCCACCCAGCAAACTTACGCCAACTACTAAGCTGACGATGCTTAACCAATAACGCTTGAGCTTTAACATCTATTCTTCAGTATAACGCAGCACTGATGCTAGACAAGAGATACCAGCGCCGCGAGTACGACATCAATGTCCGCACCAGTTGTGCTGCGGCCCATTGTGAAACGCAATGAACTCCGGGCATCGGCTTCACTCAGGCCAAGCGCAGCCAGCACATGCGACGGCTCATCGTTACTGGCACTGCAGGCTGAGCCGGCGGCGGCCAAGATACCGGCCGACTCCAGCTGTAGCAACAGTCGCTCATTGTCGATGCCCGGGAACGTCAGATGGATATTATTGGGCAACCGCTTGGTTTTTGAGCCATTTAGAGTCACACCCGGAAGTTTTGCCTGAACACCATCCACAAACTGGTTCTGCAGCACTTGCAGCCGAGCAACTTCGTCGCGGCGCATAGCCTGCGTGGCCGTCAGCGCCGTGGCAAAGCCAACACACGCAGCGACATTTTCGGTGCCACTGCGCAAACCGTGCTCTTGGCCGCCACCAGCAATAAGTGGTTGCAACTGCACGCCAGCACGTATATAGAGCACCCCACTCTGCTTTGGTCCATATATCTTGCCACCGTTAAGTGTCATCAAGTCAACGCCCAATCGGTCGATATGCATATCGAGATAATTGGTAGCCTGGGCGGCATCAGTGTGTAATAACAGGGGTAATTTGTTGCCATACCTGACTCGTTGCGAGCGCACAGCCTCCACTAGCCGAGCAATCTCGCGGATGGGTTGGACCGTGCCAATTTCGTTGTTGGCATACATAATACTGACAAGCACTGTCTGGTCATCAACGAGTTTCCCTAATTCGGCGACATCGACAATGCCGCGTATATCAACCGGTGCAATCCGACGATCATAAAGATCAGCCGGTGCCAGCACCGAATCGTGCTCGATGGCGCTTATCACTACATTTGCCTCAGGATAGCACTGCATGACACCACGTATCGCCAGATTGTTTGCTTCGCTGCCACCAGCCGTGAAGGTGATTTCAACCGGACGCGCACCGAGCACCCGTGCCACGCTAGCCCTGGCCTGCTCCAACTCATCGTGCGCTTGTTTGGCCAACAAATACGTAGCCGATGGGTTATAAAACTTATCTGTAAAATACGGCTCCATGGCCGCCCGGACTTCCGCCGACACAGGCGTAGCAGCAGCGTAGTCCATGTACACGAGTGACTTCATACGTACTATTGTAACCTTATGCGGCGTGAGCGAGTCGATTGAGTTCGTGCGCGGCGTGCTGGTAATAGATCTCGGCGGCAGCGCGGAAATTGCGCTCCTCGGTTTCTGTCAGGCGCTGATACGAGTTGGTGCCTTGCGACTTGAGGATACCGCGCGGCCGGACATCATAACGAGTCGTGACAGCACGGCGCCGACCAGTCTGGTCGATCCACTCTTCGTGCCACACCCAAGTATGTCGATCTAGACAAAAGAATTCGCGACGTACACCAGCTGGGATCGAGCCGAATACCTGGCCACCTATGCGAGCCATGTGGTGCAAAATTGCCTGTCGGGCCCGCACCCGGCGTTGCTGGTCGGATTGGCGCATGACGCCCTTAAGCAGCTTGCTGGCCATAGTGATCCTCTCGCCTGTCATACTCTGGTGCGTGCAATTGCACGACGTTCTCGGAGGTAACGCTCGGTGCAGCCCGCAGTTCGCCAATGGCAGCAGCCGTGTCGGCCAACACCTCGCGTGCCATCACCGTAATCTCAACCCGACGAGCGCCTTCGTTATAAAAAACCGGCTCGTTGGGTCGCTCAGGCGTCGTGCCCATAAGTTGTGTCAATATATTGGTCATGATGTGTGTACCTTACAGACGAAAAAGAGTTTTTGCACTGAGTGTGGTGATAGCAGCTAGTTCGCGTACATCTTCGCCCCGTAGTTCAGCAAGAAACTCTACAATAGTCCGTATGTGTTTTGGTTCGTTTATAGTACCACGGAAAGGTTCTGGAGTCAAGAAGGGAGCATCGGTCTCTAACAGGAGTGACTGTTGCGGGATTGTGCGATACATCACAATCTGTGACGCATCCTTGGCAAATGTGGCAATGCCATTCACTCCGATGTAGAGCCCGTGCTCCACTGCCCGCTGCATATTGGCAGTCGTATCAGTAAAACTATGCAACACACCTCTGATAGAACCGGCCGGATAGCTCTCGAAAATCGGCCAAAAGTCGTCAAGAGCCTGGCGCACATGGAAAATCAGTGGTAGATCGTGGCGGATTGCCAACTCAATCTGGAATTTTAGCAATTTAATCTGGGCTTCGCGCGGCGAATGTTCATAAAAATAGTCCAATCCGCACTCCCCAATCGCCACAATTTTGCTATCTAGAGGTCCGACCTCTAGAAGCTGTTCGAATGCCGTTTGGCGGCTTTTCTCCAGATGGAGCGCCGCTTCGTGGGGGTGTATGCCGATGGATGCGAATAAGTTTTCACGACCTTTCACACACTCGATAGCCAACCGGCTGTCCTCCAGGTCGCAGCCGACACAAATCATCTGCCGCACATCAGCCTGATGTGCCCGCTCGACTACTTCATCGACAGACGTGTCGCCAGCCTTGGCCCACAGCTCGCGGGTCAACTCCTCGCCCATCTGCTGGCCAGCCGATTGGATATGACAGTGTGTATCGACAAGTTCCACGCTAAACCCCCGGTACAGGAGTTTCGCGCTTAGGGAACAAGGTGCCTTCAATGGGATGCACGACACCCTCGTGGAAGACCGCACGAATCTTGACAGCTGTACCGGGCATGAACGGCTCGATAAGGTCGGCGATTTGCGTGAGGTCACCCACCTGGCTGGCGAGCACTTCGCGCAAGTGGTCTTCGTCGCCAGTCTTGGCGATTGCCCACGGCTTCGCTTCGTCGATGTACTGATTGAGGCCACGGACGCGCTCCCAGACCTCATCGAGGGCAACATCAAACCGGCAGGCCTCGAGTGCCGCCCGGTACTGTGCAGTGTCATGTTCGGCCTCAGGCACGCCACCAATCAAGCCACCCTGGTACTTCAAGATCATGGCAGCAGTACGTTGCACCGCGTTGCCAAGTTCATTGGCAAGCTCATTGTTGTAGGCTTTCTCAAATAATTCCTGATTGAAATCGCCATCGTTGTAGCTAGGAATATGCCGCAAGAAGTAGTAACGGAACGCATCAACGCCGTACTCCGCCACGATATCCTTGGGTGAGATGACGTTGCCGAGGCTCTTGCTCATCTTTTTGCCACCAGCAGTGATAAAACCATGCACATAGAGTTGCTTGGGTAGCTCTAAACCTAGGCTCATGAGCAGTGCCGGCCAAATGGCGGCATGAAAACGGATGATGTCTTTGCCGACAACTTGCACATCGGCCGGCCAGAAATCTTTGAAGTCGTCGTGCTCCGGGTAGCCCAGCACGGTAATGTAATTCATGAGTGCCTCAAACCAGACATACATCACCTGGGTTTTATCGCCGGGAACCGGGATGCCCCACGAGATCTTATCCTTAGGCCGGCTGATACTAATGTCGTCCAGACCAGACTCAATAACCGCCAGGATTTCGTTGCGCCGCGTATCGGGTAGCACCGTAAACTGTCCAGTCTTGATAGCGTCACCAACTGCCTTGCCATATTTGCTGAGTTTGAAGAAATAATTCTCTTCCTCAATCTTCTCGTACGGCCGATTGTGTGCCGGGCAGACACCGTTATTGGCCTTGACCTCCGTCTCGGTAAAGAATGCTTCGTCACCAGTGCAGTACCAGCCGACGTAGCTGCCCTTGTAGATATCACCCTCGGCCAGCGACTTCCAGACGATTTGGGCGCGCTGCTCGTGTGCCTTGTCGGTAGTGCGGATAAAACGATTGTTGCTGGCATTGAGCAATTTTGCCATGTCGGCAAACGAGGCGCTGATTTTGTTGGCAAACTCTTGGGGTTTTAATCCCTGTTCTTCGGCTTTTTCGGCAATCTTGCCACCGTGCTCGTCGGTACCAGTGCTGAAGATAACATCGTCGCCCCGCTGCCGGGCGTAGCGTGCCAGTACATCGGCCTGCAATATCTCCATCGCAAAACCGATGTGAGGCTCGGCGTTGACATAGGGAATAGAAGTGGTTACGTAGTATTTGCTCATATACCTCTAGTCTACCTGTTGGGCTACTGATTGAAAAGGGTTGGCCTAGGCGGGACCGCTATCGGTGATGTCGACCGGCTGTTCGGGGAAGCCGCTAGCGATGCCGCCCATGATGGCCTGTTTCAGCCGCTCGGAACGGAAGGTAGCGGCCGGCAGTTGGTCTAGTGGCAGCCACATCGGTAAATAGGTATTCTGGCCGGCAGCACCAATAATCGCCTCTGTTGAGGCCGGATCGAGGGCCGGTTCGCCACTGACATAATCACAGAGAAAAATGTGCTGAATACCATACATATCGCCAGCGTTTTCGACAAACACCAACCGCGGATTGGCCACCTGAACGCCCGACTCCTCCTTGAGCTCTCGGTACAGCGCCTGCAGCTCATTTTCGCCCATGTCGATACCACCTCCAATCAAGATGTAATATTCCTGGCCAAACTTGTTGCGCTTGACCACGAGCAAGCTGTTGTCTTTCACAATAATGGCACGAGACGCTTTGCGCATGGGCTAGTCCTCCTGGAGTAGTTTGGTAACGGCCGCGGCTTCGGCGGCATCGAGATCGGCAAATAACTTGTCTTCGTACTGCTCGGATACCGAATAGATATAATCATCGAGCGAACGCGGGATGGCATGAAAGGCCACATGATTAACCTTCAGGCCGTCCTGACTCAAAAACGGCCGATAGTTCTGCCGAATATCGACACCCTCGCCTAGCTCCCCCAATATCCTCTGCTCGACAAAAAAGATGAGATCAAAGATATCGGTGAGTTCATCGTGCGTCAGATCCCACGGCTTTTCGACATGGCGCTTCGGCGTTACCAAAAAATGGCCCGGCACTTTGTGTGGGTTACTCAGAATCACCTGTGCGTGCTCGTTGCTTTTCAGTACGCGCTCGGTTAGGTTACAGAACGGGCAGTCTTTGGTGGTCATTATATTTTCTCCTTTGGTGGGTGATGAGGGGCTCGAACCCCCGACCTCAGCAATGTGAATGCTGCGCTCTAGCCAGCTGAGCTAATCACCCATTTATGATATGAGACAAACTTGCGGCACTATCACCCCAAAAAATCTTTGATTCTTCGGGGACCCCAGTTTTTCTCATCGTTCGTCGGCCAAGCCGAGTTTGCTAACGTAAACCAAGCTCGCTGCTCTTTTCCCTGAGCCGAACAACACTCATGATTATATCATTCTGGGCGGTCGATGTAGTCCTGGCACAGGCGCTCGAAGACGCCATTGGTCCAGCCAAAGCCAGTTTGCGAGGGATACACGCCCTTGACGGGTGGCTTGTCAGGGCTGGCGACATTGTATTTCTCCAGGAATACTCCGTGTTTATTGAACCACGTCACGTTTGTCTTGAGCCAGGTCGTGGCAATGCGCCGGGCATCCTCGTGATAGCCATAGCGCTCCAACGCCTGGATAACAATAAACTGCAGTGGCGCCCAGCCGTTGGGATAGGCCCACTGAGTCGGCATGCTGCCCAGCACGTACTGGCCGATGGGCAGCGCATCGGTGGTACTGAGACCACCCTTGTTTTCGAATTTGCGGAGTGACTTTACCAACTGCGCAGCCCGCTTATCGCTGACCATACCGGCCCACATCGGGTAAAAGCTCGCCAAGCTACTGACATTACCACGCTTTTCTTTGACATAGTTATAGTCGTAATACAATCCACGCAACTTGTCCCACATCAGACTATCCATGGTCTGCTTGCGGGCAGCGGCGGCCCCTTCCCAGCGGCCGGCATCACGAACATCACCAGCTATACGTGCCGCTCGTGCAAAGTCGCTCTCGTATTTGTATAGCAGGGCGTTCAGATCGACCGGCAGATAGTTGAGTGCCTTACGGCCAAAGCGCGGCGTCATGTCCCAGCCGCTTTCAGCCTCTGCCAGATCATGTAACATGTTGATGTCGTAATAGCGGCTCAGGTCACGGTATACCAAGCGGTGGTTAGGCTTTTTGACGCCCATCCAGACCGTTTCGTACTCCTGCATGGCGACTCCCATCATCTGTCGTAGCCAGGCATCGCCCATATCAAAGGCCGTGTAGGTATCGAAGATAAATGTCGTCAGCAGCGGTGGCTGGCTGCGGCCCATCAAGTAGGTGCGCGAGGCATTGGGGATAATCCGGAAGCGTTTAAACAACTCAGTTAAATCCTCTAGAATGCCTAACACTAACTCTTTGTCGTCGGTGCCACGTAGCATGCCCTGCACCATAAAGTAACTATCCCAATAATATAGCTCGTCGTAGTCAAAGCTGGCGTGCTCATCAAAGCTCGGCACCAAGTAGGGCTTGGATAAGCCTAGTAAGCTCTCGTCGTCACGCGGGTGAAATCGGCGCAGATTATTCCAATAATCTTTGATGTAGGCCCGGGCCGGAGTGACATCCTCGACAGACAGTACGTAGTCGCTACGAAATCGCAGCAACGTTTTGGTCTTTTGAGCCGCCTTTTCGGCAAGCTTCTTGGCCGTAACTTTTGCATCATCGAGGGTACTCATTATGCACTCAGAGTACGGGGTTTACATTGCTCAAGCAAGCAGCTCGTCGTAAACAACAACACTATTGCATTATATTCACAAAAATTATATACTATGGCAAACTCCGCTTTGACTCTTTGGGAGGCTTCGCGTTATGCAGCTTTTGCAGGTATTCCGGCTACAGCCGGTTGCTAGTTCGGAGATTATTTTTGGCCAATCGTACTCATCCAGTAGTGCGAAATTCTCGCCGCTATTATGGCGATCCGTGGGCATCGGCTTCGTTATGTTGTGCGTACTCAACTTTGGTGCAGCCCAAGCCCATAGTACCGGGTTCCGCATACCAGCAATCCCCGTGAGCGCTGCAGCCAATACACCACCAGTCCAGCCCATAGCCGCACCTCCCGTGCAATTGCCCGTACACCACGTGGTCACTCCCGCCAATATCGTCCCCGCCTGCCAACCTGGTAGCTATACTCTGCCAACGATGATCTCTACGACGGGGCAGACGGGCGTCTCCATACAGACCGACACCCCAGGCACCTATAGCGTGTACGGCCTAAGTGTTGCTGCCATCTCCCGCCAAATGGCCGCCTGCACGCCAGTCAGCGAAGACGGCAGCCGATTTGCCGCCAACACCGGTTACGCACTCAGCAGCTATTACACATACGGTGTCGCTGGCGATAGTAGCTGCAAGGTGATAAGCGCAACTGTCACCGCCCACATCAATCAAGTCTTCCCAGCTTGGCAGCGCACAGCCGGTGCTAGCGACGCACTCGCCATTCGTTGGAATACATTCATCACCAACTTACGCACACATGAGCAAGGTCATGTCGATCTCGACAAGCAATACGCCCAACAACTCTATGACGACCTCCTGAATTTACCCGCTCAAGATTGCAGCACTATCAAACAAGCCGCCGATACGGTCGTGGCCCGCGATTACGCCGCCGTCAACAAAGCCAATAACGACTACGACGCTCAAACAAAACACGGCACCACTCAGGGCGCCGTGTTGTAGGCTAATTTTGATTCTAGCTTAAAGAATTAGTAGCGGTTACCGCCACCGTTGCCACCGAAGTCGCGAGCTGGTCGGTCTTCGCGTGGGCGAGCCTCAGACACGTTGACGGCACGGCCATCAAGGTCTTTGCCATTCAGCAGTTCTACTGCCTTCTTGGCTTCGTCGTCGCTACTCATCTCAACAAAGCCGAAGCCCTTGCTGCGACCAGAGTCACGGTCAACGATGACCTTTGCTGATTCGACAGTGCCAGCTTCTGCAAAAAATGCTGCGAGCTGGTCGTCATTAACGCCCCACGATAGTGAGCCGACAAATAATTTAGTTGCCATATAGTATGGTCTCCTCTTGTTCGCTTGGAGGGTAACCTGGCAAACCAAGTAGCTGCACCCCGAGACATTTGCTTAACCTAGAACCTTGACCATTTGGCACTGCAGCTTCTCTAGTGCAGCCACTGTACCACATCTGTTGCGTTATTGCTAATGATTTTTATCACTAGCATTTTACCCAGCCACCACAGTGTGGCTGGCTTTATTGTTGCCGTTTGTGCTTATTTGTGCGTTACTATTGCTAATATGCAACCACTTTTGCTCTATACCATCGGCTATCCGGGTGCCGGTAAAACAACTGCTGCCCACAGACTCGCCAACTGGTTTGGAGGCATGCACTTGCGGGCCGACAGGATCGGCATGAGCCTATTTGTGGTGCCCACATTCTCGGAGGCAGAACGCAAGGCAGTCTATCAACACATGGACTACCAGGCAATGCAGGCCCTCAACGAAGGTCAGACGGTACTCTACGACGGAGCGCTTAACTCCAGAGTGCAACGCCACCACTTGCACGAGTTGGCATCACAGCACAGCGCACAGGCAGTTGGACTGTGGTTGACGGTGCCGACCGAGATCGCCAAAGAGCGAGCTGGCAAGCTACGCGATGTTGGTGTGGGCGGCGTAGGTGGTCGCATCGTTCCGCCAGAATTATTTGATCGCTACACCGCCGTGTTCGAGCGACCCAGCACTAACGAAACATATGTGATAATCGACGGCTTACAGCCATTCGGCACGCAATATCGCATGTTATGGCGCAACCTTGGCCAACTCGGTATCGCTACACCACGATTCATCGAGCTTTAGATCGAGGCAAGGTGCCACAGGCTACAGTGTTTGCAGTGATATGCTTTGAGCTTTGTGCCATGCTGGTACTCAGCCACATTAGCGGCAACCTTGGCTTGCCGCTCGGTGTCGAATGCCAGCTTATCTGCACACGGCAATGTTGGCTCGGCAATGTCCTCCATGACGCTAGACGTGAATAGCCGCGCTACCATCTTCGTTAACTGCGTACTGCTTCACAAGTAGCATCGCTGAAACTGAAGCCAGCAGCGTGAAGCCAGCACCGACCAGTAGCGCATCATGGAATCCATGCACTTGTGCCGTTGCCAGAGTCAGCTGCGTGTGTGCAGCGGCGGCGTGTGTGCCCATGTAGCCTTTAATAGTAGCGGTGGCTACACCCGAGAGGATCGCCAAGCCCAGCGCACCACCAAGCTGCTGTGAGGTGTTCAAGATACCCGATGCCAAGCCCGATTCACGAGCCGGCACGCCACTGGTTGCAGCAATTGTCACTGATATGAACATCACACCCATACCCAACGCCATTATCATTAGCCCCGGAAAGACGTCAACCCAATAGGAGCCAGCAACTCTGATCTGCGACAGGTAGAGCAACCCACACGTCATGAGCAACGGCGCCGCCACCAGCGGTCGCTTATAGCCAAAACGGTGAATAACGCGCGGCATTTGTGATGCCACCGTCCCGATGACGACGGTGATCGGCAGGAAGCCAAGGCCCGTCTTAACCGGTGAGTAGTCGAGTACCTGCTGAATGTACAGCGAGATGAAGAAGAACATCGAGAACATCGCGGCCGTAATCGGCGCCTGCGTAATATTTGCACCTGCCACCGTGCCAATCTTGAAGATGCTGAGCGGCATCAGGGCATGCTTACTCCGAGACTCGTTGTAGATAAAGAAGGCCAGTAACGCCACGCTCACCGCAAAGAATGCCAGCGTTTCGCCGCTCAGCCAACCCTTGGTGGGCGCCTGCGTAATCGCGTAGACCAGCAGAATAAGGCCAGATGTCACCGACACTGCACCGGGCAAGTCGAGCTTCTTATGGTCGAGGTCCGCCTTGCTCTCTGGTACGTACAGATATGCGGCGATAAACACAGCAATGCCCACAGGTACATTCACGAAGAAATTCCAGCGCCAGTCCAGGTACTGTGTCAATACACCACCAAATAACACTCCAGCCGCTGCGCCACCGGCCGCTACCGCTCCCCATACGCTCAGTGCCTTAGCCCGCTCCCTACCCTCCTTGAAGGTAGTGAGCACAATCGACAGTGCCGCTGGCGACATGAAAGCTGCTGCCAGCCCCTGAGCCGCACGCGTAATTTCAATCATCAAACTATCTTGCGCCAGACCACACAGAAGTGAAATAGTCGAGAAGGCCGCCACGGAGATCAAGAACAAACGGCGACGTCCATACAGGTCAGCCGCTCGTCCGCCCAGCAGCAGGAACCCACCAAAGGCCAGCGTGTAGGCCGTGACAACCCACTGCAGGTTGCTGGCACTCCCAAAATGCAGTGCCTTTTCAATAGACGGCAATGCCACGTTTACGATGGATGTATCGAGCACCACCATGAACTGCGCTACGGCAATAATCAGCAATATATAATTTTTGTGCAAAACCCGACGAACCATTCAAAAACCTCTCCATGCAGCCCTAGTTGAGCCATTACTATACTTTTTAAACCACTGGACTCAATAATAGCAGACTACTCTCCAAATTCTGTACATAAAACCAAAATACTTACTCTACTCTGTTCCTCGGCTTCTCGGGATATTGGTAGCGCAGTATCACCCCCCCCCCTAGAACCCAACAAGAGACCCCCGAGAAGATCAAAAGTCCCTTCTGTTGGAGTGACTAGCACCAACTCGAGCTAGAGCTGGAGCGGTGGCGTGACACGCTAGCCGCACCCTGGAACAGATATAAACAGTTACACACGCCAGGCGCTACATAGCCCCAGTACTCTTCAAAGCCTGGACATCTTAACCGAAACTAACAAACGATAGATACGGCTAGTTAGCAGTGAACGTCTTTGTAACCATATTGTTAAAATCGTCTACAACAGACTGGTCATCGGGCATGGTCGAGCTATTAGTGTGCCGTTGCATATAGGTTATGCGATAGTTAGTCTGCTTGCCTGCAAGACAGTATTGAATACTCTTTGTACCGTCAGCCATACCAGGCTCTCCCTCCATATCAGTAGTGTTGGTGGAGTAGGTTGATTCAACCTTAATTGCACTTATCCCAGACACGGTAGCCGACCCCGTTGACGTAACAGTCCCCTCACCTGTACACAACTTATCGGGAGCAGCATATGGATTGTCAGTATTAGTCCACCATTGGACACTCATTTGACTTTGGCTGTCCGCTTGTGTGTTACAGTTTCTCAAAGCATCACTACTTTGCCCTAACAAAAATATGTTGTCAGCACACACCGATGATACCCACGTACTTGGATATTTGATAGTGAAATGACCATCTGTATTTGTATATGACTTCCAGCCAGCAGTTGGGTCTGTTGGAGCTGGCGTAGTCTTGGCTGGCGTTGTAGCTGCCGGCTTGGTTGTAGTCGTAACCACCGAAGTATTGTGGTTCTTGTAGACCATGAAGCCCACAACACCTATTAAAGCCACTATCACGAGTACGAGTATCACTTCTACGGCACTAAAGCCTTGCTCGTCATTTCGGAGTTTGCCCATCAGTATAACCCTTGTGTTAATGTATTTAGCTTTAATATACGCTGATTGTTATCACTAGCATAACACCATCTACGCGCCCGCAACTGCTCCATACTAATAAAAACCCAACGCATTGGTTGGGTCCTTATTTTGGTGGAGCACCTCGAAAATAGTTCACCCCTCATTGTTGAGGAAATAGCTCGATGGAGGGATTTACTCTGGGAGGATTGGTTGGAGCACCAACATCGGGAAAAACGACGATAGACGTACATACTCCCTAGAGGTATACACCCTTTCACTAGTGGATGATTTCAGGGCTCACGCAGTAAATACTAATGCTACACCGCTAGATACCGATACAAAGCACATAATGATAGACACAAACTTATCACCTCTTTTGAGGGCAATTTTTGAGCCTATATGTGTTCCTGTAAAGACCGAAGCAAAGCCCACTAAACCGTAGCCCAATGACACATAGCCACCAATCAGCAGTGCAACAAAAGTAATCGGTGTCAGCACTGATGAAATAGCTCTCTTGGTGGCATTTGCCTGAATACTAGTAGACCCAAAGAGATATTTTTGTACATAAACTGCCAACATGCCCACCCCACTACCGAACAGCGCCTGCAGGGTAAGTACAATGCTATAGGCGGTATATCCAAGGGTGGTATGCTTTTTACCGTGTGTTGCGATAGTCTTCTTGAGTAAGGAAAGTGGGCCGACGATGATGAGCATGCAACCGAGTATAATCTGGAAGTCTTTATTTTGAATTTTTGAAAACACGAACGGCGTAGTAATTCCTATGAGAATTGCGATAGGTATCATAACCTTCAAGATATCTTTGCGTATGTGCCCACTTTTTGAAAACACTGATAAGCCACCCATAGATGCGCCCAGGCCATTCATTTTACCCGTAGCCACTGCAGTTTGAGGAGGTAATCCAACTAGAACAAAGGCAGGAATCATAATCATACCACCGCCACCGCCACTTATCCCCGACATAATGCCCGATAGGACACCGATAAAGGCGATGATAGTGTAAGGGATAAAGTCCATTGCCTAATAATAGCAAAAACCTCTGCAAAACAGAGGTCATAATGCTTATGATTTGGTGGAGCACCTCGAAAATAGTTCACCCCTCATTATCGATGAAGTACGTCGCTGGCGTGATTTACTCTGGGACGACTATCTAGACTACAAATACCGTGAAAAACGCTCATCAGATGTAGATAACCCCTTGGGGCTTTAGCCCCCTGTAGCACTACTACTTAGTAGTCTTACTGGCCGAGAGCTTTATTCTGCCGTCAACATATACAATCTCAGGCATAGCTTCTTTTCGGCGAGTCATATTGCCAATCTCTTCATTAAGTTTGGCTCGATAATTTAAGTGCGAGTCAATGTCGATAACCACAAACTGCGTAGCGTAAGGCTTCTCTGATTTCTTGTACTCCTTTAGTTGGATGCTGAGGCCGGTATCAAGCTTTGGGTTAGATATTAGCTTTAGCTCAACTAAAATCTTCGATGACTTTCCCTCGCTTAACTTGAAGTCGATTGGTCCTCGACCGGAATTAGTCTCAGGTGATATATCGAGATTGTTAGTAAGACAGTAGGTGTGAGCAACGCCGTAGTAGATCTTCTGTGCCTGACGCTCGTGCATTGGCTTCCTTACCTTGCTACCCTTAGCTTTCTCGTTGTAAAGTGCGGTATTTAGTCCACCTTGCTCGATTAGGAACTTGAACTGGTTAGTAATCGCCCTTACTACCTCAAGAACTTTTGCAGGGTCACCACCGGTAGGCGAAAGAGCCAGTGGATTCTTATCTGTAAATTCCTTAGCAAAATCATACCAAGAGTATTCGCCATCAGGGTCTTCCTCAAAGTCGTAAGCGGTTTTCGCGCCCTTATTTCTATACCGTTCGATCATGTCTCGTGTTGCTTTTGGACTAGCATGTAGTGCGGAATTGAGCACTTCCTTACGCACTTTAGTCGCTTTCTTCCAAGTATCACCCCCGATCATTTCCGCAAAGTCCTTGCGTACTTTTGCGTTTGCTGCACACACTATTTCAACTTCACTCCAATCTTCAGCTACAGGCAAAGGTTGTAGTATAGCTTCAGGTATCAGATACAAGGGCTTGTTATTATCAGGATTATTAAATGCGTTGAAGCCCTTGAATGCTTGGGGCTTTACTGTGGTCTGTGCTTCTAGTGTCTTTACGACTCTCGTTGTATAAGCCTTAATGTCGTCTAGGATAATTTGTGCAATTAAATCACTAATGAGATCGCTACCGATGTCTTTTTGGAATACACCAATTAGCTCAAAGAGGACGGGATCATCTATGCCAGAGTCGATAAACTCCTTTAGGTTTAGAAGGGTCTGGGTTGCGAGAACTGGTCCAATGCCTCGACCACCAGTATTATCAAACCCGTAACCAATACATAAATTTGAAACTTCGCCTAAAGGGAATAACTTGTAAGCCATGTTCCACATATGGTCGCCCTCTTGCTTAGAAGCTTTGAGCAATTGAAACATCTGTGTGAAGCGGGTATTGATCTTTGCGTACGAGTCTTTGAACTCAGGTTCCGTTGAAGCTATAAGGCTCTTGGGGTCTATAAAGAACTTGGAGTCAACATTTAAGATTGGATCGAAACAACCAATTTCCCTTAATAATGTAGGTTCGATACTTAGGTGGTCACTGAGCTTATTAGCCATAACTAGATTGTATGCTGGCAACCCAACAATACAAATTGCTTAAGCTTTTTTGTGTCGCACAATAAAGATTGTGCGGCCTACCCTAACAGGGGTAGCGTCAATTTTTTAGCGACACAACCCAATGTCAAGTGCTTGTTCTTTTCCGCCCACCCCTGTTAAAAAACATATTATGACACACTGGATTTGAAGCTATGATTTAGTGTTAATTTGTAGCCAATTGCAAAGCTCCAGGCCTTTTTCGGCGACATACTGCTTTATAGCAGGGTCGCAAATAGCTTTAAGCTCTTGCTCTCGTGGGTCATTATATGAACTGTGCTCTCGTAAGTAGTCGTCAGTATACCCACAGTGGGTCATAAGCTCATTATATTGTTCTGTCGCTTCATCAACAGACTTCTTTAGCTGTTCTACGGAAGAATCTCCAGTGTTGATACCAAAGGAACCAATATGCTTAACTCCAAAATTACGCACAGGTATATTGTTGGTGTCTGTATAGTTCCTTAAAACAGCCTCAATAACTTCATCCGTTGTATGACGTTTATGTGTATCTATGTGGTCAGGCTTCCTGCCTACAATTGAAATAAACTTATCGATCTGCCTATGCAGTTCCGCTTCAACATTTTCTAAGTCTTCAAGCTGTAGATGTAAACCTATGGTTAAATCAGGATACTCAACTAAATCTTGAGCTTCTTTGGCTGCAATAGCATCCACCATTACTGAGGTACTGGTAACTATACCTTTAACATGTGCTTCGATAATACCCTTATTTATACCGTAGCTATAGCCGAAATCATCTGCATTGACTATAAGGTACTTCATGATTACTTTTTCTTATCTTTATGTTGCTCATTACGAACTATATACGCAACGAGCGAGGTGATAATTACAGTAACTGGTAATGTGCTCCAAAACTTATTCCATTTCTGTTCACTTGTAGCTTCATAGCCGTCATCAGCATATTCAAGACACGTACTACCCCTGTTATCAGTATCTGAATCAACACATGTAGGACTTCCTAGATTTAGGGCAAGATAGCCACTTATTGCCACAGCAATAAGAAAACCAATTATAAAGTAGGGCAACGACTTTCCCTTTTCAGCCTCTTTTTTGATCCACTCCCAACCAAATGTACCTGCACCCATTACGACAAATAGAGCAACTGCAATCCCTATGCCCCATGCGAACCCCACCAGACGGTTATTTCCGTTTAATATCGCCCCAAATATACCCATAGGCACTAACGCAAAAAGTGCTATAACAATTATCAGGCCTACCTTGTTCACTTTCTTTTCGGGCATTATAAACACTCCTCAATAAGCTCTGGTAATTCGGTGCAAGCTTCCTCATTGTCTACAGCACCGGACATATGATTTGCGTTATGTTTGATAACCAATCTAGCACCTAGCTCATCTTTTAAGCGTTCACCGTATTGCTCTGAGACAAACGGGTCATTATCTGATTGTATAGCAACAAAACCGTTCTTTGACTTTAACTTAATCCTGTCGAAATCTAATCTAGTATCAAAGAAGTTCTCCAACTCACTAAAACCAAGTTGGTCCGTAAAACCAGCAACGAATATAACCTTGCCCACTCTTCCACTTTCTAGGGCTTCCAAATACCTCATAATCGTTACTGTGCCAATGCTATGCCCAATCAGTACTAGCTCATCATCAGGTTGCCCAACGACTTCTCGCAAGTGCGGTAGCCAAGTAGCAAGTTTCGGTGGATCAGGGTCTGGCATATCAGGCACAATAACTTCATAACCTAGCTTTTCCAGCTCCAACTTAGCCCAAGGATACCAAGCGTAGTTAGAGCTACCACCCCAACAGTGGACTAGGACAGCCCGTTTCACTATGCTTCTCCAAACGTATAACGTTGTTTCGGTGTGTCTGGGAAATTCACTTCATCCCACAGAGATATTTCAGTTGGCTTAAACACCCAATATGCACGACCTGTTGGCTTATGCTCTTTTATCTCATCCAGATTATAGTCTTTGGCACCAAACTTACTCTGATATAGCTCGTTTGCACGTTCTAATTCCTCGTCTGCAACTTCGTAAGCGTTGCCAATCATCTGCAGTGCTTGTTTGCGTTCGGTATCACGTACTACCGTTACAGCTACTTTTGAATCGCTTGCAATTTCTACCGAGTGTTGGCGTTCACGAGCCGACATCCAGTACAGGTTAAAATCATCATCGGCTACAAAATATACTGTACAAATCCAAGGTTGCCCGTCATGAACAGTAGCAAGCTGCATGTGTTTGTTTTCGGCGAGATACTGTTGTATTAAGTCTTTCATTTTTCGGCGACCACACTTATTTCTATTGTTGCTCCAAGTGGTAGGGCTTGAACACAAACAGCTTCACGTACTGGGAATGGTTTATTGAAGTATGTAGGGTAAACCTCGTTAAGTTCTGGCATTTGAGCCATATCGGTAACGTAGATAACAACCTTAACAATGTCGTCTAAAGTAGCGTCAGCAGATTTCAGAATTTCAGAGATATTCTGCATTATCTGTTCTACTTTTACTTTTACAGTGCCCTCAACAACCGTGCCATCAGCCTTGCTGTGTATTTGTCCTGAAACGTAGATAGTACCGTTACTAATAATGGCTTGTGAGAGAAACGGAGCATCCGGTGCATTAGGTGTAGTAGCCTTAGATTTCATAGTCACATAATAACAGGGATAAACAGCAATATCCACAGGGATAGGTATTCACTCATATAAGCCCCGAAAACCCGTCCTAGACGTTCCAGAGAGTCCACAGAGGGTATAATCTCTTTCACTCAAACCCATTTATATAGGCTCAAAAAGACCGTATATAATTTTTGGCCAGAATTCCGCACCCTAACGCCGTTTTGTTGTTTTTGTCATCCTATAATCCTTAGAAACATATCGATAAGCTATGCAAATTCAACTTGATAAGTAGACAACTTACTACGCACAAAGTTATCGCCCAGGAATTAGCGTCTAAAACGACATCTATTCTTTCGCTATAATACCTAACAACACTATGGAAGCTACAAACAAACCATCGAAAGCTAATGACTTCGCTTTAGCAAAAGCAATGAACGAGCAAATATATAAAACGTTTGTATTTGTTTGGATGGGAGAGGGTGCAGGAGTATCTGAATATCACGAGATACCAGCCCTTAATCGTGCATATGTATTGTTGATAAACGAACTAGAAAAGGTATACGCACGTAACCCTGAGTTACAGGCAATTAAGCCTGAGCCACTATGGAGGCGTTTTGACGTTCTAAAAAATCATGCAGCAGCGATATATGATTACATAAATGACACCGAAGACTGGGGTCACGAACACAATGCCAAGGTTGAAAAGCTATGCATCATTGCTGGTGTTAATGATCCCGACTATACCCCTGAACAGCAAAAACTTATGGAGACTATCGATATTCATACGAAGGAGTATGCTGCCAAAGGTAAAGAGAAGCTGGATAATCAAGATAAAGACAGACAAATTCCTGAATATAAGCTAACTTTTAATTTTGATGGCACAATACTAATCAACGAAGTCCTAAAACTTAAAAAAGTTCATGCAAGCTCAACTACTGAAAAACTATTGGATCAGGCTATCAAAAACCCAAACACACTATTCAAACCTGATATAGGTCTGACGTCACGCAACCTCAGCACTGTGCTTAGTGGAGCTGGCTTCACAAATGAATTACGTGCATTGTTCTTCCCGGTCGCTAGTAAAAGCAGAGGTGTATTTTTCCGTCCCATTGTTACTCGTCAGCAAGCAGATGAGGACAACATAGACACCACACAACTAGATATTAAGCTCAAAGAACTAGGTGCTGAAACTGAACCGAAAAGTGCCTAAATAGCACCGAATTATTACCTATAAAGTAGCAATTTGAACCGATTGAACACGACATAAAACAGATACCGCAACTGTTACACTCTTTGTTGCGATACTTGGCTTGTTATGAACAACGAGCCAGAAGAACTAACACCAATCAAAGCAGTCAAATACGATATGGCTGACTTGGAAGAGTATTGTTTATGGCTTTATGGTTTATACGAAGAAGACGTTATACAATCAACTTAATCCAATAAAGGGAGAGCTCGGCATGTTACTTTTTAGAATAATTCAAGAATACAAATGGCAGTCAAAACACGACTTTGCCGAGCCGTTCCCTTTGGCTGCCATTCGTGCATTTGAGGTGTCACTATGAAAGTTCAGGCAGTCGCTCTCGCACGAATCTCTGACCCAAAACAAAGCGACGGTCACAGCCTAGATGCTCAAGCAGAAAGCGTTAAAAAGGCTGCAGAAGAACTGGATTTAGAGATTGTTAAGTTCTTGTCGATAAAACGCTCTAGCAAGCGTGGTAGGAATTTTAAACGTGCTGATTTGGAAGAGATGTATAAGTTCTGTCAGCGTAATCCCAACGTAAAATATTTCCTAATTGATTTTGTTAATCGCTTTATGCGTGAAGTTGAGATGTTGATGTATTATAAAGTTCGCTTCAATCAGATTGGCGTACAGCTTTATTTCTGCGATCCTGGCCAACGTCACCTTAACAGTGGCGACCAATATGCAAAACTCATGCTATTCATTGAGGGCTTCAAAGCAGAGACAGATAATGATTCGAGGTCTGAAACCACCATTGCACGGATGAGAGCACGTTATAAAGCTGGCTACTACATCTCACACCCACATCAAGGTTATATGAAGTCAGATATTGCTGGGCTCCATGTACCTGACCCTGTGCGATTTCCTTTATTGCAGAAGTGTAGTCGCTTAATAATCTACGAACAATATACGCCAGAACAGGCTGTTAAATGGATCAATGATCAAGGCTACCGCACTCGTGGTGGCAAGAGAATGGATGTTAACCATTTCATCGAACTCATTTCGGACAGGTATTTTTGCGGCATCATTGATATAAAAAAGAAGGTCCTTTCAGTGACATTAAAGACGTTAAGGGTCTACATGAACCAATGTTCTCACTTCGCGAGCATGATAGGCTTGTTGCAGTTATTTCTAAGCGTAACCCTCGCATTCGCTTAAAGCACAATCCTGAATATCCAATGGCAAACTTCATCAGGCACTACGAGTGTAAGCATGAAGAACTACATAGCAAGTTCTCTGGCTTTCTAAAAGACAGAGGCTATAGGAATGGCAGGAAACGCCCTATGAAGCCCACATACCGTTGCAGAACGTGCACTGGTAAAGGTATGGCGTAACCAACGTGGCTCTGTGATCCAGCGTATAAGCGTCCTAGAAGCTAATAAGGCACGAATTGAGAACGACATACGCAATACGACAATAGACTACGCAAAAGAACCAGAGGGAGCAGCCAAGAACGGTCTACGCCTACTACTCGAAGACTACGAAACAAAACTGAATGCCGTTACAGATGACATCAGAAGCACTCAGAACGTTGATATGGAGAGTGAGGACTTTGTTAAGTTTGCTATGAACTTTACTGAGCAAATTAAGGACAAATGGTGGTCTATCTCTTTCAACGAACGCAAGGGGAGTGAACAAACTTTATTTAACGGCGAATTTTATATAGATAATTCTGCAAAAGTTCACACCCCCAAATTAAGCACTATTTACAGATTGGGTACAAATAAAAACGACCCGAATGGGGTCGATTTTAACAATATGGTGGAGCTGCCGGGTACTGCCCCCGGGTCCGCCGGTTTATCTTGGTTAGTCGTCTACAGGCATAGTCCGTTTTGTGATCTTAGGCTGCGAGTATCGAAGCGAACAAACATTCCGCAGCAGCAATCCTGATCTTAGCAAATAGTTCGGATAGCTCTATCTGAGCAACCAGAAAATATAAAACGCGTTCAGATTATCTGATGTCACCTGGTGCGTTGCTGTGGTTTTTAGGCTACAGCTGGTGCGAGTTCGCGAGCACCGAAAGTAGCTTTGAGGCTATTTACGAATGCCGTTGAGAGCTCGCTAACTTTAGAATTTGCATCTATAGTTGTTTGTCTATACGCTGACAAGCGACCTGCTGATCTAACCGATAAAGTCCAACGTCGAGCTTAAAATTCAGCCCCATCAAATGCAATTATACCATAAACCTAAGCGTTTTGGCTAGTTACGTCGTACAGGGCGTACCAGTCGTCGAGCGATAGCATTTGGGCACGGGAGGTAGTCGGGATATCGGCTGCGTCGAGCATCGTCTTGGCTTCGTCCTTGCCGATAGCCAGGCCTCCGCTCAAACTGTTCACGAGCGTCTTGCGCTTTTGGCTGAAGCCGGCCTTGACCAAGCGGAAAAACTGCTTGGTATCGATATCCTCAAATAGTGGCTCAGCGCGATACTTCATTATCAAAATCTGCGAATCGACCTTGGGCGGCGGCGTAAACAACTCAGCCTCCACAGTACGGCCGAGTGATACCTCCCAGTGATACTGCGCTGTAACGCTGAGTATCGACATATTGCCAGGCTCGGCGCACACCCGTTCGGCCACCTCTTTCTGAATCAAAATGACTGCGTCGGTGGGCGGATTACTCGATTCACTCAATGTCCGGATGAGATTGCTAGTCAAATAGTAAGGGATATTGGCGACCACTTTGTACGGCTGTGGCACACTACTGAAGTCAAACTGTAAGATGTCAGCGTGCACCACCGTCAAATGAGTATCTAGAGGTCCGACCTCTAGGTGGAGGTTCGCAGCCAAATCGGGGTCAAATTCGACGGCAATCACCTCTTTAGCGCGGCCCAGGAGCCGCCTGGTGAGTGTACCGAGGCCAGGACCGATTTCCACCACGGTATCAGTACTTGCCACAGCCGCACTGTCACACATGGCCTGCAGGGCCCCTGCGTCCTCCAGCCAGTGTTGTCCTAAGGCCTTTTTCGGTTTCGCATGTGTCGTCATTAGCCTCTATTTAACCACAGGCCAGGGAGAGCAGGAACGGTTTACCAATAATGGTGCGACAGCCAGTACTGATACGCATCGTACCAGCCACCAAACCTACTACTGGCATAGCTGCTACACCAACGGAGCTGAGTGACCGGATTGACAGCCCAATCGCCGCCAGCACTGGCCATTTTGCTACCTGGTAGCGCCTGACAAATGCCATACGCACCGCTCCCAGCACGGTTGTATTTAGTCGTGCCATCCCAGCCACCCTCGTGGCTCACGATGTAATCGACATAGCCATAATCACTGCTACGTACCCCAGCAGCCTGCATAATGGAAATCTTGTCGTGTGGGATATTGACGTTAGTACCGATAGCCACAATTTGTGTCACAGGATTCTGCGTCACGACCGACTGAATAATGCTGCGGCTCGTTTCCTGACCAGTCGTCGGATCAACCACTATCTGATACGTCACCAGCTGCATACCAGGGCTGCCATACTGCCGAACGGCCTGCGAACCGAGCGTCAGATTGGCATCCTTAATCTGTTGAACCGGCGTCGCAATCGTCTCTGATTGCGTCACAACACTGACACCCTCGGCCAGTACAAATACCTGCATATTAGCCGATAACGGAGTGCTCGGCGCCGGCTCGACTGTCGCCCCGTGGACCAGCTTGACGCCCTTCTCTTTGAGCAAGCCACCGACAGTTTTGGCAAGCGTTCTGGTGGGTGCCGCAGTACCGTACAGATTGAGGTTGATTGGTGTTGAGCGGTGCACCACCACTTGCTCACCCACCGAGCCCTGCTTCAAGAAATTAGTGACCGGTTGAGCCACGACAGAGTCCTCTGGGTACACCGTGACGCCAGCCTGTGCCGCAATACTGCGCGGCGTGGTAGCTGCACTAAACGAGTACTTGGTTGTGCCGTCATCGTTTACCACCTCAACTGGTACCGCCCTATAGACATTAATGCGGAAATTGTCCTGCACGATGCGGGTCGAGAGTTCTGGCTCCACAACATCACCCCTGTTGATAACAATACCTAGCTTCTTGAGTAGAGAGCCGACACTTTGTGGCCGAGCTGGCACGACACGCTGTTGCTTGTCGTACGAAATAATAACGATGCGAGTATCGGTATCTACGCTGCGAATCGGGGTATCATGGAAGAAGAGTAGATACGCCGCCAAGCTCAGTATAGCCAGCGCCACAAATGTCATTATCGGCACCATCATTGGGTGGTGACTGAGAATTTTGAGCCTACGAACATGCGTACGGCCGAAACCCGCAAAGCTTTTTGGAATTATCAAGAATCTTTTATGCATATATAAAGCTACGCGAGTTATTTGCTATGCAACAGCAAACACACGCAATGCAGCTGCCTCTATTGTACCAAAAGCTATCGACGACGGCGTCAGGCTAGATCTTTTCGAGAGGGGCGAAAGAAATGTTGAGTTTTTTGGTACCTTTGCCGCGAAAATAGATAACGGCGTTATCGCCCTCAACCTCCATAACGGTGCCGGCACCAAATATGGGGTGACGCACGCCATCACCCTCCACCAGCTCAAGGACATAGCGAACCTCCTTCGACGACGGTTGGCCGATATTGCCCCAAGTGGTGTCCGTGGACTGGCTACCATACCACGAGGGCTGGGCGGCGGGTTGTGGTTGGCCAAAGTAACCACCCTCATGGACATTTGCTACCGAGTCGGCCCCAATCTCGCTGATGAACCGGCTAGGCGGATTGTGCTGCACGCCGCCATAGAGTAGCCGGCTCGAAGCAGAGCTCAAATACAGCTCCTGGCGAGCGCGTGTCATGCCAACGTAACATAAGCGGCGCTCCTCCTCCATCTCACTTTGGTCGTACAGCGCGCGACTGTGTGGCAATATTGTCTCTTCCATGCCGACCATGAAGACTGCTGGGAATTCGAGCCCCTTGGCCGCGTGCAGCGTCATAAGTGTGACGGAGTTGCCGCCAAAGTCGGCCGTGTCCAGATCGCTGACCAAGGCCACCTCCTCCAAAAAGCCTTCCAGACCAATATCCTGGTACTCTTGTGCCACGCTGAGCAGTTCACGGACGTTTTCCTGACGAGCTTCGCCCTGTGGCGTACCGTCGTCCAGGTGCTGCAAATAGCCAATACGCCGGATCAGCGAATCAATGAGGCCGGAAACCGAAGCATCACTGGCCGCAACGCGCAGTGCATCCAACATCTCCCCCAGCTCAAATAGCCCCTTGCGAGCTTTGGGCGTGATGTCGCTACACTCCACGGCTTGCAGTAGCGCCGACTGCAAATCGAGGCCGTGAAGCGTTCGCCAGGCGGCAAAGTTCTCAAGCGATTTTGCACCGATACCACGGGTCGGAATATTGACGATGCGCTCAAAACTAACGCGGTCATCACGCTGAAAAATCAAGCGAACATAGGCCAGTAAATCTTTGATCTCTTTACGATCATAAAAGCGCACACCACCAACCACACGATATGGTACGCCGTAGTGTACAAAAGCTTCCTCGATGGAGCGGCTCTGGGCGTTGGTGCGGTACAGAACGGCATAATCATTGAAATTACGCTTGCCCGAATCCACGCCCAAGCGAATACGGCGGATAATCGCCTCGCCCTCAGCCCGCTCATTGGCGACCTGCAGCAGCTGCACCGGCATGCCATCACCAGCATCAGTCCGCAATTGCTTGTCGCTGCGCTGAGTATTTTTGGTAATCACGGCGTGGGCAGCATCCAGAATATGCTTAGTACTGCGATAGTTCTGCTCCAATTTGATGACCGCACAGTCTTTATAGTCCTTCTCAAAATTAAGGATATTGCGAAAATCGGCGCCCCGCCAGCTATAAATACTCTGCCAATCGTCGCCCACCACCGCAATATTCCGCTGCTCGTTGGTTAGCAGTTTGACCAAATTATACTGCGCAGCGTTGGTGTCCTGGTATTCATCGATCATGACATAACGGAATTGTTGCCGCCATTTGTTACGAATGTCGGGGACGGTCTTCAGCAGCTGCACCGTGCGAGCAATCAGGTCGTCAAAATCCAGCGCACCAGCGTCCTTGAGCGCTCGCTCGTACAGCGGAAATACTTGCGCCGCAGCACGCTGCGTGGGCGTGCTGGCCGTGCCATTGTATTCCGCTGCATTTATCAGTTCGTTTTTGGCGCCGCTGATCTGGCTACTGAGGGCCCGCGCCGGGAAACTCTTTTCGTCCAACATTAACTGTTTGCTGGCCTGTTTGATAGCCGCCTGGCGATCCGACTCGTCAAAAATAACGAAATTACGAGCAATACCGATGTGTTCGCCGTCCTGCCTTAGCAAGCGCACGCAAATGGAGTGAAAGGTGCCCATATACGGCATAAAGCTGCGGTTGTCAGCATTCTCGCCGAGCAATTTGGCCACGCGAGCACGCATTTCCTTGGCGGCTTTATTAGTAAACGTCACCGACAGAATATTGAACGGTGTCGCCTTGCCCGTTGCGATCAGATACGCGATGCGGTGCGTCAGGGTCTTGGTCTTGCCACTGCCGGCGCCGGCCTGTATCAATAACGGACCGTCAGTCGTTTCGACGGCCCGACGCTGTTCTGGGTTCAAACCCTCCAACAAATAATCAGCTCGTGCATCTTCCACGCTGTTATTTTAGCAAATACTAGTCATAACGGTTGTGGTAGTATTTACCGATCGGGGAAGAAATGGGTTGGCGCCTTGATATCCTTGATGGTAATCAGCTGTGCGTCGAGGGCCAAATCAACCCACACCACACCAACTAATAACAAGAGGATCGTCAGACCAATCGCCACACGGCGAAAACGGCGCTTCTCTACAGCATTGATCGGTAACGTGTAGGTGCCCGCCTCGACCAGCTTATCGATAACCGTCCGATGTTTCTCCTCGGCCGCCATCTGCTGCTTAGCCTTTTCACTGAACTCTTTATCGATTGGAGAACTACCCTTATCACCTTCGGATTCTGCCGCAGATTCCCCATCAGCGACCTCTTCCGGTCCGGGGGCTTCTTGCGACTTCGTATCAGTGCCGGCTGGTTCCGGTTCTGGTGCCTCAACCTTTACATCGGTAGCAGATTTTGGCTCCAATTCGGCCTCGACCGAGTCTGGAGGAGCAGCCTCCTTCGGTTCTGGCGCCTCATCCTTGAGTGTCTTGTCAGCGAGTGACTTCGCAACCTTCGGCGCACCACTAATAGTAATTTTTTGTGGTTTCTCAGGTTCAGACTCCGTCTCGGCCGCGTTCTTAGCCCGATCTGCCGCTCGCTTAGCCAAATCAGCAATCGTAGGTGCGGTCGGCTCCGCCTTACTGGGGGCTACCTTTGAGCCTGTGGTCTGAGCATCGATCGGTTCATCGCCATGCAGTGGTTCAATCTTAATTTTGGTAACCGACGGCGCAACCAATTTTGGCTCGTCGAACGTCATTTCATCACTCGAATCATCGACGACCATAGGGTCCTTAAGTACGGCACGATGTGTGACAATCAGTGGCCTACCTGACGGATCAGCGGCGGTTGTACCCGGCCGAGCAACGTCCATTATCTTATTATTGGTGGTTTTGGCAGGTTTACTTGGCATATGTTTTACTTTGTCTGGCCCAAGCGGTGGGCGGCATCAACAATGTCCGAAAATTTGTGGTAATTCAAGCTAGCACCGCCCACGAGGAGCCCATCGACACCGCAATCCAGCGCCAATACACCGTGCACATAGTCGGGCTCAACACCAGCACCGTATATAACTCGCATATCCTCAGATAACGTCTTGCCATATAACTCGGCAACATTACTGCGAATAAACGCAATAGCATCGTTGATCTGCGCTGGCTTAGCTGTCACACCAGTACCGATGGCCCAGCGTGGCTCGTAGCCAATCACGAGATTCTCTACGCCCTCGCTGGTCAGGTCGGCCAGTGCAGTGGTCAGTTGATCGTGCAGAACCTGCTTGGTCTCGCCGGCTTTGCGCTCTTCTGCCGTTTCGCCGACACAAAGTATTGGCATAAGCTTGTTGCGCACTGCCGCAGCGACTTTACTCCGTACTACCTCAAGAGTATCACCGAAATACAGCCGGCGCTCAGAATGGCCAATAATAACGTAGTGTACCAGGTCGTGCAGCATGGTATAGCTGACCTCACCGGTATAGGCGCCCTCATCGCGGTAATAGGCATTTTGGGCGGCCAAACGGAACTTGCGCCGATCAATCTCCAGGCTTACAGGCTGGAGCGTGAGCAAGCTCGGGGCTAGTACGATCTCGACGTCATTACGAATCTTGATCCGTTGGTCCAGTCGGTGCACCAGCAAGCTGGCCTGCTGTACATTGAGGTTCATTTTCCAGTTGGCGACGATTAACTTCTTACGCATTGTACTCTCCTATGATCGGGAAAAGAGCAGCCCGACAAAAAGTCGCACCTTTTTGCCGGCGCGATGAGAAAAACCGTAGGTTTGTCTCATGGGGCACGTACCAGTTGGCAACGATTAATTTTTTACGCATATGCTTAAAACCTATTGTATCACCCTTGTTTATCCATGAGTGCGTCGACACCCGGCAGTGGCCGACCAGCCATCAGCTCCAAGCTCGCCCCGCCGCCAGTCGACACATGGTTAAACACATCAATCAATTTGTGATTCTCCAAATAGCTCGTGGTATCACCACCGCCCACCACACTAAACGGTTTGTGGCCGTATTGACCAATAATCGACTCGATAACGATGTCGGTGCCATGCGCTGTCGGTCCAATTGACCCCCGCAGTCCTGGTGTTTCCGCCACACCCATCGAACCGTTCCACACCACCGTTTCAGCCAGCTGCAAACAGCCTGCAATAAACGATGCCGAGAACGGGCCAATGTCGAGTATCCGTTCGTGCGGCTCAATGCGGGTCGCCATCACTGGTACCCGCTTTGGGTAATGTTCGATATCGGCAATCACATGGGCACTCCAATCGACAATGCGAGTTGGTGCCGTTTTATCAATCTTGGTGGCAACCACGCCGTCTTGTGGCAGGTAAAATACGAAATCATTGTCTTTGGCTTTGGTAGCAGCCCGTTTCATGATGCCCTTGGCCACCACTACGTCCTGCTTCTCGACCAAACTGTCACCCACCTCAATGCCCTCCGCCAACAAAAATGTATTGGCCATGGCACCACCGACTGCCACGATGTCGGCAATATCGATAAATTTATTGATAATATCGATCTTGTCGGATATTTTGGCACCGCCCACAATCGCCATTAGCGGTCGCGTAGGATTTTGCATAACGGTGGTGATAGTATCAACCTCTTTTTCCAGCAACAAGCCCGCCACGCTCGGCAAAAACTGCGTGACGGCATCGGTACTGGCGTGTGCCCGGTGGGCTGCCCCAAATGCGTCCTGCACAAACACGTCTGCTACACTGGCCAGCTCCTTAGCGAAGGCAGTGTCATTCTGCTCTTCTTCTGGGTGAAAACGCAGATTTTCGAGTATCAATACCTGGCCCGGCTGTAAGCCCTGCACCGCTTTTTGCACCTCTGGCCCGACACAATCCCTCACAAACGATACTTTGTCTTTGCCTAGCAACTCACCCAGATACTTGGCTACCGGAAACAGGCTCTCGGCAGCATTTGGCTTACCGTCTGGGCGACCTAAGTGCGAACAGATGACGAGTCGTACCCCTCGCTCCAGCAAATAATTGATGGTTGGCAGCGTCTGGGTGATGCGAAAATCACTGGCAATCTTGCCTTGCTCCATCGGCACATTAAAGTCGGCGCGCAGCAGTACCGTCTTGCCGTCTACATCAATATCTCGAATCGTTTGCTTCGTAAACATTCCCACCCCTTTGGCTGTATTTTATCACGCTTGTGACTAGAATTTATAGCGTCGTCCCGCGGAGAATATCCTTCGGATATATCGTCGTCGCATGCTCGGAGCAAGCTCCTGCGCGTGTTCCTAGCTATCGCACTCCTTCGGAGTTCGTGCTTGCTGCGCAAGCTCACCATAGTAAAAGGCCCACCTTTCGGTGAGCCTTTTACTATGGTGATCCCGCGGAGAATCGAACTCCGATTGCCAGGATGAAAACCTGGTGTCCTAACCGCTAGACGACGGGACCTCATCTTTATCGTACAACCTACGGATTTATAGACGTAAAACAACTGAAAAAGCATACCATAACAGAGGCGCACAGGCAAATTTGAGCTTGTTCAAATTTACCGAGCACCGAAAGTTATATCAGCCAATATAACAGAGGCAGGCATGCAAAATCCCCCACCCGGCAAGCCGAGGGGGGATTTTGGCTAAGAGTGTTTGTTGGAGCGGTCAGTCAGTGCTCGTTAAACTAACTAGAACTGTAGCACAAAATGTGTTCAAGCGCTAGTGCTTATCCACAGCTTTGACAGCCGTACTAATAACATTCGTTATTAGCGAGTCTGACGACGGCTCAGTACTACACGGTACGCAAGACCGCTGAAAGCAGCGACTGCAGCAAACAGACCAACAACTTGACCAGCGCCAGTGTTTGGCAACGTGGTTGGAGTTGTAGGAGTCTTGGGCGTAGTAGGGGGCGTGACTGGAGGCGTACCAGGCATATTAACCTTAACGGTCAACGTAACGTAACCAGAGTACGCGAAACAACCATTGATGTTACCGAGGTTGGCGCCACCATTCACAATGTCGTCACTTACGGCAACGGTCGTCTGGTTGACACCATCAGCAGCGTGCTGGAACTTGGCAGAACCGGCAACGTAGCTCACGGTAAAGTTGTTATCACCGTACAGGCTCATCGTGTCGTTGATAGTGCCAGGGTTGGCGTTATCGGCGCTGATGAAACCAATCAGGTTTGTGTCCTTCTGGCTGGCAGTTGGTACAATCACCTTCACTTTAACGTTCTTAGCAACAGTGTTTGCTTCGCCACCCATCAGAGTAGCATCGGCGTTATTGTGCACGTACATACGCAGTACAATTTGATCGCCGTCTTTCACTTTGATGCGGTCAGCAACGTTGGTGCCACCAAGGCTACCAGCGAGGAATGGGCGCTCATCACCAACAACGGGGTTGTTTGTGAATGAGTCAAATGTCACGTGGTCGGCACCAGTACAGTTCGTAGGGGTAACGCACGTGTAGGTCGGACGATTGGCTGGATAAAAATCAGCAACGGCCGTCATAGGAACAGCTACAACACTGGCAGCAACCAGGGCAGCAGTCAAGAGCTTAGAAGTCTTCATGATTGAATACTCTCTTTCTATCCTTGTCGGATTGATTATTATGTGGGGATTAACGTTACAAACTAGATAGACATTGAATGTGTAAGGGTTGGTGTATCGGTCGCTGGTGTATCTGTGGGTTTGTCTCCTGGAATGGAGAAAACTTTGGATACAACCAGCGACCGATCTGCGGTACGAGTAAAAGATAGTTGTATTGCCCCGAAGAACGATACAAAACCTAGTACTCACACCACCATCAACTACTACTTATCAAGCACCGAATGAGCCCGGAGGGCATGTGCCATTCGGCAATGCGTCAACAGGTAGACCTGTCGTCTCCGACCAGCACTGGTGTGAACCACTGCCGCCAGGCTGTCCCACGGGGGGATCAGTCGGGTTGGGACCCGGGGCGGTTGTCGGCGGTGCCGGCGTAGTGGTGCCGTCCTTGGTGCAATTGGGATACGTACCAGTGTAACCTGGACCGTATACAGACTCACACGTCGGAGGAACCGGAGTGCCGGGCGTACTGCTGCTAAAGCAATTTGCGCCAGCTACTGCCGAAGCAGAAGCCTTGACACTTGCCGTCGCCATCGCTGTGGCCTGGGCCTGCGACTTCAGACTACTCAGCTTGCGCTGTGCAGCACTCCGTGCAGCTGCCGAAGCAGAAGCCCAGGACGAACCCTTAACAGTCGCCGAAGCCGTGGCCGAAGCCATGAGTTCGTAGGTAGCCTTGGCAAACGCCGAAGCACCATTGACCGTGCAAGAAGCAGAAGCCACACCCGAACCAGACGCAGTTGCCTTGGCAGTTGCCTTGGCAGTCCAGTACTGGTGCACGATGATCTTCGTACGGATCATGTGGCCGACCTTGGTCTTCCCCTTGGGAATTCCAACGACGCTGTTCCAGCACTTGGGATCGTGCCAGTAGCCGTCCTTGCCCTTGATGAAGGTGTAACCCTTCGGGTAAGTCTTGGCGTGCCAGCCGAAACCGCGATCCACGCGCCAAGATGTCTTGAGCGTCGTCGCGTGCTTCAGCGTGTAGTGCGTGCCCCGCTTCTGTGCCTTGGTAGCACCCTTCGACTGAACGAAGTAGACGTTGGTCACGCCCTTGGCGGTGGCCTTGTCAGCATTGGTGATGCTGATACTGGTCGAGGCTGCACCGGCCGAAGCAGATGAGCACAGGGTAGTGCCAGCATCGTTGACCGTGCAGGTCGGGGTGTTGCTGCCACCAGCGAACGACGGGCTCGAGAGTCCGACGAGGCCGAGGGCCAGGGTGGCGACACTCACGAGGAGCATCATGATGAATTTCTTCATGCTGATCCCTCCTTAAGGGATTCGTTGTTTCATACAGGACTTTCCTGCTGGACGAACCCCTGTAGGGTACGACTTGCCACTAGCAATGTATTGCGAGCAATAAGCCGTATCCTACCGGAAGAATAGATGAAGAGTGTTCTCTAAATAGTAGTTGATACATGGGTCGATGCCTTGCGAGAACCGAAGTTCTCAAGCAGGCTTACAAACCCAATGTCTACCTAGTTTGCTTCAATTTGAAATGGAACAACATTGTGAGCAAACGAGATGCAAATCGAATTGTTAAATTTCCTCCCCACCGGTGTCCACCACACGCAAATGGTTATGCATAACAATTTACCACATTATGTCGTTTATGTCAACACCTTTATGCTTGGCCGTATCTGTTAAGGGATATTTTATAAAATGTCGGGGCTTAAAGCCCCTAACAGATATGTCACCCCTGTTAGGATTTTATTTTGGCGACGGGGAGTTTGGCGGGTTTTACAGGGGTCGGTTTGGGGAATAAGAAACCAAAGGTGCTGCCCTTGCCCTCGGCGCTCTCGAATATAACGCTGCCGCCCTGGGCTATGACCACCTTTTTTGCCATGAACAGGCCTAGTCCAGTGCCGTCAGGACGAGCTTTTTGGGCGTTGCGGGCCCGGTAAAACTTGGTAAACAGATGGTGCTGCTCGTGGGCGGGCACCCCTATGCCGTCGTCGACAACCCGGAGTTCAACAGAGGTGGGGTTATCTACCAGCTCCACCGCTATGTGGCCGCCTGCCGGGGTGTAGTAGATGGCATTGTCTACGAAATTCATGATGACCTGGCGAGTCTTGGTTTCGTCCAGCGGTAGTGCCGGGAAATCTTTGGGTTTGCGATAGGTCAGAGTGATGTTTCGTGACGCGGCCGTCTCTGTTAACTGAGCCAACTCCTCATCTATCATGGTCGCCAGATTAGTGGGCGTACGTTCGATGACAAATTTGCCCGTTTTGAGTCGCGACACGTTCAAGAGGTCAGCTATCAGGTAGACCATGCGCTGACTACTGACAAAGGCCTGACCCAGCATTTTTTGCTGCGTGGCGTTAATCTTACCAGCATCCTCCTCCAAGACCATGCTGAGGTAGCCTTTTACAGAGGTCAACGGAGTACGCAGCTGGTGGCTGGCCATGCTGATAAAGTCGTCTTTAGTTTCGTCGAGCGCCTTTAACTTCTCGTTGGTACGCCGCAACTTGCGCGTCGCATCGTCAACCCGACTCTGCAGCACTTCATTGAACTGTTGAATTTCCTCGTAATGCAAAGCGTTCTGTATGGCAATAAACAGTTCGTTGGCCACCGTATCAAGTGCTTGGATATCTTGCTCGGTGTAGGGGTTACCACTGCGCTTGTTACCGAGCACCAAATAGCCTAGCCCCTCCTGGGTGCGGCGTACATCCTGAGCCAACCGCACAATTACTGCGACGTTGTTTGTTAGCATTAGCTCTTTCAGTTCGCGGTATTTCGCATCGTCCAGATAGTCAGCTACGATAACCTTGCGATGAACGCGCAGCGTCAAGTGGCGAACACGATCGATGTCAACCTGTCGAAAAATGTGTTCCTGCGACGAGAACAACCGATAGCCTTCGTCGTCATCGTTCTTTCGCAGTCCAATGAGTGCATAGCTAGGCTTCAGGGCAGTTTCGATAACCGAGATACTCTGACTCATCAAATAATGCACGTCCAAACTGGATACCAACACCTTATTCAACTGGTCAAATAGCTCTTGCACGTCGTAGCCATCTCGGTAAAATATGGCATTGGTACCTTTGTCGAAAAAACTCTTGATTCGTTGAAACGACAACGCAGCCAGCCCGGTCGCGGCCGATAAATATACCTGCGCCATCAGCGATAGCTGCAAGTCAAACAACAGATTGGCAATGCCAAACACGATAAACCCATATAGCGCCGCTAAAACAACCAGCGAAGATGCGTAACCAAGCGCTCGGGCAATAACCAGCCGAATATCGAACATACGGTGCCTTGCAATACTATAGCCAATTCCCAGAACAGAAATGCTCGTAAAGAGTGGCCCAAGTCCAATCAGCCGATAGTTATGAAAAAGCGGCAGTAGTAAGTTGAAAAGCATGCCAAAGACAGCGGCAATCGTTAACGTCTGGAAGAAAAGTCGAGCCTGCTGTGCATAAATGCCACGTAAACGAAGTGACTTCCGGTACATGCCCCATAGAATAATTGCGAAAAATAACAATATGTAAATGGTGTAAATTGCATAGACGGGCTGACCTAGTAGTACTTCTTTACCCCAACTATGATAGATGAGCCGTTTCGTAAAGTAGTCGGGTTGAAACAGTAAAATAGCAGTCAAAAGCACAAATGGTATAAGCAAAGGATAGAGGAGCCGACTTCTCAGTTTTGCTTCTGACGGGAAACTACGGGCAAAGAAGTAGCCTGATACGGCAATTAGTAGTGGCGCAAAATAGTAGATCCGTGCCCATAGCAGTGCACTAGCTTGATTCTGCGAAAGTAAGAAACCAGCAATACCAATCACCCACACACCAATACCAAGCACAAAGCCAGCAAAGGCTCGGTTGGTAACCTTGCGAAAGTCACGTGTCATAACCAAGCCAGCAATGGCAATATTGGCGCCTCCCAGCAAAAAAAGCGGCAATAAGCGTAACCAGTTCATGCAACTACTCTAGCAATAAATTGCCGAGCAGTACATCTTGATCACCTAGTACTTGTTGAACTTGCTGGCTACGGTCAGCATCTTCTTAGCGGCAAGTTGTAATCGAGACTCGCGGTACTCCGGAAGGCCACTCTCGGGAACAGTGATACCATACACGCCATACACGCCTTCGCGCTGCGGAATTCTGACTTTAATATCCTCTCGTTGATAACCAGCCTTCTCGATAATGCCTACCATCTCAATTGGATCGCGCTGCTGGAGGGTTGGCCAAACTCGCTCAAAAAATGCTTGATGCGGACGACTCTTCAGCGCATTACCAGCAACTATGATGCCTCCTGGGCTCATAATATTCGCTATTTTGCCAATGAAGTTCTCGGCTGCTCGATACCCTAGGACTGATGTTGGTAAGTAATCAACAATGCCCAAAATATCAACGATATCAACACTGTGCGGCTCAATGTAATTGGTCAACTCTTGTCCGACGATGTCCTCAAGACGAACATCAACTTTCTCTGACATATCATATGCACGGCCGAGCGCAACGGCACTGGCAAGCGCCATCGGATCGTTATCAACCAGTATATTCCGCTCTACTTTGAGATTATTATCTGCAAACAACTGATTCAGCTCAAACATGGGCGCGGCAGCACCACAAGCCAGACTGGCCGTTACAAGCGGACGATCCGCTAGCTCGGGTGACGCAAGCACATGTTGCAGCGCCAATTGGCTGGCAGCAAGTGCCCGTGTGTCAACCGCACGACTATCGAGTACTCCCGCCAAGAATTCACGTGAGTCTAAATAGGCAAAACCATGCTTATCAATAAAACGTAGATAGTCGGAATCTCGCTCCTCCCCCGTATACGGATCATCTTCGAGCAACGAAGTGGTAATCACGCGGTAGCGCTCAGTTACTTCTGCGGCAGATTTTGGGTGTTTGGCTACTAACACATCGTGTGCAGACTTACCGTCAAACAACGTTTCGTCATATACGGCCGGATCAATATCCGGTGCGATTTCATGAGGCAAGTCATTACCAGATTGCTTCAACGCCCATAGTGCAATCGCTCGCTTGCTCAGCTTTGCCCATTTTGCTCCAGCCGAGTGTACGCGCCCATCAAACAAGGTAGTGAAAGCCTCGGTTTTGCCTAGCTGCCCAAGGGCGTGAGACTGTGCGTCGACTTGTAGCTGTGTCTTAGTAGGCAGGCTGTGGGTCGGTGCTACGTCCAGCAAGCTGGCGTCAATACCAACACTCTGAAGCTGTTCGATCTCGGCAGCCGCGGCTAGCTTGACGAGCATACCGCTAATGGTCGGCTCGAACTCGTCAGTCAACCGGTTTGCCTGCTCAACAGGTATCATCATAGGAGCAATTTCTTCGTATGCCATATAATCTTTCTTGGTCAAAAAATAAACGACACAATCTGCCCATAAAATGGATCTGATCGCGTCGTCTAGGCTTCTAATGTACTGTTTATTTATACCACATCGTGCGATATTTGACAAGTAGTTTCTACGATTGGCTAGCCCTGTCAGCTCGCGGATCATTGAGCCAGTCAATGACTACCCGAACAGTTAGGCGGCCGGAAACGTCGAGCATAATGTCATGCCCAGAGTCTTTGGCAACCATAAATGTAGCGCCGAGACGATTAGCCAATGCCTTCTGCACACCGAGCGGAAAGAACTTATCCTGTTCTGCGGCAACTATCAGCTTCCGTGCGAGGGTATTCATAGGCTGTCGTAAGCGGAGCAAATCAACAATAAATAGCCGGAAAGACTCACCCTGCATGCGGCTAACATAGGCTCTTGCCCGCGTTAGCGGCATCTTTGACCCGAAAAACAAGCGAGGACTACTGCGGCTAGTGACCCATGGCTGCATACTACGGGACACTAACGAGCGAAACGCTATGATCGGATGCTGCAATACTTGCCGCAAAAAAACGCGTCGAAAAGACCGTGTATCAGGTATCGGTGCCAGCAGCACAACCGCCAGAAACCTCTGCTGTACACAAAGCCGCTCAATAATGGTGCAGCCTAGCGAATGACCAATAAGGATTGGCGTCTGTTCTAGGTTGTCGATAATTAACCGCACGTCCTCAACATAATTGTCGAGGCTGGCTCTCTTGAATGAGCCCTCTTTATAGCCATGGCCGCGTAGCTCCACGGCGACAACCTCAGGATAACCAGACTGACGGAGTTCCTGAACCCAATCATCCCAGCACCAGGCGCCATGCCAGGCACCGTGAATTAGCACAATCGGTGGTAATTTGTTTTTATTACTTGTAGTCATATCTCTTGGGAGTTTCCTTTATTAAAGCACAGAGTTTGTCTCCTGAGAAATAACCGGCCGCCTATGCGACAGAGCTGTGTGTGGGTGAATAGCTCGGGTGTGTATCGTGGTCAACCAAGCCGTCCCTGAGGTTGACGACGTGGTCGGCATACTCAAGCGAAGTTGCATCATGCGAGACCATGACGATACTAGTGCCTTGGTCGGCAAACCGGCGGAAGATCTCGTGCACCGATTTGGTGTTGTCGGAATCCAGTGATGCGGTTGGCTCATCGGCAAATAAGACGCCTGGCTGGTGCGCCAGTGCCCGGGCAATTGCCACGCGCTGCGCCTGACCACCCGACAATTTGCCGGCGGGCTGTTCGAGCAGTCGGTCAATACCAAGCGTGGCACAAACCTGGCCAACCCATTGTTTGTCGAGCTTGATGCGCTTGAGCCGATTGGGTAAGGTAATGTTGCTGGCGGCAGACTCGCCCGGTAGCAAACCTGGATCTTGGAATATAATGCCAGTCTCGATGGAGCGCCAAGTCTCGAATGATCGCTTCCTCAGCCCCGTCAACGACAATCTGTCTGCTGGATTATCTGACGGCGGATAGCGATAAAAGTCGACATTGCCACTGGTTGGCCGATCAAGACCCGACAACACATTGAGTAACGTGGTTTTGCCTGAACCAGACTCGCCGTTGATCACGGTCAGTTGGCCGCCGTAGACGGTGAGATCGATGCCGTGAAGGATTTCTTCACCGCTGAGTTCCTGGTGAATGGCTTGGGCCTGCATGTGGGGAGCGAGTATCTCGGACTTGACCATGGCTATCCTTTCTTGACCGCTCCAGCGACATCGAGATTCTTCTCGAGATATTTCGCTGAACGACGACTGCCAAAAATATTGGCTAATAACGTTACTGTATAACCAGCCGCGATTTCTCGCAAGCCAACACCGACTTTCAGGCCGATCTCGGCAGCGTTAAACGAAGCAGCCAGCGCGTACATGAACGGTGTCGCTACCACCGTAGAAATAGCCGACTCGCGGAAGGCGCGACGTGTCTCGGCACTTCTGAGGTCCTTTGGCGAGACACCTTGGCCTCTTAGTACCGCGATCTCGCGGGCATTTGCTAGCAGCTTGCCCCGGCGCAGCGACATCATGGCCGCCCCACCAAGCACACCAACACAGCCAATCAGCTGCAAAATAAGCGGCGTGCCATTTTTGCGCCAAAAGTCGCGGTTATTTTCATCAAAATGTGCTTCGCTAATGGCAACTGCCTGCTCACCCAGACCGTGGTCAACTAGTAGTTTATCAACCTGCTCCGGGCTTTGCTCACCGCTGACGATGGCGCCAAAATATGGCGTGTCGTCGGGAGATTCGCCGCGAATACAATGAGCTGCTATGTCCTCGCCAACAATGGCAATGTCGCGGTTCATCTGAGCCGTGCCGCTGATTTTCTTCGCCACTTCAAAGGTCACCCCATTGATGGCAATCGAGTGACCAACCGGAGTCGAGTTGGCCTTATCAAGAATAATTGGCGGCTTGTCGCAACCAGCCGGTGCATCACTGACAAGCTGGTCAGGCACCGTTAGCATTAAGCCGGAGCGACCATCAATATTTGGTAAGGCTTTGCCAAATGGCACGACATAAATACCTTCTTCGGCAGCATCTTGCGTGAGCGCGGTCATCTTTTTACGGTCAATCCAGCTGTCATCCATAAAAGTAATACCGGGCGACTGCACGATAATTTCACGGCTGGCTTGGCCATGCGACAACATGTCGAACGTCCGCGTCACTGGCCGCAGTGGACCATTTGAGATTTCGTGCTCCACGCCAGACATGCCACCAGCCATAGCCGCTGTAAAGGTTGCAATCAGTCCGATGCCAACGGCAGCCGAGCGGCGGCGCATACGGTCGAGCATGGTGGGGTGAGCGTCAAATTTCATGATACCTTCAGTACCGGCATAATCCGTGGTAGCCAGTTGGTTAACTGCCCGAGTATGTTCACTTCGCCTGCCAGCAGCGTACCAACTAAGTTGAGTGGCAAGCCCGGCAATCGCCACGACGGGTGCCGCCGTCCGAAGACCGTTATTGGTGGCAACGAAGCCATCAACTATACCTGGGTAAACTTTTAGCTGCGGCACATATTGGCCGTCCAACATGTCGTGTACGCTGACACCATTTCTCTCGGCAAAATAAATACCCGCAGCGGATGCAACCGTCAGGACACCGAGTCCGGCGGCGGTGGCCGCGGTCTTCAATCGGTTGTGCGGCTCCTCAGGAAATAGAAAGCCCTCGCTAGCGACAGTCGACGACTGCGGCTCAGGTTGGTTTTGTAAAATAAATTCGTTGTCACTCATATTTGGGGATATCTGCTCACTCTAAACAGCACCGACTGCGATTCTCACCTGTCCTGGTACCGTCTCCTAAAGAACTGTGTGCTATTATACTCTAACTTTGTATTTTTGTCAATTAATACTGTCCCTCTATTTTACCGCCACACTGAAGTCAATATCTACAGCAAACAAAATAAGAATGCTAATCGTGGAAGACGATGTGGCGCTAGCTGGTATCTACGAATTAAGTTTCAGTATGAAGGTCCCGAAGTGTTGACTGCAGTAAATAGCCAACCTGTCTAGAGTTAGCTAAGCAGTATCCTGGGTGCAGTATGTGTCCAGCAATAACACGATTACACACCTACCATCTGACCCTGATACGGTTCTGAGCCATATTAATTGGCAGACCGATGTACCACGCGACCATGCTAATCATGCGATTAAGCACCTTCCGGCGATTGAAGTCTGGTAAGCCAGACAGCCCCGATGCCAGACCAGCGAGCACGTAGACGATTCGCTATAAAGAACTATCGTAGAGTTTCGGGCAAAGGTAACCATTTTCCTACCCGAATGAGATGAGAAGCTACCCATTAAAGGCCAGGGGCCCTTAAAAGACCATAGCGACCAGAGATAAGCATATCGTAGGGATTCGGTGCGATATACCTAAGCTACTATTTACATACGCCATTTATCGTGTAGAATGTCAATTAACTAAAGTGCCTCGAACAAAGAAAGCCTTAAGTCTATGTCTAAAGTTGCAATCATCGAAGACAACGATGCCCTGGCGAGTATGTACGCCTTCAAGCTTGATGCCGAAGGTTTTGAGGTGCAACGGGCCCGAGACGGTAAAGAAGGCCTGGCGCTCGTCAAGGAGTTCCAGCCAGAACTGATACTGCTCGACCTACGCATGCCAGTGATGGGCGGCGACGAGATGCTGGAAAAGCTGCGCGCCACTGAGGGTGGTGGTGATATGCGCGTTATCGTGCTGACCAACATAAGCAGGACGGAAGCCCCCATGAGCCTCCGTTTTTTGAACGTCGATCGATACGTCATAAAAGCACACCACACACCCACACAAGTGGTGAATATCGTACGCGAAGTGCTTGGTGTTACCCACTAAAGTTTGTAAAACCACCAGGATTCTCGTAGGATAATAGTTATTATGCCTAAAGTTGCAATTGTCGAAGACGACCAAGCCATTTCCCAGATGTACCGCTTTAAGTTTGAGGCGGAGGGCTATGAAGTAGACACTGCCGAGAATGGCAAGCTGGGCCTGGAGATGATTGAGGACATGAAGCCAGACATCATCCTGTTGGACCTGATGATGCCCGAAATGAACGGCGATGAGATGCTGGCCGCCATGCGCAAAACAGCGTGGGGTAAGGATATTAGGGTGATTGTGCTAACCAACAAGGGTGAGCAAGAAATACCTGATAGCGTGGAGAATTTGAACGTCAGTGCGGTGATACTGAAAGCCGACATGACCCCGCGTCAGGTCGCCGAATTAGTCAAAAAGACTCTGGCCGCTTAGGTACTAGCAAAGACTATGCGGGTCGCAATCGTGGGCTATAACACCGAGGGCAAAAGCTCGTATGAGTATTTTGCTGCGCAAGGTCACGCGGTAACAATTTGCGACCAAAACATGGACCTAGAGATACCACTCGGAGCAAACACTGCGCAGGGTGACACATATCTCCAAAACCTCGATCGGTTTGATATTGTCGTACGGACGGCTGGAATACACCCGGACAGTATCCTTTTGGAGAATCCTGGCCTGGAAGCCAAGATTACTACCCAAATCAACGAGTTTTTGCGCGTCTGCCCTACCCACAATGTCATCGGCGTGACCGGAACCAAAGGAAAGGGTACGACCAGTACACTGATCGCTAAGATGCTCGAGGCAGTTGGTAAGCAAGTATTCTTGGGTGGCAACATCGGCGTGGCACCAATGACATTTTTGCCGCAAATCACCGAAGACTCCTGGGTCGTCCTCGAGCTATCGAGTTTCCAGCTGATTGATCTGGCCCACTCTCCGCATATCGGTGTCTGCCTGATGGTGGTACCCGAGCACCTGAACTGGCACGCTGACATGAATGAATATATCGTGGCAAAGAGTCGGCTATTTGAACATCAAACGAACCAGGATATTGCTATGTATATGTACGGGAATGAAAACTCGTCACTCGTGGCTGGCGCTGGTGAGGGTCAAAAGATAGCCTACTATCACACCCCTGGTGCGTGGATTGACGACAATATGATTGTCATGGATGGCCAAACCATCTGTGCAACAAAAGACATCCGGCTGCTGGGTGAACACAATCTGCAAAATATCTGCGCGGCTATTACGGCGACCTGGGTCGTCCACCAAGATGTCGACGCAATGCGTGGAATACTTACCAGCTTCACCGGACTTGAGCATCGCCTGGAATTCGTGCAGGAACTCGACGGCGTGCGTTACTACGACGACAGCTTCGGCACTACTCCCGAGACCGCTATTGTCGCCATCAAGGCATTCGAGGAGCCAAAGGTTGTGATATTGGGTGGATCAGACAAGGGCGTACCGTTCGACAAACTAGCCCGGGCGGTTGCAGATAACAATGTACGCACCGCTGTTGTCATCGGAGACACTGGTCCGGCAATCGCGAAAGCGTTGGACACCGTGGGCTACACTAACTACGTGAACGGGGGCGACTCTATGGCAGGAATAGTTGCCAAATGCCGCAAGCACGCTGAGACCGGAGACGTGGTCCTACTTTCGACCGGCTGCGCAAGTTTTGGGCTCTTCCAAAACTACAAAGATCGAGCTGCACAGTTCGTAGCAGCCGTACGGAACCTCGCATAGGTCAGCCGGGCTCTATTCCGACACGGGTATCGTCGACGTCGTCGACTCCACATTAACCGTCCCCTGCAGCAAACGCTTCAGCTGGGCTATGACGGGTACCTCTGAGTGCATAACAACAGCTCTGTCGCCGGCTAACTCCCGGATGTCCTGGGCAATCCAATGAAAATGCGTGCAACCTAGCACAATGACGTCCGCACCACCGTCGAGTACTGAGGTAATTTCTGCCTGGACCTTGGCAGTATCAACCTCACTAGATTCGATCATACGCGCCCAGTCCGAACAATCTGGCTCCAGAACGGTGATCCCACTGGCATACATTTGCTTCAGGGAATTGTAGCGTGCACTTGCGAGCGTTGCTGGAGTCGCACAGACGGCAATAATCCCTGTTTTGGTGAGCGCAGCTGCGGGCTTGACCATTGGCTCGATAGCAATAAGCGGCACACTAAACCTATTCCTCAATTCATTGATGAGTGTCGTACTCACAGTATTACAAGCAACCACTATAAGATCACACCCCTGGGCGACTAGATCTTCGAGGATAGGTACCACTAGCAAAAGTAATTGCTCGGGTGTTTTGCTGCCATACGGCACGTTTTCTGAGTCATTTCGGAATACAACCTCGTGCTGCGGAACTGCAGCCTCAATAGCGTTGGCCACACTGAGTCCGCCAATACCAGAGTCGAAGACGCCTATTTTCATATAGCTATCATTATACTCGGGTATTGGCTATCGCCTCAGCGGCGCGGATAACATTCTCGAATAAGGCACAGACCGTCAGTGGACCTACACCACCCTTTTCGGGAGTAATAATGATGTTGGGCAACTCGCGTACCTCGGCGGCCACATCGCCAGTCAGGCCATTGCTGTCGGTAGAGACGCCCGCATCGACAATGACGGCATCTGGCTTGACCATGTCTGCCGTAACGAGTCCCGACACACCGGTGGCACATACCAGTACGTCGGCTTCGCGTGTCACAGCCGCCAGATCCTTGACCGACTTGTCAGCAATGATTACTGGTAGCCCCGACTGTTCCCAGAGACGCTCCAAAGGTCTGCCAACTAGGCGCCCATGACCGACAATCGTCAAATTTTTGCCGCGCAAATCGATATTATAACCAGCTAGTAACCAGTTGATGGCCAGCGGCGTGGGTGCGTCAAACCGCGTGCCACTCGCCAGCCCATCGACATCCTTGTTGACGACGACAGTGTCTAGGATTTGGGCGGTTTGCGATGGATCAGGTAAGGGGATCTGCACGATGATGCCATGAACCGCGGGGTCATCGTTGAGCTGCCCGATACGTGCCGCAGTCTCTGACTGGTCGATAGTATGCACATCAACCTCGACGGTAATGTCCTCGCCATAGCCTTGCTTCAGCCGCATATAGCTATCAACTATCGGATCGGGGTTGGTGCGAATGATGGCCAGCCTGGGCACAACCTGGTGCGCTTGGCGTAAGGCCCGCACCTGTTTGATCTGGCGCTCCTTGATATAGTCGGCTAAATCGCGGCCATTGAGTAGTTTCTTCACCTGTCGATTGTAGCACCCTTTAGGTGCGAGGCGTGAAAGCCGAGAAGTCCTCAGGAGAGTTGTTGGGCCATAAGCAACATGCTATAGTGCGCGTAACGTATTAAAGGAGATCTCGATGGATAACCAACCCACGCCAATGGCAGCTCCCACGGGGCCAGCACCCGCAAACAATATGGCTGAATTACCGCCAGTGCCGACCGATTGGCCCGGTGGTTTCGGACTCTACAAGTACTCAAAGGCTGCAGTACGGTTCAACTTGTCCGCCATACTTGGTGTCTACATAGTTAACCTCGTCCTTAACGCAATCACTCGTCTTACACACTCAATGGTGGTATCTTCAGTGGCCCTTTTGGTAAGCTCATTCCTGGGGCTTGCAATTGCGGTCGCCGCGATCGCTGCAGTCCGTCGAACAAAAATGTCATTCGAGGAAGCCCTGTCGCAAAGTGTGCCATTGTTCCTGAAGTACCTCGGATTATATATTCTGCTCATCCTCATTGCTTTCGTGACAATGCTACTGTTCATTATTCCATTCTTCATTGTGTTCCCGCGTATTAGCCTGGCGCCATATTTCCTCATCGACCAGAAGTTGGGTATCACCGAATCTATCAAAGCTAGCTGGGGTCACACAAAAGGACACGTTGGCAAATGGTGGAGCGTCTTCGCCGCTACACTGGCCATGGCACTATTAATGATTACTATCATCGGCATACCATTTGCACTGTACTTCCTACTGATGTACAGTGCTGCATTTCCGCTGCTGTACTTCTTTATCATCGGCCAGAATCAGGCTACAACTTCGCAGACAAGTCAGGCTCCGGCGGTCTCACCAGTCGAGACTGCAACGCCGGTTGTGCCGGCAGCAGTTGTCGCACCTCAAGCTCCAGTTCAACCAGAAGTACCTCCAGTCAACCCTCCAGCTGCGCAGTAAATCCTTGCCAAAACAGAGGTAATTTGCTAAAGTTCTGTAGTTGCATTTTGCAGCTACCCAAAATTGTGCTCTACGGAGCGAAGCGGATGAGTGCAGTTTTGAGAGGAGGAATATAGGTAAAAGTCAAAGTTCTTGTCGCCCCGGTGACAAAACGAGACCGAGCCGCAAGTTCCGACGAGGGCCAGTAGCTCAGCTGGTTAGAGCACCTGCCTCTTAAGCAGGGTGTCGTGGGTTCAAGTCCCACCTGGCCCTCCAAATAAAAAAACCGTACCTCGTGTGCGGTTTTTTTATTTGGTTGTCCGGGGCTTGAACACTCGACATATCAAAGAATGTCGGGGTGAGAGCCGCCAGTGGCAGTTCGCAAGGCAATCTTCCGGAGCAAGCTGTGCTTGCTGCCGTGAAGTTGCGGGCTCGCCGGAGGTGAGTCAAGTCCCTGTCCGTCCTGTCGGCCAGACAGGCCGGGCCACCTGGCTCTCCAATTGAAATAACAGATACGATTTGGTACCCTTTCAAGTCTCTCAATTTTGGGAGATTTTTTATATCTGTTAAAAAGTTCTAGTCCCTTTTGCTATAGTTAGAAACATGGCAGAATTATTATGTTTATCTAGAGATAATAAACAAATCTATTATGATTCGGTAAACTCTCATGCATCAACACACTTTGCTGATACACCAAATCTACGAGAGCTAGTTATTGAAGTATTAGAGAGTCGAGACCTACATAACAATAACTTAGACTTTGATATTGACATGGGACGTCCCATCGGAACATGTGATGTCGTAGAGACAGATAGATCCGATGAAATTGTATACGCCTTTCGTAAAAACCGCCGAGAGCAAGGCTATGTGCCATTTACAAAATCACGCGTAGCGCAACCTGATTCATGCGTTTCTATTTCATTACTAGCTAACCCAGACATTACTTATCAGCTTTCAAGTGCCTGGATAGGTACATGGGACGACCCGCCATTCCCCCAACAACCTCATGCAAGCGCTGAAAGTAAACCTTACTGGAGTACGCATGCATTCGTTTGGGATAGTCAGGAAATTGAACCAAACTCCGAGATAAAAAACTGTCCCTGGTAATTGCGTATTTCGGTTGTAATAGTGCGAACGATGACCCTCCAATACGCTTATGTTTAAATTCCTCTGTGTTAGGGGGATTTTTGTAATACTCTCTTCGTTTGTTATATTGATAACATAACCATAATGGTACGAGAGAAAATAAAAGGGAAACTATGAGACACTTACGCCAGTGGAAGGCACGGGCGAGTTTCTTTATAGTCGGCCTGTTATTTGCCAGCTTCATTATTACGCCTAATGTTCTAGCCGTTACGGGCTATACTTGGACGGACGCCAGTACTACCAATACTGCTACTGCTAATCGGAACTGGCGGTCCATTGCCTCAGATAGTGCTGGTCAGCATCTCGCGGCGGTAGACTACAGTGGTGATATATGGACCTCTGCTGACTACGGTGTTA
>CAYRQK010000001.1:101136-102160 GCA_964426605.1 uncultured Candidatus Saccharibacteria bacterium | reverse complement strand
TAGACTACAGTGGTGATATATGGACCTCTGCTGACTACGGTGTTAGCTGGACGGACGTTGGTACTAATCAGAGCTGGTGGCGATCCATCACCTCAGACAGTACTGGTCAGCATCTCGCGGCGGTAGCAACCGGCAATGGCAGTGGCGTTGGTGGTGATATATGGACCTCTGCTGACTACGGTGTTAGCTGGACGGATGACAGTACCACCAATACCGCTACTGCTAATCAGAACTGGATCTCCATCACTTCAGACAGTACTGGTCAGCATCTCGCGGCGGTAGTGTTCGGTGGTGACATTTGGACTTCTGCCGACTACGGTGTTAGCTGGACGGACGTTGGTACCACTCAGAACTGGTTTTCCATTACTTCAGACAGTACCGGTCAGCGCCTCGCGGCGGTAGACTACAGTGGTGATATATGGACCTCTGCTGACTACGGTGTTAGCTGGACGGATGACAGTACCACCAATACCGCTACTGCTAATCAGAACTGGATCTCCATCACTTCAGACAGTACCGGTCAGCATCTCGCGGCGGTAGTTATCGGTGGTGATATATGGACTGCGGCTGCAAACAACCCAAGCCCGGCACTACCGAACAATAATTCTAATGGGGCTACGGGCTCAAACACGTCATCTAGTACTTCTGACCCCAAAGCCCCAGACACGGGCTATGGTCAACCGGCCGGCTCCGACCCGCTAGTTGCTATTCTTGCTACCGGCGCCATTATATCGGTCGGAGCAGGTCTGGCTCTGCTCTACCGCCAGCGGCGCGCCAGCTAATTTGTTACGATTTGCACTAGCGTACTATATAATCAAGCCATAAGCGTTAAGTCCAACTAAGCCGAGGGGCAAAATGAAACACTTCAAGCTGTGGAAGATAAGAGTAGGTTTTTTAACGGCGGCCGCGGTATTCGCTAGCCTAGTGATTACTCCTAGCGCCATGGCGGCGGCTAGCTGGCAGACGGTCGGCACGGCCGGGTTTTCGGCTGGTGAGGCAGATTACACCTCGCTAGCCATTAGTC
>CAYRQK010000001.1:100550-101036 GCA_964426605.1 uncultured Candidatus Saccharibacteria bacterium | reverse complement strand
GTATGTGGCCTATGCGGACGGCGGTAACAGCAACAAAGCCACGGTCATGAAATTTGATGGTAGCTCCTGGCAAACAGTCGGTACGGCCGGGTTTACGGCTGATGGAGTATTCGACATTTCGCTGGCCTTTAACGGCTCTACGCCGTATGTGGCCTACGGAGACAATGCCAACAGTTACAAAGCCACAGTTATGAAGTTCGATGGAAGCTCCTGGCAAACGGTGGGCACGGCCGGGTTTTCGGCTGGTGAGGCAGATTACACCTCGCTAGCCATTAGTCCCTCCGGTACACCGTATGTGGCCTATGCGGACGGCGGTAACAGCAACAAAGCCACGGTCATGAAATTTACCGGTAGCTCCTGGCAAACGGTGGGCACGGCCGGGTTTTCGGCTGGTGAGGCAGAAAACACCTCGCTAGCCATTAGTCCCTCCGGTACACCGTATGTGGCCTATATGGACTTTGCCAGCAGCTTCAAAGCCACGGTTAT
>CAYRQK010000001.1:0-100450 GCA_964426605.1 uncultured Candidatus Saccharibacteria bacterium | reverse complement strand
GAACTTTGATGGTAGCTCCTGGCAAACAGTCGGTACGGCCGGGTTTACGGCCGGTGAGGCAAATTATAACTCGCTAGCTTTTAATGGCAGCATTCCGTATGTGGCCTATGAGGATAATGCCAGCAGCTTCAAAGCCACGGTTATGAACTTTGATGGTAGCTCCTGGCAAACAGTCGGTACGGCCGGGTTTACGGCCGGTACGGCAGGCTACGCCACACTAGCCTTTTATGGCAGCACGCCATACGTGGCCTACCAAGACGCCGCTAACAGCGACAAAGCTACGGTCATGAGCTTTTACGAACCCAGCGCCCCAGCCGCCGGCAGTCCCAATTCCGGTAGCAACAATAGCTCCAGCTCAAGTAATAATTCACCCAAAGCCCCCGACACCGGCTACGGCCAGCCGCCTAGCGCTGACCCGCTAGTTACGGTTCTTGTTGCCTGTGCCACTATCTCCACTGGCGCCGGGCTGTCTTCGCTCTACCGCCGAAAACGGGCAAAAATCTAGCTGCCTACCAAACTTGTATATACTACGAGCCGCTCACTGAACTCGCTGGTGCCTTTTACTATCTGGCCGGTGCAGGTCATGAGGTTTAGGCCTGGCGTATGGGCACTAACTGGAGCCAGAACTGTATTCATGGGCACGTCGTTATACGGGTAAACGACCGACTTAACTACTCTGTATGTATAAGTTTTGTCGTCTCCCCGGGTAATAGTCACCGTATCCCCAGCCTTAAGCTTCTTTAGATCATAAAAAATACCGTCAGCCTTCCAGCTGGAAACATGACCGTAAATGAACATGGCACCTGCCTGTCCTGGTAAGCTGCTCGCATCGTACCAGCCAGCTTCAAAGATATTATCCGGTGTAGCGATAGCGCCGCTGCCTAGTAATCCAAGCTTCAGAACGGGGGTGTTACGTATACCAATTGTCGGAATAGCTATGTACTTAGGGTGAGTGGCCGGGACAGAGTAGCTGGCTGTCGCTTGCGGTTTCGGTTTTACTGACGAGGGGGCTGACCGCGAGGTTAAAGCTCCGGACGGCGGACTAGGTTCGGCGTTATGCTGACGAACCAAAAGCAGCACGGCACTCAGTGCCGCCAATATACCAATGAGTATAAGGACGTGGGCAATATGCTTACTCGTGAGCGCTTTATGGGGCTGCGATTTTGGCATGTGTTACTAGTATAGGGGACAAATCGGGAAAGTGTACTAGGCCGGGGCAAGTCTAAAATTAACTATAAACGCCTGCTGATTAGTCTGTAGTTTAGTTGCGATAGCGTCTACAATGGCCCTCCATACTTGACTATACAGCGCGTAAGTTGTATAGCTTTTCTATGTCAGGATCTAGCCCTCTTTTGCCAAAAGAACCTACGATTAATTTTGCAGTGGGGTCTAACTGCCCTGTCAGATGCGGGGGTGTTATAACCACTTTGGAGAAACAGCGCAATTTGGCGGCTTAGTCACTGCCGAACAAGTAATTGAATTTGCCACGGACGCAAGGAGCGAAGGAGTAACGCAAGCGACACTTTCTGGAGGTGATCCTTTATTTCATCCTGAAATCGTTCCTATTTTGGGCGGCCTTAAAGATTTAGGTATGAAAATAAAACTTGATACGGTTGGTACAGCTTTCTTGGACGATTCTCCAATTGTCTATAAAGGGAGAGGCATTGCCGCAAAAGTGGAAGTAACTGAAATTGCTCCTCATGTTGATTTTGTGAATATCCCGCTAGATGGTGCTCGCCAAGAGACGGTCGCTCATTTTAGGCGCGGACGTGCCAATTTGTTGGCAGAGACCAAGGCTGTTGCCAACCTGCTTCGCAATGCAGGCGTAGATTTCGGCTTTAATACAGTTGCGAATGCACGCAATCTTGATGAATTAAGCTCTATGAAAGACATAGTTGAAGAGGAGGGTGCGGTAGAGTGGCAGATATTTGAATACGACCCTGAAGGGCCCAATCCGACAAATAAAAAATCAAGTCTGCGATTAAATCCAGGCCAATTTGAGCAAGCTACGGAAGGCATAGCGCCGACTAACGATAGGCTGAGAATCGTCAGTAAGAGTTTACAGACTCGTAGCGGAGCATACTTCTTAGTTGACGATTCTGGATTAGCTTGGAAACCGGCTGGAGAAGGCTTTCGCCATGTACTTGGCAGTATCACTACTGACCGTGCTCAAGTATTAGCTGCACTTCGATAACACATTCAAGAACTTGGGTAAATATCCTCTTCATTTAATTTCAGGTTAGTAATTGAATTTGCTAGTATTAAATTATGACATATGAGGAAATACAGAAAAGAGCCGTAGGGGTACGAGCTAAATACGACGAATTGAATGCAAAGCGCGGCGTTACGTGGAATGAACAGAATTTAATGTCTGGTTTTGTCGGTGACGTCGGTGATTTATCTAAAATAATAATGGCAAAACATGGCTTGCGTGGCATGGATGACGTAGACACTAAACTAGCTCATGAGCTATCAGATTGCCTATGGTCGGTTTTAGTACTAGCCGATAAGTATGGGATTGATTTAGCTTTAGAATTTTTAAAGACAATGGATGGGCTTGATAAACGCATTGAAGCAGAGTCCACTAAAGAGTAATGTCCGGGTTCAAAACCTTTAATCTAGTTGCGATAGCGTGCACGATGGCCCCCAAGTATAGGTATTATTAAGACCTCCCGTTGGGAGGTCTTTTGATATCTTTTGATATACTACAGCCTACAGTTCCTATGATAGACTTTTCAGCCATTCCAAACGCAAAGAACTCAGGCGGCCCTTGGGATTCACTAAAGTGGGCAATTATTATCTTCCTCGGCGTCGCAGGCATTATGGCGCTCGGTGCGTTGGTTACCGAATTTACTGGCCACAGGGATACAATAATGCCTCTCATTTCGGGCACAATGCTCCTTGGTTTTATTGGGTTGGTTATCGCTGCATTTGCTAAAGGCATCCGAGGCTTTAAGAAACAGAAGAAATGGATGCAAGAATTTGCAAAAGACAATAACTGGCAGTACGACGAAAGCAAGCGAACCGTAAATGACTTAGCAGCCTATCCGCCGCTATACGCAAACCTCGCTTCAGATTGGAATAACGTTCGTTGTACGGTATCGGGCGAACTAAACAGTAATCGTTTTGAACTAGCCCATGTCACTTATCTCCAGTCTACTGGCTTAATTGGTATTTTATCGGGCGATGTTAGCCGTAGCCAAACTAGGTTTGCCTGGACATCAGTATTACGGCTAGAGGGCCACCCAAAGCTTCAAGAGGGCCCAAACTTTGTTTACGAAAGTGACGACTCCTGCACATACGTCATATGCGGGCTCAACGCACTGTATCGACAAGATATTCAAGCAATGTTTCAGAGTGTCGCTTGAGCTAAACTAGTTGCGACAACGTGCGCGATGACTCTCCACGTAAAATGCACCTACCCGATGTATTCGAGGAGTACAAATAACACGACCGCAAATGTGTGCGAGGATATATAATGGTAATCGTATATAAAATCAACAAAACTAGAGGGAGAACCTTGAATCAAATCATCATCTTCTGTGCCCAATATCTCATCGTACTCGTAGTACTTGGTTGCGCACTCGCATGGTGGCGAGTCGGTATGCCTACTAAAAAGCAATTCGCCGTAGCTGTCGTGCTGGCGGCGCTCATCGCGTTCATCGTGTCGCGCATCGCAAGCCACATCTATTTCGACCAACGGCCTTTTGTATCGGAGCATGTGAAGCCCCTTATTCCCCACGGTCGCGATAACGGGTTTCCATCGGACCACGCCCTGCTAACCATGACACTCACTGCCGCGACCTACTTCTTCCACAAGAAAATCGCTGCTGTTATGCTGGCCATGACTATCGCCGTGGGTGTGGCACGAGTACTGGCAAAGGTACACTCGCCGCTCGATATAGCCGGCGCATGGATCATAGCCATAGCGGCAGCAGTAGCAGGTTATTACCTGAGTTTATGGCTATGCCGCCGCACCTATGCCGCCAAACACCCCGCCAAGGTTTAGAAAGATAGCCACCCTACACCTGATGCGGCCGGCGAATAGCATTCAAAATGGCAACTAGTATCAGTGCACCGATGAGCGACCACAACAGTCCGCCCCAGCTAAATGCTAGATATGAGTGGTCAGAACCAGTAAATAACTGCGATACGCCGCTACCGATAAATGAACCGATAATCCCGATAACAATACTCGCAAAAACGCCTTCTTCGCGCCCTAGCATCTTCGATGCTACCCAACCAACAATCCCACCTAAAATAATCGTCACAATAATACTCATCTTTACCCCCTCTGTATTTAGTCCTCATCTCCTGCAGTACACACGGATAGCTCTCTACACAACATGGCCGAAACGAACTTCGCGAAAGATCGAGCTACCCGCGCGGGGTATAACATTCGTCTCGCGGCACCTTGTGTCATATAGTCGTGACATCGCTTGCTCCTCCCTAGGCTATTTACATGACCGACGTGTAGCCATAGTACGGGCTTTGCTTGCGAGTCGGCTATGAGTTATTTCGCTGAATTTGGGTAAAAAAAGTTACGCCGAACGGATGTAACGCACGTAGCGATAGGCAAAACCATTTTGGTGCTTCAGCTCACCGGCCTCGGCACGTACAAAGTCTGCCGGAACCTCTGGATAGAATACGTCACAGGCAAAATCTGCCTCGATTTCGGTGATGTAGAGCTCGCCCGTCAAGGGCATCGTGGCATCAAAGATCTGCCCACCGCCGATAACCCACGTGTCGGGATTGTCACGCAAGAATGCACTGATATCGCGCACGATTTCGACACCCTCCGGCCTGTACGATTCGTCGTGAGTGGCCACAACATTACGGCGACTGAGCAACGGGCGACCAATCGCCTCGTATGTCTTGCGACCCATGAGCACAATCGCGCTATGCGTTTTGGTCATCTCGGAGAAATACTGCTCATCGTCAGGGATATTCCACGGCTGAAAACCATGCTTACCAATACCCCGCTGCTGGTCCATAGCCACAATATGCCGAATCATGCGTGCTCCAAAAGTTCTGGACGAATATGGTTCAGTAAATAGAACGAGCCGGTAACAAGACAGAGCTCCTCGGGACGCTTCAGCAGCACGTGTAGCGCACTGGCTGGGTCCGGCACAATCTGAGTAGTATCAAAACCAGACTGATGGCAATAGGCCTCAACGATGGTTGCCGGAACCGAATGCTTTGGATAGTCTTTCTCGGTATAAAACTCGGTGATAATCAGATACGTGCAGTGTTGTATCAGCACGTCGAGAGCTTGGTGCAGGCGGAATACGTCGCCGTCAACGAAACCGACAACGGCGGCAATGGGTACATTCGGATACTTATCGGCAATGCTCGCGCATAGAGCTTCGAGTTTCTGGGCGTTGTGGGCGCCATCGACGACGATAGTCTTGCCGGCATACTGCATAATCTCCATGCGCGCCGGGATATAGACCTGACTAGCGACTGCAATCTGCTGAGCGGTGAGTAGCCGGGCACCCGTCTGGTGCAACACCCAGTCAACCACCTCTTGGGCGAGTGAAAAATTGCGCTGCTGGAAAGCCGGTAGCTGTGTAGGTGCCGGAAAACCCGCGGGACGAGTGACATGCAGGTCGGCACCGACATTTTTGCACACCGCATCAACGACATCCATAATCTCGGGCGCTTGTTGGTGCATGAAAACATCGTTGCCGGGTTGAACGATGCCGGCCTTTTGAGCAGCGATCTTATCAACTGTGTCGCCAAGCAGTTCGGTGTGGTCGAGACCAATATCGGTAATGACGCACACCTTGTCGGCGCGAGACACCACATTGGTCCCATCAAGCAAACCGCCCAAACCGACTTCGACCACCGCGTAACCAACCTTCTGGCGGGCAAACTCCCAATATGCGAAAGCAGCCATGCACTCAAAATACGAAGGGAGGATGCCACTGGCTTCGATAAGCTGTAGGAACTCGCTCAGCTCATGACAAAACTCTACTTCGGGCAACGGCACACCATCGATTTGTACCCGTTCGTTAACCTCATCAACGTGCGGTGACACCGTCAGACCCACTTTGGCGCCAGCCTGCATCAGCAATGCTGCCACAAAATACGCCGTAGATGTCTTACCCGACGTGCCTGCAACATGAACAACTCGCACCGCTTCTTGTGGGTTGCCGAGGTACTGCATCAGTTGCCGCATTCGATCGAGCGTATACGGACCATCGGCGTGGTCGCCATAGAATTGCCTGAGTGCAGCGTGGGCTGCTTCAAAATGTGTAATCTTCTGCACTATCGTCTCTCTGTTATCTCTGCTACGATAGTATACGCTATACTATGCGCCCGTAGCTCAGTGGATTAGAGTACTTGGCTTCGAACCAAGGGGTCGCTGGTTCGAGTCCAGCCGGGCGTACCACACAAAAAGCTCACATTCGTTGTGAGCTTTTTGTGTGTTTGCGAGCCGGGATCAGTATGCGCACTGGCGGAGCACGACAGCCTAGCCTACGTGCCCAGAAAGTGCAAAATAGCGCTTCATATGATATTATTTTCATATGGAGTATATGGTTTTTGATGATTTTTTTGCCGTGCTTGGAAACAAACACCGTGTGCGAATACTCCAGCTCCTGGACGCTGCAGGTGGTCAAACCGTCACCGATATATGCGAGCATCTGGACATGGAGCAATCGGCCGTCTCGCACAACATGAAGCGATTGCTACTGTGCCATTTCGTAGAGATGGAACCACGGGGTAAAGAGCGGGTCTATTCAATAAATAAAAATACAGTCCAACCGCTGTTCAGCATGATTGACAAACATGTCCGAACATACTGCGCAAAAGGCTGTAATCACTGGGAGTAAAAATGCCAATATACAACGTAAAACTGACACAAAAGGACACTATCGCTAACGGCACGATGGCATTTCACTTCGAGAAACCGGCAGGTTTTGAGTATCGGGCCGGCCAATTCTGCGATATAACACTGCTCAACCCCTCTGAGACCGACGAGGAGGGCAATGTGCGCGGTTTTTCACTTGCGACCAGTCCAGATGACAAGGACGTCATGATTGCCACGCGTATGCGCGATACAGCGTTCAAGCGAGTCCTTGGAGACGCACCCGTAGGCACTGAGGTAAAATTTGATGCTCCATATGGCGATTTCACGCTCCACAAAAACGAAACCGTGCCGGCCGTATTTCTTATTGGTGGCATCGGTATAACTCCTGTGCGCAGCATGATCGCCAAGGCCACAGCCGACAAAACTGCTCACGAGCTGATCCTGTTATATTCCAACAAAACACCCGCTGATGCCGCCTTTCTTTCCGATCTCGAAGGCTTTGCCCAGCAGAACCCCCACTTTACGTTCGTGCCAGTGATGACCGACGTGACTGCCGGCGATTGGCAGGGCGAACTCGGCTACATCGATAAAGACATGCTCAAACGGCACGTACCCGACCTCGCCGCACCGCGTTATTACCTTTCAGGGCCAGCAGCCATGGTCGGAGCCATGCGGCAGATGCTCGTCGGAGCCGGCGTCGACGAAGACAACATTAAGACAGAAGAATTCTCGGGGTACTAATATGCAGCGCAAGGAACCAGAAGTAATTGGATCCATCACCGACAACGTATCTATCTACTTGGCCTACCTACTCCGCTATATACCGGATTTCCCCGTCACCGCAGCCGAGTTGCAGAAGAAAGCCGCCGATAAGCACTTTGGGCGTTTAGCACGCTATCTCGGCGAGTTGCCACCCGAGCAGAGTTTCAAGCGGGCACAAGACGTGCTGGATTTACTCAAACACAACGACAGCTAGCTTTCGAGTGAATGATGTAGCTATCGGACTAGGTATTTGGGCGTAGCTGCGGGAGCACCGACCTGCACATCGTTAGCACATACGGGGGCGATCTCGGTACTAATATTGTTGGTGGTAAGATACTGGCAATCTGGCATGCCCAGGTAATCGAAGTGGTTAGTAGGAGACAACATTTTCCAGGCTCCGGCAGTCTGTACGGCGTAAATAGGGGAATCAGCTGCACCGCAACCGTATTTTATGAACACTTGCGTCTTATCTTTGGTGTACGCCACAACGTGTTCGTAGGCCGGTGCCGCTACAGAACAACCTTCGTGCCGAGCATCGTTATTCAGAAACACCTTGAGGCTATTGACCGCAGGATTATCCGTTTGCTTGATGGCTCGATTGCCGGCAAACTGATACTCCACCGTACCAAGACTGATGCTCGGTGATGTATTCTGGCTAGATGCTGGCGCCGTAACCGTTTTGTGTGCGAGCGCAAATACAAGGCAGACACAAGCAATGACGAGTGCCACCGTAACAACCCACAACACGTGTCGTGTCCAGTTGGGTTGCTGTTTTCGGGTGGCCACCATAGACATCTCCTTATGCATATATTAAAGACAGTATACTGCGTATAGCACGTGCCCGGTACCACGTGACTAGCATCGATCACCACCGTTTAATTGGTCTGACGGAGTTGCCAGCGTTTATACGCCACACCGACAAGAGTGGCTACCAAGAAGACGGCAAACACATCGCCGGGGCCAGTGTTACTGAGGTCACCGGCACTTCCTGACGGACTGGGCTGACCAGGACTTGTACCGTCCTCGCCGGAATCCGAACCGGGCAGCGTGGCCTGACCACTAGCCGATGGATTGCTGCTGTTATTCGACGTATTAGGCTTCGCGGCGGACGGCGCTTTGGATGATTGGTGCGTCGCGGTAGCTGGGTGCGCCGTCGATGAGCCGGCATGATGTTCGCGGCCCAAGAAAAACCACACAATAAGTAACAGCAGCCCGATAATGATAACGGCCGCAACCACTAGTGGGACCAGCCGCCGTAACGGATGCCGATCTTGGAGGTACGCTTGATACTCCATATTATCCCTGTTCATATAGTATTTATACCATAACTAAGCAACTACGTCACCTTACGCACACTCACCGTACTTGCTATGCTGATAGCTAATGAACCCCCAACATACCCCGGTTTTTAGGCGGCTTCTGAGGAACAGCCGGTTTTGGATTTTGATGGCCGGTATCGTGCTGTCGATCGACATTGCGGGTGTCATCCAGCTGCAAATTGCCGTCGGCAACCTGCAGGTCATCCGTATGGAGCAGTTGTATGGATTTGCCTGCCTACTACTGCTGTACCTCGCCATGCTGGCGTCACCGCTCACGAAAGTCTTTCCGGCACTGCCCTTTCGAGCTGCCTATTTGCACGCCCGGCGGGCAATTGGGGTGTTGGCGTTTTACTACGCCCTACTGCATGTGCTGATCAGTTTTTTTGGGCAGCTGGGTGGCTTTGCAGGACTGGGACACTTCGACGGTACATATGAGGTGTCGTTTCTGTTGGGCTCATTTGCACTGGCGGTACTGCTGGTAATGGCTGCCACCTCGTTGGACTGGGCAGTGAAAACTATGGGATTCCATCACTGGAAGTTACTCCATCGGCTGGTGTATTTTGCCAGCGTTGCGATCATCGTGCATGTCGCGCTGATTGGCCCGCACTATATGCAGCTGAGTCTACTCGGCATCGTGACGTACGTGGCGATAGCTTTGCTGATAGGGCTTGAGGTGGCTCGTATATATCTCAGCGCACATAGGCGAGGCAGGCACTAATGCGCAACGCGTTCTTAATATTGGCGGTCCTGATCGCGGTAACACTCATGGCACCCGCTGGTGCCAGTGCACACGTACTGAAGATCGATGGTAATATCGGTGCCGTACTGCATATTAAACCGGATGATGCGGCCGTGAGTGGACAACCCACGACCTATACGCTGGAGTTTGATGACGCCAGCGGACATTTCCGTTTGTCCGACTGTACCTGCACGATACGCATACAGGCCGCTGGCAAACAGGTCACCCGGACGTTGCGGGTCACAAGCCAGGCCACGGCTCAGGACACCTACACGTTTCCGCAACCCGCAGTGTATACGTTGCAAGTGCATGGCCAACCAACGCACGGCAACAGCTTCCAACCCTTCACCCTCAATTACGAAGTGCGCGTGGCCGGTGACAACGCCACCGGCCAACCCATTCCGCCGCTACTGTGGATCGGACTCGGGCTGACTATTGGACTCGTATTACTTGCTGCCTTTCGAGTAGAATAAGGGCAGAAGGGGGACATATGAAACGAACACTCATCAGCATCATTGGGGCACTTGCACTTATAGTGGCGGCCCCGGCAGTGGCATTTGCACACGTTGTCGTGACACCCAACCAGGCAGCTGTCGGCGACCGAGTTCTATTTGATGTCAGCGTGCCAAATGAGAAGCAAGTGGCAGTCACAAGTATCAAACTCGTGATACCCAAAGGCTTGCAAGATGTACAGCCCACCGTGATAGCTGGCTGGGACATACACATCGGCGGGGGCAACGATACCGTTACCGATATCACCTGGACTGGGACTATACCTACCGGGCAACGCGCGGATCTATTCCTCAAGGCTCAAATGCCAGCCAGTGTCACCCAGCTCGACTGGAAAGCATACCAAACATATGCCGATGGCACCGTCGTGCACTGGGATCAAAAGCCAGCAGCAAGTGGTAGTGATGATACTGGTACTTCGGGGCCCTACTCGGTCACCAAAGTCATTGACGATTTGCACGCACCCGCCGCTAATACAGAACAAGATAGCCGCGTAACACTGGCGTTTGTTCTTAGTACAACCGCGCTGGCGCTCAGTGTCGTCGGCCTATTCGCGCAGCGCAAGCGCGTCCACTAAACCACGGGGCCGGGTCTCGCCCAAAACAAACGATGGTGATATACTTACCCCTGTTACGCGCGCGTAGCTCAGCTGGATAGAGCGTTGGTTTCCGGTACCAAAGGTCGGGGGTTCGAATCCCTTCGCGCGTACCATTTTCATGTAGACGTATTAAAGGAGCTGCTATGGGATGCAATGATAGGGAGTCTAATTTTCAACGCACGATTTTTGAAGACGGGAAGTGGTGGGCAACGTGGGGACTTGATCTCAGCTGGGAAGGTCCTGTCGATGAACTTGCCAAAAGATTTCCTGAATTCCATGAGCCAAATTTCATACAAGGCGACCAGGCATATGCCGTAGAACGCACTGGAGATGCTATCGCTCTAGTCAAGCCACTCGGCCACATCATAATCCAAAATTTTTAAGCCACATACGGCGTGCGACCCCAGTTAGCCTCGTCAGTTGATGCCATGCCATCTACGCACGGCTTATTTCAAGACCGGCCAGAGCCAGTGCAATGCGCTACAATAGGGCATATATGAGAAGTTCACGGATTGCAGGTGCGACCTGGGGGATCGTCGGTATAACGCTGCTCATCGGCAGCGCCGTTGGGCGCCTACTGCCACGCATGTTTGATGCGCTGGGCATGCAATTAACTACTACTGAATGGGTGGTTTTGGTTACGTGGGTACTGTTTATGCTTGTTGGTGAGGGCTACCGTGGCTTCCAGAAACAGTTTTCGCCGCGCGTAGCAGCCCGTATGTGGCATCTCGCTAACCACGGCCGTACTATTGACCTGTGGTTAGCACCGCTGTACTGCGTTGGCTACTATCATGCAACCCGACGACGCAAGGTCAGCAGCCGGTCACTGTCGGCCGGCATTGTGGTACTCATCCTTATCGTCGTTCATTTCTCACAACCCTGGCGTGGCATCGTGGATACTGGTGTCGTACTCGGGCTGCTGTATGGCTTGGTATGGATATACATATTCACCTGGCAGACCATACGGAGTCGCAGCTATATAGCCGATCCGGAAATAGTACCAGGCCTCGAAGGTGAGAAAGGGGTGGTTAACTTCCTCCGTAAGTAAAGCCACCACCGATGGAACCAAACGAAATAGTGCCATCCTATAGCAAGCTCAGATCATCGCTGGGCGATATTTTTGCGTCGCTTCGCTACCGTAACTTCCGACTGTTTTTCATTGGTCAGAGTATTTCTAATACCGGCAACTGGCTCACCAACGTCGCGCTGACATTGTTAGTTTTGCACATTACGCACAGTGGTCTGGCGATCGGCATTTTGGCCGCCTGCCAGTACGGGCCGATCCTTTTGCTGACCGCATACGGAGGTGTCATCGCCGACCGACACAACAAACATAAACTCCTACTCATCACCCAGAGCCTGGAGATGGTTGAGTCAATCGGACTAGCGGTGCTCGCCTTTGTGCCACACACTCCTCTTTATGGTTTTTATATCATTGCGGCTTTTGGCGGTATCTTATTGGCATTTGATAATCCCTTGCGCCGTTCATTCACCAGTGAAATGGTACCAGACCACGCGGTTGCGAATGCTGTTACCCTGTACAGCACAATTATAAATATCTCGCGCATTATTGGACCGGCACTGGCCGGATTACTAATAGTAACCGTGGGTTACGGCTGGGCCTTCGCAGTTGACGCGGCATCGTATGTGGCAGTCATTGCATGCCTGATCTATATGCGCGAGAACGAACTCTATCGCAGCAAGCCTCGGCCACGACAGAAAGGAGAGATGAGTGTCGGCTTAACGTTTGTACGCCGCACCCCGGCGCTGTATATAAGCTTTACGATGCTACTGGCCATCGGCACGCTGGCTTATAATTTCAATACGACTCTGCCGTTATTTGTCGGTAAGGGGCTGCACGCCTCCGACAGCACGTATACGCTACTGTACTCGCTGATGGGTGTTGGCTCGATTATCACGGCACTCTTTATTGCGCAGCGCAGTGTCATAAAGTTGAGACACGTCATTGGTGGGGCGGTAGTGCTGGGGGTGAGTATGCTACTGTTGGCCGCCACACCAAATACTTACATCGCTGCGGCCGTCGCTATACTGGTTGGCGCGGGCAGTATTCTGTACACAAACGCAACAACCAACTTGGCGCAGATTGCCTCCGAAAGTCGCATTCGGGGTAGAGTCTTGGCCCTGCAGACAATATTGCTTATCGGCACGACACCCATTGGATCTCCGCTGCTTGGTTGGGCGGCTGACTCCTGGGGCGGCCGTGTACCGATTGTGCTAGGCGGCATAGTGTGCCTCGTGACCGCTGGTGGCGGCTATATCTGGTCCCGGCGTTACGCCGACCTATAAGGGCTACGCGCTTACTTTTCGCTGAGGGTACCGTCGCTAAGGGTGAATGTCTTGTCGGTTCGACCGGCAATGGATAGGTCGTGAGTGACCACAATGATAGTCGTATTTTCGGACTTGGCCAGGTCGTGCAAAAGATCGAAGATCATCTTGCCGGTGGCGCTATCAAGGTTGCCGGTTGGTTCGTCGGCCAGGATAAGTTTGGGCTTGTTAGCGAGCGCGCGGGCAATGCTGACGCGCTGCTGCTGGCCACCGCTCAGGCGACCGGGCTTGCGAAGTACCTGATCGTCGGTAAGCCCAACTTGTGCGAGTAGTTCCCTGGCCCGCTTTTCACGATTGGCCTTACTAAGACCCGCAAACTCCATGGGTAGCATAACGTTTTCGAGCGCTGTCAGGTTGGGTACCAAGTTGTAGTTTTGGAACACGAAGCCAATCTTTTGGCAGCGATAGCTAATAAGCGCGTGGTCGTGCATGACGGCCACGTCTTTGCCGTCGACCTCAATACTGCCGGCGGTCGGCTTGTCGAGCCCGCCCAGCAGACTGAGCAGCGTCGATTTACCGCTGCCACTACGGCCCACAACACTGGCAAATTGGCCTCCTGGAATAGTAAAGCTAATCTTGTTCACCGCGTGTACATCGGTATCGCCGGATTTGAATGTTTTGGATACGTCTTTGGCTGCAATCATTAGTCCGCCCTCATAACTTCCGCTGGTCTTACTTTTGCGATGAAGAATGATGCCACGGCGCTGCCAGCCAGCGCGATGATCACCGCCACACCGAGTCCATAGGTCACAATATTCCAACCAACATTTGTAGTAATACCACTGATGCCACCGCTCACGAATTTACTTGCTCGCTGTCCGGCACGGCCAGAGGCGTCGGCAAAATTTGATTGCCGATGAAATGTCCGCGTTGGGGTGCCGCCAGCCTGCGATCCAACACCGACGGTCTGGCTACTCGATGACGTATTGTTACTATTGTTCACGAGCATGTCCGTGATTGGCTTGGCAGTCAGCACACCAAAGGCAATACCGACAATCGCACCAACTAGCGTGAGCGTAACGGCTTCGCTCATAAATTGCCACATGACTTTGATGTTGCTGGCACCAATTGCCTTGAGCACACCAATCTCCCGACGTCGCTCGCGGACAATCATGATCATAGTCAGCAAGATAATGACCGCACCAGCAACAACCGCACCAATCAAGCTGTACAGCGAAATGCTTTGAATGTTCTTGAGTGAGGCCACGGCCGTGTTGGCGGCGGAAGCATCGTTGGTGACATCAGCCACACTACTGCCGAGGGTTGACTGAATACTCTTAGTCACACTCGTTACATTCGTGACCGAGTCGACCACCGCGGTGGCGCTGGTAATGCTGCCCGCTTGGCCGGACAAGATTTGCACGGTCTTGAGCGGCATAATGATCTGATTGTTGCTAAAGGTATTGCCAGCATCAAAGATGCCTTTGACTGTGATCGTAGTGCCATTGTACGCGGTAAATGTCGAACCGACTTTAAGATTGTTTTTGCTGGCGAGACTCTTGCCGATCAAGGCAACATTGGAGCCACTATCGCCAGCAAAGGCCGCACCAGAAGTCAGCTTGAACGTACCGCCGCCCTGTGTCCCAGATAAGTTGGTCGGGGTCGTCGTACCGATCACGGTAATCTCGGCCGCGCGACTCGCAAAATCAGTTGTGCCATTAGTACCGCCGCCAAATCCACCGCCGCTCAGCGGCGGTGGATTTGAATTCGAGCGCTGCGCAAAACGCTGACCCAGGCTACCAAAGTCGACTGCCGAGGTTAGATTGGTATCGGTACTGCTTAGTCGGTCACTCAATATCTCATCCACTTTGGTGACGTGGCTTAGCTTGGCCACCTTGGCCAGTTCGGCCTCGGTCAGCGCCGTACCACCGCCCTCAAAGCCACGTGCGCCAGCCGGCGAAATACTGATCGTATTGCCGACTGATGACTTTACACTGGCAATCTTTTTGGCAACCGCCTGGTGCGCCACCAGCATCGACAGCGCCAACCCAATGGCTAGCCCCACTATCACCACTATTGAGATACTGCGTGTCGGATTACGAAATGCGTTGCGGACACCCCTGCTGGTTCCGTTCATAAAATTTAGATCCTTGTATTACATCGTATACACCGAATCTAGCACGCACAAGTTGATAGCTTGCTTAGAACAATGAATAAACCGAGAGATTACTCGCCGTAGACTACGGCCCGCATCTCGCGCCAAGCTTCTCGTTCGCTGGGGTCCATAGACATGTATTGTTGTTTGGCAATATCGTCCCAGCTAATCTTCTTCGACATAGATCCGCCCTCCTTTACTGCCACTCATTATGGGCTCAGGGAAGCGTATGGACTATGAGATATCTTGCTCGGTCGGCGGTAATAGCCGGCGAGGTTGTTTGCCGCTATCAGCATAGAGCAGCGCGCGTTGCAGCGCTTTGTAGACCTCGTTAGCCTGTTGATAACTCATGCCAACGCGGGATACGGGGACACGCTGCTCGGGTGTCGCGCCATTTTGCGTAAAGTTCATAACCACACCACTTTTGTTGATATCAATGTCTACACCGTCGCTATACAATGTCCGCGCGTCCATGGCCAACACCACCACTGCCGCCTTATCGAAAATATTTTGCTGGTGGTGGCTACGGGAGTGATCATCATTATTCTCATAGCCAGCCAGTTCCCATAGCTGGACGGCTTCGCTATCCTGAACATTAAAGTAGTTGATGAGCAACATCAGGATATCTTCGCTCGGTCGTATCTGGCCATCCTCGATACGCTGCAATTCGTCAGGCTCAATCTCAACTGCACCCGATACCTCTACGAGGCTTTCGCTGCGTCGCTCACGGACGCGCTTTAGGCGAGTTCCCAATACTTCGTACGGCACATTATTGCCACGTTTTGCATCGTTCATCTGCTACTAGTTAACGCTAAAGCCCCGTCGGGTGCAAGCATTAGCGATCGACTAGTGATGATGGATGTATAATGCTCTGTAAATGGATATCAGGCAAAACGTATCTTTGCGCGACTTTTCCACCATGCGACTGGGTGGAACTGCCCGCTACATGGTCGAAATACACGATCGGTCCCAGCTGGCCGAGGCCGTAGCATGGGCCAAATCACAACAACTACCCATCATCGTCATCGGTGGTGGCAGCAACATTATTTGGCGCGATGAGGGCTTCGCGGGGCTACTCATCGTGAACAAAATCACGCGTTATGAATCACTACCCGAGGATGACACTACCTTTTATATAACTGCTGGAGCGGGTGAGGACTGGGATAGCGTGGTGGCTCGCACAGTCGAGGCGGGCTTAAGTGGCATCGAGTGCCTCAGTCTGATACCGGGCAGCGCCGGCGCCACGCCCGTACAAAACGTGGGGGCGTACGGCCAGGAAATTGCCAGCACACTAGTTACCGTTGAAGCCTACGACATGCAGACCGATACCTTTGTGCCTATCATGGCCAGCGATTGTGACTTCGGCTATCGTACCAGCCGTTTCAAGACGACCGACAAAGGCCGCTTTATCATCACCGCTATCACGCTTCGACTATCGAAGACTAGCCTGCAACCACCGTTTTATGGCAGTCTACAAGCCTATCTCGAAGACCACAGTATCTCGGACTACTCGCCTAGTTCCGTCCGCGGTGCGGTCATTGCCATCCGCTCCGCCAAGCTTCCTGACCCCGCAATCATTGCTAACAACGGCTCGTTTTTTGCCAACCCTATCATCGACGAAAGCTCCTACGCCCAACTGTCGGCCGACCTAGAAGTCTCTATACCTCACTGGGAGACCAGTGATGGCCACATCAAACTCTCAGCCGCCTGGCTCATCGAACAAGCCGGTTTCAAAGACGCTCACGGTGCCGAAACCGGTATGGCCACGTGGCCGACGCAGCCCTTGGTACTCGTCAACGAACACGCCAAAAACACCGCCGACCTGCTGGCCTTCCGGCAGTCCATCCTCGATGCCGTCAAAGCCAAATTTGATATCAACCTCGTACAAGAACCTGAACTACTGCCCTAGTGGTCGTCGGGGCGCTGGGTAAACTGCTCGGGTACTGGACGCTGCACCGTAACTTCGACCGGTGCCACAGGGGGCAAGCCATCGGGATGCGTATCACCAACCACAATAACGTCGATATCGTCGCGTATCGCCAATGTACCTATGCCACGGAACTCCGCACGCGGTTGCTTCCACCATTGAGAAAAGTTGCCTTTTTCGTGATCTGCCATGTAAATACTCCTTCTAACTACGCTTACGTAGTGCTCTAGTGTATCGTGCCCGACGCACTATGTGAACCCCAAATGGCGGCAAATATCTGACACAACTGCGTTTTGTGATAGCATAAGCAATATGGCAACAAAAACTTCCAAATCGACTCGGTCCAAAATTAAACAGGGTGCATGGTATGCACAGCTTCGCGGCAGCTACATACCTGTCAGCTGGCAGGGTTGGCTCACCTATATACCGTACGCTGCATATCTGATATACACCGTCATCGTGGCATTCGCTTACACCGGTAATACCTACAAGGCCATGTTGTGGATTGTGCCTAATTTTGTCGCAGCCATCGTCATCATGACCTGGCTCGCCAAACGCAAAATCTAACTGTCACTAGGTAGTGGAAATCTCAGGGCGAAAGCCTTGACCTGCTCATGAAGTTCAGCTAATTTGGCGTCGTCGTCGCGGCTGTCGATGGCTTGTTTCATCCAGTCGGCGATTTGTTCCATGTGCTCTTCGGTGAGCCCACGAGTCGTTAAAGCGGGAGTACCCAAGCGAATACCGCTCGGCTTAAACGGTGGCAGCGGATCGTCGGCCACAGCATTTTTGTTGAGTGTCAGACCAATTTTATCAAGTGCCAGTTCAGCCACACCACCATCGATACCAAAACTTTTATAGACATCGGCCAGTATCAGGTGGTTGGATGTCCCGCCGGTTACCAGCTGAAAACCACGCTTTTGCAGTTCGCCTGCTAGCACGGCAGCGTTCTTCACAATCTGCTCGGCATATTGTTTGAATTCGGGCTGTAGCGCCTCGCCAAAGGCAACAGCCTTGGCGGCAATGACGTGCATATGCGGACCACCCTGCATACCTGGGAAAATAGAGCGGTCAATAAGGGTCGGGATATTTTCGAGGGTCTTTTCGGGCGCTTTTAGCGGATTACCCACCGTGCCCTTTGATAAAATCAAGCCACCGCGCGGACCACGCAACGTCTTGTGCGTAGTGGTGGTAATGACATGGAAACCGTAATCGAACGGGTTTTTGGCAACGCCAGCTACGATCAGGCCGGCGATGTGCGCCATGTCGGCCATCAGCAGGCACCCCTCCACCGCCTGGCCAATCTCGGCAAACTTGGCGTAATCCAGTTCACGCGGGTAGGCACTGAAACCAGCCAGAATAATCTTAGGCTTGTGCTTGAGCGCCAGTTCGCGCAGTTCGTCGTAATCGATTTCGCCAGTACTGACATCTTTCATCTTGTAGCGAATAAAGTTGTACAGTTTAGCACTGCGTGTCACGGGGGCGCCGTGCGTCAGGTGGCCGCCGTGGCTCAAATCCATAGCTAAAACGGTGTCACCCGGCTCCAGCCAGGCGCTATACACAGCCTCGTTTGCCGGAGCGCCAGAGTGCGGCTGAACATTGGCATGGTCAGCGCCAAACAGCTGCTTGGCGCGCTCGATAGCTAGGTTCTCGACCTGATCAGTAAATTCTTGCCCACCGTAGTAGCGTCGCCCCGGGTAGCCCTCGCTGTACTTGTTGGTAAATACGCTGCCTAGCGCATCCAGTACATCGCGCGATACATAATTTTCGGACGGAATCAGCTCTAGCCCCTCGCGCTCGCGCTTTTCCTCACCGGCAATCATGGCCGCCACTTTGTCGTCTTGCATGTCCATACTCCCTCTATTAATTACTAGTGTAACACTCTGCAGAAGTCAGCGGGAGTACGTCAAATCATAGCTAGATTGTAGCGCACGTACGGTGTACAATGCTAGCCAGCTCACCAACACAAACAATTAGCGTGAACATTGACCACTTATATCATATATGATATACTGGAGCGATAAATGCTTACTACAAATGAGAAGATCGGCCAGCTGATTAGCCAGCTACGACAAGATCGCGGTCTGACGCAGGCCGAATTTGCCCGAAAACTTAAAACCAGCCAATCGGCTGTCAACCGTATCGAACACGGTGGTCAGAACTTGAGCCTAGAAACTCTGGGACGCATGAGTGATGTCCTGAACAAGCCACTCATTACGCTCAACAGCGGCGCGGTTAACCTGCGTATTGATGGCGGCCACGAGCTCAGCGGTCGTATTGTACTCAAGACCAGCAAGAACGCCGCTGTCGGCCTGTTGTGTGCCAGCCTGCTGAACAAGGGCGTGACAACGTTCAAGAGTTTCCCGCGAATTGAGGAAGTCTATCGCATCATCGAGGTACTGGAGAGCATTGGTGTACGCGTCAAATGGTTGCCAGGTAATGACCTAGAGATCCACCGCCCCGCCGAACTAAAGCTCGACAAGCTCAATGCCACTGCTGCCCGCAAAACTCGCTCAGTCCTGATGATGATGGGGCCACTGATGCACGATTTTACCGACTTCAGGATTCCCTATGCCGGTGGCTGCAAACTGGGCACCCGCACCGTGGCTCCACATCTGTATGCACTGGAAGAGTTCGGGCTCAGCGTGGTGGCGACGACCGGCTTCTACCGCGTGGCCGTCAACAAGAAACCAGCTGGCCGCATCATTTTGTACGAAGCCGGCGACACTGTTACCGAAAATGCCTTGATGGCCGCTGCTCGCACGCCCGAGGAAACCATAATCGACTTTGCAACTGCCAATTACATGGTGCAAGATGTCTGCTTTTACCTGCAAAAACTCGGCGTCAAAATAGACGGTATCGGAACGACAAGCCTGCGTGTCCGCGGCGTCAAAGACATCAAAAAGAATGTTACCTACGCTCCGGCCGAAGACCCCATCGAGGCAATGTTCTTTACATCGGCAGCCGTGACAACAGACTCCAAAATCACCATTGAGCGGGTGCCGATCAACTTTATGGCCATGGAGCTCCAAAAGCTCAAAAAGATGGGCCTAGAGTTCGACGAAACCGAACGCTATAAGGCCGCCAATGGTCAAACCGACTTGGTCGATTTGACCATCCACAAGCACGGTGGCAAACTGCGATCCTTGGCCGAAAAGATCCATTCTAACCCCTATCCGGGCATCAATGCCGACAATTTGCCCTACTTTGTGCCCATTGCCTGCGTGGCGCATGGCAGAACATTGATCCATGATTGGATGTACGAAAACCGCGCCATTTATTACACAGAGATGACCAAGGTCGGTGCCACGGTGGAGCTAGCCGACCCACACCGTCTGTACGTCGATGGTCCAACCAGATTCACCAAGGCCGACGTGGTGTGCCCACCAGCACTGCGGCCAGCCAGCTTGCTACTCATTGGTATGCTAGCGGCGCACGGCACCAGCATCCTGCGCAATATCTACACTATTCAGCGTGGCTACGAAGATTTGGCAGAGCGCCTCAATAGCCTCGGCGCCCAGATCACCGTCATGCACGAGCTCTAATCTGTTATCTTTTCGAGACAACTTTCGGTACTCAATAATAACAGATTACACTTTGCATTACCTCCGTCCTTACGCTATAATCACCCCTGTTAGGCGGGTGTCGTATAGCGGTTATTATCCCAGTTTTCCAAACTGGTGATCGGAGTTCGACTCTCCGCACCCGCACCACAAGCAATGGTGCTCGCCCTGGTAGCTCAGCTGGATAGAGCAGAGGACTTCTAAGCCTAAGGTCGGTGGTTCGAATCCACCCCGGGGCACCATACATCCAAATTCGAACTTATTTATATGCCAAACAAAATAGATATCGTCGATAAGAACAATCAACCTACCGGGCAAACTTCCGAGATTAATGATGCGCTCATAAAAGGCCTGTGGCACCGCGGGGTTCACGTGGTTGTCTGTACTCGGACCGGGTACATATTGATCCAGAAGCGCTCGACGGCTATGCGCATGCATCCGGGATTCCTCGATTTTTCGGTAGGCGGTTTCGTTGACAGCGATGAAACACCCGAGGAGGCCGCCATCCGCGAGGTACGCGAAGAGGTTGGACTGGATATAAGGAAAGGTGCCCTGCACTTCGTGACTATTCACCGCAAAAATCGCGCATGGCCCGCGCAGCACAAAAAAGATCGAGCTTTTATATATATCTACGTCGTGGTCTTGCCGGACCACACCGTGGATATACACGCCCAGCGCGAAGAGGTCGAGTGGAGCAAGTTTATTACGGTCCGGGAACTCAAGCGACTTCTGCGCGCTCATCGTATCAAGCACTTAGGGCGTATCGAACCAACATACGCCTTTTACACGCAAGTGCTGGCTGCAACCGAGCCGTTCATGCACACCTAGGGCATATCTGTATCTCTTCGAGATAGCCAGCAGTACTCAACAATGCAAAGTGTACTTTACATTATCTCCGTTCTTACGGATCTCTTCGAGATATCGGGCGGTACTCGAAAAATCAAAGCAGGCTTTGCTTTTTCTCCGTTCCTACGCTATAATCACCCCTGTTGCTGCAGCTTTGCAGCTATCGACGAGGCGGAAGTAGCTCAGTTGGTAGAGCCCCTGGTTGTGGTCCAGGTTGTCGCGGGTTCAAGTCCCGTCTTTCGCCCCAAATAAAGAGTCCGGTAATCAACCGGGCTTTTTATTTGGGGCCGGTTTCAGCCAAAAGATCACCCTGTTATACTAATGCAAGTTAGATTACCAAACTCGAGGGGCATGATGAAAAAAATATTTGGCTTTTTAAGGCACTATAAACAATTCAGTTTTGCAATTGCGGCAACGCTCGTTGCAATAATCCTCTATCTGGCAAAATTGCATACGGCGGCGCATTGGGTACTGGGTCTAGCCTCTTTTATCTCTATAATTCCGCTGGTGAGCGGTATGTGGCAAGATTTTCGCCACGGCCAATACGGACTGGACATCTTGGCGTTGACGGCCATTATTTCGGCAGTACTGCTGCACGAATATTGGGCGGCAATCATTGTCGTTATCATGCTGACTGGTGGTGAATCACTCGAAGATTATGCCGAGCATCGTGCTCGTAGCGAGCTACATGCACTGCTCAAGCGCGCGCCAATAGTTGCGCACGTACTCAAGGGTGCAAAAACCGTCGAGGTCAAAGTGAGCTCGGTGAGTAGTGGTGACAAGCTGGTTATTAAACCCGGCGAAATCGTACCGGTCGACGCTACGATTATCGATGGGTCAGCAAGTTTTAACGAATCGAGTTTGACTGGCGAACCGCTGCCGCAGGTAAGAAACGAGGGTGCACAGATATTGAGTGGCTCTATTAATCTCGATGGGGTAGTCACCGTGCGAGCACTGCACTCTGCCAAAGACAGTCAATACCAACAGATCATTAAGTTAGTACGCAATGCTCAAAATAGCCCGGCACCATTTGTGCGCCTAGCTGACCGATTTAGCATTCCCTTCAGCATTGCAGCATTCGCTATCGCCGGGACCGTATGGTTCCTGACTGGCAGCGCTTTGCGATTCCTGGAAGTCATCATCGTTGCGACTCCCTGCCCGCTGCTATTGGCAGCACCTATCGCCCTCATCTCGGGGATGAGCCGGGCCAGCAAGTACGGCATTATTATCAAAACAGGTTCGGCACTCGAGCGCCTCGCCAACGTCAAAACCATGGCCTTCGATAAAACAGGTACCCTTACCGTGGGCCGCCCTGTCGTCAGCGGCGTGACTGCCTTTGGTTCGTTCAAGTCAGAGGAAGTCTTGTCTGCCGCGGCCAGCCTGGAGCAAAGTTCCAACCACGTTTTGGCGCGTGCCGTCGTGACTGCGGCTGAGCAGCAAAAGGTTAGTTTTGCTAAAGCCAAGCACGTCAGCGAGTCAGCCGGACATGGCCTGAGCGCCCATGCGAAGGGCCGAGATATCCTGGTGGGTCGGCTCGATTTTCTAAACTCGCACGATGTATCTCTGCCCCGCACATTTAAGACCGAAACCTTCAAGCAAACCGCCGCCTACGTTGCCATCGGCGGACAACTGGCGGGCATCATCACGTTCGAGGACGAGCTGCGACCCGAATCTAAAAAGACTCTCGACAAACTCCGCACGCTCGGTATCAAGAATTTCCTCATGCTGACTGGCGACAACGAGGTCGTTGCGAAAGTTATTGCCAAGACTCTAGGCATCAAGCAGTTTGAGGCCAACTCTACGCCAGCCGATAAAGTCCGTGCCATCGAAAAGATCGAGGATCTACCAGTGGCATTCGTAGGTGATGGTGTCAACGATGCACCAGTACTCACCACAGCCGACATCGGTATCGCTCTTGGCGCCAGCGGCAGCACCGCGGCCAGCGAATCAGCCGATGTCGTCATCATGCAAGATGACCTGATGTACGTGGCCCGAGCAGTTGCAACTGCTCAACGCGCTTTTAATATAGCCATGCAAAGTATCATCATTGGTATTGGTATCAGCCTCATACTCATGGGCTTATTCGCCACCGGCAAGTTCTCACCGGTACTCGGCGCTATACTGCAAGAGGTTGTTGATGTCGTGGTGATCTTCAACGCCCTGCGTGCCCACCGCATCAAAGTCATGGAGTAGGCCCTAGCCCAGTAATCGCAGCGTTGCCACCAACGCAAGCGGGATGACAATATTATCCAGGCCCCGCACGGCAAGACCCTCAAGTACCGTCATGCCGAGACTGATACCCACGAAATAGATCGGGAAACCGATGTTCTCTACCGCGCCATAGCACGCAAGTAACACAAGTGATGTGACGAGAAACGCCAAGCTGCCAACGATCGATTTCTTAGCCCCAAATACCGTAAACGTACTACTGCTACCATATTTGACCCCCACAATGGCCGCCAGGCCATCCGCTAGACTCATGTGCATCAGCGCAATAGCATACATAGCGGGTTGATGTGCCACGTAGGTCAGGAGCCCCACTGCCGCGCCGTAATACACCTCGCCGTACGTAGGCCGTTGGACGCTGTGGATCGTCTTGAATATATTAAATCGTTGGCTGACTAGCACCGCTAACACAAATAATAAACTCAGCACACGGATCTGGTCCCAGCTAAGGTACAGTGGCCACACTGCCACAAACGTACCAACACTGATGTGCACGAACTTGCGACTAATCTCACCGTGCACGCGACCACGCCACCACCACTCGTTCAGCAGCAACATAATAAACACGGCCAGGCTGGTGAGGGCAAGTACAACCATACTGCACGTATTGTAAACCCACTAGCGCAAACCGAGTACAGTAGTATCGTCTACAACTCCAGGGCAGCACACAAATAGCATAGTGCCACAGCAAAGAGTGCACAGCGAGAACCGTACAAATTCAGATAATGAAATACCACCAAGGATACCTGGTGGTATTTCATTGGTCGGGGTGACTGGATTTGAACCAGCGACCTCGTCGTCCCGAACGACGCGCGCTACCAAGCTGCGCCACACCCCGATTATGAGAAAGAAACGATTTCCTTACCCTAGAACAGAGGTGATTATAGCCGAGGAGTAGGAGTAAAGCAAAAACTATTCGGCACTACTAGCACCACTAGACATATCAAAGGTATGTGCAGGTTACTTGCTCAGGCCAGCTACTAGGTTGATAGTAGTCGCCACAATGACAGTACCAAAGATGTACGACAGCAACGCATGCCGCACTGCCAAAGCTCGTGCCTCAGTCGACTGGAAGCCCGTATCGGACGTCTGGAATGTCATGCCAATCGTAAATGCCAGGTAGCCAAAATCCCGGAATGTTGGCTCGGTGGTGCCTGGAAAATCAACAGCAGCTTTTGGATCGCGGTAGTACAGCTCGGCATAACGCAGCATGAATATGGTATGCACCAGCGCCCAGGATAGCACCACGCTAAATACACCCAGGCCGACTTGGCCCAGGTGACTCGCCGTAGTTGTATTGCCAGAATTGAGCAATACCGTGCCAACCGCACCGAGGCTCGCCAGACTGGCGAACGTCAACACAAAATCCGCCACACCACGAGACGGGTCTTCGCGAAGTGCAAAGTCACTGGTTTCGTGGGCACCGAGCCCCCGAATGGTCAACCACATCCAAGCAAGATACATCAACGCAGCCACGTCCCAGCCAATCAGTGGTGCTACGTACCACGCCAACCAATTGCCAGTCGCAACCAGCGCGACAACACCCACAATACATGCCACGAATAGCCGAGTGGTGCCCGATGCGGTTCGTTTATCGCGTGTAATCTTGATAGCCATATAGAATTCCTCGTGGTAGTTATCATCAATATAACACAGACTAGTCGACGGGGAGACAGGATGACGCCTGGCTATGCCGCCGCTCCAGTGCTCGAAGCCCGAGCTTCTGCGCGCTTCACCCCTTACGAACCTGCGACGACCTACGATACTTTGCCTTGCAAAGTCTCTGATCGGTATATAAAAAGAGTGAGCAAACGCTCACTCTTTTTATATGGTCGGGGAGACAGGATTCGAACCTGCGACCTGACGGTCCCAAACCGTCCGCGCTACCAGGCTGCGCCACTCCCCGCTAATGAGCCAAACCGACGGTTTTTCTCATCGCGCCGGCAAAAAGGTGCGACTTTTTGCCCAAGCTGCTCTTTTCCCTGTAGCCATATTAACCACAGAAAGCACAACAGGGGTGATTATAACCGAGAAACGGACTTAAAGCAAAGTTTTACTTGGCTTTAACGAGTATCGTAGGTTATCTCGAAGAGATGCGTAGGAACGGAGAAAAAGCAAAGCCTGCTTTGATTTTTCGAGTACCGCCCGATATCTTGAAGAGATACTAGAGATTGCGTGGTATTACTAGTCTTTGAGAATTTTTCGGATTGATTCGACTGATTCGGCCAAGCCGTGGCCATTTACAGTCACCAGCAACGCATTGAACTGATATGGTGGTGCGGTGGCCATGATATTGCGGCTAGGCTTGCCGGTTTTCCAGCGAGTAATAATGCTGTCGTACTCTACGCCTAGGCTCGAATCGAGTGCGCCGCACATGCCCACATCAGTTTGGTGGGCCGTGCCGCCCGGCAGCACCCGAGCATCCGCTGTGGGAATATGCCAATGATCGCCAATCACTGCCGTCACCCGGCCATCCAGATAGTGGCCGATAACAACCTTCTCGCTACTATAGTCTCCGTGAAAATTTATGATGGTTGCTGATCTGTTAATAGACTTTTCACGAGCCAAAATAGCATCGATGGTATCGAGCGGATTGGCAACTGGTTTGGCGGCGTCTTTGCCAACAATTTGACCCAGCAGGCTAACGATGAGTACCCGTCTATCCCCTTCGCCCACGTACTTGTAGCCAGGCTCAGGGCATTCTGGCATGTTGGCCGGAGCAGTCACGGGGGCAGATGGGTCAGCGAGTAGCGACAGCAGTTCGGCACGAGCAAAAGTATGATTACCGCCACTGAAGCCATCCACGCCAGTTTTGCGCAGACGCTGGTAATCGGCAACGGTCATCCCCTTGCCCTCACTGACATTCTCGGCCTGTGCAATAACCATATCGATACCTTTTTCTCGTCGCAACGAAGGCAAAATTCTCTCGACAACCCCGATGCCAGCCTCGCCCATAATATCGCCAATATATAAGATATTCATGCTACATCCGATCCTTTAGCCAGCCAGGTAGCTCACCGGCAAACGATAACTCCGCAACCGCTCCGATACTCTCGTCGTTGGTCATGCCGGGGTACTGGTGCCGGTACACCGTATCCACGCTGCCATAGGCGGCATGTTCCCATGCAAAGCCGAGTTCATTGGCCACACGTTTGATTGCCGTTTCGTCCAGCCCCTCAATCTCAATGTATGGCCGAAGCCACGGCCACTCGTCCAGTACCACTTCGATACCTTTGTAATGCCAAGTTTCGCGCCTGGATTCTTGGGTCGCGTAAACATGTAACCCGATAGCCTCAAATAGCTGTACTGTCGTATCATACGAGCCAACGGTCGTTTCGATCTCATTGGAATACCGGGTAGCGCTTGGTGACTTGAACGTGACCGTCAGCGCATTGCCTTCATCACGGACTCGCAAACGGGCGTGTTGCTTTTCGAGCCGATGATCGGGAAAGTCCAACATGCTGCGGTGCATCAGCCGATTTGGATGCTCCAGCTGCGCACCAAGCTCCGTGAGCTTGCGACGCATATCGTCGTGATCGACATCCAAAAATTTTACTTCGACTTCTTGTTGCATGGCTACAGTATCTCATCCGCGTAGATTTACGCCAACCGGGTGTGATAACTTCTGTTAGTTCGTTGGTGGATACATGGCGTCGTGACAGCCCGGAGTTAAACGATTCAGCGTGTTGCACAGCGAATTACTCACCCATTGCTGGGCCATCAAGCCCTCCGCACTACTTCCAATGGCGGTCTGGGGCAAGGTATAGAGCTGGTTACCTCGAAAAAGGTGCGGACCACCGTCTTGAGCACTTTCCCAAATGATCGGCGGCAAATTGGGTGACCGATGGTCGAACACTCCCTCGCTGTCGAGCGACACAATTGCCGGCTGCGTGCTCACACCGCCCCGACCAATAATATGCTCGCTGACCAGCACATAACCATCTTGGCGGGAATCCGGGTGTCCTTCGTAGATCCTGTTCTCAGTAAGGCGCAAGAATCGGCCAATGTCATCACCAATCCGTAACCGTATCGGCCCACCTGCAAGCCGCAAGCGTGAACCATCGGCCATATCACTGCTAAAATACATGTCGGCCTTTGCCATGCCCAGCACACCCGCTCGAGCCAGGAGCCTACCAACAGATTTCCTCAGCTCAAGGAGCGAGTCCTGGACAGACTCTTTGCCACCCTGGTGCTTTGGCATATACTCGGCCATATCGGCTCCTTATCAAGCGCATAGTAGCAAATGATTGACTATTTGGCGAACTCAATGGCGCGGGTTTCGCGGATAACGTTGACTTTGATAGTGCCGGGGTACTGCATGCTGGCTTCGATCTTGGTCGCAATATCACGGGCCAGCTTGATAGCGCTCAGATCGTCAATCGCCTGTGGTTTGACGAATACACGGATCTCACGACCAGCACTGATAGCGTAGCTCTTCTCGATACCACTAAAACCGTTGGCCACATTCTCGAGTTCTTTCATGCGTTCGATGAAGTTCTCGGCAGAGATATTGCGAGCACCTGGTCGAGACGCGCTGATGGCGTCAACTACACGCACAATGAGAGCCTCGGTGGAGGTAGCCTCGACATCGTCGTGGTGTTGTTCGGCGGCCAAGGCAACCTCTTCGGGTGCGCCATACTTGCGCAGCATTTCGCCTGAGATATGGTGGTGCTTGCCCTCCATTTTGTGCGTCAAGGCCTTGCCCAAGTCGTGGACCAGTGCGGCATATCTGGTGGTTTTGACGTTGGCGCCGAGTTCTTCGGCCATCATGCCAGCCATGTGTGCCATCTCGGTAGAGTGCTTGAGCACGTTTTGGCCGTAGCTGGTGCGGTATTTGAGTTCGCCGAGCAGATGTAAAATTTCCTTAGGAATACCGATGACACCGACCTCACGAGCAGCGTCTTCGCCGGCACGAACAACGTCTTTCTCAACATTCTTCTGGGCCTTGGCAACAACTTCCTCGATACGACCGGGGTGCACGCGACCGTCCTTGAGAAGCAGCTCGAGCGCCTGGCGGGCAACTTCGCGGCGAACCGGATCAAAGCTACTGAGTACAACGTAACCAGGTGTATCATCAACCATGATGTCTACGCCAGTGGCGCGTTGGAGCGCCTGAATATTGCGACCCTCTTTGCCAATGATACGGCCCTTCATGTCTTCGTCCTCGAGTTTGACGCTGGCAATGGTTCGCTCAGCAGTTACCTCGCTCGCCATCCGCTCCATAGCCTGTACAATGACTGCGCCGGCCAGCTCCTCGGCATTTTCCTTGGCCTCATTTTGCAATTTGGCAACCAGACCGGTGAGATCACCCCGAATATCACGCTCGGTCATTTGCATCAGCTTTTCGGCGGCATCTGCTTTGCTCAGCTTAGCGACCTTTTCGAGCTTTTCTTGCTGCTTAACGCGAATATCGCGAATCTCATTCTTGAGGGCCTCGACCTCGTCTTCGCCCTTGCGAAGGCGCTCGTTGCGCTTATCGAGCTCGTCGAGTTTCTTATCGAGCGCACCCTCGCGCTGCACCAGGCGCGTCTCAAGATCTTTGAGTTCGCGGCGACGACTCTGCTCATCTTTGCGAGCCTCATCAGCCACTTTGGCAGCGGCCTCACGGGCCTCGCTCAGTATCTTTTCGGTCTCTCTCTTGGCCTTAGCACGCTCCTTATCGGCCTCAGCCTCGGCCGATCCGAGTTTCTTTTTTGATATAACCGTGTTCGTGCCATAACCAGCACCAACACCTAGCAATGCCAGGATAATAGCGACAGCAATCATGGTGTTTCCTTTCTGTCTGTAGACCCCGCCCGGCACATCGCTATCACTTCTCTAGCGCCCGCGGTATCTGAAATCGAATTAGTTTTCTTGGAGTTGATCTAAGTGGATTTCGTCTCTCGAACGATGATTCCATCCTCAACTATACGATGAAAAATTGCCGGGTGCAATTACATCTGTTCGGTGTAGACAAGCACGCGCTGGTTGAATTCGTTGGTACCCTTTATGACATCACCAGTGCAGGTTATAAGGTTGAGTCCTGGCTTAGTCGGATCAACTGGCTTGATGGCCGAGTTCATGTCGACATTGTCGTGGTCAAATGTCTGGCTTTTGACGACTTTATAGCTAAATGTTGTGCCGTCGCCACGCACTACTTGCACAATATCACCACCGACGAGCTTCTTGATGCCGTAAAACACCCCGTGGCTTGTCCAGCTCGACACGTGACCATCGAACAACATGGCGCCCGGTTGGCCCGGTAAGCTGCTCTCGTTGTACCAGCCCACGTCAAAGACATTGTGCGGAGTTGCCAGCGCCCCATTGTTGAGTATGCCCAGTGACAATACGCGTGCATGTACACCCAGCTTGGGAATGTTGAGGTAACGCGGCATATTGGGGCCGACCGCATAGTTCTCAACGGCCGCCCTACTGGGCTTAATGGTACTGGGTGGAGCGGTTGAAGGATCACTGCCCTGGGCGTCGGATGTCGCTGGTTTGTTCTGAGCGGCCTTAGATATGGCGGCAATAGTGGTTATGGTAGTTTTGAGGATTTCTGTGGATAAGTCACTTTTTGGGTGTGGTGATGTGCACCGGTGCGCCGTATTCGGGCATGACGACGTGCTGGTCTACACCGCTGGCAAGTTGCGTACAGCCCCGAGAAATCCAATCGCCGTCCATCGTACCTACTATCGGCAGACTATAGCCATCGGCCAGCGCATTGGCCACACTAAGACCAATCCGTAAGCCCGTAAAGCTACCAGGACCCTGGAAAACCACGACACCCCCGAGATCGAGTAACGTCTTATGTTGCGATTCGAGCAGTTCGGCAATCTTTCGGTGGATGGTTTCGCCAAGCTGGCGATGCGCCTGCCATGAGATACCGGCCAGTTGTCTGGCATTGTCAAACAAACCAAGTTCGGCCTCTGGCTTATCGGTACGGATAGTGAGGATGAGCATCATTGATCACCTTCCAGATAGACATAGTCAGCTGGACCCGAGAACCCAAGGCTGCGGGTGTCCTCGCCAGTTGCCTGAATGGCAATCGTCAATCGTTTGGCCGGCAATACATCATCAACCACGCCGGCCCACTCCACAACCACCACATTCTGCGGATCATCGATAACCTCAGCGAGTTCCTGAGCCATCAAGCCCGCCTCGGGCAGGCGATAAAAATCGTAGTGGTGCAGCGTCAGATCACCCGCCTGGTACACCCTCGAAATCGTAAAGCTGGGGCTACTAACCGCATCGTGACTGCCCATGCCCGCCGCCAGGCCGCGAACAAAAGTCGTTTTGCCACCACCAAGATCGCTCGCCAGCTCTATGACCTCTCCACCCCGAAGTCGTGCGCCAATATCACGGCCGATCGCTTCGGTTTCGTCGGAGCTTGTTGAGTTTGTTTGCCAGGTCGTGTCGGTATTCATAACTCCCGTATAGTAGCGCGAGGCCAACGACCGCCGCAAGCGTAAGCGGATGAATGGGCGTCGTCGGCTCCACCGCAGCAGTCGTGCTGGTACCAGCCACGCCCGAACCCGCACCGATAACACTCACCGGCGTGCCCTGACTAGTCTTGGCAGTGCCGCTAGCAGTTTTAGCGGCAGGTGATGCTGGTACCCTCACACTATTGGCCGTCCCAGGTGTTGGCGTCGTAGTGTAGTACCATTTGCCGTCAGCCGTCGCCCAAGATACACCACCTTTAGGCTTACTGTACGGGTCAGACTGAGCGATGGCAGTACCAAATGGGTCGAGTAACCAAGCCTGACCACCGGTGTTACTCAGACTGAGATGCGTTTGGCTGGAATAAAATGCCTTGAAGCCCTTGGCGCCAATGGTCGTACCCGAAGGAAAGACGTAGTTGTGACGAACGCCAGAGGTAGTCGAGCCAATTTGCAGGGCAAAGCCGCTCAAATCGAAGGCTTGGTCGTTCGAATTGTATAGTTCGATAAATTCATCAGCCGTATCGGTGGCGGGCGAGACCGGATCGGGCAAAAGCTCGCTCAGTTTTGGTGCCTTGAGCCCCGTATCGGTCGCCGGCAGGTACGGACCGATCGAGCCAGTCGTGGCGGCAAGTGATACGATTGTGCCAGGCACTACATCGCCATCTGAACTCTGCAATTGACCGTCGGCCGGCGCGTTCACTATACCCGTGCTGTCGCCAATGATTGCCGTCAGTTGGCAGGCGTCAGCAGTATTTACATCCGCATACTGCCACGCCCCATACGGCGTGCCGTCGTCATAGCGGTACCACATAGCCGCCGGGTCTTTCGTGGAAGTTGGCACGTTTTGGATAACGCCATTCGCCTTGCTGTCCCACGACACCATGTCGCCAGCTGTTTGCGTAATAGTGCCGTCAGGGTTCTGGTTGAGGTGCACAATTTCCAAAAAGCCGCTACTATCACCCAGGCTTACGCCTAAATTACCCGCCACTGCCGCCCCACATGTGGCGCGCGGCTTGCTGCTCAGCACCAACGACTCGCCCGCAGGCAATGTGGTAGCTGGCAAAAAGAACAGAGAACTACTCACGCCGCCGCCCAGCGGGCTAAAACTATTAAAGTAATAGAGCGCATAGTTCCCCAAATCTGTAATATCGGCACCAGAATTGTTTTGCAGTACCACGAACTCGTCACCAGTCACTTTGAGTTCAAGTATCGACAAACCGTTTGCTGCGGCCATGGTCGGGGCGCTAGCCGCCACAGCCTGCATTGGTACCGCCAAGCTCAGTGCGGTTACCAGTAGCATCGCCCATCGCAATACGTTGTTACGCCTCATTGGTTTTTGACTATAGCGGGCGACCAACAACAGATGCAAGCAGCAGCACGTTCATTTCACAACAGTATCGTATGTTTAGGAGTCACGAGCTATAATGGTATCCATGTTGCAACTGAGTGAATTTCTACACAATCGGCAAGTTTTAAGCCTGCGCACTGGTGGGCCGGTGGCGACGGCTGTCGCTCCAATCATCAATCCCAATAACCTCAAAATCGAGGGCTTCTATTGCCAAGATCGTCTCGAGAAAAAAGAGTTAGTATTACTCGTGCAAGACATCCGCGAAAACTTGCGCGAAGGCTTCGTTATCGATGACCACGAACGACTCGTCGAGGCCAGTGAGCTCGTGCGACTCAAAGATATTATGGGTTTGCGCTTCGAACTCATCGGCAAGCAAGTCGAAACGCTATCCAAGCAAAAAGTTGGTAAAGTCAGCAATTTCGCGGTCGAAACAGGCAGCATGACTATCCAAAAGATTTATGCTTCGCAATCTATATTCAAGAATTTTACCGGCGGAAGCCTCAGTATCGACCGCTCGCAAATTCAAGAGATCACGCCACGGCGCATCATCATCACTGAGCTCATGAAGCGTGCACCAGCCGCCGCCGCTGGCATCGCGTAAACCTAGTACTGCCTATGCTTGCTCCTCAGTCAGCGCACTGTTATACATAGACTCATGAAAGTTTTGGTTATTTTGGCAGTACTGGCAGGGGGCTATACATTCGCACTGCTACAGCTAACTAGTAAAGCACTAGGCTCGGTACAGTCTATCTACAACACCGACAACAGCGTGGCGGCAGCCACCGAAGCCTGGAGTAATGGCGACACATCGGTATCGCTCACTGGCGCGCACTAATCGGTTTGCGCCAGCGCATCTTTAATATCGCCGTAACTGAAGCCTTGGCGGGCCAGGTATTGCATGAGCTTTAAGTCGTCGGTTTTGAACTTGGTCTGCTGGCGCTTCTTGGCAACAATGTCTGCCAGCATTGCCCGCTCGTCGGTATCATCTTCGGCCAGCACCTGCTCTATGACATCGCTTGCAATATGTTTCTTTTGAAGTTCTAACTTGATTTTTCGAGTCGAAGCAGAGCGGAGGAGCCGCCGGTCATGCACGAACATCTCAGCAAACTTAAGATCATTGAGTAATCCTAACGCTAACAGTTTGTTCGTAATTTGTTCGATAAGTGGTGCAGGGGAGTCTTTACGTTTTAGGTAGAACTCTATCTCCCACACACTGCGCGGCCTGAGTGCAACATAATTGAGCGCGCGGTTATACAACTTGTCGTCGCTCGAGAGCTTTTTGTAGTCATCAACCTGCTCCTGTGTCAGTTCTTGCCCACTGGCAAGCCCGCTTTCTAGCAGCGCTGTCTCACTCAAACTAAACGAGTACGTCTCGTCAACAAAAACCGAATAACGATTGACGCGTTTCTGCTGCTGAACGATCTTAGTAATCTTCATCGTACTCGGGAGTCCGATGTAACTCCTGTGTAAAACTGTCACGGCCCTCGACGTCCCTGCTGGAAGCAAAAGGGAAATACACGGCCTCGACCAGACGACTGCTGAAGTTCTGGTCGGTTGCATGTATCCTCACATATAACCCAATGGTCCTGGCGGCATCCGCATACCGCAAGGCATACCGCAAATTTTGATCGGTCAGTTTATCGATTTCAGAAATCTTCACAATCGTTTCCGACAAACCAGAGGGAGTACTCGGGTCCGGGATGAGGCGAGAAACAGCCCGTTTACCCAAGAGTCCTCGGCGCATAACAAGCTCCGTATTAAACCAGTGCAAATCTTCGTCAACCTTAAAGGGTAACGCCGGCTGTATGGAGAATTGTTCGCTCACGGCTATTCCTTGGCAGCAGCTTCAGCGGTCGCTTCAGTCGTGACCTTCTTGGCAATCTCAGCCATGACTTTGGGATTTTCCTGCAAGTAGGTCTTGGCGGCTTCGCGACCCTGGCCAATTTTGGCATCGTTGTAGGCAAACCAGGCGCCAGATTTATCGACAATGTTGCGCTCTACGGCCAAGTCTAGAATGTCGCCGGATTTACTGATACCTTCGTTGTACATGATGTCGAACTCAGCCTGGCGGAACGGCGGCGCAATCTTGTTCTTGACGACCTTCACGCGAGTACGGTTGCCGATAACATCTTCACCTTGTTTGATTTGGCCAATACGACGGATATCACAGCGTACCGAGGCGTAAAACTTCAATGCATTACCGCCAGTTGTCGTTTCAGGATTACCGAACATGACGCCAATCTTCATACGAATCTGGTTAATAAATATAACCGTGGCCTTGGATCGCGAGATCACACCAGTCAATTTGCGCAGTGCCTGACTCATAAGACGAGCTTGCAAACCAGGTAAGCTGTCACCCATATCACCCTCGATCTCAGCTCGTGGCACCAGTGCCGCCACCGAGTCGACCACGATGACATCAACCGCATTAGAGCGCACCAACGTCTCGGTGATCTCCAATGCCTGCTCGCCGTTGTCCGGCTGGCTCAGCAACAGGTTTTCGGTATCCACCCCGATACGCTTAGCGTACGACGGGTCCAGCGCATGCTCGGCATCGATAAATGCCGCTGTGCCACCACGCTTCTGGCATTCGGCAATGATGTGCAGGGTCAGGGTCGTTTTACCAGAACTTTCCGGGCCATAGATTTCTACCACGCGACCTCTCGGGATACCGCCACCGAGCGCCAGATCGAGCGAAACAGCACCGGTTGGGATCGTCTCGACATTGGCGTGGGTCGACTCACCCAACTTCATGATGGAACCTTTGCCATACTGCTTCTCGATACTCTCCAGTGCTAATCCTAGTGCTTTACTTTTTCCATCAACCGCGGACACGTCCGCCATTGTCTTTTCTTCCTTCTTTGCAGCCATAGTTCATTCTCCTTATACGACGTAGGTCGTTGATTAACCGTTAGCTTGTACTCCTGGTATATACCGCACCACCATCCAATGCAAACTCAAAATGCTACCTAGAGGTCCGACCTCTAGATGACATTTTAGCTCGTTGCGGAGTCTGCTAACTCATGTTTTAAGATATCCAACATCTCCTTACGCTGCACGTAGTCTTGGACAAATTGTAGATACTCGGCGGGTGTCGGAAACTGTGAAATGATACGTTCGGGCCGAACCCACTCATCCGAAATTTGATGCAAATAATACGGCAGACTGGAGTACTCATAGTTCCGCCACAGCCGCGGATTGAGGTGAATATAGCGCGTGATGTGCTCCAAATAAGTGTCGTCAGATATCAGCGATGCCTTGTAGCGCGACTCAAACAGTGGTCCGCTGCGCTTGTACTTCTTATTGAAATACATACTATAGCTCGTCAGTAGGCCTCGCATAAACTCTGTCATTGCGCCCTGTTGGCGCTGGTAAATCAGCAAATGAAAGTGATTGGGCATCAAACAAAAACAGGTCAGCTCGAGTTTATTGTAATAATTAGGGAACGATACGCCGGCGGCACTCTTGGTCTCCCGTAGCGACAGATAACGCCCGAACAAGCGCAAGAATTTCACAAAATCGGCTGGTTCTCGAAAGATCCGCTGACGGCTAATGCCGCGAGCATACACGTGATAATAACTCTCGGCTACATCTGTTTTACGCACGTTACGACTGGGCATAATTCCAGTGTAGCGCAGTGGCAAAAATCTATCTAGAGGTCCGACCTCTAGATAGGGATAATGACGGTGGGAGATAAAAACGCTTCTGCTTTTTTGCAATGATTGCTAGAATAAGGTCAGAAGATGTGAATGGTGCCAGCCTCTAGGGTTAGCATACAAAAGTCACTGGTGGAGAGTGTTACCGTGCGCATACCGGATTCTTTGGTCGAAAAACTACTCAAAAAAAGCAGCAAAGCAACTGGTGAACAGATCGACGCTTTGCGAGCTCGCGAAGCTACTGAGAAAAAACCACTGCAAGATTTGGCCATTAAAGAGAATTTGGTTAGCGAGAAAGATCTGACCAAGCTCTACGCCGACGAGATTGAGGTGCCACTCGTCGAACTGGTAGCCCGTGACATCAAAAGGGACATTTTGAAGGCGCTGCCCGAGCGCATCGCCCGGCAGTATCACGCCGTGGTATTTGACGTCGACAAGCAAGACGTCAAGCTGGTTGCCATGGAAGATCCTGACGACATTCAGGCACTCAACTTCTTACACAAACAGCTTGGCGACGACATCCGCATTTATATCACTACCTCTACACTGTTACAGGCCGCACTCGATCAGTACCGTGGCGACAATATCAGTAATGAAATCACCGAGGTTATAACCAGTGGCGACACAGCCGAGGAGGTCGATGAAGTTAGCGAGGATGACCTAGCCGAGGATTCACCAATCGCCCAAAGTGTGAACCTAATCATCGAATACGGTGTCAAGGCCGGCGCCAGCGATATCCACATTGAGCCACGCGAAGGCTACGTCATTGTCCGCTACCGCATCGATGGCCTGCTACACGAAGCCAATAAGTTACCACGTAAAACGCTTGGCGCACTCGTCAGTCGTATCAAAATCCTCAGCAACCTCAAGATTGACGAACACCGTGCACCACAAGACGGCCGTTTCAAAGTCCAAGTTGGGGGCAACGTCTACGCCCTACGTGTCTCGACCCTGCCAATTGTCGACGGCGAGAAGGTGGTTATGCGTATCCTCAACGAGTCGTCCAAGGCTGCCAGCCTCGAAGAACTGGGCTTCTGGGGTTCGGCCAAAGAGACCGTTGAGCACGCTATCGTCCAGCCACACGGCATGATACTGGTCACAGGCCCCACTGGCTCCGGCAAATCCACGACACTATTTAGTGTGCTCAGCATCCTCAATTCGCCCAACGTCAACATCTCGACCGTCGAGGATCCGGTGGAGTACCGCATACCGGGCGTCAACCAGACCCAGGTCAACCCTATTGCCGGTATGACCTTCGACAGCGGTCTGCGCGCCCTGCTGCGACAAGACCCTAACATCATCATGGTGGGTGAAATTCGCGATGGCGAAACTGCCGAGCTGGGCGTCCAAGCAGCACTCACCGGACACCTGGTGTTCTCGACCCTGCACACCAACAACGCCGCGACGTGTTTGCCACGACTGCTCGACATGAACATCGAACCGTTCCTGATCGCCAGCACGGTGCGGGCCGTTATCGGCCAACGTCTGGTGCGCCGGCTATGTACCACCTGTCGCCAGGCACACAATCCGACTGAGGCGGAGACTCACCAGCTCGCCAAGAACTTTGGCATCGACAAGGCCGACACTATGACCAAAATCCACCAACTCGAGACCCAGGCACTGGCTGGCAACATCGGTAAAGCCATCAAAGATCTCGGCTCCAGCGCCAGCAAAATCCAGACGCTATACCGAGCGAATCCCGAGGGCTGTAACGCCTGCAATCACACTGGTTACAAGGGGCGAATCGGTATCTACGAGGTGCTACACAACTCCGAACCGATCCAAACACTCATTGTCAGTAACTCCACCAGTGAGAAAATCCAAGAAACAGCCATCGCCGAGGGTATGCTCACAATGCAGATCGACGGTTTTATTAAGGCATTGCGCGGTGAAACGACTATCGAAGAAATTTTGCGCGTCACCGCCGAGGAATAAGCTAGGCCATGAAATTTATATACAAAGCACTCACCAGAGACGGCAAAACCATTGCCGGTACATTTGATGCCGCCACCAAACAAGACCTGATTGCAGCGCTGGCCAAGCAGGGTGCCAAGCCTGTTAGTATCAAGATTGGCTCCAGTTCGGGCACCAAAAAACAGGCTTCGTTCTTTGACCGCACGTTCAACCAGAAGGTCAGACTCCGTGACCTGATGGTCTTTACCCGCCAGCTCAGTACTATGGTCAGCGCTGGTGTACCCCTGCCCCGATCACTCTCTACCCTGCAAGATCAAGCTGAGAGTAAATATTTCAAGCACGTCATCGGCAACATCACCAAAAATGTCGAGTCGGGCACTACACTGGGCGAAGCCTTCGCCGAATTCCCCAATGTCTTTTCCGAGGTCTATATCAACATGGTCAAAGCCGGCGAGTCTGGCGGTATCCTGGACGAGATCCTGAAGCGGGTTGCCGCCCAAACCGAGAAGGATGCCTCAATCCGCAAAAAACTCAAGGGCGCTATGACCTATCCTACCGTCATCTTGTCTATCACCATCATCGCCTTCTTTGGCATCATGATCGTCATCATGCCTAAGATCGGCAAGATCCTGACAGACTTGGGCGGCCCCGATGCCAAATTACCCGTGTACACCAGAGCCTTGCTCGGCATCAGTCACTTCTCCATCAGTCCCAGCATTATCAAACACTTACCACCTTTCAACTTCATCCCGATTGTCAACGGCATACCCAACCTACTGTTCATCGTACTGGCCTTTGGCATCATCACCTATCTGACACTACGCTACATCCATACCCCCAAGGGTAAATTCCAATTCCATTCGCTACTGTTGCACATACCGGTGCTCAAGGTGCTCATCATCAAGATAGCCGTATCGCGCTTTGCGCGCACGTTTGCTTCGCTCACCTCGGCTGGTGTTACGGTGTTGGATGCGCTGCAAGTGACCGGTGGTGCCATCGGCAACAAGGTTATCGAGAAGGAGCTGCTGGACGCTGCCGAGGAGGTCAAGGCTGGCAAGCCCCTCAGTGAGCCTCTTGGCAAAAGCAAGCTTTTCCCGCCAATCATCGCTCAAATGTTGGCCGTCGGTGAGGAGACTGGCCAGATCGACACCATCCTCGTTAAGGTGGCCGAGTTCTACGACGAAGAGGTCGATACCGCCATCGATGCCTTGAGCTCACTCATCGAGCCGCTGATGATCATCGTGCTCGGCGCCATCGTAGGCCTGATTGCTGCCAGCGTCATGGGTCCAATCGCCAGTCTGAGCCAGCACGTCGGCAACAATTAGCGGCTTCGCCTTATGAGACAAACCTAACGGTTTTTCTCATCGCTCCGAGTCGCGGAACGAATCCGCCGACTCGGGCTGCCCTTTTCCCCAAATCGAAAACATACCTCTTGACAGGCTCGCTAATACACCTGGTGTCAAGAAGCGCCCTGTCAACCGGGGCTTGACCTGGATAAGCTTATGGTTATAATCAGTGGCAGATACTCTGTTGTTCGCAGCAGGGATCAATACATAAAACGTAACGTAGGAGGGTGGGTTCCTATGATCTCACTAAAAAAGCGACAAAGCGGCTTCACAATTGTGGAACTTCTGATTGTCATCGTTGTCATTGCAATCTTGGCAACACTGGTTATTGTTACCTTCACCGGTATTCAGCAGAAGGCTCGCGACAGCCAACGCCAAACAGACATTAATGCAGTAGACAGTCAGCTCGAAGCGTTTTACGCCCAGAACGGCTACTACCCAACGTACACTGACCTAATAAGTCCAACCTTTATCAGTACCAGCCTCAAGGGCTTAGACCCACAGTCACTGATTGGTCCTAAGACTGGCACGCTCGTCAATGCGAGTACGGCTGCCACTAACCCAGCAGGGGATGGCTACACCTACTTCACTAATGGTTGTACTGCAACTGACCCAAGTAGTGCGACTAATGGTTGTACATCGTTCACCCTGAAAGCCCAGCTTGAAGGTAGCGCCGACGTCTACACAAAGTCTAGCAACACCTAGACCGGCATAGGTTTGTACTACAAAACGGGGCGATTACGCCCCGTTTTTAGTACAATAGAATATAAGCATGAGCGTAACTATGTCATCTAAAGGATTTACAGTGGTGGAGCTGGCTATTGCCATTGTCACATTCGGCTTTGTGGCAACAGGACTATCGCTGCTATTTTTAAGTCTGCAAGACATTCAACGGCAATCAGCGTATCTCGAAAGCGCCAACCAGATTGCCCGCACAGAAGTCGAATCACTCAGGAACAACAACTATACCCAACTCGTGGACGGCCAAATTATAGACTTCAGCTCCAACCTACCATCGACTTTGCCCGCACCTCGTAGCGGCACCGCCCAAGTCAGTGAGCCCGTGGCAGGTATCAAACGAGTCGATGTCACTGTCAGCTACACCGACAAAGGGTCGCAACGACAGGTTGAGCTCAGTTCCCTTATTGGGGTGATTGGGATATCGCAATGAGCGTGCACCGTCAAGCTAGTGCCGGTTTCACCCTCGTTGAACTCGTTGTTACCATCACCATATCGATCATCATGTCGGCTGTAATTATGGGGTTTATGGCTAGCAGTATGCGGGCTAGTGCTATTGCCACCGCTAAAGCCGATCTGCTGCGCGAAGCTCAGCAAGGGCTAGACGGTGCGGCTGATGACATCCGCTTGTCCTCCAACGCCGACATTAATAATCGCTGGCCCGACAGCAACGGACCAACTCCCGGCGATCTGTATAGCTGGACTTCGGGCGGATCAACGCTCGTCCTGTCAACTCCCGCCCAAGATAGCAGCCACAATATCATCTTCGCCGATGCATCACACTATATTACCGAGAAGAACAACACTATCTATTTCGTCAGTGGCGGCACACTCTATCGCCGCATCTTAGCCTCTACCGTCAGTGGTAACGCGGCAAAGACTACCTGCCCAGCCATTCTGGCCACCAGCGCTTGCCCGGCCGACCGCGCGGTGCTACACAACGTTTCGGCCTTCAGTGTATCGTATCGCGACGGTTCGGACAGCAATGTAGCGCCAGTGGATGCTCGGTCTATCATCCTTAACGTCACTCTGAACGCGCGCAAATATAACCAGGACTTCACTACTTCATATAACACCCGGATGGTATTTAGAAATGATTAAGCCACGTTCCTGGTTAAAGCCTCGTCGAGTATCCGTGGAGCCCCGTAATAGCCAAGGGTTCCTACTCGTAGCCGTGCTGGGGCTGACCATTGTACTGTCCATCATTGGCATCGCACTCCTGGAGGCCGCCGGCGGACAATATCAGCTGGCAAGCGCTGGGGTGTACTCGAATAACGCTTACCTCACCGCCGAGGCGGGCATTGAAGAGTCGGTACATCAGCTCAATCTAGATGACAGTTTTGCAGGCTACCCTTCGGCGCAACAGTTCTTCAACAATGGCACACAAGGCAGAGCTACCTTCGAAACCAGCATCACGACCGCTGCCGATGGATCAAAAACCATCATCTCGACGGGCGATGTATACCACAACAATGACAAGTCGGGGCGGCCATATGCGACGCGCAAAATTAAAGTCACCATGGTAGGAACGAGTTCGACTGGCTACTCGGTATTCAGTGGCCCTGGTGGGCTTACCCTGAATGGTGTTGGGGCAATCGTCAATTCGGCAATCTATACAGGTGGAAGCATCACCCTAACGGGTGCCGCCCAGATAGGTACACTCGTCACACCACTGACCGTGGATGTCGCCAACAATCAGTGCCCCCAGGGCTCCAACCCCGGCGCGACCTACCCCCAGGTTTGTACCGACGGCACACAGCCGATCTCTGTCGGTGGTATGTCGCACATTTATGGTACTGTCTGCGCCACCGGGCAAACATCCACAGCTGGCATTAGTGGCGGACTGTCTGGGGGTTCTGGGCTACAACCGGGCTGTGTAGCGCCCAAAGTCAGCATGCCAACCTATGATCGTCAAGCCCAAATCGATGCTGTAGCCACTACTGGTACCGGCGCAACTGGATCATATGGCTGTTCGAATGGCGTACTGGGGCTGGGCGCCGCCGCCAACTGGCCAGCCAATGTCAAGATAACTGGCGACGTCAAAATTGGCGGTGTCTGTAATTTGACTATAAACGGCAACGCCTACATAACTGGCGACCTGACAATCGGGGCCAGCAGCCATGTGACAGTGGCCAATAGCGTCGGCACAACACGACCGGTCGTCATCGTTGATGGCACCATTACTGTCAACGGGGCAGCCTCGATGGCCGCCAACAGTAGCGGTACCGGGGTGGAGTTTATTAGCTTCAAAAATAGTACCGGCAATCCAGCGGCTACACCCACGGGTACCGACCTGTATAACTCGTCTCAGCAACAAACCATCACAGTCAGCGGGGCGACTATCTTGCCCGGTATTGTCTTTGACGCATACTGGGGTAAGATATCGGTCGGTGGAGCCAACATCATCGGCTCCGCCATTGGGCAGTCAGTCGACCTCAGTGGTTCTGCCTCAATCACCTTCGGGACCACACTTGCTTCTGGTGCTCGTACCTGGACCATCAGAAGCTACCAGGAAATATACTGACTCTAGCCATGGATACTCGGGAAATGGTACACTTATGATCAAAGAGCTAACGCTTGAATGGGTGGCATGAGCAAACACAGCAACTTCTATCACAACAAACCTGTTTTCGGCTTAGATATTGGCCAGAGCACGTTGAAAGTTATGCAATGCGAGATCGATCACGCCAAGCCACACGTGGTTGGCTACGGCAGTGCTGAGTTCGAGGCAGGTGCAATTGTAGACGGTGTTGTTACGAACCCCGAGGCCATAGCCAAGGCTACGCTCAACCTGTTCCAGCACCGTCTGATCGGCGACATCACGACACGACGGGTCTCGATGGCTATTCCATCGTACCGTGCCTACTCCAGGTCGATTCAGTTACCTAAATTGAAGCCCGGCGAGCTCGACGAAGCTATTCGGCTCGAAGTCGAACAATACACACCGATCCCTATAGATGATGTCTATGTTGACTATATGCTGACCTCTCAAGATGAGGAGCTCAACGAATTTATGGCTGTCGCTATCCCCAAGAAAATCGTTGACTCGTATCTCGACCTGACCCGAGTGCTCGGACTCGAGGCGGTACTCATCGAGACTACTATGTCGGCAGCTGGGCGACTTTTTAGTCGCGACAGCCACAGTGACGTAGCGACGGTCATCATCGACTTTGGAACGTTGTCGTGCGACATTAGCATTTTCCGCAACGCTGTACTCGTAACTGGTACTGTACCTTCTGGAGGGCTCGTATTTACCCGCTCTATCGCTCAAAAGCTCAAGGTCAGTGAAGCCGAAGCAGCCACTATCAAAACACGATATGGCATGGCAACTAGCAAGAAGCAGGGTGAGATCGTGACCGCACTATCGCCCATACTGGCACAGCTTGCCAAGGAAATTCAGCGTATGATCCGTTACTACGAAGAGCGATACGGTACCGATCACCCCATCGGTCAGGTAATCGCACTTGGTGGTGGGGCAAACATGCCAGGCCTTACCGATTATTTGACCAGCGAGCTGCGGATTCCGGTTCGAACATGCGACCCATGGAACTATCTCAGCGCCAAACACATGCAGTTACCGGCTCTCGCCGATCATCCGATGTTTGCCACAGCTGCGGGTTTAAGTTTTCTAAATCCTCGTGAGGTATTCCACGCATGATTCGGACACGTACCGCCAACACGCCACTGGGGGGCAATACTCTATGATCAATCTACTGCCACCAGATACCAAGTCACACTATCGCTACGCGCTCCTGAATGTCCGTATGCGCCACTGGCTCATCGCGAGCTGCCTTGCACTGGCCGGGCTAGTAGTCATCGGGGGTTTCGGCTGGCTGTACATGCACCAGATATCGGGCTCGTATACTAAGCAAATCAACGACACAACAACTACACTCCAGTCTCAAAACCTCGACAAAACGCAGCAGGAAGTCAAAACCATCAGCGGTAGCCTCAAGCTCGCGGTCCAAGTACTTTCGAAGGAAGTCCTATTCTCTAAATTACTTAAACAACTCGCCGCCGTTACCCCCCGCAATGCCGTGCTCTCCACTCTCAACATTACGCAGGGTGACAGCGCGGTGGACATTACCGCCCAGGCAACCGACTACAACGCCGCAACTCAGCTGCAAGTCAACTTGGCCGACCCCAACAACAAGATCTTCAGTAAAGCCGACATCGTAAACATAAGCTGCAGTAGCACCGGGGGCAGTTCCGACGGCATAAACGGCAAGTACCCTTGCACCATCACCATCCGAGCCCTGTTCTCCAACAGCACTTCATTCTTATTCATACACAACGAGGCCAAACTATGAACAGCAAACGACTTTTCCTGGTGCTGACGGGACTCAACATCGTAATACTCATGGGCATCTTCGGTGGAGCGTACGCCGTGAATAGTCTACTGGCGTCATCGTCGCACAAGCTGGTCGAGCAACGGTTGAAGATCCAGACACTAGACGCTCAGAGCAATGCGCTGGGCGGCGCCAAGAGAGACGTCAAGCAATACAGTTCGCTCGCCGGCATCGCCCAGAGTATCGTGCCCCAGGATAAAGATCAGGCACAAGCCGTGCGCGAAATCGTCAACATTGCCAGCAGCAACAGCATACAACTGGGCAGCATTTCGTTCCCCTCATCCACGCTCGGTACTACGCTGGCACCAAGTGTGGCATCCCTGTCCACTTCACAACTCACACCCGTGAAAGGAATCGTTGGGGTCTATATATTGCAGATTTCAGTCCAGTCAGATCCGGCGCATACCGTGCCCTACAGTCAATTGCTCACCTTCCTCCAGGATCTCGAGAACAACCGGCGCACTGCCTTAGTTAGTAATATCAACCTGACACCAGACGTCAAGAATTCCACGAATGTCGGTTTCACCCTAACCCTAGATGAGTACATCAAGCCATGAGTAAAGACATTAATATAGACATGAAGGCTCTGCCACAATTATTATCCCAAGCTGGACACAAATTGCTGCGTTATGTGCCGATTTTATTCTTCATATCAGTCGCTGCAACGTACGGCTTCGTACTGCTACGCATATCCACGCTGTCCAGCGCCCAGCCCGATAACTCTACTGTCGTATCCGAGACGGCAAAATTGACACCACACATCGATAAGTCTGCCGTACAACAGCTAGAGAGCCTTAAAGACAATAGCGTCAACGTCCAAACACTATTCAACGAATCGCGCGACAGTCCGTTCAACGATTAGTTACTATTGCTGTACTGGCGGTAGCGTCGGCGCAGACGGATAGGTCTGCTGCTCAGGGGTGTGCTGGTTCCCTTGCTCGAACGCTTCGCGGGCCTGCAAAATACACTGCGCGTAAAAGTTAGGATTGGGGCAATAAATAAATCGGAACTTCGAATGCTCGCCAGCCGTTTCGGCCTTGAGCACACCGTAGTTAAATAGGTGTGGCAAGATGCCGTTTTGCTCAGCCGTCACATCTTCCAGGTTACCCATCGACAACTGGCTGCTCTGTTTACTAAACAAACTTACCTGTACTATCTGTGTCACGCTGTCGTCAGTGACAATCCAACGATTGCCCAAGTACACGACATGTGCCACTATCGCAAACAACAATCCCAGCACCGCTGTACACAAAAATACAATTGTTACGATGCCGTAGACCTGCGTTTTGCTGTAAGCCGTGAAGATCGATGGCGCAACACTGTAACCGACAACCGCGATCAGTAATAACAGTAGTGCGATCCCAGCGTATGACGTAACGAGTCCAATGGGGTGACGCTTGATCTCACACAGCACTTTCTCGCCAGGACGCATAGCGGCTAGCGGATTACGTACAGCCGGCTGTGCCGAAGCGCTACGTGCCGGTTGGGCAGTCGGGTCAAACGGGTCGTTGGGTTGCATATGACTTATTCTATACTAGTCGCGGCTGGTCGTCAGCAGTCGCCTGTACCTTATTGAGGTGCATGTATGTCTTGGGCGTGACTTTGCGACCACGTGGTGTGCGCTCCAGCAGGCCGATTTGCATCAGATAGGGTTCGATGAAATCTTCGATAGTGCTACGCTCTTCAGCCGTTAGTGCCGCCAGCGTCTCGACGCCCACTGGTCCACCACTGTAACTATCAATAATCGCAGTCAGCAACATACGATCGGCCGGATCAAGCCCGAGCGCATCAATTTCAAGTAAATCCAAGGCGCTGGTACTGATGGCCATGTCGATAATACCGTCGCCGTTGACATCAGCGTAGTCGCGCACTCGCTTGAGCAGTCGATTGGCGATACGCGGCGTCAGGCGAGCCCGGCCGGCCAGCATCCCAGCAGCGGCCGGGTCAATTTTGACATCGAGTATGCCAGCGGTACGCTCGATAATCTGCCGAATTTCAGTTGGTGTATAAAACTCCAAACGGTGAATATGCCCAAAGCGATCACGCAGCGGTCCGGCCAGTGCCCCGGCCCGAGTCGTCGCACCGATGATAGTAAACTTTGGCAAGTCCAGCCGCAAGCTGCGGGCACTCGGCCCCTTACCTAGCATGATATCCAGTTTGAAATCCTCCATAGCCGAATACAACGTCTCCTCGATGGTGCGATGCAAGCGATGGATTTCATCTACGAACAGTACGTCGCCGTCCTGAAGGTTGGTCAGCAAGCTGGCCAGATCACCGGCCCGCTCGATGGCCGGCCCGGATGTGATGCGTATCTGCGCGCCCATTTCATTGGCAATGACGCTAGCCATGGTGGTTTTTCCGAGCCCCGGCGGGCCGTATAGCAATACGTGGTCGATCGGCTCACCACGCTTTTTAGCAGCGGCAATTGCCAGCTTCAGGTTCTGCTTCAGCCGCTCCTGACCAATGTAACCAGCAAAGTCATGCGGCCGTAGTTTGTTCTCAAACTCTTCCTCAACCGGATCATCCGCTGCCGGTGCATTCGCAATAATTCGCTCAATCATATATGTGTATTATACGCGACTTGCCACTAGAGGACACCAGGGGATTGACGCTGAGTATTTATAGCGTATAACTAAGCACATGCAATACACCCCACTTTCTAATGCAACTAATGCTGCAGCCGAAAAAGTGGCCACCATGCGGGCGTTGCAAGATGGCGCTACGGCCATGTCGCTTCTACCGGCCGATACCCGCTTTGCAGTCGTTATTGAAGGTATCATTAAGGGTATTAACGACAGTTTCTACGAAACTGACCTTAACCTTGCCACGGGCATAACCCGCAGTCCAGAAGGAGTGGTGGGCCGTTTCGTCGGCTACCTCACCTTCACCGACACGCAGGTCCGTATTTACCGGGCACTCGATGTTGGGGTTGCCGCACAATCTGGGGCCACAACAGATTTAGTCAGTTCGGGCAACCAACTAGAATCAGTTTTTGAAAGTGCACTGACCGACACGGGGGTCTCATTTATGCAGGACTCATTTGTTATTAGTAACGCGCAACTACAGTGTAAACTCCTGCAACCACTGCCGATTGGCAATGTGGATGGCCACTTTGTATCTTCGGCCACTGGCCTGTACGGTGGCTTCCAGTCAGCCTTCAATTACATGAAAGAACACGGCACTCAAACTCAAACAGCTACCAGACAATCAAAAATTATTAGCATTGTCATCATACTCCTGATAGTTGCTGGAACAGTGGCAGTTATTATGCTTGGGCACAAAAAATAATATAACACCGCCATAGGCCTGGAGCACCTGTAGACATTCAGTTTTTTAACGCGAGTTTAATGCGTTCTTCGATAGATAAAGCCACATCAATATCTTTAAGAGCGAGCATTGCGTCCTGTGGGGAGTAGCCAAGAGAGATGAGCGCTTCGACGGCTTCATCCTGGGTGTTGATGCCGGGACGGCCAACGATACCTTCGGCTTCGTCACTGGCAGCCAGACCGACTTTGTCGCGCAACTCGACCACAATCTGCTCGGCGGCGCGTTTGCCGACACCTTTGGCACTTTGCAGCAACTTGACGTCACCGGCCGCAATTGCTCCGCGCACACCAGCCGCATTGCCGATATCCAGCACCGCCAATGCAACCTTGGGCCCGACGTTTTTGACGCCGAGTAACTGCTCGAATAGTCTCTTGGTGTCCAGCTGCACAAAGCCAAACAAATCATGGCTCTGCTCACGAATATGTTCATACACATACACTTTTGCCGTTTCGCCGGTATTCAGCCGGCCGAAATCCTCGGCCGTGACACTCAGTCCATAGCCGACGCCGGCACAGTCAATAACTACCTGCGTGCCCAGCTTCTCGCTCACCAACCCCGAAAGTGTCGCTATCATATAGCTATTATCTCACAGTTACCGGTCGTACGGGTCCGGTCATATCCCAGACGCGCACACTGCCATTATCGACAACGCGGGAATCCACCGCCTCCGCCAAACTTATCCGGTCCAGTAGCGCCGCCATGGCTTTCATGATGCCACCATGAGTCACCACGAGCACACGACTATCGGCGTAGCTCTCAAATAGTTCGTTCAAGTACGCCTCAATACGGGCGGCAACCTCCGTCCAGGCCTCACCCTCGGGTAGTTTCTGGTCCAGAGAGTCGCCCTCTATTGTTTCCCATGGCACATCCTCCCACTGCCTGCCATCATAGACACCCAAGCTCCTCTCCCGCAACATTTTTGTGTAGACGACCTCTTGGTTATTGCGAGCAGCAACAATAATGCCGGCCGTCTGCACACAACGTCCCAGGTCAGAACAAACAATAAGGTCAAATATTTGATCGCGTAGCGAGTCCGCTACCTGTTGTGCCTGCTCGACACCTCGTGCCGTCAAGACTCCATCTGCATGACTCTGCGCTATGCGTGCGACGTTGCCTTCGGTCTCACCGTGACGGACTACTGTAATCTTCATATTGACTAGTGTCTCACGGACTGAGCACAGGTCAATGCCGCGGCTATGGCGTCGGCGCAGTCGTCGGGCTTGGGCACCTCCGCCAGGCCTAATATCACGCGGACCATCTCTTGGATTTGTTTCTTTTCGGCCTTGCCGTAGCCAGTCACCGCCATTTTTATCTGTAGCGGCGTGTACTCGTAAATATCCAGGCCGGCTTGCTTGCCACACAGCAACACCACGCCCCGAGCCTGCGCCACTGTCATGGCAGTCGTAACATTGCGAGCAAAAAACAGCTTTTCCACCGACATAATAGTTGGTTTGGTTGCTGCAATGATATCTGTTAATTCATCAAAAATGGTCTGCAGCCGCACGGCATCATCCTCATGCACCGGCGTACGGATCACCCCAGCATCAACCAGCTGCGTTTTACCCTTCTCAACCTCAATCACCCCAAACCCCAGGATACCGGTGCCCGGGTCAATGCCCAGTATTCTCATAAGTTTTCCTCAATAAAGCCCCAAGTAATGGGATAGTTGTTACGCACACACTCTGGGCCATACACCCAAAGCCGAAGTGGATTAAGTCCCACGGCGTGATCATGGCGAGCAAACCCAAGTGTTCTCGCTAAAAATAATTCGTTCTCTGGAAGTGCTCCCACGCCTTCAGGCAACCCATCAAGTATGGAATCATACGCGTTTCTCTGCTGTAATGCAGCACTCTCATCGGCATAATATGTCTCAATCGGTAGTTCGTAAGTATCGTCTAGCTCATCTTTAAAAAAACTAGTAAGACTCCGTCGGAAGCCTTCCATGGCATCTTCATTTCCCAACACAGCTTGTCGCCAATGATGAGAATTTAACTTGCTAGGGTCGGTCGTGGTTGCTACATATACACCGACGAGTGCAACTACGGGGATATATGTGGTCTCGGCTTTTTCGGGTCGCTCCAGTCCTTCGACTTCGTTTCGCCAAACCTTGAAACCCTTCTCGATACTTGGGCGGATCACTATCTAGTCTCTCAACAACGTTTCGTCGATGTCGAAGTTGACGTGGGTGTTGGACACGTCGTCGCAGTTGTCGAGGGCGTCCATCAGGCGCATGATTTTGCCAGCCGTGGCTTCGTCGGTGATTTCGACAGTATTGTTTGAGACATACGTCAGTTCAGCTTCGGTGATTTCGAGCCCCTGCTCTTTGAGCGCATCGCGCACTTTGGCCAGATCGGTCGCCTCGGTATAGATAAGAGACTCGCCAGCTTCCTCCTGGACATCCGTAGCACCCGCCTCGAGGGCGGCCAACATCAGGTCGTCTCCGGTACTGCTCACGCGAATCATGCCTCTGTGGTCAAACTGGAAGGCCACAGCCCCCTTTTCGGCGATGTTGCCACCGTGCTTAGAGAATGCCAGCCGCACTTCTGGGTAGGTGCGATTGATGTTGTCGGTAGCCGCTTCGACTAATATTGCCACCCCGCCGGGGCCATAGCCTTCGTACAGTACCTCTTGCAATTGGGCGGCATCTTTGTCTTTGGCGCGGTCGACAGCGCGCTGGATGTTGGCGGCCGGCATGTTGGCGGCCTTGGCTTTATCGATAGCCAGGCGTAGTGCAAAGTTCATGTCGGGGTCGGCACCGGACCGAGCGGCCATGGCGATGGCATTACCTAGTTTGGTGAATACTGCACCACGGGCAGCATCTTTGACACCCTTTTGACGCTTGATTGTTGACCACTTGCTGTGTCCAGACATGTATTTCTCCGAGCCGTTTATTCTTCGTTCTCATCTGTTACTATAACAAATTCTGATCGTTTTGTCCTGTGCCTGATGGCCAGCACCACGAATAGCACCGCCGCATACAGTACCAGCAAGCTCGTCAGCGGCAGCGACAAGCCTTGCACGAAGATGTGCGGAATCTGGCTGAGCAAGTTGGCGATGTCGAGCATGTAGGTCAGCAGCAGTTTGGCTGGCAAGGCTAGCCAACCGGACAGCGCTGGCACCAACATGCCAGCTACGCCTGCGACTAATGACAGCAGCATGGCCAGTGGCACCAGGGCCACTACCAGCAGATTGGCAACCAAACTCACAAACGACATCTGCCCAAAGATGTGTAGTACGTATGGCAATGTCATGATCTCGGCGCACAAGCTCTCGACCGCTATTTGTATCACCAGCGACCTTTGTGTGCGCTCGGGCAAGCGGGCCAATACCAGCGGCGCCACAATCATGACTCCAAAGAACGCCAAAAACGACAAATACCAACTGACATCGCCCCACACATAAAACGGGTTGGCCCAGGCGGTAATTGCCGCCGCAAACATCAATAATACGAGCGGTTTGAATTGCCGCCCGTAATACATGGCAGCAATCGACAGCACACTAATCACGGCCGCCCGCACAATGCTGGCGCTGCTGCCGGCAAACAGCAGAAAGACGCCGATCAGTGCCAATGCCAGCAGCGTCGACAATCGCTTGGAGTGCTTCTTCAGCAAGCCCTCGGTGGCCTGCAAAATAATGGTCAGGTTGTAGCCCGACACCGCAATGATGTGCACCAAGCCTACCATCAGCAGCGCATTGTACGTATCGCCTGGCAAGTTCACTTTTTGGCCAATCAGTAGGCCCATGGCAAAGCTGGCCAGTGGCTCCGGCAGGGCCGTTTCCATGCCGGCCGCAAACTTGCGGCGCAGGTCATTCACGATAGAGTTGGAATGCCCAGTGATAGTCAACTCGGAGTAGCTGATCTTTGCCTGATAACTACCGCGGGACGGGTACAGTTTGCCCTCCGCCGTAAAGCTGTCGCCAGCAAACACTGCTGATGCTCCGAAGCCGCTGATGCCAATTTTGCCTGTCAGCTGCGGTCCGCCCTGCACGCGCACATTGTTGGTATCAAATGCCAGCTGTTTGGTACTGTTATACGCCGCATCGCCACTGGCCGTGCCAACAATTGTTACCTTCTGGAAATAATAATGCTGGTACTGCGCCAAGTTGTGCATGTAGACCGACCCGCGCCACCAGCCCAGACTGAGACCCAGCGCGATGATCCACAACAGTGACCACAAGCGCCGACGCTTGAGCGAAGCCAAGAACCCCAGCGCACATATCGCTGCCCAACTGGCATCGATCAGCCAGCCAGTGTGCGCTAGCCCCACACCGACTAAAAATGCCAGACTCAAGCCAAACACTAACTCCACTCGCTTGATCTGTCGCTGTACTACCTGCCTCATTTTCCCAAATTCTACCAAAGACGACACCACAAACCATGAGCACAACGGCTAGCCCGCCTTGTCAAAATACGCTATGGTAATGTCATGCAACAATTGAATTACGAACAGATTGCCGCTATGAAAGGCAATGGCTCGAGTATGCGCACCGTACTGAAGTGCTTCATCGACATGGGAGCGACAGTGTCCTTACTCTACGAGGATTTGGGCGCAATAACCGAGCGGTACTTCCTCGTAGAGTACGAAGGTCTAACGATCCCACTACGAGCCTACAAGCTCAACTTTTACTCAGTTTTTAATTCGGCATTAGCACAAGCAATCACTTCTGATAAACAGCGATCTCAGGCTATTTTGACTACCTGGGAACTCCCCACTCCCGAAACTGTCACGGCGGATGACAACGCAGCCACACACGGACTCCTGGCAGTCCATGACCGACTGGTCGTCAAACCCCGCCGGGGGGCTCACGGTGATGGCATAACTATCAACGTCACGGATCAAGCCGCCCTAAACCGTGCCGTACAGCACGCCCAGCTTATATGCCCTGATGTGCTCGTACAGCAACAGGTTACCGGTGACGACCACCGCTTACTCTTTATCGATTACCAATTCGTTGCAGCCGTCAAACGAACTCCAGCGTCTACTCAGGGCGACGGCATACACACTGTCCGCCAACTAGTGGAAGCATCGAATCAACAAAAAGAGACCCTGTGGGCCAGCATTCGAGACGGTATTACCGGAGCCGACTCCACCCCCGGATCGATCTCAAAAACGCCTCTGGGAGAGATAGTGGCCGCCCGCGGTGAGACATTCTTGGACCAGGTACCCACAGATGGCGAGAACGTGCAGTTGCTCGATAAAGCAAACGTGAGCCTTGGTGGCCAAACGCAAGATATAACCGACCAGGTTGACCGGCAGTTGACCGATTCGCTGACAAGTGTATTGAGACAAATCGATCTGCCCTTTTGTGGTGTCGATGTCATCTCGACAGACATCAATAGCACGACCGAAGAGCAGAAATCATATATCATTGAGTTGAACGCCGCGCCCGGTTTGCGCTTGCATGAGACACCTGCCAAGGGGCAGTCGCGCCCGGTTTGCGCCATGATGGCAAAGGCGCTGATTCGGCATTATCGCTCCATTCGGGCATAGGGCGCACAGGGCTGTCGCCGCCTGAGTCCCATCAGAACTGAAGATGAAAGACCACTGTCCGATACGTTCATGACCCCGATTAATACGTTGGCCGACTGGAGATATATTTATTCGATAACAGGATCTGACAGCAACGCTTACATACACGCAACAAAGTGAGGTGTAACCTCCAAAAGCGAAACAACGACAGCATCAGCCTCCGAGGTATCTTGCTTGATTACGCCTGCACTTTCTATGGCAATACACCAAGCACCTGCTGCCTTGGCCGACTGGATCCCCGTCTGTGCGTCTTCCAGCACAACACACTCGTCAGGTGAAAGCTGAAGCAGCTCGGCCACTTTCAGGTACGTTTCTGGGTCGGGCTTCCCCTTACTAATTTGGTTGCCAGTAACCTTAACCTCAAAATAATCTGCGATGTTCAGGTGATGAAGAATCGTATCGAGCAAGGAGTCGTCGAGTGAGGTACCGATTGCCAGACGGTATCCAGCGGCCTTCAATTCATTGATCGACTCTATTGCTCCGCCCATAGGCTTAAGTTGCTCCTCGGTGAGCTTAAGATATATTGTTGTTTTTAATTTCAGCAAGTCGTCTGGCCGAATGTTAGCATCCAGCGCTACCACCATATCGGTTGCAATGGCAATCGGCTTCTTACCTACCATCGTACGAACAAAAACTTCCGATAAATCACCTAAGCTAGAACCATTATCTTTTAGGGCTAGGTCCCAGGCAAGGATATGCAACGGCTCTGAGTCAATGAGCGTTCCATCGACATCATAGATAACTGCTTTTATGTTTTTCACTTTTCCCATTATAGCTGTCTTGTAATCCCTCCTAACAACAAAGGCTCACAGTGAAGCAGAGTTTTATCCGGTCTGTTCGAATCTCTTAGAGGGACATCGTTCGCACTATCGCAACTGAAATACAAGCGTCTAGCGATCTATGCTTATATAGCTCTCATCCGTAATTTCTCGGACATTGTTAGTTGTAGTTCTCCGGTAATTCTCCAGAGCAATCTTTTTTAGGTGCTCATCATAGTGAGGGAACACTTCAAAGTTAACAATACCTAGCCCAGTCAAATCTTTAAGTCCATCAAGGTTTTTGTCAAACTCAGGCAGGCTACACACTTCTATAGTCGGTGTTAAGACCAATGCTCCAGCACTAAAACCTGCAAGCACGAAATCTGATTTCTCTGCGAACTCTTTAATTGAGTTGTCTAAGCCAGAGTTTCGTAAGTTTCGCAAAAGACTAAAAGTATTCCCACCACTTATGAGGACGATGTTTGAAGATAGCAGTTTTCTTTGCTCCACAGCATCAATTACGGAATTATCAATTACATTGAACTGTGCATTATAATCTTGGGCGATCACTTGCCATTGCTCAATATAAGGCTCCGAGCCTTTAGGACCACGACTTGGTACATAGGAGAAGACTTTCTCTTGTATGGTAACAGGAAATAGCTGGCCTAAGATTGCCTCACGGTTATTGTCTGTAAGCGTTGAGAATAGTAGTATTCTTTTCATAGACTAAATATAACAAAAAACAGAAACACAGCATCTCTGTTAAAAACATAACTTTGCTTGGAGGGCCTTAGTATTAACCGTTGTAACTGAATTAGCTGACTCACCCATAAGTTTATTACTACAGTGTAGAATGTTCGTATGGATACGCTTAAACAAAAACGACTATCATCGCGACGTAAAAGAACATGGCAATTCACAGCCGGCTTCCTCATTGCGCTCGGCCTTGTCCTGGCCGCATCAGCCATCCTGCTGCTTATTCATGACCGTAGCACCGAACCGCAGCCACCTGCCAACGTCCTACAATCCACAAACGTGCCATCATCTAAAAAGCCTCCGCAAGCAATCATTAACAGCTATAGCGTGGCCCCGGATTTGCCCAAATATATCAGCATTCCGGCCATCAATCTCTCTAAAGCCCGCATTATTCAGCTGGGGTTGATGAAAAATAACGAAATCGCCACGCCGAATAACATTTACGATGCCGGTTGGTACAACGGCAGCACCAAGCCCGGGCAAAATGGCGCGATGTTCATCTACGGCCACGTGTCCAGTTGGACGGCCGACGGCGTGTTTTACAATCTAAAAAAACTACAAGTCGGTGATAAAATTACCATCACCCGCGGCGACAACAAAAAGTTCACCTACCAAGTTGTCGGCTCGAAAATATACGACTACAAAAAGGTTGACATGAATCGAGTATTGGCACCAGTTAAGCCGGGCAAACCAGGTCTGAACCTCATGACCTGCACCGGTCAGATCATTAAAGGCGCCAGTGGATTCAACGAGCGATTGGTAGTCCTTACGAGCTTGGTTAGTAGCTAAACTTTCGCGCGCTTTTGGCGGTAGAGCAATAGTAGCCCTGCGCCAGTGGAAATTACAGCGCCAGCGATGATAGCCGCAACTAGCGGGTCGGAACTGCTTGGCATGCCATAGCCGGTGTCGGGGGCTTTGGGTATGGCAACACTTGCGTTTGATGCTAGGGCACTCGAACTGGCAGCTGGACTTACTGCGATGAGCGAAGCGCTCCAGATATCCCCTCCGTTTGTAAACCCAACGAACATGCTCCCCGTGCTATTTACAAGCATGTTGCTAAAAGATACACCGTGCGCGTTGGTACCAGCCGTTTCGTTGGTCCACGTCTGCCCGTAATCGGTAGACAACCAAGTATCTGTGCCGTCATTCGCGACTAGGATCCGTCCAGTGTTATCAGATGTGACGCCCCAAGCATCACTGGCCAACACCGAACGGCCAGACAGCATTGAGACCTCCGCCCACGTCTGTCCATAGTCGCTCGACGTCCAAACACTTTCAGCATAGGTGGCGAGATCGAAACCCACCGCGCACAAGTGGCTGCCATCGGTGCTCGTACCGGCTATTACCCAGGCTGAGTTATGGCTGCTGCCCGTAGGAGAAATATCCGCCCATATTTGCCCATGATCGGTAGAGCTAAATAGTTCGCCTACGGCGGGGCTAAGGCTAAAAGTGCTTACAACCAGGTGACTGGAGTCACGGTTCGCTGATACGGCCAATGCAGGGTTTGGCGCAGCAGATGGTGGAATAACTTCCGTCCACGTCTGTCCATAATCATTCGACGCCCACATGCCGTAACTTGATTTTGTTCCGTTTTCGATCGTGAGGTACCGGCCATTTCCACTTAACGTCATCGTTCCATCCCACCAGCGAATTCCGTGCAATGGCCCGCTCGGCGTTCTGTCCGTCCACGTCTGTCCATAATCATTCGACGTCCAGATATCCCCATAATCGGCAGCGACTGCTAAGCTCGACCCATCGCTGTTCATGACTAGCTGGCTCCATTCCTGTAAGTGCAATGCCGCATTGCCAGGTAGCGTTGAAACATTTGTCCATGTCTGCCCATAATCGCTCGACGCCCAAATGTCGCCCATCAGGGTGCCCCCACTGGTACCAATTTCTATAGCTGTCATGTAGTGACCGCTATCGCTTGAAGCAAGCCGCTGCCAGCGAAGATTGTGCATCGGCCCGGTCGCAGTAACATCCGTCCATGTCTGCCCATAATCGCTCGACGCCCAAATGTCGCCCCCATCGACTGCAGTGATGATGTAGTGTTTGTCGATACTGTTAGCATATGCCGACCAATCTTGATTATGCCCAGGTCCGGTCGGCGTGACGTCAGTAAAATTGTAGCTCGCTGCAAAGACATTCGGCGCCGCGATGACGCCCGAAAACAAGGTGCTGACCAGCAAAAAACTTACCCGCGTTTTCCACTTTTGCATGTATGTCATTTTGTCTCTCTCGCTTTAAGAAGCTTATAGTTATCAATAGTATAGGGATTAACAAAATAAAGATACAGAAAAACTCCTCACAGCAGAGGAGTTTAAGCTAATCAGGATTGGAGGTCCTCAGTGTTAACTATTGTAACTAAATTGCAAGATAGACCGAACATATTTATTGTTAGCTTTTAATCATTTCTTGCAACGCAGCTTGCAGCATATCTTGGCGTACTCGTTGCCGCGTTAAGCTTCCGCCCTCATAATTCACATCCAGAACAGTTTTTTCTTACACGAGATTGTCACCGATGACCAGCAGCGCCACTGAGCTACGTTTGAAGTGATTAGAAACGGCAAAGACGGTCGCTGACTCCATCTCAACGCCGTAATAGCCATCATTTGACCATTGCTGAATATCTTCCCATGTTTCTGCCATCATAGCCTGACAAGTAATTGTGGGTCCATGCCACACTTTATGCTTATCTTCTAGCCGCTTAATAAGTCTTTCATTAAGTTCTTCGTCGAAACTATGCTGATTGTTGTCGTTCGGTTCATACATACGGGTTGTACTCTCTCCAGTATAAGCATAGGTCGGCACGATTATTTCTGGCGTGTCGGCTTTGGCAAATAAACCCCCGCAACTGCCAATACAATATTGCGCTGACCGCCAAACAAACATGCTAGAGGTGCGTCCACTCGCTTAACATAGTTCCACTGTAGGCTATCGTGAACCAATACTTCTTGCCGCCGACTGTAAACTATAAAATCGGTGCAAAGTATGGGTTGTCTGAAACCTTGCTATAGCTAACATCTACATCCATCTTTGATATTTCTTCTTCGAGTTGGTCATAGGGGCCGGGATGAAAGGTCCCAAATACAATAAAACCGTGAACCGTGTAGCCTGCAGGTAATTTCCAATGGTTCTGATAGAGTCATCGGCAGTAAAGGTTTTATACATGGCTTAACTATATCAAGAAGAGCCGGTAAACGGCTCTTGGTTGCAATAGTATCCCACTAGAGATAGATTGGAGGGCCAGGTGGGACTTGAACCCACGACACCCTGCTTAAAAGGCAGGTGCTCTAACCGGCTGAGCTACTGGCCCCTATTTTCTCAAATTTGTATCCAGACGCTAATGTCCTTTTGACTACAAACTCGGTTAGCTGCAAAACACAGAATAACTTCTTAGATTATCGATATTTTGAGTAAAAAGTCAATGCACCGAGCGGTGTTTAGCATGCTTGGCCTCTTTGCCGACACTCTTCGGACGCTGCAGCCACAAGAAGAATAGGCAGGTCGATGCGCTGATACCAACGATCAATGCTTGTAGATTTTGCGCCTGGTGCCAGGCATTCGAAGTTTGGACACTTGCCACCAAACCACCCGGCAACAGCGGCACGATCAAAAAGCTTACCAGCAACCCCGTGCCCAGCGCCGGCAGCACATTGAATACTAACCGTGCCCCACTAACCGTCTTCATCATAAACACGGCGGTCAAGACAACCGGCAGTAGCAACAGCAGCAACTTGACGTCGTTAACCTGCACTGACGGCAGGAAAGTCGCAAAAAAATCTTTGGCTTCGCCACCCACATAGCGCAGCAACACTTCGCCCAAACAGGCGCTCAAAAACACTAGCGAGGCATTGGCTTTCAGCACCATTAAGACCACTGCCGGAACGGCGATGAGTAGCACGTAAATCACATCTGGAGACATGCCCACACTATAGCATAAGCAGGCCCGCGTTAATCAGGCAGTTCGAAAGTGTTTTTGACGGCTTTCACGAGCTTGCGAGCCTTGGGTGTTAGTTTGCCCTTGCTCATCAATTCACCAAATTTCATGATCTTGACCACACGCTTGCCGCTACGAACCGCATCGAACCGATTGTAACGGCACGAGATGATCAACTCGTCATCATTCTTGAGGTCCGCCAGCGAATAGCCTGGTCGGATATACTTGATACTGTCGCGTTTTTGCTCGTATATGCCCGGCTTGATGTACTGTGATAGCACCAGATCTTCCTCGAGCGGATTGTTGATTATGAGTAGTGAGGCAGGCTTACGATACTGGCTAATACTCGGCAGCGCTTCTGTGTTGGTAACTTCGTACTTGTAGTTGCCCATTTCAAATAGGTGCAACAGCATAAATGGAATCTTGCCCTCGCAGTACTGCAAATCGCTGATGACGTGCGAATAACCCGTCAGCCGAGCGTTGATTTCGATGGCATACACCTCGTTATCGGGGGTCACAATCAGGTCGAGACCAAACACACCCTTGTAGCCATGACTAGCCAACTCCGAGCCGACCACACTGGCCATTTCGCGAGCCTGGTGCTGAATAATATCGGGGTATACGGCGCCCACTTCGCCACCGCACCACTTGGTAGCACCGGCTAGCTTTAAGTTGCATAGCTCAGGTGCGTCAATGAGTTGTCGCTGAATACCACCACTAAAGATACCGTACTTGGTCACACAGACTTGAATGCTAGAAGTCTCGCCCTTGACGAATTTCGAGACCACGATGGTACGACCACGCGAGAATCTCTTGAGTGACTTAATGGCATCCACATAATCATCATGATTCTGGATGGCATAGGTGCCCTTTGAACCCGAAGATTCTTCGTCTTGTAGCATAAACGAGCCGTAACGGTCAGCCAGATCTTTGTACGATGCCGCGCGGTCCAATTCGCTCATATAGCGGATTTCGTACTCAGGCATGCGAATCAGGTCAGCAAACTCATCGCGGAAATAGCGCTTATTCTCGTAGGCATGAGCAATGGTTGGCGAATTCATAAGATACGCCAACGGATTGATCTTGTATGGTGGATCGATGGGTGAATACATCACAAATTTGCGCTTGTTATCACCTCTGAAATAATCAATGAATCGCTTGGATTGCATGATTTTCGAAACACTGTCAGGCTGCTTGAGCGACGACGCTAGAGTCTTAACCTCACCAGTCATACCCGTATCACTCAGCCAATCCTGTCGCAAAGGGGTTACTACCTTAAAATCATCAAAAAATTTATCATAGAATAACAGGTTATAGGCATCAACACTCACCACTCCAATGGGAGCACTGTGGTTATATTCGACTGGTAGTTTATGTGAAGTTATAACTGCTCCTTTCGTTAGGCGACTGTGTGGTAAACGGCTCACTCTAGCATCATAGCGCAGATCGCAAAAATGCTTATGTATGAATTTCCGAGAACACTAACAGGCGTAACTATAGCATATTTAACTTATTTTTGCAATAGCTATTGTATACTCCCTCGCTTTGTTGGAACGGGCCCTTCGGCAATAGGAGTACTCAATTCTTCAGCAGCTCGTTTGCGAAGGAACTCGGCGACATCAAGTGCAGTACGTGCTTTTTTACGAGTGGCTTCTGGGTTCAATCCCGTAGCCTCAAACTCAGCTGCCTTAACTGCGAGTTGCTCTTTGCTCGGCCGCAGGTCTGTAACGATTTCCTCCATAAGACGAAGGGTATCGTGATCACCGTGCGGTTTAATAGAGTTAAAATCTGCACGGCCGACTGTTGATCCTGGTGCTTTCGGAAAGCTAAAGCCCCGATTTTTCCCTTGTTCGCACAACTCAACCGTTGGTATGCGATCTGCCATCGAAGGCAGCCCCGAGAAGCAAGCAGCTCGTCCGCTTACTTAGAGAACTCAGTAAAACTAAAACTATCTGATAGATCGGTGACAAGTTCACTGCCAGTTAGGTAGCTATGTACAAGTGCTTCAAAAGGATATGCTAACAGTTTGTCGGCTTCACTGCCTATTGGCGCAAATTTGTTCTACAGTACTGACTTTGGCCATAATTTGTAAGCCATAACACAAGAGTTACTATTTTACAATATCATGTCAGTGCTCACTATTGGGCGTTTTTGACACGAAGATATATGAGTACTACGCCGCAGACAACAACGAATAAAATAGTGAGTAGTAGGGGTATAAAACCGACCTGATTATCGTGCGTACGTCGGGTCAGTAAACGTAAGCGTTCCATACATGCATAATATCATGAATGCCCGTTGACAGTGGACATGGAAAGGGAGTATAACGGGTGAACCATGACAAGCAGTAACGAGTCATATCCTCGACCTGAGCCCAAAGATGAATTCGCAACGCCGCAAGACATGACGGCGGAAGGTCAAGCTGCTGCCGCAGCCGGACACCTCTTTTACTGGATGCGCGAACACCACTTGGCATACCCTGCTTTTGAAGTACTGAGTACAAACAAAACGAGCGCCGAGATCATACCCTACGCGTCAGCAGATGTACCGGACGACCCGGGGCAATCCCTACCGCACGCCAGTTAGAATATACCGCGCTTTTTGGGCTGAGCCCCAAACTGTTCGAGCAACTCTTTCTGCTGCTTGCTGAGCTTGGTTGGTATATCCACAATAAGCGTCACAATATGAGCGCCGCGGCTTTCACTCTTCATATGGGGCACACCATGGCTCGACAGCTTGAAGTCACTACCACTCTGCGTACCGGCGGGAACTTTCATACGCACCATGCCATCAACTGTCCCAACTTCAATCTCGGTACCCAGCGCCGCATCCACCATGCCAATGTGCTCTTCGGATAGGATGAGGTCACCCTCGCGGGTGAACTTTTTGTGCGACTTGACGCGAACGTTAACATACAGATCGCCCTTGGGGCCGTTAGCGACTGCCTCGCCATACTCACGGAGGCGGATAGTTGCACCATCGTCGATGCCAGCCGGTATTTTGAGATCAACGGTTTTGGTTTTGTTCTGAGTGCCTTTGCCGTGGCAGACACTACACACCTTTTCTGGCACTTTACCACTGCCGTGACATGTCGGACAAACGCTGGCCTGCTGGATATTACCAAAGATGGTACGTGTCTGGCTAACGACTTGTCCGGAGCCCTTGCAGGTATTGCAGGTTTTAAGCTCGTAGCCCGGTTCAACGGTGGTACCTTTGCAGTGTTCGCACGTATCATCGAGTGTGAGTTTGAGGTCGACTTCGGTGCCAAAGATAGCTTGCTCGAAGCTAATTTCGACTCGGGCCTCGACGTCGCGGCCACGGTTCGCTCGCGGTCCCCGTTGCTGGCTGCCACCAAAAAAGCTACCAAAGATATCGCCCAGACCCAAATCGCCAAAGTCAAAATTGACATTCTGTCCTTGGCCGTAGGAGCCACCAAAGCCCTCAAACGGATTACCACCCAGGCCACCGTTACCCCCAACGCCGGCGTGGCCAAATTGGTCATAGCGCTGCTTTTTAGCGGGGTCTTTTAGTATTTCGTAGGCCTCATTCATCTCTTTGAATTTAGTCTCGTCACCACCCTCTTTGTCAGGGTGAAGCTCAACGGCCTTCCGCCGGAAGGCTTTCTTGATTTCGTCGGCGCTGGCGTCTTTGCCAACGCCAAGCACTTCGTAGTAGTCGCGTTTAGTGCTCATTACTGTCCTATTTTACGCTGTTAGCACTCCAGGTTCAAGAGTGCTAGTCCTTACCCGTACCAATGCGTACACTAGAAAAATTCCTTGAAAGCTACTTTGGCCAAGGCGTGGTCCTTTTCCTGAAACGCCAAAAAGTCTTCATGCTCATACATAGCCCGATATATCTGATCGGGATCCAGACTATACTGGGCCGCAACTTGTTGTAAACGTTCCTCGGATTGCTGCGCAGACCCGCCTTCCACTAACACATTAGCCGCCAAACTAAGCAAGGCCGCTACCGACTGAATACGCTCATCCTGCCACTGCTCGGGCAGTGGTACTTCTCGATTAAAGCCAAACATAGCTACCACTCATACACGTACTCTGTGACACCCGCAGGTCAGTCGGCCGCCACCTGGTCAAGATAAAAGCCTCTCTTCATTTCGAGAGAGGCTTTGGGGCATAGTGACATTACTATTTCTTGTCGTCAACGACTTCGCCTTCGATGGGGCCCTCGTCTTTTTTGGATTTTTTACTGTCCCCGGTGTTGTCAGTATCCTCGGCTGGTTTTTCCTCGGCAGCTGCTGCTTCGTACAATTTGGCACCAATGGGCATGATTTTGTCGTTCAACTCTTTGGCAGCGGCTTCGAGCGCGTCTTTGGTGGCCTTGTCATCGGCTACGACTTTCTTGGCAGCCTCAACAGCCTCATCTAAGGTCTTCTTATCATCATCGCTGATCTTATCGCCGTTGTCGCTCTTTAACTTGTCAGCCTGGTAAATGCTACTATCCAGCAAGTTGCGGGCCTCGACCGTTTCTTTTTTGGCTTTGTCTTCGTCGGCGTGGGCCTCGGCATCTTTGGCCATCTTTTCTACCTCGGCTTTGTCGAGGCTCCCACTGCCCTGAATGGTAATATTCTGTTCTTTGCCGGTGCCCTTGTCCTTGGCGGTCACATTGAGGATACCGTTGGCGTCGATGTTGAAGGTGACTTCAACTTGCGGTACGCCGCGTGGCGCCGGCGCAATGCCGTCCAGCACGAAACGGCCGAGTGATTTGTTGCCCTCGATCATGTCGCGCTCACCCTGACCAACATGGATCTCAACTTGTGGCTGGTTGTCGGCGGCGGTACTAAATACTTCGGATTTGCTAGTTGGAATGGTGGTGTTACGCTCGATCAACTTAGTCATGACGCCGCCCATGGTCTCGATACCAAGCGATAGAGGAGTCACGTCCAGCAGCAGCACGTCTTTGACGTCGCCCTGCAGCACACCGCCCTGGATAGCGGCACCGATGGCCACAACTTCGTCGGGGTTCACGCCCTTCATGGGGTCTTTACCGAAGATTTTCTTAACCTTTTCCTGGACGGCTGGCATACGGGTCATACCACCGACCAGCACAACAGCGTCGATGTCACTGGCCTTGAGGCCAGCGTCTTTGAGCGCTTTTTCACAGGGATCAGCCGTCTTGTCGATCAGCTCACCAACCAGGCTCTCGAGCTTGGCACGGGTCAGTTTGTGCTCGAAGTGCTTGGGACCGTCGGCGTCAGCCGTTAAGAACGGCAAATTAACGTCGACTTCTTGAGCGGCCGATAGCTCAATCTTGGCCTTCTCGGCCTCGTCACGCAAGCGTTGCATGGCTGCCTTGTCGTCACTGATATCGATACCGTGCTCTTTTTTGAACTCGTCGGCAAAGTAATTGATGATGACGCGATCAAAGTCAGCACCACCGAGATGGGTATCACCATTGGTGCTTTTCACTTCAAACACGCCATCGCCCAGCTCCAAGATCGAAACGTCAAACGTACCACCACCTAGGTCGTAGACAGCGATCTTTTCCTCGGCCTTGTCTTTGTCGAGGCCGTAGGCCAGAGCGGCAGCAGTCGGCTCGTTAATAATCCGCTTAACCTCAAGTCCGGCAATCTTACCAGCGTCTTTGGTCGCTTGGCGCTGACTGTCGTCAAAGTAGGCCGGCACCGTAATGACTGCCTCCGACACCTTGTCGCCCAGGAAAGCTTCAGCGTCAGCTTTCAGCTTGCCAAGAATCATAGCACTAACTTCTTCGGGGCTGTACTCTTTGTCACCCATCTTGACCTTGACGCTGTTGCCGCTCTTGACAATCTCGTAACCCATCAATTTGAGGTCACGCTGGACTTCCTTGTCGCTAAAGTTGCGACCGATCAGGCGCTTGACTTCATAAATAGTGTTTTTGCTGTTGGTAACCTGCTGGCGACGAGCCACTTGACCCACCAAACGTTCGCCGCTTTTGTTCACAGCCACCACTGATGGCGTGGTGCGATTACCCTCGCTGTTAGCGATAATCTCCGGCTTGCCAGACTGCATGACGGCCATCGCCGAGTTAGTGGTCCCTAAGTCGATTCCAATAATTTTACTCATCTAAAAATACCCTTTCTTCATTGTTAGCAGTTATCACGGTAGAGTGCTAATACAATTGTAGCATACATAAATTGGCACTCACATGTCAAGAGTGCCAATTTAGCCTTTCATATCTGTGAGCGATGTGCCAATCACGTTCCGAACAGTTGCAAATACCGCCTCATCGACTGTCTCTTCTAGACCAGCTCGGCGAAGATCATAATTTGCCGTCTCGATAATCAAGGCCTTGTCCTCAGCGGTAGGTTCGGCTCCCTCGCTTTGTAAAAGAAATAAACACAGACCGGCACCGCATGCGATCTCTGGCGTCACCACAAGGGGTTCATCCTCGGAATAATAATCAGACCCAGCGAATAGTCGCTCCCGCATTGCTAACCCTTAACGCGTACCATGGCATGACGGACAATGTCGTCGCCAATCTTGTAGCCCGGCTGCAATTCTTCGCTGATAATCTCCTCACCACTATCGCCCTCTTCCATACTGACGGCTTCATGCAAGTGCGGGTTGAATGGCTCACCGACAGTCTTGATGCGTTCCACACCCATATCTGTTAGCGTCTTCTCGAATTGCTTTACTATACTTTGTATACCACTGACATAGCCATTGCCTTCGAGGTCCTTGGGTACGTGCTTGAGTGCCCGATCAAAGTTATCGATAATCGGCAGCAAGTCTTGGACGACGGCGGATTTTACACGGCTGCGCAGGTTGGTCATTTCTTCGTCATGACGACGGCGGATATTCGTAGCATCAGCCCGTTCGCGTTGCAACGCTTCGGTCAGCTGGGCAATTTGTTGCGCACTGTCGGCTGCGGGCCGTTTAGTGACTTTTTTCTTATCACTCATGGTAGTCCTCCAATGGTTGTGGTTGAGCCGGCATTTCCTCCCGGAGAGTAGGCTCCTCCGCGGAACGATCACGCCACGTGTTGTAACCCTCATGAAGTTTTTCCAAAGCGAGGCAGGCAATGATAGTACCGGCCGCGATTTTGGCATTTCTGATGGGGTGTTCGATGATTTCTTCGCTCACTCTGTCGACGACACGTAAAGATTTCTTAAGCATAGATGGCCTCCTCGAGTTCTTCGCCAGCCCGGCGCACAAGCAGCATACTCTCGCGGTAACTTTGGCGAGTCGGACCCAGTAGGCCGATGTAACTACGATCGCTAAATGGGCTGCGGAAACGGCTAATAATAAGGCTGCAGCCGGCGGTGCGACCAATAGGGTTCTCTTGACCTATGTAGACACTGAGGGGCTCATTGGGGGCGGCTTCACGCAGCCACGGCTCCAGGTTATCGAGCAAACGAGCAACTTGTTGCACTTGCTGACCATTCATAAACTCCGGTTGACCAAATAGGTTGGATAGACCACTCATGTACAGTTGATTGCCAATTGTAGCCAAACCTAAATTCTGAGTTAGCTGTACTAGTGTGTCGACCGCGTTGCGGATTTGGCGCTCCGGCGCGCCGCCAGCTTGCACGCGTTGCACGAGAGCCCGCTCACCACGTTTTTCGGCAAGTATGTCGTGCTCACCACCCTCGGTCAGGTTATTTACATACAGACGGTAACCCTTGTCGGTCGGGATGCGGCCGGCACTGGTATGCGGCTGCATGATGTAGCCACCACGCTCTAGCTCAGCCATTTCAGCACGTACCGTAGCGCTCGACACGTCGAAAACCTTGGCCAGCAAGCTACTGCCAACCGGACTGGCAACTTCGGCATATTGCTCGACAATGGCCCGTAAAATCTGTTGCTGTCGACTCGTCATAGTGCACCAATTATAACGTTTTGGCACTCAAAAGTCTAGAGTGCCAGTATTTCAGGAACCAGCCTGCAGGGCTTCGAGTAAGCGCTCGGCCCAGATACGAAAACTTTGATCGATGGTCGTAAATTGATCGTAGTGGTGCGCAATACTGTCTGCTGCCCTTACCGCTTCATCAATATGTTCGTTAACGACGAAGTGATAGTACGGCTTGTCAAGCGCTTCTCTGAGCTCAATGATTGCAGTGCGCATACGTTTGTCCATATCGACTGGGTCAGCCCCTTGCGAACCATAACGAGCCTGCAGACGACGCTGCCATTCCTCATAACTGGGCGGCAAAATAAACTCAGCGATCACGCCGGACGAAATAGCCTTGTATTCGGCAACGCCCTGAACTTCGATGTCCGTAATAGCTATTTTGCCCTCGTCATGTGCCCTTTGAATCTCAGCCACGCTGGTACCGTAAATATTTTCGCCGTATTTCTTAGCCTCGACGAACTTACCGGCACGGAGCATGTCAGCGGCTTGTTCCTTGGTAATAAAGTGATACTCGACGCCACTTTGCTCGAGCACACCACCGTTCTCGCGAGGGAGTCGCGTAGTGTGCGACACAATGTGATGATAGTTACCCGTTGCGAGCAAACGATGCTTAATAGTATCTTTGCCGGCCCCACTGACGCCCACCAGTAACACGATTGGCGTCGTCTTAACGAGCTCGACTGCTTCTGGAGAAACGCGATACGAATCGACGAGTTGCTGTAAAGTCTCTTCCACCGTCCAAGTATACGGGGTAGTCGCGGGGCGACGCAAGCGAGTATAGTAAAGGGTATGAAACAAGCCCCCAACTTCTCGCTCCAAGATCAAGACGACAATACCAAAACGCTAGCCAGCTACGCCGGCCGGTGGCTGGTGCTGTACTTTTACCCCAAGGACGATACCCCGGGTTGCACCAAAGAAGCCTGTAACTTCCGCGACGAACGGGATGATATTACAGCAATCGGCAACGTCGAGGTGGTCGGCATCAGCAAGGACTCGGTCGCTAGTCACAAGAAATTCGCCGAGAAATACCATCTCAACTTTACAATCCTAAGCGACACCGAGCACAAAGTTATCGAAACTTACGACAGCTGGAAACCAAAAAAGTTCATGGGCCGTGAGTACATGGGTACCGAGCGCAACACATTTATCATCAGCCCAGATGGCCAGATTGTTAAAGAATATCGTGGTGTTGACCCCAAAACGCACGCCGCCGAGATTATCCAAGATCTCAAGACACTCCAAGCCTAATACGAGATATCGCCGTGCTCGGGCGGCTGGTGACCACTTGTAAAAAACTGTTGTTGATCTGCTGCTGCCTGATCGTACATCAGATGTAGCCGGAACTTTTGCTCTGGTACCGACTCCTCAAATTGGTCCAAGTAGGCCCGGGCGCCCTTGCGGCTACGCCACAGCCCAAAATCAATAATGTCGCAATCCCCCGACTCGGGGTCTTTATTCATTTGACCGTAGTGCTCACAATTAGTCATGATTGGACACTACTGTAAACTCTCATGACAGAATGTCAACAGAGCAAGCGAGCAAGACGACTGGCTAATCTCGTTTGAGCATGATGGTGAAGGCTTCGGCTGGAATATCAACCTTACCAAAGCGCTTCATGCGTTTTTTGCCTTTAGCCTGTTTGGCCAAGACCTTTTTCTTGCGCGACACATCACCACCGTACAGACCAGTTGTAACGTCTTTGCGGTAGGCACTCAAGTCTTCGCGAGCGATAAACTTACCGCCAATGGCTGCCTGCAATGCCACCTGGAAATTCTGCCGTGGTATGACTTCCTTGAGTTTCTCAACTGTGGTACGACCTAGGCTCTGCGCCTCCGAGCGGTGAGCCATGACACTGAGCGCACCGACTATTTCGCCAGCCACGTAGAAATCTACCCGCACCAAATCTTCCGCCCGGTAATCATCAAGCTCGTAGTTGAAGCTACCGTAGCCACTCGTAATACTTTTGAGTTGATCGTAAAAATCCGTTAGTAAATTGGCCAGCGGCGCCTCGAAGCTGACGAGTGCTTGCGTATCGACATAGCTAAGATTCTTGTGCAAGCCGCGCTTGCTATTAATGAGCTGAATGACCGCACCAACATACCTATCCGGGACAACAATTTCGCCCTTGATCCACGGCTCATGAATCTCCTCGATGTGTGCCGGATCGGGCAGGTCGGCAGCACTCTTGATATCAATCTCTTCCCCATTCGTCATCGTCACTTGGTAGTCGGTTGAGGGGTTAGTGACCACTAACTCCAGGTTGTACTCGCGCTCTAGTCGCTCGCGCACAATATCCATATGCAGTAAACCCAAGAAACCAATGCGCACACCAAAGCCTAGCACCGGCGAATTCTCCGGCTCGAATTGCAAGGCACTGTCGCTCAAAGAAAGCTTCTCAACAGCGTCCTTCAACTCCTGATAGAATTCATTGCTCTCCGGGAAGAAGCCCGCATACACAAACGGTCGTACATCCCTGTAGCCAGGCAACATTTGGGTGGCAGGCTGAGCTGTGAGCGTAACCGTGTCACCCACCTTGGCATCACGAGTGGTTTTGAGGTTGGTGACGATGTAGCCAATCTCGCCGGCGGCCAAACCTTTGCCGGGTGACATTTGAGGCCTGAGCGCACCGACCTCTAGTGCAATGCCGTTGGCGCCGGTGGCCATCATGCGAATGTGAACACCCTTGCCAATTTCACCCTCAAACACCCGTACATACAAAATTACACCGCGATAATCATCGTAGTAGCTATCAAAAATTAACGCCCTCGTATCCGTTGCATCCAGGTCACTTTCGCCGTTAGAGGTCGGACCTCTAGATGGCGATGGGACATCGGTGACGATGCGCTCCAGCACCGTTTCAACACCTAAGCCAGTTTTGGCCGATATCTGTATAATGTCCTCGAATTGGCAACCCAACAAGCTGACTATTTCAGCACCCACGCGTTCAACATCGGCAGCCGGTAGGTCTATTTTGTTCAAAACGGGGATGATTGCCAGATTGGCGGCCATTGCCAGATACACGTTGGCCAGTGTCTGGGCCTGGATGCCCTGACTGGCATCTACTACGAGCAAAGCCCCCTCGCAGGCCTCAAGGCTCCGAGATACCTCATAACTAAAATCGACGTGTCCGGGGGTGTCGATCAGGTTCAGCTCGTAGTCTTTGTACTGCATACGGACGGGGGCCAGCTTGATAGTAATACCCTTTTCGCGCTCTAGATCCATGCGGTCGAGCAACTGCGCCTTCATATCACGTTTCTGCACCGTGCCAGTTAGCTCCAGCAAACGGTCAGCCAGCGTTGATTTGCCATGGTCGATATGTGCCACTATACAAAAGTTCCGAATATGGTCTTGGTTCATTGCTGTCTATTATAACAGAGGTGGCAGCTATTCGAGCCGGACCGGACGGAAAATGATTTTGCGGAGTCGAGCATAAATTGGCTGGACCTCACTCAGGCCAAACAATCCAGAGATAAGCAAGTGAGTCGAGAACACGACCACGGTGATGAAGCCCAGCTTGCTTCCTAGGGTGATGATACCCTGGTCGGCCGCCTGCAAGGGATAGATAGATATCATCACAAAGCCAGCGATGACACTAAAGCCCGTCACTGATAAGATACGTGCGCAGCCACCCCAGAATTCCTTATTGAGTAGCTGGTGATCACGTGCGACCATAATCGTCATCAAGACAAATACCTCCGTCATGGCCACAATCGACTGGGCAATTGCTAGACCAGCCACACCGTAGCTGGTCTGTTTCGACAGAATATACGCCAGCGCAATATTGAGCGTAATCGTAAACAGCGAGACAATCATGGGCGTCATTGTGTCCTTTTGGGCATAAAACCAACGTGATACCAGTGTATACACGGTGCGGAAAAAGATAGCGCCTGCTAGGAAGCCAAAAATCAGGGCAATTTCTGGCGCATCACGCGAGAAGATCATACGGGCTAGATAACCCCGGCCAAAATATGCCACTACAACGACCGGCGCAGTGATCCAGATAATAATCCGTAGTACCAACAGAAAATCTTTGCGGAACAAATCGGGCCGCCCCTGGCTAAGGCGTTGGTTGAGTCGCGGGAATGCTGCCGTAGATATGGCGGTACCGATCAGCAAAGCCGGTGCCGTCGACAACGTATAGGCATTGCTATAGTAGCTAATATAGCCGTCACCTAGGCGCCGCGCGAAGCGCGTTTCTACGATGGAGTTCAGTTGATCAACGCCCTGGTCCAGTGAACGCGGCGGCAACTGCTTAAGTACCAGCCGGAAATCGCTGCGCCGCCACAAGATTCGTGGCTTCCACCGGTAGCGCAGCTTGAACGTACCGAGCCCAATGATCAGCATCTGGGCAATCGAGCCGATCAATGCACCCAAACCGAGGCCAACCAGGCCAATATTATGCTTGAAGATGTAGATACTGGCGATGATACAGGCGTTATAAAATAGTGGTGCAATAGCGTAGAAAAAGAACCGACCGAGCGATTGCTGCAAGCTGGTCAAGATGCCGGAGATCGTGAAGAAGAGCGGGTTAAACGCAATCAGCCGCATGATAGTTGTGGCATTATCAAGCTGCGGCGGCGACATGTTGGGCACCACGTGGCTGATAAGCGTACGCGCAAACACAAACAAAAAGATGCCGACGACAAACATGATAATCGCCAACATATTGAGCAGGCTGGAGACTAGTTCGTTGACGGCTTTGCGGTCACCACGCTGTAAATGATCACTGATCACTGGCATGAGCGCCACCCCCAGTGCGCCGGCAGCCAAGGTGAAAAAGAAGAAATCGGGGATGTTGAAGGCGGCAAAATAGGAATCGGTACTCTGCGGACCGGTAGCGGCAAAGTTGGAATTGACCAGCTTGGTTCGCAAGAAACCGAGCACTTGGCCAATCAGCGAGGTCACAATCAACAGCGTTGCCACACTGGCAAGTGGCACGCGCTTCTTTCGGGGTGTGGTTGGTGCAGTCGGATTCATGATTCTAGAGAGCTATTCTGCCTGATAGTATAGAGCACCTGGGCATCAAAAACACCCCAAAAACAGCCTATTTCAAGTGAATGGTGCCACTGTCGCCCGACATATCACCAGACGATTGACCGGTGACGGCAGTCGGTTTTTTGCGGCGGCGAGTGCGGCGGCGCTTCGGTTTGACTGGCGAAACCGGTGCGACAGGAGATGCAGCCGCCTGTGGTTGGAGCGGCGCTGGTTTCCCCTCAACCGGAGCAGTGATTGGCAATACAGATGTCTTTGTTTTGGGTAATTGCTTAGGGGTCCTTGGGGCCGCTGCTGGCCGGGCAGCCTTGGGCGCATCAACTAAGTAGCGCTCGTGGATGTAGCGATCAACAAAATCGCGGCTGACACTGTAAGTGGCTCGACTATGGTCGATAATATATGCTGAATGGTCTTCGTTTTGCGGTGGCAAATTGAGTGAAATCGCCGAGAAACCGGGGACCTTTTCACCCTCGATAGTCATGCTGATGACAAAATGACGATTGTGCATGTGTACTAAGTCATGCTGTGTAAACTGTGGCTCAAAGTAGCGCTCCATGGTGCGCGAGTCGTCGGCACTCATCCGGAACGATACGATCGATCCAACGTTACCAAACACCGCATCTTTAACCTCCATGGGCATCTGGGCAATATACTGGTTGGCAACCGTCAGGTTGAGGCCGTACTTGCGGGCCTCGCTCAATATAGTGGCAAAACTGTCGGTAGCAAAGTTCTGGAATTCGTCAACATACAGATAGAACGGGCTGCGATGCTCAGCCGGAATATCGGCTCGACTCATGGCGCCTAGCTGCATTTTGGTAACCATCAACGAACCTAGTAGGCTGGCATTGTCCTCGCCCACCAAGCCGCGGCTGAGGTTGACGATGAGGATTTTGCGCTCGTCCATGATTTGCCGAATATTGAAGCTGCTCTTGGGCTGACCAATGATGTTGCGCACCAGCGGGTTGGCCGTAAAGGCACCGACTTTGTTGAGCACCGGTGCGACGGCTTCGGCGGCAAATTTATCATTCCAGCTGGCAAATTCGATGGTCCAGAAGTTGCGCACTACTGGATCTTCGACGTAGTCTAGCACTTCGTTGCGGAACTTTTTGTCAGTTAAGATGCGGGTGATGTCGAGCATCGTGGCATTGGGATAATCAAGCAGTGCTAGCAAGCTGTAACGCAAGATATATTCCAGACGCGGACCCCAACTCTCGAACATACGCTTGAGGACACCGATGAGCTCGGACGCCGTGTGTGTTTTGAGCTTGGGATCGGTAACCTCCATGGGGTTGAAGGCAATCGGAAAATCAGTATCGGCAGGATTGAAATAGATTACGTCATCGGCCCGCTCGGCCGGGATGCGCCGTAGTACGTTCACCGCATAATCGCCGTGTGGATCGATGACAGCAAAACCATACGGACTGTAGATATCGGATATTGTTAGTAGTTCCAAAAGGCCAGATTTACCAACACCAGTTTGCCCTAAGATATACAGGTGCCGACCGCGATCGGACCGCGGCATGCCAAACATAGTGTTGCGACCACGGAAATTGGTATTGCCCACTGGGCTGACGTCATCACGATACGCGGTAGTTACTATCGGCAGATTGGCCGGTGGCTCGGCCGTTTGACTCATAGCCCACAAGATATACGGCGTCTCCACGTTGGTGTGCGGCAGATGGTACATGGTGGCCACCTCTTCGATATTCAGGAGGTTGCCCTTTCGCTCAAAATGCCGTGCCTGATATAGGCTAATACGATACGGATCATCACTGATACGCTTGGCTTCGTAGCCGTTCAAGTAGGTCGTATTGAACTGCTTGTAGCTGGCAACTATGGACTGTAGACGCAGTTGGGCCTGGGGCCGCGGCATATGCCCGCGGTAAACAATAGTCAGGTTGGTCTCGTACGCTAATTTTTGGCTTTTTTCCTCGGCACTGCCGACTTTGGTTTGGTCATAATCAGCCAACTTGACAGTCTCGGTTTTGTATTCTGGCGGTTTCCACAACGCCTCGGCCAGACCGCGAGTGATACCTCGACTGCCGGTGCCGCCCTTGAGACCAGCGATGTAGCGCTCGCTCTTCTTGTGCCACTTAGGCTCAGCTGGTCGAATGAGCAACTGGATCCAAGCCTCCTCGTCTTCCTCAAACTTGGCGAGTGTAGCAGTAATGGCGGCCAGCGGATCAACCTCGAAGCTCTGGAACGTCTTGATAGGCAGGGCTTCGTGCGTGGTCATTTTCATCTCGGTAACCAGTGTGGTCGTAAAATGCGGCACATCATTCCGCGTATAGTCCGGTACTTCGGATATCTGCACCGTCGGATACTGAGCATAGATCTGCTCTTCGACAAAATCTTTCAGATACGTTGGAACCCACACGTAGAAACCGATGCGCTTGCCAATAACCGCTATCTCAAAGCTCAGACACTCGCGCTTGGGCGGTGTGAACCGCTTGTGCGACGGTGTATTGAGCAAGCCGTGCAGACTGGCAAACATCTGCTCGGCGGCCAGCTCTTTTTTGTCATTAGTACGTGGCACCTGTAGTAATAAAACAACTCCCTCTTGGTGAGAAGGAACTTTGCGCCGCGAGGCGCCAGAAAGTGTGTCAGAAATATTTGCCATTACGTATAAGGCCTGAAAACAGGCTTATGGTTTATTGTACCCTGTTCCCTTCAGAAATACAGTAAGCTTTCCTTCTTGGAGTGTATTGACATTTACTAGTATTTATGACAGAATTATATAGTTTCGTCGAGAAATACTTTTCTCCGAAGCACTTTAACAAATTCTCTGTTAGATTGCCTTTTATGGTGTTGGTGTCGATGGTGGGTTGTGACGACGCGATACTCTATCGTTTGGCCGCACCCCATCATTACTCATCAACAGAAAGGCACCAACATGTTCAACCTCAACCCGCTCAGCTGGCTCGAAGGACCGATCACCAAGGGTGTGGACATTGTCCAGACTCACCCGACGGCCTCGTTCCAGATTGCCGTGCTCGTGCTGCTCGCACTCGTTGTGATCCGCCTGGGTCGCATTGTCTACCTGCTCGACCGAGCTCGGAGGTCCAACACCTTCTGGCAGAACGCGCAGATGCGTACCCGCTTCGGACTCGCGAATGCCGGCTACGGTAATATTAATTTTGCCGCCCAAGCTACTGGTCGCTACGACCTCCGCAATAGATCACCGTTCGAGCGTGCTCGCATTGGTGACTACAGCCAGACTCCTCCCCAGTACCGGCCCAGTTCCGAGCTCTGACAAGGAGTAATGATGTCCGAAGACGACACGCAAGATCACGGGGCGTGCGACGAATGCGGCAAGAAATTCACCGAAGAGCAATTTGATCTGCTGTGCGATGAGTGCCGCGCCAGGGACGACGAACTGTTCATGAAAGCCGCGAACGAACTGGACAATTTCATGGATAAGTTCGGTTACGACAGAAACAATCTCTAACAGAGAACTACCTCACGGGGTGGAGCGATGATAATTATGTCAGTTTGATGCATTCTAGCATCCAAACCACACACATGTATCCATCGTCTCCACCCCGCAGTTCCCCAAGCCCACAAACCCATCTAGAGGTCGGACCTCTAGGCAGAGAAATGACACTTATTTTGTGGTTTTAGTGAACTTATTTATTAGTACAGAGCGGCTTCTTTGGGAAGCGTTGAACCGTGCAACAGCTCGAGCACCTCTTCGGCTTCGACGGTTTCTTTCTCGAGTAAGCGATCCTTGAGGGCTTCGATGCGCTTGAGATTGGCCTTGATAACAGCGCGGGCGCGGTTGGCAGCCTCGGTAATGAGATCTTCGACTTCGTGGTCGATGACTTTGGCAGTGTCGTCGGAATACTCACGCTCGTGCATGATACGCTCCATCATGATGCCGTCCTCAACATGAAAGACTTGGTCGCGTAATTTGTTGCCCATACCTTGGTTAATGACCATGTCACGAGCGATCTCGGCAGCCTTTTGCAGATCATTGCCGGCCCCAGTCGTGACGCGGTCTTTGCCAAAGATGACTTCCTCGGCAATCCGGCCGCCAAGAGCGCGAGCCAGGACGTCCTTGAATTCGATGATGCTGGTATAGCTGCGGTCTTCAGGCGGCAAGAACCAGGTAACACCGCCGGTGCCGCCGCGCGGGATAATGGTCACTTTGTGTACCGGATCACTGTCGGGCAACACGTGGCCGACAACGGCGTGGCCAGCTTCGTGATAAGCGGTAATCTCTTTTTCTTTTTCGTTCAGAATTTTGTTCTTACGCTCGGGGCCGATAGCAACACGCTCAAAGGCCTCGGTGACGTCGGTCTGAGAAATCTCGGTGTGATTGTTGCGAGCGGCAATGATGGCAGATTCGTTGGCAATGTTTGCCAGATCAGCACCAGATGAGCCAGCAGTCTTGGCAGCCAGGGCATCGAGATCGACAGATTTGGCCAGTGGTTTCTTGGCATAGTGCACCCTCAGGATGGCTTCGCGGTCCTTGCGATCGGGCAGGCCAATACCCACGCGGCGGTCGAAACGGCCAGGGCGTAGCAACGCTGGGTCGAGTACGTCAGCACGGTTAGTTGCCGCCAGAACGATGACATTCTGGCCTTGCTCGAAGCCGTCCATCTCGACTAAAATCTGGTTGAGGGTTTGCTCACGCTCGTCGTGTCCGCCACCCATACCACTACCGCGGCGGCGGCCAACGGCGTCAATTTCGTCGATAAATATAATGCACGGTGCGTTTTTCTTGGCCTTGGCGAATAGATCGCGGACACGACTAGCACCAACACCGACAAACATCTCGACAAACTCCGAACCGGAAATACTGAAGAACGGTACATTGGCTTCGCCAGCCACAGCACGACTTAGCATAGTCTTACCGGTACCAGGAGGGCCGACCAGCAAGACGCCTTTGGGGATGCGGGCACCGACACCAACAAATTTCTTAGGGAATTTGAGGAACTCGACAACTTCTTCGAGGTCCTGTTTGGCCTCGGCCTGGCCGGCAACATCGGCAAACATCACCTTATCTTTTTCGTTGCCGTACAAGCGCGCTCGGCTTTTGCCGAAACTCAGCGCCTGATTACCTTGACCCTGGGCACTGCGCATCATAAAGAACAGCAGACCGCCTATCAGCAATACTGGGCCAAGTGTGAGGAGCAACTGGACCAAGAATGAGCTGCCATCCGACACGGCATCATACGAAACCTCAACCTTTTGGGTGTTGAATCCTAGTTCTTTTAGGCTCGCATTGGGGTCGCTGTAGGTCTTGACGGTCGGCAGCTTGTCGCCCTTTTTGGTAATATTGAGTTGATTACCCTTCACCTCTATCTTGCTGTATTCACCCTTGTTGCTATTGCTGACAGCTTCGGTCAGTGGAATAGTCTTGCTAGCGGCCGACTGACCATAGGCAGCAAAGACAACGAGTGCAATTAGAATCATCAAGGCAATAAAGCCCGCATTTTTGGCGTTACGACGACCCGGTTTGGTAGGTTTATGATTGGGGGCGCTGGGGCGGTTTTTCATAGGCATTGTCTAAGTATACAATCTCTTATTCTAATTATCTAGCGCTCCGGATGGCGGAGTGCCAGAGTAGTTTTGGTGATGTGTAATTGCCAGCCAGAAGTCACGTCAACACTGCTGCCTGGCTGAGCCGTCTTGGCAGCCACAACCAGCCGTTCGATGGTTGCCTTATCGAATTCGAGAGAGTACGTACGGAGCCAAGCTGCCATAACTTCACGAGCAATAGCGTGAGGTAAGTCAGTAAAACGCTGGCGGCGAATGTGGTTATCGTCCGTGACAGCCTGCAGCTGCTGGGCGATGAGTGCATCGAGTTCGTGGTTGAGTCGAGCACTATCTGTTAGCACCGCGGCAAACTGTCGACGATCTGCATCCGAAAAGCGCGCTAACAATTGACGACGAATATAATTGCGTACGTAGCGTTCGTCCCGATTGGTGCTATCCTCGTGCCAGACAATGCCCTGCGCCCGAGCGTATTCCAGCAGAGCCTGCTTGGGGTAATCCAGCAGCGGCCGCACAATGCCATCGGTGCTTTTGAGTGAACTTAGGCCTCGGCGGTTGGTGCCACGCAGCATATTAATAATCGCCGTCTCCAGCACGTCGTCCTGGTGGTGCGCGGTTACGATAGCCTTCGCGCCGTATTCTTGCTGGGTAGCGTACAAGAAATCGTAACGCACCTTACGAGCCACGGCTTCGCTGGCCTGCTCGCCCAACCGGCCATTTGCATAGACGAATGGTAATCCTAGGTCGGCGGCAGTCGCTTGCACAAGTTGTCGATCCTGTGCCGAATCTGGCCGGATACCATGGTCGAAGTGCGCCACAATCAGTTCCAGGCCTTCCTGGCCATACAATAGGCGCAGTAATACCATGCTATCCACGCCTCCACTGATAGCGACCACATATTTCCCCGGCTTAACCTGTATCTGCATACGCGTATGGTATCAAAAAATGGAAAAGGGTACCTGTCTGATAATTGCTGCGGAGCAACAAACGACAGGTACCCGGGTGGGGCGGTCGGACTTCGATCCGAAGACTCAGATAAAGTCCGACCACGCCCGCGAGAGTCCGAAGACTCCCTCGATTACAACTTCTTGAACACCGGGACTGTACAATCCCGGCGTCGGTGACCGCTCCAACGGGCATGGAGACCAACCTCATCATGACTGCCATGATCCCAGAATAGAAGTGGGACATTCCTCCAGGCATGCTCGCCAGGAATCATCGCCAGTAGGCCAAACAGCCAAACGCCCAACAGACCATCGCGATCAATGGCTGGCAACCAGATGGGTTGCAGCGCGGCGGCCGCCAGGACGGCAAGCCCCGGGTAGCCCATGGAGTCGTCAATATCCTCCGATGTCTGACCGCGGTTGGCAGTGATGTCGAGCTTGACCCACCTAGCTGACAGCTGACTACTATAGGACTGTTCAGGGTCAAGCAAGCGCAGATGCTGCGAGTCTGACTTGAGTCCGTCGTAGCGCCAGGCACTGCCATGCACATGTACATTCCAGGCCCATAGTTCCTCGAAGGTCGTCGGCAGGTCACCCAGCCATATCTCCAAGCTGGACATATCGTCGAGACGACTGACAGCGTCAGCCGGCATACTCACCTCCAGAGTACTAATCTGTTCTCTCGTAAAGCCCCATCCGCGTTCGTTATTCCGGGCTACAAAAGCTCGGAGAACATCAGCAGTGGACCATAGCTTGAGTGCTGCTGCCGGTACCGACCCGGCCAGCAGATCGGCAAAAGCCCTACGATCAACTCGTTTGAGGTCGGTTACGGCCATCATACCAAGCAAGTCACCGGCTTCGATAAACTGTTGAACTTCTTCACTGCTGCAACCAGAGAACAGATCGAGGATCTGCTTCCCCTGAGCCAAGGATGCCTTTGTCATGGCATTCCCTTCCTGCGAGCGTCGCCAAGCCAGCCTATAGTCCCACACACGGGTGCGGTACACTGTCTTGTTCTGAGAGCGGCCAGGAAAGGTCGGGCCTCGACCCCTTTTGGCCGCTCTTAGCGAAAGTTGTAATCGAATGTGTTAAAGAACACGCCTATATTATACAACCCGTGCCTACGCAGCGCAGTTATCACGGTACGCTATACTGATATGCATCATGACAAACACCCTACTCTGTGCCACGGGTAATAAACACAAATTTGCGCTCGCTCAGTCAGCCTTTGCCAAGCACGGCATTAACCTGGAACAGATCATCCTTGATATCGATGAAATCCAGGGCGAAGACGCTGAGTTGATCGTCCGGGATAAGGCGGCCAAGGCCTTCGCAGCTGTAGGCAAGCCCGTGCTTGTGACTGATGATTCGTGGTCAATACCGGCGCTCGGCGGATTCCCTGGCGCATACATGAAATCGATGAACCATTGGTTCACGCCAGATGATTTTATCCGACTCACTAACACGCTCACAGACAAAACGATTATCTTGCAGCAATACCTGATCTATCAAAACGAGTACGAGACAGTATTGTTTCGGCACGATGTACCGGGCGTAGTACTAGGCGAGCCACGCGGCAACGAAGGTCCGCCCATCTCGAAAGTTGTAGCGCTGCGTGGCAGCCGCTACAGCATTGCTGAGACCTATGATGAGGGTATTGTGGGTGACGCACAAGGTGACAAAGACGCCTATCACCAGGCAGCTGCCTGGTTTGCGCAAACACACAAGGTCACGAGTTAGTGCTCAAAGAATTATTTCTATTTGGGATTGGTATCGTCGTAGGTATCATAAACGCCGTTGCTGGAGGTGGGACACTGTTAGGTTTCCCGGCTCTGCTGGCCTATGGCTTGCCCGCACTCGTTGCCAACGCCACAAGCAATATAATGGTCTTACCCGGTCAGATGGCATCAGCTTTTGGCTACCGCGACCACCTGCGCAAAGTGCCGCTGAAATATACCTGGCTGCTCGTTCCCTGCGTGATTGGTTCGGCGGTTGGTGCGACGGCACTACGTAACACGAGTGGCGATGATTTCGCACACATCATTCCGCCGCTCCTACTATTTGCACTAGCCTTGTTCGCCTTCCAACCATTCTTGCACGCTTATCTACACAAGCACTTACACAGCCGCAGCAAGCGTATCAAACCACTCGTCATCATCGGTATATGTCTGTTGCCTGTCGCGGTATACGGCGGTTATTTCGGGGCTGGGATGGGCTTTATCATGCTAGCCTTCTTGGGTTTTACAAACATCCACGACGTGCACCAAATGAACGCTATGAAAAACGTCGCCGGCACGGTAATGTGCGCTGTATCGATCGCTATACTGACCGGTGGCAATATCATCGACTGGCACGCCGGGCTCATAATGGCGGCTGGCGGTACCATTGGTGGTTATAGTGGTGCGCGATTTGCCCGACGAATTTCGTCACATTCGATTCGTATCGCAATCATCGTGTTGGGCTTGATTACCGTGGCCTACCTCGCTTTTCGTAGTTACTAACCTAGCCAACAGGGACAAAACCTGCTACAATCTCCCCTGTTCTCGTACTGCTTTTGCAATAACAAAATGTCACGAGGCGGCGTAGCTCAGCTGGTTAGAGCACAGGACTCATAAGCCTGGGGTCACAAGTTCAAGTCTTGTCGCCGCTACCATACTGCTTATTTAAGTATTTTATGTTATTAAAATAGTATGCTCGGTCTTCGCGTATGTATAGTTAGTGCTCGGTTCTACCCACAGGTAGTAGGTAGCGGGACGGCCGCTTACTCAATTGCTCACGCGCTGGCAACTCGCGGGCACACGGTTACAGTCATTACTGATTACGCTCTCAAGGCACAGCACACCGACCGATCCTTTCCCTTCTCCCTAGAGTACGTCCACGACTTAGAATCATTCGCTACCGGCAAACAGGGTATGCGAAGGCCAGGTAAAGAGCTTTACGAGCATATTAACCGTGTTTTTCCTGACATTTTGCAGGTATCTAACTTTATGCCAATGCTTTTAGTGAGCACTTACCGTGAACTGATCAAATGTCCTATCGTTTTCATTCCCTATAATACGCCGGTGCTAGAAGAACGTTCGATTGGCTACTATCCTACGGCCGACTTGGATATTGCACTAGCAAAATTCATTATTGCGACGAACGCCTACGATTGCATTATTGCGGGCAGCAAAGCTTATCGTAATTCCTTAGTAGCCCTCGGTGTCGAAGAAAATAAAACTACTCTCTCCTATCTTGGTATCGAACTTGATACTTTGCAACACCCCTTTACGGCAAACAACGATACATTCAGTGAGTACTTCGGCAGCGCGTTGACCCCTAAAGACGCATACATGATTCTCTCCTCACGTATTACGGCACAAAAGGGGATTCTTACCGCAGTTCGCACGCTCGAGATTATCAATAAGAAGCATGAGCTTAAGCTAGTCTTAACCGGCATGTACGACCCGTTTGATATACATTATGCCCTGCAGGTGAACCAACTCGCTAAAGAGCTATCTGTTGATACAAAAATTATTAGACCACACAAGGTCATTCCCCGTGAAGTTTTGCCCTTTTTCTACAAGGCTGCAAAGTGTACCATCGTTCCGTCGTTATATGAAGGCTTGGGTTTGTCGGCAATTGAAGCGCAGGCTCTACAAGTTCCTCTGGTCGTCAGCAATACGACCGGGCTCGACGAAATCGTAACTCATGGCAAAAATGGTCTTATGTCGCAACCTGAAGACGAAAAATCTTTTGCCGCTAGTATACAGCTTATACTGCAAGATGAGCGGTTGGGACACAAATTGGCACGCAACGGGTTAGCTACTGTTTCAAAATTTGACATCTCAAATCACACTACTGATCTCGAGAAAGTGTATGCCAAGCTACTGAAGGAAAGGTATCCATGAGTGAACTAGCTACGTTCATTCCAGCGGGCGGCCTTGGAAGTCGTTTACACCCACACACACTAAAACTGCCGAAACCGCTACTTACAATGGGCAGCCCGGACGGGTGTATTATCAACTTCCCGATAGCAGTAAGTACCGCCGCAAGCGAACATGTCTGGGTAAGTACTGACTATCAAGGTCTGCAGATTGAAGAATATCTTCAGGATACTCAGAACGTACAAGTACTTCGTGATGATGAGACAATCGGAAGCGGCGGATCTCTAATTAAGCACTACGACCTCATCTCAAATGCCGACAGTGAAGGCGATACCCTAATACTCCCGAGCGACCATATATACGATGGTCTTTCGATATTAGATTTTTGGGAAAAACACCAGTCAGAAGATGCTGACATCACACTACTCACAGTTCCTCCAAAGCCATACGGTGAATACGTGGCTCTTACAAATGACAACCCCAGTTCAGTAGAGAAGCGTACACTGCAAGATACCCTCAGCACTACCGGCATTTTTATCTTGCGTAATCAATTCCTCATGAACTGGATTACTACTGCTCGTCGAAACAGCGACACCCCAATTAACTGCAATATATACCATGACATAGTATGTCCCTCTATTGGACACTCCGCTGTATCCCATTATTTCCTAGACTATCCCGGATATTGGGAAGACGCCGGGACTCCATCACGCTATTTAGCGAGCAATATGCGCTTAAGCGGAGGGAAGACCGTCATTGCCGCCGCTGCAAGCGTCGCGTCACCAGAGCAACTTGATGGTTGTGTAGTACTGCCCGATACGTTGATTGAAAAAGAATTTCACGCATCAAATGCAATCATTTCCAGTGCAGATGACGGTAAGCTACTCGTAACCAAAATATTGTGAGAGAATTAATTATGGCTTGGAAAACAATTAGCAGCAAAACTATATTCACTCATCCTCGTATTACGCTCATTGAAGACAATGTCGAGCTCCCAGACGGCCAACAAGTACCATACCTCGTATTTGAAAAACGGGGTGATTCCGCCTGTATCATCTGTACTCAAGGTGATAAGGTGCTTTTACAGCAAGAGTATTCGTATCCGCCCAATGAGGTGTTATATCAATTCCCTGGCGGCAAAGTCGAGGCAAACGAAACTGCTGCAGAGGGTGCAATCCGCGAGCTCGCCGAAGAAGCAGGCTTGCGGCCCAAGCAGACTGTAGAGCTTGGCTGGTTTTATATCGACAACCGCCGCACCAGCGCTCGTATGTACGTGTACCTGGCCAGCGACTGTACCAAAGTCAAGAAAGCAGGTGGCGACAGAGAGGAAGATATTTCCGACCATTGGACATCAATATCCGAGGTTGACGCCATGATTCGGAACGGCAAGATCGTTAATTATTCCCTACTGGCCGCATGGTCTATCTTTAAGTCCCGGGGTTCAACTACAGCCGCTTAGGCTAGCCCACATAATACCTATCGTACATAGTGACGATTTGAGACATGCTAATCAGTTCAGTCTTAATAACGTCCCGTGTAGTCCTATCGATGGCTACCACAAGAACGTACTAGAACGGCCACGCGCCGTTCTTTATATTTGACCTTTATTTGACGATGACTGTGCCGGTCATGTTGGGATGGTTAGCACAGTGATATTTGTATGTACCGGCCGTGGCAAAGGTAAATGTATAGCTGGCGCCCTGGGCAAGCTGCTGGCTGTTGGGACCATCGCTGCTCGCATCGTCAGACGTGACAGTGTGCTCGGCACTATCTTTGTTGGTCCAGGTGACCGTTGTACCGGCCGACACTGTGATAGCCTGCGGCGAAAAGGCAAAGTCATTGATACTAACCTTATCGGTTGCGACCGCCTGCGATGATGTATCAGGATTTTTGGCGTCAGTAGACGAGGACGACATGTTCATGCCCGACATGGTGTCACCAGACTTCGAGTTAGCTTTTACAAGCGCAAAAACGACAGCGCCAACAATAAGCACTGCAATGAGTATGATAAGAACCTTCTTCATGATAACCCCCTTATGCTACGTAGTGATCCTATCATAGCGCATAATAGTGTATGACTATGCCTAAATTCCCACGACCTGAAAGTACCGCTACCCGGCTGACCGTCGCTGCCATCAGCCTCACTGTGTTCACCTGTGCATTAGCAGTCATCGCGTGGGGCAGCGACAACAGGTGGCAATTACTACACCTCACGACATACCAAGTATTTCCGATCTTTGGGTTGCTGGCCTTCAGTATGATGTGGTCGCAGTGTGTGATTGCAGCCATCGGACACTACTATGACGCACCTAAAGAGGTGCTCAAGCCGTACTTCAATCGCACCGGTTGGCTGGTACTGGGCGCCATTTTACTGCATCCCGGGTTACTTATCGCCCAACGATTTCATGACGGCTATGGCCTGCCGCCAGGCAGCTACGAAACCTACGTGGCACCGATGCAACGCTGGATTGTTATTCTCGGCTCACTCAGTTTACTGGTGTTCTTGGCCTTTGAACTTCAGCACTGGTTTGGACAAAGATCGTGGTGGAAATACATCGCCGTCCTCAACGACATCGCACTAGCGGTAATCTTTTATCACGGGCTACGCCTGGGGCAAGACCTCTCGGGGTATTGGTATCAAATGGTTTGGTATGTATACGGTGTCGTATTACTGGCGGCATTGGCCTACAAATATTACCACTTGCTTAACGAGCGTAACCGCTTTCGCTAAGATATTGTTGAGGTATACTGAGCACTAAGAAAGAGGAATCTACAGCATGAAAGTCATCATTCAAATACCGTGCCTCAATGAGGAAGCAACCCTACCACTCGTCATGGCGACCATGCCCAAGAAAATCAAGGGCGTCGACATCTTGGAGTACTTAGTTATCGACGACGGTTCCACCGATAATACTATCAAAGTCGCTCGGAAGCTCGGCGTGCATCACATCGTACGCCATGCCAAAAACATGGGCCTGGCACGATCATTCCGCGACGGCACAACTCGTGCACTCGAACTTGGTGCCGATATTGTCGTCAACACCGACGGCGACAATCAGTACCCGCAAGAGATGATTCCCGCACTTGTCCAGCCCATATTGGACGGCCAGGCCGAGATCGTTATTGCCGATCGTCAGACCAAAAAAATCGCGCACTTTTCACCCGCCAAAAAATTATTACAACGCTTCGGCAGTTACATCGTAAACCGCGCTGCCGGCACCAACATTCCTGACGCAGCTAGCGGTTTTAGGGCTTACTCAAAGGCTTCATTACTGCGTCTCAATATCATCACCGACTTCAGCTACTGTATGGAAACGACCATCCAGGCCGGTAATAAGCGCATCCCTATCGTCAGCATCCCGGTCAAAACCAACCCCAAGACCCGCGAATCACGCCTATTCAAGAGCAGCTGGGAACACGTCCTTAAATCCATGAGTGCCATCATTCGAGCGTACATTATGTATCGACCCTACGTCGTCGTGAGTATCATAGGGTCGATCTTATTCGTCATCGGCTTGATCCCCTTCGCACGGTATGCCCTCTTCCTCGTTATCGATAAGCACACCGGCAGTCACTTGCAATCGCTCATTCTGGGCAGTGTATTTATAAGTGCCGCCTTTATGTGCCTGGTGCTGGGCGTAATTGCCGACATTATTCGCACCAATCGTATTCTACAAGAAGAAATGCTCGAGCAGATCAAGGCGTCCCGCTTCTCTGGCAAGTAGTCGAAGCCTACAGCCACCTCTCATATACCATGCTACAATGATGCCTATAGAACAAGTTGGTTAGGTAGTAATGAATATAACAATCGTTGGAACGGGATACGTCGGACTAGTCAGCGGGGTTTGCCTAGCTGAGACTGGCAACATAGTTACATGTGTTGATATTGATGCCGACAAAATCAATAAACTTCGGCAAGGTTACATTCCTATTTATGAGCCGGGGCTCAAAGACGTCTTTGACCGTAATCACTACCACGGCCGCATTCGCTTTACGACATCACTGGCCGAGGGTGTCAAAGATGCCGATATGGTGTTCTTGGCCTTGCCTACGCCACCGGGCGCTGACGGTGAGGCAGACTTGTCATACATACTGAAGGTAGCTGAAGATCTCGGCCCGCTCGTTGACCATTACATGGTCGTTGTCGACAAAAGTACCGTACCCGTGGGTACAGCCGACAAAGTTCGCGAGCGCATTGCTGCCAACACCCAAATGCTGTTCGATGTCGTCAGCAACCCAGAGTTTTTGCGCGAGGGATATGCTGTGCAAGATTTCTTAAAACCCGATCGCATCGTCATCGGTACCGACTCAACAATTGCCAAAGGCATGTTATCCATACTGTATCGTCCATACACGAGCTCCGACGACCAAATTATCTGGATGGACACGCGCTCAGCCGAAATGACTAAATATGCTGCAAACTCCTTTCTGGCTATGAAAGTATCGTTCATGAACGAAATCGCAAACTTGTGCGAACTTATTGATGCCAATGTCGATGATATCCGCCGCGGCATCGGCTCGGACGAACGCATTGGGCACTTGTTTTTGCGACCCGGCATCGGTTATGGTGGTAGCTGTTTCCCCAAGGATGTCAAAGCCCTTCACAAAACAGCTGGCGACAGCAACTACGATTTCAAAATTCTCAGCGCTATCCTCGAGGCCAATCAGCGCCAAAAGCGTCGTATCGTCGAAAAAGTCCTCAAACACTTCAGCGATGACATTCGTGGTAAACACTTCGCTGTCTGGGGTTTGTCGTTCAAGCCAAACACTGACGACATCCGCGAAGCACCATCACTCGAAATTATTAAGGCACTGACCGAACTTGGCGCGACGGTTGCCGCCTATGACCCCGAGGCCATGGACAACTCCAAACGACATTTTGCATCAAACACTTCGATCCGTTTTGGCAGTGACCCACACGACGTGCTGCACGATGCACACGCTTTACTCGTTCTCACCGAATGGGACGAGTTCAAGGAGCCCGATTTTACACGCATGAAGTCCCTGCTCAAACAACCGGTCATTTTCGATGGCCGCAACATGCACAGCCGTCATTCTATGGAAGAAGCCGGCTTTCACTACGTCAGTATTGGCCGCCCGGTCGTCACCATCAATGCAAAAGTAGTTCGCGACGATTCATAAGCAATTTACTATTGCCTAACAATTTGTCACAATTGTCTACATAACCGAAGGAGCGGTCCCTATGTCCCAGGAGCAAACAACTGAACTAGTCGTCTTTCAAGATGGGCTCGGCAAAGCCGGTATGGATTTACACGGTGAAATCTGGAACGCTCTCGATGGCTTTGATGTCAGCCGCATCGGCTACGACATTGACCCGGCCCGACGTGCCGCGGCCGAGGAATCCGGCAAACTTGCCGTTATACACAGCCTCGACGAACTCCCCAACGCGCTCCAAGATCGCACCCTCCACGTAGTAGACAACACCACCGCGTCGGGCAAGCACGCCGAATCAACAAATGCGACATTAGCCGCACTGATGCGCGCTGACATTACTCCTGCTGCCTGGCTACTCGAAAAGCCCGTCGTTTCGGGTAATGATGAGCGTATCGCCATGTTAGATGCCCTTGAGCAGATCGGTGACGAGCGAGTCTTTGTAAATGAAAACTACTTGGCGTCAGAGGCAGTTGTCCGCGGTCGTGCAATCATCGCCGAGCAAGCGGCAAGCGGCAATCCTATGACAGGCATTGCGGTTCACTTCGTAAAAGATCGCGTACCAAATGTGGTACTCGATAACCGCTTTACTGACCAGAAAGGCCTGGCCGTCTTCGGCATAGAGATGCCGCACCAGCTGGCAATTGCAAGTTCATTGCTTGACCAAGAACTGAATACTGCTCGTGTCCAAGATGGTGGTTCCGTGATCGAAAATCGCTACCTGCACGATATCGACGGCATTGAACAGAGCGAAGGCAACCTAACCATCTTCGAGCAAGATGGTGTGCGCGTAACGTTGCGCCAGGGCCTCGGCCCGTTTGATTTTCGCGACGATGGCTCACTGGTACGCCGCGAGTACGATTGGAAAACTAATCAGGCCGAGCGATATGCTCGAGTCAGTTTTGCTAATGGCAATGAGTTAATGCTACTTTTCGACCCGGTTCCAGGGGCTCCACGATATCACTCCAATGTTTCTTTTTCTGGTGAAACTGGAGTAACGCTTGGCACGGTCGAAGACAACACGCTGCACAATCTTATTTCGGCAGTTGCCGTATTTGCCGCCACCGGCGGGCAGTCTCGTCCGGCGTTGCTCAACCAACTCTCACCACACGATGCTATGCGTTATGCCGAACAATTATCTGAGTTGCGTGCCGATGCCGGTGACTCTACCCAGATTCCACTGGGTGGCCCTGATAGCAATTTTGCACAGCGCTACTTGCAAATACTCGCTGCCGAAAAAGCTGCACGCCAGCAGTAAACCGCTCCCTGCTCTTGGTGCACAAAAAGCCCGTCATTATGATGGGCTTTTTGCTACCGGTATGATAGTGCTCTGAGTCTACAGTTTCTTCAAAAGTGAGTCGAGTTTTAAAATATTTCGATCGGTTGTGGTGGCATACTCAAATGCCAAGTTCAGTGGGTTTTTCACGCTACAATTTCCTTCTGTTTTGGTGCTACGTATGTTTTATATTGTGTTTGTTTTAAGGCCTTTAAAACTATTCTATATTATACATAAGTTTGTTAATTTGTCAATACTACTGCGTACATTACGTGCGGGCTTTAGTCATGAGACGCAAGTTCGAAAGGTATTCAGAAGCTTTTAACTTGGGGTGCTCACTGAGATATTTCATGTGCTTGTCGGCAAATGTCAGATTCTCGTCTTGGTGTGGTGTATAGAACGACCGCGTATTGTATTTGGGATCGCTCATCATATGCTCTAGTTCTCGCTTTATCATGACAGCATCTTCGGACGCAAGAAAATTACGCTTGTATTCGTTCGCCGTCAAAGCCACGACTAGACCGTCTTTGCTTGTTTAGGCTTCTTCACTTCTTTTCGGCCTCTGTCTTTTGACATACTGTCTTCCCCCGGTCGCCCCGCGCGACACATACTTGTGATTATCTGTATAGTATGCGCTTGTTGAGGCATATCGGCTAATCGGTTTGAGACGTAGAACCAAAATGCTTTAGTGTCCAACCACATATTGGCAACTAAAATTCACAGATGGCGGCAGTTACTACGTAGGCCTAAAGTTTCATTTGGACCGTCCACGTAGAACTGGAGCCGGAGCTTTTCGCGTCCGATCAATACCATCCATCATTCTGCCTATCGCACACTTAAGGCTGCGTCAATCGCAACTGGTAAATCGTCCAGGATGTCGTATGTTTCAAGCTCGGCTCGCTTAATCCATCTGAAATCAGTGTGCTCCCGATCAAGTCTAATCTCTGGCTTTTTGTCGAGTTCCACCAGGCAAGGAAATACGATATAGCGGCGTTTTTCCTTCGGGTTTTTAAGTGTATATGAACTTACAACTTTAATCTGACTTATTTCTACTGCTAAGCCCAACTCCTCGAGACACTCTTGTTGGGCAAATTCTGCTACCGGTTTAACCTCATCAATAAATCCATTAATCGTTGACCAGTAACCCTCGGCATCTGCCAATCCATAGCCTCGTTTGGCAAGCAATATTTCATCTTCAACTATCACCGTACACATAATAATAGGGGCCACGTCTGCATCCGTATAGTTCACCGCCTTCCCCTCATAAAGACCGTACTTCCGAAGAGCATTTTCTAGCCAAGGTTTAAGATCTGCTTCAGCTATCCCATCGGTAATTTCATAACTCATTACACAACTAGTATAACTCTCCCTATAATAGTAGTTTGGAACCTCGCCGAAACAAGAGTTAGTCAGATCTGTTTTAAGCAGAAAGTCCTCCGAAGAGGATATAAGTATCACTTGGTTGAGTACGTGCGGTCGAATTGGAACCTCATCACCCATGGAATCTATAGATAGCAGCGTCCGTCTAAGAGTGATGCTTATTTACTTCAGCTTGGCTACATGTACCATCCCGAGCCAGACAAGTATGGCCATAGCACCAGCACCTACAAATGCTGCTATTGCAACGTATTTTGCCAACATCCCAAAAATCCAGTAAGAATAGCCAGCTCCCAACAGGAGACCTCGCAGTGTCTCCCCCTGGAACAGTGTTGCCTTTTCTGCCTGTAATTTAGCATCGGTCGGGTCCTGCATCGCTAAAGTACTGACTTCTGCATACGTTTTGCCATCCGCAACCTCAGACAAGTGCACATTAATGAAGTTGTTGGCATAAACCTTAGCTTGCTGCCCATTTACAAGTTGTTGCCCTGCGTATTTGCTTACTTCTTTTTGATCAGTCGCTGGTAGAGTGGTGATTGCTGGACTACCTTTAGCAGGGAAAAATACTTTCTGTTCCGATAGCTCAGTTTTCACGCTATTAGTTGCGAAGTGATAGCCATACCAGGCCAAGCCCCCAACTACTAACAGCACTGCCGTCATTGCTATCCCCAATAGAATAAAAACTTTGTCTATTGCCTTACGTTCTGTAATTTTTGCCATGAGTAGCCCTTTGTTATTTTATTACTATACGACTATTATACTGAATCAAGATGATTACTAAGTGATTTGGGTCACTTCAAGGATAAAGTGGTAATTTATGAATGAAATCTGCAATAAGGTTGAAAACCTTTTTGGAAAATTGGAATATATGGCGTCAAGCCACACTTAACTGACACTAAGCCACTCTGCCTCCGTGAAGAACTGACGTAGGTTATTAGCTTCAATGCCGTAGTGAGTACAGGCAGTAGATTGCAGTACTGCCTGTACTCTACGCTTAGACCCTTCCATAAAACCCCCTCGAGCCAGTCGTCATGACTCCGCGTCCGCCTCCATTTTGTTTAATCTTGTGTAGTAGTCAGGGATTTCCTTTAGGTGTGCCCATGTAATCTTAGCCGTAACTATCGGGTCATCATTGGTAACATTAGTTTCAGCGTCATGCGAGCCATGCTCGAGTTCAACCGACAAACCAAACCGAAACTGCTCCAAATTCACTTTGCTAAAATCTATACCGACCTGCTCGCCCAGCTCTTTTGCTTCTGCTTCAGTAAATTCTCTCATTTTGCCCCAGCTAGGTTTTTATGTATACCGTGTCCATGTTCATACTGCGGATCGGTCGTAATCGTTTCGATAGTAGGAATGATCCTGCCACGTTTGTGATGTGAATCGGGTAGGCCAGTTAGCAGCAGATAGCCCTGCCAATGGTTTACGCCGACCTCCAACTCTAGATGTATTTGGTCAGACAATTTTGGCTCATCATCTACATCATATAACTTGTAGTGACCCATGCTCAAGACACAGTCAGTTTTATGGACTGTATGTGAAACCACTAAGATCTCTCCTATTTTTGCAGGCTCTACCCAGGCGTAGATATTATTATCCAGATAAAGAACCTTGTTATTATGTTTGGTTTCTATGAGCTTATACTGTCCAGCCCTAAGTAGTGTGATCATTATAGCCCCCTTTCGCGGATCGCTTTAAGGCACGCCATCGACGTGTTTGAAGCTTGCGAGCTTTACTTTGCCAGTCATCGCCGATTTCTTCGAGTAAATCTTCAAAATCCATTCCGCTAACTCGGCCTGACGATGAATAAATACGTTGTCTTTCCACGTCCACCCTCCCCTTAATACGACCTTATTGTAGGCTATATTATCAGTTAGAGCAGTGACCGCGATCACGCCCAGGTCGTGAGGCTGGTTAGGTGTTTTAAGTCACTTTTTAGAAGGAAGGCTTTATCCTGCTACCTCTGATAGTTTCAAAGTTGATATGCGTTCCTGCACAATTATTCAAGATGAAATCATAGGCTTTCTTTTGAGTGCAGGAGGACTGCCCTGCCGGACTTCATAAGCCTTAATATACCTCCGCTTATGTTCTAGAGTGCTTGTAGTCCCCTAGACAAATGCCCATATTGGCTGAGCTGCGCCCGACAAGCAGATAGATCAATAAACGCTTACAAGCTTCGATGGTCATTGATTCGTATCACAGTCGGGAATTGATAAGGCACATATACTTCATGAACACAAGAAAGCAACATGGCTATACAAGGAGATTACATCATGTTTCATAAAACCGATAACCAACCTTTATCCGAGCGTCAGCAAAGGATACATGATTTCATAGGCAGTAATCATGCAGGCGTATTAGCTAGTGTAGATCCAAATAACGAACCCCACGGGGTTGTTATCTATCATACAATCGATAAAGAATTCAACGTTTCTTTTCTAACCAAAAAGGGCACTAAAAAATATGATAACTTAGTAAGAAATGACCATGTTGTACTGGTGATTTTTGAACCGTCGAGCCAGACTGTTGCTCAAGTAATTGGTAAAGCACATGAGATTACTGACGGTTACGAAATAAATCGGGTTGCTGCGGCTGTCTTCATGACTAGTCTCAAGACAAGTGAAGGTGGTATCCCACCTATAGCTAAGTTGAACGCCGACGAGTATGTCGCTTTTAGAATTATGCCAGTTCAAGTCAGAATGGCTTCATATGCTCGGCCTGATCCCGGAGACTACGATACGATATTTGAGTCTATCGAATCGTTTGAATTAAAGGACGCTGCAACTTAGATCTCCATACCAATCTTTTCCTCTAGCGCAGAGAGGTCTTTTACTAGTATGCCTTTACTGCTAACACTCACAAGTCCGTCATCTTTTACCTTTCTTATCTCCCGACTTACCGTTTCTCGAGATAAACCAGAGCGAGCCGCTAGATCTATCTCGCTGGTACTAAGAAAATAACCACCATCCTTATTTTTTTCTCCAAACCTACGGCACTCTATGATTAGTTCATACAACAGCCTACTTTCAGCCGAGCCCGACATCAGGTGAACTATCCTGCCCGATAAACCATCCATGCCTCTGTAGATTCGACTTAACAGGTCGAGCATCACGTCGGGATTGTCTTTAATAAACTGCAAAGCGTCACCGGCTGGGGCTACATGCAGTTCGGTTTCGGTTTCAGTCTTATAAAAATACTTATTTGGTGTACGATTAATGGCCCAGGACATCGGGAAGAACGCAGGTGGTTTAAAAAGATTAACTACTACTTCATCTCCCCTGTAGGAAATGTCGTATTTTCGCACAGCACCTTTCACCATGTAAAAGATATGCCCCGGGCTTTCATCGGCAAAAACCAGTATTTGGCCTTTAGGATACGACCGCTTGGGGAACTTGGAGAAATAGTCATTAATTTTTGTAACTACTGGAGATGTCATAAGTAACTCCTAGCCTAACTATAGTCCCCTGAAGTACCTCTAGCAAACGAGTGAGTGAAGAACAATCTTAAAAAGTAACACGTGTTAATTTGCGAAGCGTTTTCTTAACCATTGGGCACACTTCTGAAATCATGGAACAGCAAGGTGGGGGCAAGATAATAACCATTACTTCCATAGATGCTCTGTATCCCTCAATAATAAGTTGAGCAAAAGGCTGGAGCCTATATAACAGAAGTAAAATAAAAACGGGTCGGAATCGTTAAAATTCTGGAACCGTTTCATATCTAGCCAGCATCACTTGGCTGCGGGGGTAGGACAGCGCACATTTTGCTTCGCAAAACACTCCTCCGCGAAACCATGCTCGAAGCAAGCTCCTGTGCGTGGTTTCGCTACACCGAACCTGCGACCAGTGCCGGCTTCGCCGTCACGTCGTAGAACCGAGTCGGTCTCAGAACCAAAACAAAACGCCCACTTCCGTGGGCGCCTTGTTTTGGTTGCGGGGGCAGGACTCGAACCTGCGACCTTGTGGTTATGAGCCACACGAGCTGCCGCTGCTCCACCCCGCGATATCTTGGCTAGAACTGGCCTATTGTATCAAACAGAGGTGAGAATGTCAATTGCCCGAGTCTTGTCGGTGCAGGAAAAAATCTGCCCAGGCCTGCATATTGCGCTGGTAGGTTGGCTGCTTGGCTGCTGCCCTGTCGGCAACAGCCTTGATCGACGGTACATCGACCGTATAGCGTAAGGCCACGGATTTAGGCACAATCAGCTCCGTCTCGCCCGGCAGTGCCAGACCCAAATTTTGACGAGCCGACAGATCTAAATACTGATTACTCTTATAATATTCGTTTTGCAGCTGCAAATTCTGATTACCTAGGCTCGACACGGCATCCTCTTGTTTGAGTTCCGAGATCTGCTTTTGCAATTGATAGTTAGTATCGATAGACTTCACGCCGCTCCAGCTAATCAACAGTACGATGATGCCGAACACCACTAAACCAGCCACCCGGATATCCCGTAGTTCGTATAGATATGGATAGTATTTCTTGGCAAAGCGTACAGCGTTGTTGAGCATAACCCTACCAGTATATAACCTCGGGCATTTCTGGTATACTCATCTCTGTTAACTACTTCTTGGGCCGATGCAGTTCAGGGAAAAGAGCAACCCACGCGGCGGATTCATTCCGACGCCTGGCGCAATGAGAAAAATCGGGGTCCCTGAAAAATCAAAGATTTTTTGGGGTGATAGCACCGTAGGTTTGTCTTATTATGGGGGTGTAGCTCAGTGGTTAGAGCAGTCGGCTCATAACCGATTGGTCCCTGGTTCAAGTCCAGGCACCCCCACCATATTGGAAACCACCTAACGCAACTAATGACGCGAACGGCTCATTTAAGGAGTACCGCGTCATTTTTTGTTGGTCAAAATAGAGTTTCAAAAACAAATTGCTAACAATAACGTCCTTTTGAAACACCTCAGCCGCTTTGAGCTTTTCTGCCATTTCTTTGAGGGTAGTCTTAAACTCGTCCTTATCAATAGCCGGTAGGGTGCTACGGTCAATGCTCTTTTGGTGTTGCTGTATAAGCTGCTCTTGCTGTTGCATAAGCTGTGACGCCTCTGCAATCTGTTTGCTAATCGTTTGCTTTGCCCGCTCATCAGTTAAAATTGCAAGACTGGGCGACAACTCCGTAATCCTCTTTTCATAGCCAGCCTTTGTTACCTTTGCCCGGCTTAGCTCGCTGCGTAATTTCGTCTTAGCAGTATCACTATACGATTTAAGCTCTTTAAGATATTCGTCATAAGCGCTGTCAGGTAGGTTTACCAGTTTCTCTTTTATAACTTTATCAATCTCATCAAACACCAATTTGCCGCGTATGCTCTTAAATCCTTTGGCTCGCGGACAATCTTTGTTGAGGCATGTGTAATACAGGCGGTGAGTACCGTCCCTACCTTTTGAACGCCCCACCTGCATTGGCTTATGAAAATCGCATACGTCACAGTACACCATGTAACGTAGCGGTAGAAACGGTCTGCGGCTTTGTTTGCTTGTACGCCGCCTGGTCCTGCTAAGCTCCTGGACCTGGAAAAACATCTCGCGGTTAATCATCGGCTCAAACGGCACCGGCGCGGCTACTAGGTCCACCGTCTGCCCAGCCTGGTTTAGCTCGCCAAAATAAAACGTATCCTTAAATATGTTGCTGAGGGTACTATCGTTCATCGGGAACGAAACGTGTCCGCCGCGCTTAGCTATAAACTTTTTGTAGCCTTGCGAGTTAATGTAATCGCAAATCTCTTGTTGGTTTGTGCCTTGCAACCGCATTTGCCAGGCTTTTTGAATAATCGGGAAGTTGTCACCGTCTTTGCGGTAAATGCCCTCATTATCACGTATATAACCGTGCTTAGGCGTACCACCTGATTTATAGTCACGCAGGTTGCCCCTCACGCCGCGCGTAACCTTGCTAGATAGGTCATCGGAATAGTGCTTACTGAACACAAACAACATTCCTAAAAGCATTTTGCCGTTAGCGTCATTAGAGAATTGGTGCGATACAAAACGTATGTCTTTAATTACGTCCGTATCCAGCATATGTATGATTTTGCCAGCCTCAACCATATTGCGAGCAAGCCGGTCCGGATGCCAGGCAAGAATAGCGTCAAACTCTCTAGCCCGTATGCGTTTGAGCATGTCCTTAAAAGCCGGGCGGTTGTTTGGTTTCTTTGCCGATTTTTCCTCTTTTATAACGTCAATGACGTTCAAGCCTAACCGCTTTGCTAGCTCTCTGCAATCACGCTCCTGGTCGTTAAACCTAATCTGCCGCCCCTCATCCTCAGTGGACTTGCGCAGGTACATGACATATTTGAGCGTCTTTAGGTCAAGCTCTTGCTCATCATACATATAGCAATATTACATCGGTCATAGGATAATACGGCCGCCATTATTATCATCTATTGAGGTTTCGTTAATTTCTGCGTCCGGCGCTGAGGTGTTTATTTTTTGTAAAACATTTATCAGCTCTAATATACTACCCGCTGAATTAGGTTGCTGTTGAGAAACGGTACTCACGGCAAAACTCCCAAGCCATGAACGGTATGTTCAATGGCGCGTTAGTCGCTAGTAAGCCCGTTTTATGCCGAGTACGTCTCTCGTTTTACTTACAATCCTATATGTAGTTGCTGCCCGTTTTTTGAGCGGTCCGTCCCGCTACGCAGCCACATAGAATTACGATAGATTGTTAATATTGTGTTTCTAGTATCGTGCCCCAAACCGGTGCCGTCAAGCCTTGCTTAATTAGCCAGGCCTGCGTCTTGCCTTGAAACCTCAGCGGAAGTTCCGTTCGTACCGCGTACATCAATCCACTGTAGGCTTTTAACATCACTTGTGGCCACCATAACATCTTTACCGATTAGCTTGACCTGGGCGCTTGTTAGATTGTCCTGTACGTTCACTTTTACCACGCCGGTGTTTTCATCACTAAAGCTCGTTATTTCATTCTCGGGAGACCCCACAACGTCATTTTTATCCTGGTTCAGCTCAGTGATTGAGCCATACCCAATTTGCTTTAAGTATGCCGCCTGCACCTGTGACGCTAGACCCGGTTGAGGTGCAGTTTTAGTCGCCGGGCTTGTAGTTGCTTTAGTGTCTGTTGTTTGGGTTGCGGGCTTATTTTGTTTGCCACCACCGGCTGCGCTCACGATTACGCAAAGAATGATAAAGGCTAGTACACCAGTTATAATTTTATGTCGCTTGAACCAGTTGCCTGACTTTTCTGCTTTTGGCATTGCCGTCTCCTTATTAGTTAAAAGGTGCCAAAAACAAAAATGGACACCGTGCGGTGTCTTAAGCCATTGCAGCGGGGATTAACCCAAACTGTTTACACGGTGCCCAATTTAAGGGTCAATCGTGCTCCAGAGAGCAAAAAACCGCTGCTTTTTAACTTAAGACAGTTTCGATTATATAGTTTACTGTGGATTAGCGCCATATGTTGAGCCCTGGAAAAACGTGTTTTTTCATTACTCCCATATTTTTGGTGATTATACGAGGGACACTATCTTTTCCATATCTAAGGGACACCCCCGCCCCTGTAAATACTATCCAAACATACTAAAATTAAATAATTACCAGTAGCAAAAATAGCAAATTAAAATCGCCAAAACACTACGTTTAGGTGTTAATGGGAAACTGCATATGCATTGACCTGTTAAACATCAATTCAAGGCTCACGTTTCCTATTTGGTCGTACTTATACTTTGTTAGCCACGGCGTAATATCAAGGCAATTCTCCAGCCCAGTGGCTATTGTGTCCTTATCGCCCGTAAAGTAAAAGGCAATCATCTCACTCTCTATGCCAGCATAAACCTGTGATATATGGAGCCCGTTTATATTTTTGAGCGCAGCTATTGTTCCGTAATAGGCGCTGTTACCGACATGCAAGCTCATGTATATGGCAAAGTCTTTAGTGTTAGGGTTATAGTCTTTGTCTAGAATTGCTTTCCTAATTTCTGGGCGCCTATCAGTTAAGCCGGCATGTTCAACAGAGCAAAATGAAACCAATATACGCTTAGCGATATTAAGTGGCTTAATATCCATAAGTTGCATGGTTGCGATTTTGCTTTCAAGGTAATCCACCGTGGTTTGGTCCTCAGGGATTTTCAGTTGGGACATTAGCACGTAATGGACACCGTTATAAAACCTCGCAAACTCTTTGTCATAAAGTATGCCCGATAGCTCATTACATTCCTTGCATAGTGTGTATGCAACAAGCCCGTTCTGTTTTATATCGCCATATGGCTTATAGTCGTTGCCGTCCTCATCTTTTTGTAATGTCTTAAATAGCTCCTCGCCACCGTAGATTTTAGTTTTTGCGCCACCGCCGGCTCCACGTGGTATGTAGTGTTCTTGGGTAAGCTGCTTATCCTCACCGCAAATGCGACACTTACCGTAAACTTTTTTCTTTGCCATATGCTCATTATAGTTACTCCGGTTTATAATTGAGACGAGATGAGGAAAATAACAGAAATTGCGGGTGGCATAGCGCTACTTGTATACAGGCAACAGCGACTAGCGCCCAATGACATGGACTTTATGAGCATAAGGTTTCGCTATGACAATTCGCAATGGAAAGACGAGCCTCAATACGATAAGTTTCAGCAAGCTCTTGTTGATATGACAGACGGTAACTTGGCTGATTTGCAAAACGCCATAGAATATTTAAACGACATTGGGCTAATGACCTTTACTGATGATAGCGATAATGCACAGCGAGGCTACAGGAACTTTCACATTACTGCCAAAGGCGTACATCTTATAGAGGGGGTTGAAAGCAGTACAGACGAGGGTAAACGACGGTTTAATATAACCTTTAATTTTAATCTTGAAAGCCTTGCAAAAATTGAGCCAACCTTAAAGGCTCAATTTGGGCTAGTAAACCTTTAGTATAGTCAGCCCCCTTAACAATAAACTACTGTTCTCCTATATCGCTTGTGCTTGCCATTTTGGACGCATAATCATATACTATTTTTAGAAAAGGCCTTTCTAAAAAATGAAAACCCACCTGAGTGAACAGGTGGGTCTTTTGCTATTAGCGGCCAACAATCTAGCGCTGTTAGATTATTAAACACTAATATTTTAGCGTGGCGGGTTTACGTGCACCGCCGGACGGCCAGCGGCTACGCCGACTAACTGACAGAACGTTGCGATTGCGTCTTTGACACCGGCCTCACTATTGAAGCCGCCACTGGCGCCGACAATACGGCCGTTAGCTGCTTGCAAGTGCCAATACCATTGGGTACCGGACTGCCAGTATTCAAAGCGCGGGTAAGGTACTTGGTTCATATATTTTTGTATGCTCCAAATATCAAACGCTTATGCGTCGAGCTCGACTACACTCTATTAATTGTTAAAGTACGGACGCCGGAACAGCGCTTAAGCGTCCTATTTAGATGCTTAAGCGTTTGTTTTAGCAGCTATCAGGAGGCTCAGGTGCCCCCTACAGTTGTTGACCAGGGATGGTACCGACTACGATACCCTGTATCATAAAATCGTTCTGTAGGATGATTGGTTGTATACTCTTGTCGGTTGAGTGGGGCTTTAAAATTACCTTGTCTTGGGCCGGCACAAGTTCTTTAATTGTTGCCTCATCATTAATAAGGGCAACAACGTTTTGGCCGGTGTCCGCAGCTTGTTGGCGCTTAACAATGGCTAAATCACCATCATAGATGCGCCGCAAGTTCATAGAGTTACCGTGTACACGAAGCAGGTAATAATCTTGAGGATTACCGCGGAGCAATCGCTCATCGACCGGTATATATGCCTCAATGTTTTGCTCAGCCAGGATAGGCGCACCAGCTGCAACGTGACCTACTAGCGGTAAGCTAACTGCAGTAGCATTTTCGGTGCTGCTAAGCGTATCCTCAACAAGCTGTAGCTTGGTATTACTGCGCCGCTGGAGTAACCCTCTCTCAATAAGGTTGTTGATAACAATTTCGGCTGAACGTGGCGACGTTGAACCTAGCTGTTTCATCACCTCCCTCACAGACGGAGCGTGGTTTGAATGTACTAACTGGTTGCGGATATATCTGTAGGCTACCAGTTCTTTTTCGCTAAAGTCCTTTTGGGGCTTGTGCATAGACACCATTATACAGTAGTGTATACAAAATTGCAAGTAGCTCGGTTACTGGATAGCATTGATGTACGTGTTTCAAATACTTTCGTCTTATAGTCTTAGACGCCTAGAGTACATAGCTCACTTCCATAACTACATCAGCGCGGACCTTGCCAATGGCGCGTTGAGTATTGGACCAGCCCTCGGCTATGTCTGCTAGGATATCCTCTAGTGGCCTGGTTTCAAATAAGCTGAGCCAATCTCCACCACAAAACGCTTCTCTGTATCAGGGGAGTGTTTTTAGTTGGCGTCGCGCCGGAGGAAGAGCACCCAAGCCACGACCCAGCCGACCACCAAATATATTAGAAATACCATGGCCGCATGCGCGTAGGTAATGCTGCCCTTAACAGGGGCACTCAATACCTCACTGAGCGCGCTGAACGGCAAATAAACCACATTATCCTTGAGTAATAAACTAAGCACTTGCTCGACTGTCGGAATAACAAACAGTGACACAATGGCGCCAATTTGATTGCGGATCAATGTTGCCAATAACAGACCAGCCATTAAACAAGCCGCGCCATATTAGACTGTGATAATCCAGAATCTGAGGG